>JAJEDR010000026.1 GCA_022821385.1 Rhodothermales bacterium
ATTCCGAGTGATGACGGAAACTGCTCGCGTGTGCGCTTATCTGCAACCAGCTCTACACCTGCCATCAATCCTCTCCCACGTACCTCCCCAACAAGCGGGTGGGGGGCAACACGGTCGCGCAAGCCATTATGGAGCTGGGCACCGACAGTTCGTACGTGGTCCACGATATTCCTCTCATCATAGATCTTCAGGCACTCGAGGGCTACAGCAGCAGAAACAGGATGCCCAGTATAAGTCATCCCGTGAGCAAAGACACCAACCTCGTCACTCCCTGACTCTAACGCGTCATAGACTCTCCGGTTGACCATGACTGCAGAAATCGGCAAATAGGAAGCAGAGAGTGCCTTGGCTGTTACCAGTATATCCGGCTCCATGCCGACAGTCTGACTGCCCCACATATTTCCGGTCCGACCGAATCCGCATATTACCTCATCAGCAACCAATAATACATCGTGCTTCCTCAGAACTTGCTGAATCGCTTTGAAATATCCCTTTGGGGGAACAATCACACCTCCCACCCCCATGATTGGTTCAGCAAAGAATGCCGCTACCGTCTCCGGCCCTTCCTGCATGATCAGTGCATCAAGTTCCGAAGCTAATCTGGCTCCAAACGACTCTTCCGACTCACCTTCATGTGCACATCGGTAGTAATGAGGTTTGGCGGTGTGCAAAAACCCCGGAAGCGGAAGATCGAATAGTTTGTGGTTTTTTGGTAATCCAGTCAGGCTTGAAGAAGCAATCAATGAGCCATGGTACGCGTCCCGACGGGCAATAATCTTTTTCTTCTTTACACGCCCCTGTGCGTTATTGAAGAACCAGATCATTTTTACGGCTGAATCGACTGCCTCTGAACCCGAGTTTGCAAAAAACACCTTGGCCATAGGCACCGGAGCTATACGGAGTAACTCCTTCGCCAAGGCGACACCAGGCGGATGACTCGCCGAAGCAAACATATGCATGAATGGCAATTCCTGGAACTGCCGATAGGCTGCATCGGCCAGCCGACCCTCACTGAATCCGAGCGAAGCTGACCACAACCCTGCTATACCCTCCAGAAAACGATTTCCATGCTCATCAAATACCCACACACCCTCCCCACGTGTGAATACCATGGGCTTGTGCGTACCCAGTGACGTGAAAGGATGTAGAACCGAAGCACGATCCTGTATCGAAATCGCGCTGGAAATAGACTCTGGCATGACTATGACCAATAGCGTATGACTTTCAAATATCCACGTCTCTCGTTACGTTGGACAACGAGAGTATCGGAGTGTACCGTTATGAACTGCAGCTATCAGTGCTTGGACCGTGCCTCCTCCAGCGTTTCGTAGACATTTACAATCTGATCAAATCCGCTGATCTCAAAAACCTCCCGAACCGCAAAGGACAAGCCGCAAACAGAAAAGGCTTTGGGAGGCCTGAATGCTTTCGCCAGCTCGAGAACAACCCTTAGGCCTGCACTGCTGATGAAATTAACCTTGCTGAACTCCAGGATGAGTACGCGATCCTCCTCCGTGGTGCCCTCAAGAATAGATTGCTTGAAGAGTACTGTATTCGAACTATCAATCCTGCCATCCAGAATCGCAGCCTTAGCATCGTTTTCGCTGTTCCAGGTAACCCTTAAAGACATGAAATACACCCCAATCCTTGTTTAAGAAGAAAAATCATGAGCCCATAACGTTGCTCAAGCAACCTCCCCGACGCGGTACGCATCGCAAAAAGCTCGTTTTCCGTCCGAACCCCTTAGAAACACTTTTGTTGCATCATGGGATGGTCTGGCCCGTATATACCGCAGTGACATCAGTCCATGGCAGAATCGCAGTATTTAGTTACCGCCCGTAAATACCGCCCACAGGTCTTTGGGGACCTCGTGGCACAGTCGCATGTGGTCCAAACACTAACAAATGCCCTCAAACTAGGACGACTTGCTCATGCTTACCTCTTTACCGGGCCTCGTGGTGTTGGAAAAACAACTGCCGCCAGAATCCTGGCAAAGGCCATTAACTGCACAAAGAAGACTGACGAAGAAGTCGAACCCTGCCTGGATTGCGACTCCTGTAAAGACTTCGAAACGCAGCAAAGCCTGAATATCTTTGAAATTGACGCGGCCTCTAACAACCGCGTGGAAGATATCCGCGAGTTACGCGAAAATGTTCGAGTTCCACCACAAGGAGGGCGCCGCAAAGTGTATATCATTGACGAAGTACACATGCTCACCACTGCGGCCTTTAACGCACTCCTGAAAACATTAGAGGAGCCTCCACCACATATACTCTTTATTTTTGCGACCACAGAGCCACATAAAGTTCTTCCAACTATCCTGTCCCGCTGCCAGCGTTTTGATTTTCGGCGTATTCCAACAAAGGATATCGTTGATCATCTGGGCAGAATCTGCAACAGCGAAGGGATCACAGCAGATGAAGACGCGCTTCATCTCATTGCTAATAAAGGAGATGGTGCCCTGCGCGATGCACTCAGCGTCTTTGATCAGGCTGTGGCGCTCTGTGGATCAAATCTGACGTACTCCACTTTGGCCAGTGCACTGCGCGTGGTAGACGCAGAATTGTATTTCGAGTCTACTCGGCATATAGCGAAACAGGCAGCGGGTCCCATACTCAGCCTCGCTGAACGAATCATGTCGGATGGACACGATGTGAGAGAGTTTTTCAACGGTCTGGCAGAACATGTACGTAACCTGTTGATTGCCGTGACACTGGGGACGGATGCATTGGTTGATGTTAGTAAAAGATTGCGGTCACAGTATGCAGAAGCTGCCAAGGATTTTACCGAAACCGTGCTGCTCCGCATCCTGATGGTCATTGATGAAACCCAGAACAGACTGCCAACTTCTACCTCTCCCCGTCTGGCAGTAGAGCTGGCCATGATCAAGATGGTACGGCTAGGGGATAGTGTTGATCTGTCAGACGCTTTGGCACAGATTCGCCGTCTGGAGCGTATGGTGCAGGAGACACCTGGGCAAGCACCGGTTACCTTAACTGCGATGCCACCGCCCACACAAGCCGCGCCTCCTCCCAGACACATTCCCCCCTCCGGAACTAAACCCGCCCCTTCCCCCTCCCCTCCCCGCAATGCCGGCCCCAGTCCAGACACTCCACAGACGAGCGCCCCACAGTCCCATGCAATTGGAGGTGAATCCGCCCTGGATCGCCATCAACGAAAAAAAACCGCCCCCGAGCAAACGTATCACTCTCCCGCCCGGACACAGCAGGAAAAACCTCAGCCCAATCAAAACCCCCAGCCAGACCTCCAGGAGGCTTGGTCGCAGGTTCTGACAATCCTGGCCAAACATGACAATGTACAAGGCGTCCAGACGATGATGGACTCCCGCGCCATAAACGCGCATAGCAATACTCTGAAGGTCGCCGTTGCCAACGATATTGTCAGGGACGTTGCTAGAGATGCAAATATGCTGGAAACCATTAAAGAATCCATGCAGACGATCTCCGCCCTTAACGGCCTTGAGGTTGATTTCGTCGTCAGACCTGAGCTGTTTCCCTCAATGAAACCCGATTGGGATACCGAAATAGAAAACCTAAAGAAGCAATACCCAGGCCTGCGGCTGCTCACCGAAGCCTTTGACCTTCACTTGGCGAACAATCCCACACTTTAAGCAGCAATACGACCATGTCAAATATTTTCAAAAAAATGGCCGAAATGCAAAAGCAGATGGCCAATGTGCAGGAAATGGTTGGCCGAATCACAGCTACTTCAGAAGCCGGAGGCGGAATGATCAAGGTTACTGCCACCGGATCCCAGCGCATTGTCAAGGTTGAGCTGGATCCTGATATCGTCGACCCTGAGGACATAGAACTGCTGCAGGACCTCATCATAGCAGGCGTCAACAAAGCCCTTGAAGAAGCTGGCGAAGCCGCACAGAACGAGCTCCGCGATCAGGCCGGCAACTTTCTGCCGAAAAATATGGACCTCTCCAAGTTTGGACTCTGAGTAATGCAATTCGCCTCAGAGTCGGTGGAAATACTGATTGAGCAGTTCTCGAAGCTTCCCACTATCGGCCGAAAGAGTGCAAGGCGCCTGGCCGCACATGTTCTCAAAATGCCGAAAAAAGAAGTATCCCAACTTGCAACTGCACTGCTGGAGGTCAAAGAACGCGTACGCGCCTGCAGCATCTGCCGGAACATAACGGATACGGAGGTCTGCATCATATGCAGTTCCAGCAAACGGGCCACTGACATGGTTTGTGTCGTTCAGGACCCCGAGGACATTTTAGCGCTCGAGCGCACGGGCGAGTATCGTGGCACATATCACGTGCTGGGCGGAGTGATCTCGCCCCTGGACGGGGTTGGTCCTGATGATCTCAATATCCGCTCTTTACTTGAACGTATTGGAAATCCTGACTCGGAGATTTCCGAGATAATCCTGGCGATAAGTCCTACCGTGGAAGGAGACACGACCGCGTTTTATTTAGCCCAGCTGCTGGAGCCCTTTGCGATAAAGATCACGCGCCTTGCACGGGGAATCCCTGTTGGCCTTACCCTCACATATGCGGACGAAGCTACGCTATCCCGAGCTATCGCCGGGCGTGACGTTATGTCGGAACCATGAAAAGAGCAGACCAACAGAAAATACCGTCACAGCGCCAACGACATTGTGCCATAAAAAGGAAACCTCCGGCGCCAAAAAATTAACCGCAGCTACAGCCCCCATCCCCGCAATCAGTCCGTAAAAGGCCCCGACACCGCGCCCCGCAGGGACCATTGCGAGAATAAAGACCCCCAAGATTGAGCCGTAGAAGAAAGAACCGAATCGGTTCACGACCTCAATCAATGAACCCAGTGTCACCGCAAAGGTAGCCACAAAACATGCAAAAATCCCCCAGAAACCTGTAGCTAGTTTACTGACCCAGAGCATATGACGCTCAGGAGCGTCCGGACGAATCCATCGCCGATAAAAATCAATTACGGTAGCCGTAGAAAGGGAATTGAGTTCGGAAGAAATGCTGGACATGGCAGCAGCCATAATCGCCGCGATAAAGAGCCCGGTCAATCCCAGGGGAAGAACATCCAAGGCAAAGCGTGGCATGATATAATTAACATCCCTGACGGATTGCTCCCCGGTAGCCTCGCGTACGAGGGTGAGTGCATCATCACGCAAGCTCCCCACGTTGCTCTCATGGATTTCCAGTCGCTGGGCTGCGCCTGGCAAGCCCGCAGCAACTTCTTCGGCAGCCGTGGTTCGCGCCGTAAACTCTGTACCGTAACGACCTTCCAGTTCGGCATATTCCTGCGGTGCGTGATTGCGCACCGCTGCTTCATGTGCCGGATTGTACAGGAGTGGAGGTGCCTGGAATAAGTAAAAAACAAATACCAGAACCCCAATGAGCAATACCAGAGACTGAAGTGGAATTTTCCAATAGGCACTCATCAGAAGGGAGCGTCGCGCCTCTAGGACCGAACGGGCTGCCAAGTAGCGCTGCACCTGACTCTGGTCGGTCCCGAAATAGGACAACATCAAGAACGTTCCTCCTAGAAGTCCCGACCAGAATGTGTATGTCTCGTTAAGTGTGAATGAGAAATCAAATACTTGAAGCCTGCCGGTTGCCCCGGCAATCTGAAGAGCATCGTGAGGGTTCACCGGCATCTTTACGAGAAGAACAACTACGACTGCTGCCAGAGAAAGTACTATCAGCACCATTTGCTTCACATCCGCCCATGCCACTGCCTGAATACCGCCAAACATCGTGTACAGTACTGTGGGGATTCCGATCACAGCCACACTTAGCGTAAGATCCCACCCAAATACTGCCGCCATAACTACTGCCGGCGCGGCGAGTATGGTCCCGCAACTCATGCCACGGGACATCAGAAAAAGAAAACTCGTGAGCGACCGGGTCCCGGGCCCAAAACGCTTCTCCAAATACTCGTACGCCGTGTATACTCCACTGCGATGCAGGAATGGCACCAGTGTAACCCCCAGGATCACCATTGCCAAGGGCAGTCCAAAGTAAAACTGAATAAAGCGGATTCCGTCAGTCGCACCTTGGCCTGTCGTGCCAATCATGGTTACAGCAGAAAGCTGTGTGGCCATGACCGACAGTCCAACGGCCCACCAAGGCAGGCTCTGGTTCGCCAGAAAATAACCTTTGAGGCGATCAGTGTCTCTGGAACGGCGCAACCCGTCCCACAAGACGTAAGCGAGATAGGCTGCGACAATGAGCCAGTTAATGGGATGCATGACCTAGTTGTAAATTGCGTGCAACAGCCACAGAATCAACATCATTATGCCCTGAGCGGCAAATACGCGGATCAGCGTACGAGCAAATGATTCAGAAGATTTTTGATCCAATTCGGTCATATGAACTTGCCTGTTAATTACCGATTTCCATAGGCCTGCATCGCGGATCCACTAAGCACCGCTGCGGGTTCGGAGCACAGCTGGATTGCCAGCTCAATTAAGTCATCAGCATGAACACCTGTGCCCGTACTCTTGCCATAGCGGATGATTGACGGCGCGAGTGCGTACGTGCGCAGTGCAGGATATTCCGCCGCAACCGCCTCAACCAGACGTAGTAACCCCGCTTTGCTTGCTGCATAAGCCCCGCCTTGCGACTTAGCTGCTTCAAGGCCTGAACGAGCACATATGCCTATCAGTGTACCTCCTGCCGGGAGCATGTGTCGGGCTGCTTCTCGGAAGCACAAAAAACTGGACGTAAGATTCACACGCATCATTCGCTCCCAATCTTCCAGTCTGGTGTCCAACAGAGGCCATTCATTCCACATCCCGACCGCGTGCACCAAAACATCGATCCGACCATGCTGCCGCTTGATATTGGCAAAAGCGTCTGTGACTTCGTCTTCCTTAGTCAGGTCCAGGGCTAATTGTGTAGTATCCACACGTCCAACAGACACCACACATGCTCCGACCTCTTCAAACCGTGCAACCAGGCGCTGACCCAATCGACCACCCGCACCGGTTATGACTACCGTCTTATCCTGTAAATGCGAAAAACTACAACTCATTCGATATTTTCGAGTACATCATCAGGGATCTGGTCCGCAGAAGTGTGGTCATGCACGATGCGCCAACCTTCCCCGGTATACTCAAGGATTAGTGTGAAGAGCCCGGTAGGTTGATCATTTTCTCGTTCTAAAGCATAAGCACCAAAAACCATGGCATGTTTGTTGCTGAGCATACGAATATCTCGAAGATCAAACGTTAATGTGCCCATCGCTGCACGGTCGGGATATACGCTGTGGTACCTCTCCAGCGTGGACTGCCAGCCCCGTATCTCCCCGCTTGATCCTGCAAAGCGTAAACTGTCACTTTTCAGATAGCCCTGCATAAAAGTCTCGATATCTCCGGCATTCCATGCATCCTGCTGCATCTGAAGTACTTCGCGAATTGCATCATCCTGAGGAGATGCACAACCCATAAGTAAACCCGTAAGAAGAATCAAGCCCAAAAATAACATACTCAATGACCTGAACATGGCTTTTAACATTGCGTTGCACGTGTTTAATTCGTCATCCGCCTTTAACGTACAAAAAAAGGACCTGCATATTAGCAACTAACGATACGAGCACGGAGGATTTAAGGTCGAGTAAACAGTAAATTGACGCTCGTCAGCAGGACCGAATGCAAACGAACGGACGCAGACTCTTCGCCGCGCGCCAACTCGTGGTATACACTGCGGGGGCAGTGCTGATCTGGATGCTCCTGGCACATGCAGTCGCGCAAGAAGATTGGCGACGAGATACACTCCCGGACATCGCGCCTGCGGATACGGACAGCGTAACGCTGTACCAGATTGATTCGCTGCGCTCAATGCTCTTCCGTCTGGGCCGGGATTCCGTCCGCACAATAGCATTGAACCTGGGCCTGGACAGCCTCTTTCTGGCCCGAATAGACTCGCTTTCGCCACCCGACACCAACGAACGGGCTAAGCGATACCTGTCAAGCTTGACGCGGTCTGGACGATCAGCCACAGTATTCCGGTGGCCGCGACGATCACTCGGACCCGGGCTGTTTCCAGGCTGGCAACATGAGATTGAACTGGATTCTGTCACCGGTTCATTCTATACGATCACAGAACAGGTGGCCGGAATAGACGTCAGGCATGCCATACGGCTTACCCGGGAACAATACCGGGATGAAAAACTGACCGCAGCTCTTAACCGAAACTGGCGTAACCTGGTTGAGCAACAACGAACTCTCGAGCAACGGCAGCGTCGAGGTCTGGGGTTATCCATCTCTGTACCCGGTGGACGCCAGAGTGGATTCACAACCATCTTTGGGAAAAACGAGGTGGACCTGCGTGTCAATGGCAGTGCAGATATCCGACCAGCGTTTGTTTACGATAAGAATGCGCAACAAGTCCTTGCCGGACGAGGATCGCAGTTGTCCCCTGAATTCAAAATGGACCTGCGCCTCGGGGTAACCGGCACGATCGGGGATAAGATGCAGGTGAATGTCGACTGGGATACCAACCGCGACTTTGATTTTCAAAACCAACTGAAACTGGTCTATACCGGTTATGAGGATGAAATTATTCAGAGCATTGAAGCCGGTAACGTATTCCTGCAGACGCCGGCTACACTGATCCGGGGTGGACAAAGCCTTTTTGGTATAAAATCCGAATTTCAATTGGGAGCCTTTCGGCTGACAACAGTTGCCAGCCAGCAAGAGGGACAATCAAATAGTCTCTCACTTGATGGCGGAGCCGAAACATCAGAATTCAGCCGCAAGCCAACTGACTATAATCAACGTAAGCACTATTTCCTTAGTTATTACTTCCGTAATCGCTGGAATGATGCACTCAGCGATCCCCCAAACATCATCCTGGATGCGGTCTTTTCACACATCACGGACCTTGAAGTCTGGAAATTAACGCCGGTCTCTCCGGAAGAGCAAAATGTCCGGCAGGTTATTGCTGTCGTGGACCTAGGTGAGCCCGCAAGGATCATAACAGAGGGACACCATTATACGGACGAACTTCACCCAAACAGTAATCTGGACCAGTACGAACCTATAGAACTGCAGAATGAACTGCGTTTGGGATCTGCCGTGCCTCAGGATTATCTCGAGAGTGCTGCTATGGAGCAGCCTCTGACCACCGTGGATTACCAGGTAGGACAGTTCAAAAAACTTGAGATTGGGCGCGACTATGATCTAGATGAAGGCCTAGGCTACATTACCCTCAGCCAAACCATCCAGGAAAGTGAGGCCCTTGCGGTATCCTTCCGCTACCTTGCAGGAGGAACAGAGATTCAGGTAGGTGATTTTTCCAGTCAAACCGGCGGTGGAGATAATAGCCAAGTTGGCGAACGTCTTGTATTGAAGCTGCTCAAACCAGTTAATCTTCAGCAGCCTGCGAACCTCGGAGAAGTAGATGAGCTTAACCCTGCGGCCTGGCACCTGGAAATGCGTAACATCTATGCACTTGAGCGTGGGCTCTTACCAACCGAGTTTCTACTGGACATCAACCTTGAGCCGCCCGGCCAGGCTTCTACGCAGACTATTCAGGGGGTGACCGGACAGCAAACGCTGATCCAAGTACTTGGACTTGACCGCCTTAATGAAGATGGTGCAAAAAAGCCGGATAATCTGTTCGATTTCCTGCCCAACTACACGGTTATTCCTGGCGATGGGTTGTTGATTTTCCCGTACCTCGAGCCCTTCGGAGCACGTATGGAAGCCTTGATTGATGCCAGTGGACTCAATGACGAAGATAAAACACAAGCAAAAGAATTGTACGTGTTCAGGGAGCTCTATACCCAAAAACAACTGAATGCTGTACGTAACACCGGCAAGAATATTTTCACTATTGAGGGATCCTACAAGGGCGGCATCCCTTCCTTCTACGACCTGAGAGCTTATTCCGGCCTTGTTGAAGGGTCCGTGCGCGTCTCTTCGGGAGGCAACACACTCGTAGAGGGGGCAGACTACATCGTGGATTATCTGGGGGGTACGGTTACGATTATTAATCCTGTGCACCTGACTGCCGGGCGCGATATCGATATTGATTACGAGGAAAACTCATTCTTCAATCTCCAACAGAAAACGCTTCTCGGTGCCAGGCTGGAGTACGCTCCACGCGAAGAATTCACGGCAGGCGGAACCATAATGCGGCTTAGCCAGAAATCCATTACTGATAAATTCCGCATCGGAGAGGAGCCCGTCTCAAATGTGATCTGGGGTACAGATACACGCCTGCAACTGGAACCTCGATGGCTTACGAGAGCAGTGGACTGGTTACCCCTGATCCAAACCAAAGAGGAGAGTTCAATCACTCTAGTCGGCGAATTTGCCCAGTTACGTCCGGGACACGTGCTAACCAATGCCTTTAAAGACCAACGGCGTGACCTTCGCAAGAATGGACTTGATTTTTTTTCAGATGAAACACAGGGGGTCTCCTATGTAGACGACTTTGAAGGGTTTGAGAACCTGATTTCACTGATGCGCCAAGGCGCTTGGTTGCTAAGCAGCGCACCTATAATCGGGACGCACAGTGAACTGGGAGGTGTGGATACGCCTTTGCACAACGACGGACGATCGATTATGGGTTGGTATACCCTTAACGCGTCATCCCTGGAGCAGTTCACAGGAGACCTCGAGCCAGCAGTGCAGCTTGTCACACCACAACAGGTGTTCCCCAACCGGGAAACCCTGCAGAGTCAACGTATCCTTACAACCTTTGACCTCTACTTTACACCGCATGGACGGGGTCCCTACAATTATAATCGTGACCTTGGACGCTTCCTAGACAACCCTCGCGAGGCTTGGGGAGGCATTACACAACGATTAACCGAAGGGAATACCGACTTCACTTCAAAGAACATTGAGTTTGTTGAGTTTGTGATGAGACCATTCCCCAAGGAGGGGGAAACAGACCCAAACGCAAAGCTGATCGTTGATATTGGCCGCATTAGCGAAGATGTGATCCCCGATAACAAGCTTAATACTGAGGATGGCCTTTCACTTTCCGAGGTCGGATCGGTGGGCAATCTGGCCAGATTGTCTACCGGACAACAGAACCAAAAAATAAACCCCATTGAAGAAGGCGAACGCATTACCGAGGATGTTGGATTGGACGGCCTACCTTCATTCCCCAACAACAAATTTGAACTGGAGGGCGGGGCAGGTACCGAGCAAGTTGTGTTTGCCGACTTCCTTTCATCTCTGGATAATACCGTAAGTGTTAGATATCCCGAAATACTGGCACGGGAAAGGGCAAAAGCCCTATTGGATCCCTCTGCCGACGACTACTATTACTTCCTTAACGAAAGTTTTTTCAGCAACAATCAATTTTTCCCTGGAGGGGCCACTATCCAGGAAAGGTTTACGCGGTTCTTCGCGGGACATGAACTCAATACCTTTGATGCTCAGAATAAATTGGGCCCCGACGGAGATAACAGCGGAAACTCTCGACTACCTGATACCGAGGACATCAACCTGAACTCCGCCTCTGACACCGACAACAGCTACTTTCAATATGAAGTGCCGCTGAATCTCACAACCCTGGATGAGCTTGCTCGGCCCGAAAACACCAACGATTACATCATCAACGAAATCGAATCTCCAGGAGGCGGGGGCACCGGATGGTATTTGGTACGCATACCAGTCAAGAATTTCACCCGCAGAGTAGGGAGCATCCAGGACTTCACACTCATGGAGTCTATCCGCCTGTGGACTACCGGACATACCTCCCCGATAACCATACGGTTTGCGGCTCTCGAGCTCGTTGGAAGTCAATGGCGAGCGAATGATTTGGTCAACGCAACGGATATTGATGGAGAACCTATTCCGCCTGAGGATCCGTTAACGGGAGCGCGAATCAGTATTGAGAGCATCAACAACGAGGAGAATCCCAACTATGAGATCCCAAAAGGCGCGGTCAGGAACCGTATCCGTGATCAACATTCGGGTAGCATTGTGGATGCCAGAGAACAAGCCATGATTATTCGTGCAAGTAATCTTCGTGCCAACCGGCATTTGGCAGTCTATCGCACCTACACCTCTCCTCAGGATCTTCTCAAATACAGAAACCTGCGCATGTTTCTGCACCTTGACGGAACCATTGACGGCAGACCTCTCGAGGCTGAAGATCGGGAAGCAGTGAGATTTTTTATGCGACTGGGCGCAAACGAAGACTCGGACTATTACGAGTATGAGCAACCACTTACCCCTAGCCCACTTTACAATTTGCCCGACGGATCAAACGAACGCGCCGATTACCTGTGGCGCACCAATCAACCCAATCCTGATCCAGATGGCCAGGGCTTTGTTGACCTCAACTCCGTGAACATCGTTCTGAGTTCCCTGAACCAGATGAAATTCCTGCGCGACAGTTATGAGGACGAGTCTGGTGCCGGCTTTAATCCCACAG
The DNA here is from genome assembly GCA_022821385.1 of Rhodothermales bacterium. Taxonomy (GTDB): domain Bacteria; phylum Bacteroidota; class Rhodothermia; order Rhodothermales; family Bin80; genus Bin80. The sequence goes on from JAJEDR010000026.1 coordinate 12,365, forward strand.
AAGTGTTCTGGAGCGATGAGCACGCAAACTTTCAGTCTAACTTGGCAGAGTTTGCCCCGCCGGGTACACGAATAGGAATTCGCGGAACGCCCAGCCTTAACCGGGTAAATACCATCGTGATCGGAATCCGTAACGCCTCCGGGGAAGAACAGGCGGTGATTGACGCAAATATGTGGGTAAATGAACTCCGAGTTTCCGGGTATGATCAGGAAGTAGGCTATGCAACCTATGGAACAGCGGATATCAAGTTAGCTGATCTTGCACGTATGAAGCTGTCAATGCGCATCCAATCGGACGGCTTTGGTGGGCTTTCGAGTACACTGGCAGACAGAGACCAACTTAACATCCAAAACTGGACCGTAAACTCCCAGTTGAATATGGACAAATTCATTCCCGAACAGTTCGGATGGAGCTTGCCTGTCAGCGTAGAGGTGAAGGAAGATTCCAGTACTCCACGATTTGATCCAAACCGTGGAGATATACGCGTAAGCAGCCTCCAAGATGCAATCGCTGCGGATTCTACGCTAACCAGTGAGGAAATTTCTGCTCGCCAGGATCAGATTCGCGAGGAGGCTCAGACGTTTTCCAGGGGATCCTCGTACACTGCGCGAATCAACAAGAGCGGATCACGTTCGCGCTTGCTGCGCAATACTGTTGATGGACTGGCTTTCAGTTATTCACGCTCAGATACTGAAGGGCGTACACCCACACAGACCTTTCGAAACTCCTGGCGGTGGAATACTTCGTTGAGTTACCGCCTACAAGTGCGTAGCCCACGCGTGTTGCGGCTGTTTTCGTGGCTGGAGGAGATACCTGTTCTGAGGCTGTTAAGCACTATTGGTCTCAACTACCTGCCCTCTTCTCTCGACTACAGTTTGACTGCGAATCGTGCATTCACCTCGTCAAAGCAACGTCCAGACCCAGTTCGCCGACGTGGCTCAGAGTTACCTCTAGACATACAATTCCCCGTTCGTCCACAGCACCAGTTCACTCATTCTCGAAACTTCGGATTCCAGTTCAACCCGTTCGGGTTCCTGAATTTGAATTTGAATTCAAACACAAACCAGAGCCTGAATGCCATTGGGGTAGATACACTTTACGCCGTCATTTTGGTCGATTCCACTGGCGCAGAGTCCCGACTCGAAGATACATCTCTGGCCTCACTGCTTGATGAAGGAGTAATTGATAAATCCCAGATAGGGTCGAGCGCATTTGAACTCACCAGCCTGCGGCATCGCAAATTTGGACCGGTATTCAGGCGGGCGCTCGGAGGAGGCGTTCCTGGTGGGCCTTCTGTTCGGACGGAATCTTACAGCTCTCAATTGAACGCGACCTTTCGCCCACGGCTTCAGCGTTACGACGTTCTATCCTGGGTGCAGGTGCAGGATATGACCTACGCAGCAAACTTTAGCTGGTCAAATGGATCGGTGGGCAATAACACCGGGGCTCGGATCAGCGCCAACATTACTCTCCGGGCAGGTCTCAGCCTGCGCCCACAGGACTTGTTCGAAAAGTTTGGTTTCTACAAGCGACTCCAGGATTCGCAGCGCGCTGCCGAGGCGGCTGCACAGTCTCGGCGCCAACAAAAAGAGTCTGAACGACGCGAGCGCCGCGAGCAGAGACGCAAAGAAGCAGAACGTCGAAGAGCCGAGAGGGCAGACACTACCACCACACAAGAAGCGCCGGGAGTCGACGTAGCCGATCCCGATGACATACCATCCATTGATATACCGGCATTTGATGAGCCCCAAACCCCGGCAGAAGACTCTACACGTGGACGGAGATTCCGACTTCCCCCAAGCCTTACCCCCAAAGCACTCACGCGCCGGCTGCTACTTGCTATCACAGGTATCCGGGATTTATCGGTGAGCTATAATGGTGCGCGCCAGTCTTCGGCCAATAACATAGGCCGTTTGGACGAAACTGGCACCGTACAGGTTAACTACAGACTGCGTGATGCGGTGTTCAACGGCGAGGGCCCCTCACTTAGGTATCGACTGGGACTTGATCGCACTATCGCACCCGATGAAGGTCGCATTATCAATGAACGTCTGCAGGTGACCGACGCACTCAACGATGTGAATCGGTGGTCTGCCCAGACCTCACTTAACCTGTCATCCAGCTTACGAATCTCATTGAACTGGAGAATGGAGAACAGTAACCGAGAGAATCTTACCTACCGAATTCTAGACGACGGGCTGCCCGGGGCGGATACAACTCGCAACGGTAACATTTCTACATCGGCCTGGGCAATTGGCGCCTCGTACAGCTCCCTGTTTACGGCACAACTGGATCAGTTCCGCGCAGACTGTGGGGAAGCCTGCGTATCCGGTGGTATACTGCCCGATACACTTTTCTCATCTGCCCTGACAAATCGACTGGTTTACGAAGATTTCCAGTCAAGTTATCTTACGCTTGGAGCTGGCGGTACCATGCCCTTCCCGCTGCCGAGTTGGAACATCACATACACGGGAGTCTCGAAGTGGCCAATTATTCGAAGGCTCGCGCAGTCGGCCACGTTACGTCATAGTTATGCTGCGGATTTCTCGTCAGACTTTAGATCCAATCTCCGTGGTGGCCAATTGGATGCTTTTCGCCTGGGAACCGGCCCCGTTGTCGCCTTTAACATTCCCGCGGAGGAAATCGATGCTGCACGACTCAACGAAAGATTCCAGCCGTTGATTGCGATAGATCTTTCTTTCAAGGGCAGTATCCAGACCAGTGTGGCATGGAATAAGTCAAATTCATACTCCCTGAGTACGACCAACAACGTGGTCAACGAAAATCGAAACAACCAGATCGCAATTACTGCCTCTTGGGCTAAAACAGGGATGCGGCTCCCATTCTTGCGTCGTACACTCAACAACCGAATCAATATGTCTATCTCAGTTTCCAGAACCGCTAACGATGACCGCAGCTTTTACATCCGTCGGGCAATGGAATTTGCGGCAATTGATCCAGAGTTTGATATAGCGCGCGCATTGGAAGAGCCATTTGTGGATGTACTTACCAGTACGTCCATGATAGAGATACAGCCTAAGATTGGCTATCAATTCAGCAATGTCGTTTCGGCTGATCTGTTTGTTGACTACGAGGATTTTATCGGGGACAGTCGACGACTTCCCTACACCAGGATTAACGGCGGATTCAACCTCCGCGTAAACTTCTCACACTAAAGTGTCCAGACGAGAAACGGCAGTAATTTATCACTTGGGTCGTGTGGCTTACCGGCCTGCCTGGGTACTCCAGGAAGCGATCAAAGATCGTCTTATTCAGGCCAAAAAAAACGGTGAGAATCTACCCCACGTTATGCTGTTACTTGAGCACCCTCCGGTCTTCACCATGGGCAAAAGTGGCAATGACCGACATCTTCTTGCTCCCGGAAATGCGGATGTGGTCTACATTGATCGTGGAGGGGATGTAACCTACCACGGTCCAGGCCAGCTCGTGGCGTACTTCTTGTTAGATCTGGACCGATTATACAGGGACCTGCACCGATTCATGCGAGACCTGGAGGAGATCGTCCTTCGCACGCTTGACGAGTTTGGCTTGACAGGATTCCGCGTGCCCAAGCGCACGGGAGTATGGGTCGGAGAGGAAGGAATTGAGCGAAAAATCTGTGCCTTTGGTATCCATGTCAGCCGCTGGGTAACCACACATGGACTTGCCTTGAATATTGACCCGGACTTGCGATACTTCAGCAGAATTACTCCCTGCGGTATCGCCGACCGCGGGACTACCTCAATGGTTAAGGAATTGGGGAAATCCTGTGACCCCAACACCGTTGCCCGCTCAATATCGTACCATTTTGACGCAGTGTTCGGGATACAGTCTCAAGAGCTTAGCGGAGCTGAAGCGTACAGACACTTGGAAGATCTGCTGGATCAAAAAGACGTTATCCAGCACCTAATCCCCCAACCAATAATGGGCTGAGAAAAAATGGAAGATTCTTTTATGGTAGGGTTTGCGACTGATTTACTTCGCCAGTGGCTCCAGGATGTTTCTGAAGAGAACCTCTCGTATGCTGAAGTCCTGCTGTACGATCCCAACAGCATGAAAGAAAAATATTCGGCCAGCTATTCCTTTGGAGACCAAGCCTATAGTCTCTATCGAACGTGTGAGTGGGAGGAGGTAATTGAGGATTCCGAACATATTTATTCCAGCGTTATTGAGGAAATTGAAAGCTCGCAAGATGTGTCTGATATCTGCAATTCAATTATCAGATTAGCAAAAGAAGAACGACTGTTGCCACTATTCACCAAATGTGAAGTCAGTGAGGATATCGATCAATAGGGATATCGATCAATAGGGACCCGAATATTAGTCTGACTCAGTGTACTCCACCACGAATGGTACAACTGAGTCATTGAGTTTTAGCGTGTAGTGGCCCTGCACAAAACCGTCCTCCAACATCAAGTAGAGCCTGTAGGGTCTGCGAACGCTTGCACACACTCGCGACTGTGGTCTGCGCATTTGCAAGGTTGCAGTTACCATATTCCCTGTTCTTTCCTGGTCAAAGGCATGTAATTCCATGCATGCATCCGGTAAGCTGCCTTTCACTAAAATCTCTACATGTACCGTATCGGTTTGCAGTTGCATAAGGTCTGGACGAACGATAACATGATCGAAGGTCGCAGGGAAGTAGGCAAATTCCAGCTCTTCTTCGGGTACACTGATCGTAACGGCATTATATCCATCGGGAGCCTGGCCCTCATAGCGATGGCCGAAGCTCGTATCTGGATCTGGTGGGTCTGTGGCGACGGGGCCACTGCATGCCGTAAAAACCCCTAGTGAGGCAACTACAAATAATGTGAGGCTTTCCCTCATGGATCGAGGATAGCAACGGGATGGTCACCAACTATCTCAGTTGGGGCATCACTCCAGAGCCGCTCAAGGTCATAGAACGCACGCCTCTCGGGCGTGAATATGTGCACCACGAGATCTACGTAATCAAGCAACACCCACTGGCGATGTTCTGCCCCTTCGATGTGCCACGGAAGCTCATTACACTCGTGTTTCAGCCGGGTCTGGACGGATTCTGTGATGGCCTTGACTTGAAGGTCGGATGTAGCTGAGCATAAGACAAAATAGTCCGCAAGACCACTGGTCGCCCGCATATCCATAGTGACCACATCATGAGCTTTTTTTTCCTGTATTGCTACTATTGCTTCTCGTGCAAGAACCTTCGCAGGTACTGAACCTGTGCGTTGCTTGTCAAGTTCTGGTGGAGGAATGAGCGATGATGGCTCAGTTACTGTCATGCAAATCTGGAATATCAGAGGAATTGGAAGTTTCGCTGAATGGAGGAATCATTCCATAATCTTTACCAATGATTATGGAAACATCGAGATGAAACTCATCGCGCACATCCTTGCTAATACGATCATGCGGCAACCCGAGTGATGCAGCCACCTGCTGAGCAATAGCCAGATTATCAATTCGGTCGACAATGATCGTCTCCTCAACATCAAATGATCTGTGATTGCCAACCCCCACAACATCGTACCCTTTCGATCTCAAGTAAGCCCGCATTCGCTCAGCAACACCATTAACACCGACGCCATTACGAACTTCTACCTGATACATATCTGCGGTGCCCGGGTAATCAGAGGTTTCGCTGGAAGAGGCTACCTGAACGGGGAAAAGGACCGCCTCCCTCAGGAACGGGACGTTCGTAAATGTGGACACGACTCCAATGACAATCACCAATCCGACAAGGGCGGCAATTATATCAATACAAAAAGCTTTTAGGCGACTCATCCGCACCCAGCTCACGAGACATTAAAACCAGGGATTCCGTCGAAACAGTCCAGTATGCCGGCGACCATATCCATAAGGTCCATAGCCCATCATGTTTTGGTATGCGTACGGATCCTGTCTGAATTGAAAGTGAACCTGAACTTTTTCGGACGGCTTCCAGCCAATTTCGGCATTACGCAGAAAAACCTGGGGGCGCTGCCGTCCAAAGCCATATTCCTGGGCCATTTGGTTCTGAGGGGAGTATGCAACGGCAACATCCATCCGTGCGACTAGTTTGGGGCTAAATTGCCATGCCATCGTATTTGTGTACATGCCCATTGAGTATCCGTCGCCGCCAAAGGACCCGGCCGTCATTTCAAAGCTGTGTCTCATTTGAAAAACACTCGGGTTGAATATCTTGCTCAGGAATGCACCAGCTCGGTTGGACACGTCGTACACACGGGTCTGAGGGAATGCCTCCGGGACAGCTTCCCTGAACTGGGACTGAGCAGGTGATGCCAAAAAGGCCAGAGCAGCGATGAGTAACAAGTTTCTGCGCATTACACAGTCTATCTTCGGTTAAGAGAGTTTAAGGCGTGTCTTGTAATCAATACCTTGGGATCACAGTTTTGTTGCACGGCTTACATGCTTAATTTATTAACTGTACCTGAATAATACACTATGAAACCTGTACCATCTCAAGCTGTCTCCAAAGAAGATTTGGCCCCGCTCCGGGCACAAATTGATAAGCTTGACCAAGTATTGGTGAAAATTTTCAACGAACGCTCTCATGTGGCGAATAAAATCGGACACGTCAAACAGCAACTCGGACTCCCTGTTTATGATCCTGCAAGAGAACAAGAGGTCCTGGAAAATGTCATTCGGGCCAATCCCGGCCCACTCCAGTCGGACGCTATTCAACGACTCTTTGAGCGTGTGATTGATGAGACGCGTTCACTAGAGCGTCAAAAATATCAGCGGAGAACAAAGCGGTAGTTATGCTAAGGACCCGGATTTTCGTGTACTGTATTGTGGTTATCCTCGGACTAGGCGCAGGAGGGAGTTGGCTTCTTTGGGCTCCGAATACTACATCCTTCGACGGCGACCGAGCGTTGCATATTCCAAGAGGAAGCATCTTGGTCAATGTCGTTGATTCGCTTGAAAGTCGGGAACTGATCAAGTACTCCTGGACCTTCCGCCTGGTAGCCCATGCAACTGGCTGGAAGGATCAAATAAAGGCTGGACACTATGTATTTTCATCAGGAGAATCGAATCTCAATCTATTGCAAACCTTGCGAAAGGGACTGCAGACCCCTGTATCGCTGAGGATCCCCGCTGGATCTAGACGCGACAGGATTGCACGTTCGGCAGCTGCCAACATGGCGTTTGATGCAGAAGATTTTATGGCGGCTCTCGCTGATACTGCGCTGGCAACATCGCTTGGCACGGACACACTGCACTTATTTAGTTACATGTTACCCGATACGTACAACTTCTACTGGTTGACCGAAGCGACCGAAGTTGTTCGACGTATTAAGCGGGAGTTTGATGAGTTTTACGAAAAAGAGGCTGCAAGTGAGGCGAGCACACATGGCCTGTCGCGTGATGAAGTGATAAGTCTCGCTGCAATTGTCGAATGGGAAACGGACGTAAACGAGGAAAAATCTCGTGTGGCAGGTGTATACTTGAATCGGCTGCGAAGGCACTGGCCCCTGCAGGCCGATCCAACAGTGCAATATGCGCTGATTGAACTCGAGGGCGGCAGACGCCGCCTGTTTTATCGTGATTATAGAATTGATCACCCCTACAACACATATCTGTACCAAGGGCTTCCGCCGGGTCCTATCACTAATCCTTCGCGATCATCTCTGATAAAAACTGCACAGGCGGAAGAACACGATTACATGTTTTTTGTGGCCAGCCCAGAAGGTGGACATTCGTTCAACGTAGACTTACGCAGCCATAACCGGGATGCTAATATATTGCGCCGCTATCTTGCACAGCGCCGACGTGAGAGGGCTAACGCAGAGGACTAATCCGACCGTTCATTTATGGTAGAATCGTGGAGGCAGAGATAAGCGGCGCGCGAGGAATGCCCAGCTTTCTCATGTGCACTGTATTACCTGACTCAATTTGCCATCAACCTAATAGTGCGTTTGCTGTCTTGCAAGTTCCGAGGCCATATTGAGACCGGATGTGCATGAACAGAGACGGCTCCGATCCGTCCATCGCAATTCGTACCCCATCATCCCATACGTTGACCAAGGCTAATGGACGTAACTGCCAGCATTAATGTCAATTGATGTGCCCGTCGCGTGATCTGCTAAACCACTTGCCAAAAGCACGACGATTGGAGCAATATCCTTCGATTCAGTCAAGTTACCAAGAGCAAGATCTTGCACGACAAAGGCCTCTCCGTACGAATCAATTGCATCTTGCGCCATGTCTGTACGAACAAAACCAGGGGCCACTACAAAGGCTGTAATCCCGTCCTTGCCGTATGCACGGGCAATACTGCGCGTCAGCGAAACAACCGCCCCTTTTGAAGCCGCATAGGTCATGTATTCTGCGGTATCTCCACGAAAAGCAGCCCGTGATGCGATATTGATAATGCGACCCTGTCCCCGGGTCTGGTAATGTTGGATTACAAGGCGACATAGAAGCTCTGGTGCACGTGCATTAACTGCCATGGTTTGCTCCCAAGCATGAAGCCAGGCGCTCGTCGGTGCCGCTGCATCAACAAGCTGCGCGATGCCCGCATTGTTGACCAGAACATCAATGCAGCCATATCGGGATATCACATTCGCCACGAGCATCTCACAGGCTCGCACAGATGACAAGTCTGCCTGAAACACACACGCACGTTGACCCAGTTCTAGCGCAACAGCTTCAGCCTGCACGGTGTTTTCGTTGCAGTGCACCGCAACGGTTGCCCCCGCGTCGGCAAGCCCTTTGGCAATTGCATTTCCTATACCACGGCTCGCCCCCGTAACCAGTGCGACCTTATCTGTGAGATCAATTTTCATATGACTGACAAGAACAATCTGAGATCAACCCGCACGACAAGATGATCCAGTAACGTACGTTTGCAGATCAATCTAATGGTCATACCGCTCCCGTAAGACACTGAAATTATATCCAACCAAGAGCCATCTCTGAGCTATCCTGGAGTTTAAAGGCTGAAGGGATTGTCGCCCAAGCAAGCTGGCTTGACACTCAAAGCAAATACGATAACTGAACAAACACTTTACCTCATTTTGCATATCCGCATCAAGGCGAGCCAAAGTGCCGCACGGACATGATCGGCCGATAATGTCTGCGCCACAAATCACCCGGTATCGTTGGACGCAAAAAACACATTAAAGAAAGCAGCTATACCGCAAATGTTGGTGTTTCGCTACAAATCCTATAGTGACAAAATTGCATGTTCACGTGTTGTCGTGAATACACATACTGCTACTACGAGTAGGCATCATGCCTCCTTGCCACTCACCAAATAACGACTAGATCAGGCACGACGCTACAGTCTGAATATATATGCCCGATACATAAGAAATTATTTTACACGCTCTTTGGGTCGACGCCAGACGGGTACACTTGAGCAGGGTTCACCGAACATGACCTTACTGGCCACCTTCTGTAACTCTGTCATTGCCTTAGTATAGGCACTCTCAGGAACGACTCCCGATCCGCAACCCTTAATCACTACAATCCTGTTTGAGAATCTGCTCCAATCTTCCTTCGTTAAGGCCAAGGCAAACAACTCTCGCACGAGATCCGCCTTGCGCCCCATTGTAACTGTCCGTGCACGATCAAGACGTGATGCAATCAACATATAGGCCCACATTGGCACCAGCGCTTCCGTACTGCAAAAGAGTGCAACATGAACCCCGTCGAATTCCTGCCAGTCATAAGCAGCTACCTGTGCCCGAAAAGGCTTTTCCCGCAAAAGCATACCGTGATCCAGAAAGGATGCCAAATCCAGTTCTTTGATCGAATGGCCCTCCCATAGCAATTCCAGGTCATAAACTTCAATTCCGCTCTGGGCCACGCGATTGACGATCTCCATATTCCTCAAGCAGCTTTTGCAGATAATTCACGCATTGCCTTGATTAATATTTCAGATGCGTGAGCAACATCCTGTTTGGTCGTGTGACGCCCCAAGCTTATTCGCAGAGTCCGACGAGCCATATCTGCCGGAATCCCCATTGCTGAAAGCACCCTACTGGGTTTGCGGCTGCCGGATCCACAGGCACTGCCAGTGCCGACTGCCAATCCGCGAATAGACATAAGTAATCGTTCCACTTCCAGATGCGGAAATGAAACACTGCTCGTCTGAGGGAGCCGGTTAGCTCCTGCGCCATTAACCCGAACCTCTATACCGGATTGCCTAAGGGTATTTTCCAGTTCGTCGCGTAAAGCAGTTAGTCGCTTGCCGTCCTTTTCGCATTCCAGCCTGGCCAACCGGAATGCTTCTCCCATTCCGACAATCCCCGGAACGTTGTGTGTACCACTGCGGCGTCCCTTCTCTTGTCCTCCACCATCAATGAGTGGAGTACAGCGCACTCGACCACGCACAAACATTGCACCCACTCCCTTGGGACCATATACCTTATGTCCGCTGCACACCAAAATATCCACTTGTTCGGCCGATACAGGTATCTTCCCCACCGCCTGCGTCGCATCGGTCATGAAAGGAATGCCACGCGCTCGCACCATTCCGGCAATTTCGGGTATCGGCTGTATTACGCCCGTCTCATTGTTGGCCCACATCACACTAACCAGCACCGTGTCGTCCGTGAGACTGTCCTCCAGTCTGTCCAAGTCTAGGATACCCTCTGAATCGACTGGCAAATAGGTTACACTCCAACCGAGCTGTTCCAGGTGTTGACAGGCCTTTGCTACCGCGCTGTGCTCGCTTTCCACCGTAACAATATGATGCCCTCTGTGAGCGCACGCCTCGGCCAATCCTTTCAGCGCAGCATTAATCCCTTCCGTTGCACCACTTGTGAAAGTGACCTCGCTCGGCCGGGCTGCCTGTATACACTTGGCAACCTCTATGCGCGCCTGTTCAATAGCCGCACTCGCTGCCCACCCGTACATATGTCCTTGGCTGGACGGATTACCGAAGTGCTCTGTGAAATAGGGGAGCATCTTCTCCACGACACGCGAATCAACAGGCGTCGTGGCATTATAGTCCAAGTATATGGCAACAGACATGATCTTTAAGTCTTGTCCATGCAACCCCTGCAGAAAATGGCAGGTTCCGAAGGCACCCCCACAAACCTCCGCAACCCGCAAAGAGCATCATGGTAAAACGCTGTTCGCCGCGTTCGTCTAGGGGTCCAGGACGCCGGCCTCTCACGCCGGTAACACGGGTTCAAATCCCGTACGCGGTACCACGCCTATTTGTTATTTGGCAGTTCCTGAGGTGTCAACACGTTATCAATCAGGCCGTAGTCTTTGGCTTCCTCAGCACTCAACCAGTAGTCCCGATCCGCATCCCTTGCGATGGTCTCTGTGTCTTGTCCTGTATGCTGCGCCATGATTTCGTAGAGGCGTTGTTTCAGCCATAAAATTTCTCGGGCCTGGATTTCGATATCAGAGGCCTGCCCCTGTGCTCCACCCAGCGGTTGGTGAAGCATGATGCGTGAATTGGGCAGCGCGGCACGGTGCTCTTTCGTTCCGGCTGCCAAAAGCACCGAACCTAATGAGGCCGCTAATCCCACACAAATTGTTGCCACCGGACAGGATACATACTGGATCGTATCATAAACGCCAAGTCCGCTATACACCATGCCGCCCGGCGAATTGATGTAGACGTTTATGTCACGTTCTGGATTCTCGCTGGTCAAATAGAGTAGTTGAGCAACTGTCAAGTTTGCCACGATGTCGTTGATTGGCGTACCTATAATTATAATGCGCTCTTTCAGGAGCCGACTGAATATATCATAGGCCCGCTCGCCGCGGGAGGTTTGCTCAACTACCATGGGCACTAAATTGCTTATGGGTTGATCACCTAATCCTTTTCTGTATATACTCTCCGGCAAGTGAAGGCTCTTGGAGAATTTTATAAAGTCGTTAACCATTGGATATACTTTAATTTGTTGAACGCCAATTCCCTTACAAATTCTTCGCTATGAGATACATCATTCCCTCCTCGGGGACAGGAATCTCACTGACCTCAAATTGCTTAAGTAAGTGTGCAGTCAATGGATTACCACGCAACTGCTCTGATTCCGCTGTAATCCCGCTATCGACTTCTGGTTTCGTATCACCATCTGGAATTTCGACTACCTCTTCAGATGATTCCAGGTCTACTTGCCCTTCAATTGCTTCAAGTAAAATTAGCCATCGCAGATGTGCCATAGAATCTTTCAGATACTCCAAGGCATTAGGATCATCCGCCCACTTATCCAGCAAATCCCCCCTCATCTGCTCTACAAGAGATGTGGGTAAGTTAAAGGGATGCAATACTTGCATACGATTCATAAACTGAAAGTCCAATATAAACCTAGTATGCCTCTCAAAGAAATTCGTGAGATATTCCTGCACCCATCCTTGCAATTCCTCAGCAGTATTTACTTCCTCCTCACTGACTATCATTGCCCATCCGTCATCAATCTCCGGCCATTCAAAGCGAAGCGCTTCCAAAATCTCAGCCTCAAAGTATGATTCCTCCCTCATATCAACTGATGACGGGTCATCAGCTTCCATGTCATCAAGGTTCACTATATCTCCAACAGCCCGTCCTGTAAAAGCCGTTCTGTATCCATCGCCTATCTCTGGATTCAAACCCTCAGCACCACCAAAATCAAAAGTCTCTATTTTGTTTTCACTTCCGACCAGCACCAGTCCTGTTGCATTGTCGACCTCTGTAACCCGATATTCTATCTGGTCCAGCATGCCAACGATGCCCTCGCCGATTTTCTCTCCCTCTTCAAGCGGCCTGTTCGGCAGATGCTCGGACATTCTTTTTCTTATAAAGAACTCAGTAACGCGCTCCGTAATCTCACCGCCAACAGGAATTTCGAGCACCTGGCCAGTAATATCTTGAAGCTCCAGTTTCGGAACCACGTAAAATTCCACCTGGACCAACAAATCCTCATCCAACTCATAGTCCCGCCTGATTTCTCGAGGCGTTCCAAGGAGCCGATACTCATCACTACTCTTGACCATATCCTCAAAGACCTCCTTAGTAAGGTTGTCTACGACTTCGTTTTTCACGTCTTCCGCCCTTATGCGCCGAATCATTTTGATTGGCACACGACCAGGCCGAAACCCCCGCAAGGTTGTCGCCGACTGCAGTTTTCGTAACGCTAGCCGCACATCCGTTCCCAAATCCGCAGTGGTGGCCTTAATTTCAAGGACACGGACCATATCGCCGGTCTCAAGCACATTAACTTCCATTGCAATAAAGAGTAATAATCGGTTCCGAAAACCCGAATCTATTGGAACGGTCCAGCCATGCCAATTGCCCCACCCCGCGTCAAATGCGGAGTCATTACTGAAACGCCAGTAGGTCCCCTAACACTCACGTTCTCTTCGCATGGTCTCATGCGTGTCCAGTTCGGTACCATTTCAGAGTGCGAGCCCGCTGGTGCTCCGCTTGATAGGGCCGCAAAGGAACTCTCCGCTTATTTCGCGGGCAAATTGGAGCGCTTTTCGGTGAAACTTGATCTGCGCGGAACGGCATTTCAGAAACGGGTATGGACACTGCTGGATACCATCCCTTATGGCGAAACCCGCTCTTATGGCGAATTGGCTCGCAGACTCGGAGATGTGCACTTTGCGCGCGCCGTGGGTACTGCCAACGGCTCCAACCCTGTTCCTATAATTCTTCCCTGCCATCGTGTGATAGGTTCAAATGGCCAACTAACGGGATATAGCGGTGGTCTGGAGCACAAGCAAACGCTCCTTCGACTGGAGGCCAAGTACACTGGCAAAGATATATTTCAGCCATTGCGAAGATAGCTCGCTATGACTCTGAGAGAGGGCTTCTTACCATACATAAGAATACTCGCGCGATAGATCCTGGCACTGACCCACATTGACCCAATAAAGGACAGCACCAATAATCCGTAGGACAACAAAAGCTGCCAGAACGGGACATCCATAACTGTCATGCGGACGATCATAGGAACCGGCGAGGTAAGTGGAAATAACGACAGCCCCAGCGCGAGTCCGCCGTCAGGATTCACCATCACCGGGGACAGGAAGATGATAGAAATGATCATGGGCATGAGTAACGGCAGCAATAAGGTCTGTGATTCCTGCGGGGAATCAACTAGTGTTCCTACCGTAGCAAACAACCCGCCATAAAGAAGGTAGCCCCCAATGAAGTAGAGAATGAACCATACGAAAAGGCCAACTGAAATATGCGGCATGGAAATATTGGCCGCATCCAGTATTTCCTGATTGGTTGCCGCTACTGGTAAGTCATACATAGCTGGGTCAATGAACATCCCAATAATCGGCCCGGCCAATATCACGGCTCCCAGAACCATCAACATCCAGACTGCCATCTGCACAAAGCCAATTAAACCGATCCCCAGTACCTTGCCCATGAGCAGGTCAAATGGACGAACAGATGACACAATAATTTCGACGACGCGTGTTGTTCTCTCCTCCATCGTACCATACAAAATCAACGTTCCATAAATAAGCATGGTCATGTACATGACCATGCCCAATACAAAACCAAGCATCATATACCCCTCTGGAGCCGGATCCTCTGCTTCTTCACCTTCGTCGGTCAACCTTACCGTATCCAACCTCACCACGCGTTCAAATATGGACCGGACATCCGTAGATACATTACGGTCGGCCAGTAAATGGTCTTCCAACGCCTTCTCGATTATGCCTCCAAGCGCACCGCGCACACCAAGCCCTCTTCCCTCCTGCGAGTAAAGCACTGGCTGTCCGGTTCCAGAAATCACCTCTGGTGGAATACGGACGTATGCATCAAAGAGTCCATCCAGAGCGCCTTCATGTGCTGAGTTGAGATCGGCCGTGACTAAGGCATGGTCACCTATACCCTGGCTCAATATCCGGGCACTCAGCACGCCGGTTTCATCGACGACGGCAATACTAAGCGAACTGTTTTCCCCGGAAGAATTATCCTCGAAGGAATCTTCCACCGCGGAAATTGAAATTATAATTATGACGGCAAAAAACCCGATTAACAATGCCGGTCCCAATAATGTGGTCAGGATAAAGGTCTTGGAGGTCACGCGCCGCATGAACTCATTCTGCATAACCACTAGGCTTTTTCTGCTCATCATAGCGATTCTACAGTCCGAATAAAAATCTCGTCCAAGGACGGCTGAAGCAACTCGAAACGGTACAATTCAAGATCTGGGGTTTCCAGCAAACGTTCCAACAGGGATCTGGAATGACAATGCTCCGCTAGGCGCACAATACAACCGTCTTCATTGCGCTCCAAGAACTGTAGGTCTCCTTTCCTCTCCATTGCATCTAGGAAGGGAGCCTCGCCATCGTATGCAAGTGCTAACCTGTCGCGCTTATACCTTCTCTTAATATCACGAAGCGTTCCTTTTAATACAAGTTTTCCGTTGGCTATCAGACAAATATCATCACACAGTTGCTCTACCTGCTCCATACGGTGGCTTGCGAACAAAATGGTCCGACCATTGGCCTTCAGTTCTGCTACAATCTCACGCAGAAGTTCACTGTTGACAGGGTCTAACCCACTGAACGGTTCATCCAAAATGATCAGACGAGGATTGGATAGTACCGCAGCAATGAACTGTACTTTTTGCTGCATCCCTTTAGACAGCTCCTGCGCCTTACGGGCACTCCATTCCTGCAAACCCAAGCGCTTCACCCAGTACGCTATTCTCGGCGCCGACTCACGCGCGCGTATGCCCTTGAGAGCGGCCAGGTATCGGAGTTGATCATTGATCTTGACTTTCTTGTAGAGCCCCCGTTCCTCCGGCAGATACCCCATCTGTTCTTGGCTCCATGGCCCAACTACACGTCCATCAAGCGTTACCCTGCCGTTATCTGGAGTGAGGATATTGGCAATCATTCGGATTGTCGTGGTTTTCCCCGCACCGTTAGGGCCCAGAAGACCAAGAATTCGTCCTGGCTCAGCCTCGAACGAAATATCCTGAGCAGCCGTGACCTTGCCGAAACGCTTCGTTACTCCCTGTAGGACCAATGAGCCCATCAACAACAGCTATTGTAACTGCCGGACGCACCATAGCCACGCACCAACAAGCCTTCAACCTGCCCACACGAAAACGGGCAGCTATCGAGTGGCATCCGATAGTGGAATCAAGTAGTGCTCGTGAATAACATCTTCGTGTACCCGGGCACTGCCAGTACCGCGAAAATCTACAGCAACAAGGCTGTTGGTTACACGCTGCACTTCACCGATTCCGTACGAAGTTGGATATGGTCCATAATAGACAAGTTCTCCTTTTTTGAGGGAGGGTTTGGACCGGCTCTGCCAATGATAGGCTTGAACAATTGGCAACCGATCCAGTGGATACTCGCAGTCTTTTTCAGTCTTCACCGAATCATAAAAATTTGCTAAACACGCGCGCTAACGCAACTCTTCCTTCAATGTTCAACAAAAATCGCCATTCTTGACCTCATGAGAAAATCCGCGAGATCCGAGCATTCTATTGCGTCCGTGAAGGCTGACGGTTCAACGCGCTCCCATCTTCCTCACTCGTCCACCTACCTGTGCGAGAACCTAGTCGCCGAGCAACTCACGATTTACTCCTCTGACATCCTCCAAGTGGTGGACTGTCCGATTACACCCGCGCCCCAACTAGTTTGAGGCGGCATTTAAGAAAGCGATGTTTAGGTGAAGTTCCAGATTCCAGTAAGTAGACCGATCTGCTCAACGCAAGTCGTTTCCGGCAAAGTGGAGTGGATAGGATTCGAACCCACTGTGAGCTGTTAACCCTTAATCCTTTAGCAGGAGAGCGCCTTCATCCACTCAGCCACCTCGCCCCCATGCTCAAGAAAGTGCGGTGAGGCACAGCACTCGAACGTTTTACTGGCCGGTCCCATGCGGGATAGTTAACCCGTGGACTCATTTCACACTGCCCCTCGTGCTCACGTAAATATGAGTACCGTACTGGCAGGAAACTCACGAATTCGTGCGATTCTCGCGTCCTAAGCGTACCTAAGCACGGCAAAACGTGATCTATCGAAAATGAGAGTATCCAAGAAAGAAATCAGGGGCGTTTCAGGTATGATGACTCATGCCCCAATGGTAGTGTCTGCGACGCGAAGAATCATCAAGTAATGTATTGTTCCAGGAAACGCTAGCCATCGAATTGAATGGATTTGCTGGATAGCCTGCGGCCCACACCTCCGTTATCAGATTAAACGTTAGAAGGCGCACCGCCAAAATTAGCTGAGATTCGGGAAGCAGGGCGCAATTATAACTCCTAGGGTGTGTTCCAGAAGAAACAAGGATACTATTTGTATGTCGAATGGACCATTCCAAGTGAATTCCTACGGCGAGTTAAAATGACTGGTATGTTAAGCCCGGGAGCGAAGCCCTATTCGTAGTAACCGCTTCTGCGTGTGCCACCCGTTAGCGGATCTATGTAATACCCCGCCCTTCACCTGCACATCCCGCACCCTCAGTTGGGTTTTGCTATGAACATGAATGTCGAATCGGCCCTGATGCCGGAAGAGCCGCAATTCCTCGCACCGCAGGCTCTTTCCAGGGCCGCGCGCGAGGAGTTGCTATCCGCCAGCGCCGCGGAAACGCGCCTTATCTGCGCCAAGCACGCCCACTTCCTGGGAGCGTGGTTCGAGGAGGAGGTGCTGGAATTCACGTCGATCCGGCCCAGACTCACCAATCAGAACCAGAGGCCTCTATAAATGCGTGAAAATTTCCCGCAATTCGAATTTTCGCAAGAGGCTTCACATGAAAAGTTAATAACGGGGCCTTTGCAAAACTCTCCCCAGAAAATACACCCTATCACATATTAACAATAATATAACTCTTTATTCCCACTACGTAACAGATAAAGAACATGATTGATGGCAAAAACTCATTGAGATATCTGAGGTATTACTATCTTTAGCGCGGAGTTTACGGGGGCTTCATTTGTGATCTGCCCCCGGTTTTAGATTTTGAATTTTGCTAGAGGATTGGATATCATGACGTGTTTGCGATGGATTGTCTTGTTAACGCTGGGTCTGCTTTCGGCCGGCATCAGCACAGCGAATGACTGCGAGGATTCGGTGCAGTCGGCGTCGGGGCCCACGATCGGTCTGGACGCGGCGGGACCGTCGGTGACGGTAGATGTAGCGTGTCATTTCACGTCGGCGACGAGCGATCAGACCTTCACGGTTTCGTCGACAAACTCGGTCACGGTGGCGGCCAGTCTGACCGGGACGCTTTTGACGCTGGATCCAGGCCATGTCGGAAGCACCACACCGGAAACGGTGACGGTGACGGTGACGCGGGGCAGCGAATCCTATACGATCGAAGTGGCGGTCAGCAGCTGCGTGACGGCGGCGGGCGCGGCGTTGTTGCCCCGGCTCGTCGTCAACCCGCATCAGGTAATGACCTGGGACTTGAACTTGTCGGACCAATTCGTGAAGACGCGTGGCGGCGCGCTGATGTATGACGCGAGTTCGGCGGACACGGACACGTTTACCGTAACGCTTTCGAACTCTCGGCTGACGATAACGGGAAGCAGTCTGCCTGAAGGCAAGGACCGGGCCCGGGCCGAGCTCATCCTGACGGCGCGCAACGGTTGCGGGGCGGCCCGGGTACAGTCACGGGTCACGGTGGAGGGCGTGGACCAGGCGCCGGAGATTCGATCGCCGTTACGCGACACGACGCTGGCCTCGGACGGCTACAAGGCGGAGTATTCGCTGTCGCGGCACTTCAGGGACCCGGACGGCAGTCAACTCACGTATTCGCAGGCGTCTTCGGACACCGCCGTGGTGAGGGCCTGGTGGAGATATTACGGCGAGCTGACGGTTGCGACGCGTGCGGTGACGCAGACGACGACGGATTCCATCTTTGTGATGGCCATGGATCCGGTGGGACTTGCAGCCAGGGACACCATGGTGGTGACGGTCACGCCGAACGAGGCACCCCTCGTGATCAACGCCATCGGGGACTTGACGCTGGCCGCGGGAGGCACAACGGCGTCCTACACGCTCTCGGAGCACTTCAGTGATCCGGACGGCGGTCCTGCGGACCTGACGTATGGGGTAGCGACGTCGGAGCCCGAGACAGTGTCGGCCGACATTGAGGGTGGCGTGCTGGAGGTGACCCCCGAAGATGTGACCGAACCCGGCACGGCCACGATCACGGTAACAGCGACGGACAAGGGCGGCCTTTCGGTTTCTACTGCGTTTGAAGTAGCCGTGGCACTCAAATGTGTCATCAATGCTACGACCATTGCCGACCTGTCCCTGGCCTCGGGCGGCTATAAGGAGACCTACACGCTCACGGATTATTTTTCGGCCTCGAACTGCACGGACGACCTCAGCTACTCCGGGTCTTCCGATGAGGTCGGTTTCGCCTTGGCTGACGTATCGAGCGGCACGCTGACCGTCACTTCGGTCGGCGCGGGAACAACTGACATCACCGTAACCGCGACATCGGGCACGGGATCTAACAAGGTATCGAAGTCGATCAATTTCGAGGTGATGGTGACATCGAATCAGAGACCTACGGTTACCGAACCCTTTGACAACGTCGAGCTGACGCTCGGAGGCAAGGAATTTGACACTGGTCTGACCGGGCGTTTTTCGGATCCAGAAGGAGGCCCCCTGACGTTTTCGGTAGAAGCGGAAGACTCGGGGGTCTGGGGGCAGGGTACACCGGCGGTTACGGCCGAGATCACCGGCAATAGACTGACGGTGACCGCCGACTTTGTCGGTGTGGCCACAGTAACCGTGAGGGCGACTGACCCAGGCGGTAGGCGGGTAACAGACGATTTCGTCGTGAGGGTGGTGGCCGGGAAGCGATCGAACCCCGATTCCGTCAACGTGCGCAGCGCCCCGGCGCCCGTCGGTTCCATACCCGCCCAGGCGCTGACCGTCGTGGGATCGGTCGTGCGCTTTGACGTGGCGCCCTTCTTCATGGAGTCGGACGGAGATGCGGTGATGTACTCGGCACGCCTGGCTACCGAGGCAGAGGGCATTCCCGATTACGTATCCGTAGATATGTCGGGCAGCATGCTCACACTGACGCCTGGTACGACATCCGGCAGCATTGACGTCCTCGTGAGTGCCTCGGATATTGACGGCCGCGCGTCCCAGACGTTCACCGTCATTGTGGCAAACGCCAACTGATCCTTGCGGCGGGACGGGCGCTTATAGTCATGTGCCCTTCCCACACTCCCAATTCCCTTATCAAGACTTAGCCATTTTTTCTTCAACGACTGAATTCATGTTGACCAGAACCTCGCAGAACGCATCCGCGTGCATCGCGCTCACTCTGTTCCTCTCACTTTGCGGTGCGCAAAACGCCCATGCCCAACAGGAAATCCGCTACCCGCAGCTATTGGAGCACGACGGCAAACGCCTTGCCGCTTACGTCAACGAAATCAACGGCACCCCGACCTGGATCATCGACACCGACTCGCTGGACTTTACGCTCGGCTCCTCGCTGAATCTGACGACCGAATCCGAAGTCGAGACCAAGGCGGATGCCTTCGTTGACGCCCACAAGGATGTATTCGGACTGGACACGAGGCAGCTGGGTGAGCCACGGATCCTCACAAACGGCAGGATGTGGTTTGTCCGGTATCCGCAGCTCTATAAAAACTACCGGGTATGGATGGCGGAGCTCGTGGTTTCGGTGTTGTACGACGGCACGCTCGTCGCCGTGTCGGCCAGCGTCTTCTCCCAGGTGGAAGCAAATACAACCCCCAGCCTCAGCAGCTCGGCCGCGCTGCAGGTCGCGTTTGGCGCGGCTGGATTACAGGACCTGAAAGGGCGGGTAAAGACCGAGCTGGTCATCGTTCCCGTGGAACTGGAAGCATCGTATACCTACGGCCTCGCCTGGGAAGTCATCGTCTACGACTACGACCGCGATCCACCTTTCAGCAAGACATTCCTGATTGATGCACATTCGGGAAAGGTGCTGGAAGAATACGGCGGCGGTGCTGGCGTAACGGACACTGCGGCGGACGCTCCGGCACTCATGTCGGCAGGCCATACCGTGCCGGCCCCTTTCGCAAAAGCACTTGAGCCGCGCCGCTTCGCGTTCATGAAAAACGCGGCTCTGTCTAAGATCGATGCCTGCAGCAGCACTCCGACCAGTGGCGCTCACGGTATTAAAGGTACCATAACTCTGAACACGTCGGCCACGCCTGATGATGTCAACCAAGGAGAGTTTGACGAGTCGGACGGGGTGGGGTTCCCGTATGCGAAATTTTCCGTTGCAAGCAGCGACGGCACTTCGGTCAACTGCACGGGCTACGCGGATGGATCCGGCAACTACGCTGCCTACTTTTCCGATGCCGGCACCTATACCGTTACTTTTGAAATCGCTACGGACCGGGTTCTCTTGTCCCCTGCAGGCGATGTTAGCGACTGCGCGTCGAGCCAGAGCTTCACCATGGCAGTCGACGGGACCGAAAAACTGGACTGGGATTGGGGCTGGGGCGCGGACGGCAAAGCCGGCGCCTCAGCGATTGGACTTAATGGCGTCTATTTTGCCGATGCAATGTACCGGTACCTGTCAGGGACACTTAATGCCAGTATTTTGGACAATCGCACATCCTTCATTGAGGTCTTAGCCGGACGGGCCGCATATACTCGCACAGGCCAGCGACCCTCTCTTCCAGGGGAGACCGAAATCCGGGGCTCAACCATTGAATTGGGATACATCTATGGAAGGTCAAGCGAGACAATTCTCCATGAATACGTGCATGACTTGCTGTATGCCCAGCACGGGAAAGGTGCAGAAAGTAACGGGGACGACTACGGAGCGATAGCGGAGGCAATTTCAGACTTTTTGGCGGCTGATTATACCAGTCACTCAGTCTTCGGAGGCCCCGCTCCCCATGACGATGCGACAATGAGCGACTTGAATATCGTGTGGAGGGACCTGGACCAGACCTGCGCCTGGAAGGCAAGTTGCTCAGCGCATAAACTCCGAACAGAATTGACAAAATACGAGGACTCGATGGCCATTTCGGGTGCTCTTTGGGCTATTAGCGTAGCCATTGCGGGAAGAGCAAGTGAGCTCCTAATGTCGTCGCTCCTGGCGACTGATACCAGAAATTACAGACGCGTGCGAGACGTACGTACGGCTATGGCCAAAATGGCAAAGACAGAACGCGAAAATGCCGTTATTGAAACGGCCTTTGTGGCACGGCAGTTAGACGGTACGAATATGCCTACCGGGCTGGGAACTTCTTGTCAATCGGGGGCTGTACGAGTGAAATGGCTGGACAATTCAGGTGTGGAGTCCGGTTATGTCGTGGAACAGGAAGCCACAG
>JAJEDR010000019.1 GCA_022821385.1 Rhodothermales bacterium
TTCGGGAATATGGGCCATCGATAGCACCACCCGCATGATCGTTTACACTAAGCTGCCGATAGAATGGCGTCTACCAGATGTGTTACTGCAAACGGGCATCGCGGTGGTCAGCAATGTGGGAGCGTTCCCCGCCCGCACAGCCATAGTCCCATTTTATCCTATTGGGGCTGCTAACGGCTATGTCTACCGCCTGGCCGACCATGAGATACTGCCAGATGGAGACTTCGGCAATTCTTTAATCCTGCGCTATAAATTTGTCCCACCCCCAGATGCAAATCCGTAAGTTCACGCACAGGGCCCTCTGGTTCATCATCCCATTTGTGGTCGGGATAGGAGTGTTCACGGGAGCCAGGACATTCTTTGCTGCCCTACCAACGAGTTCAGCCCCGAAGGATAGCACTATAGCCACTTATCCGTTGCTAGGGCAGATAATTCCATCAGAGGATCTTATCGCCCCACGAACAAGGAAATACATCGCAGAGCAGGAGTGGTTGATGCCCGACTCATCCATTGTCGTTCTACTCGGCGGCGCGGGCTGTTCCGGCGACCAAGTGGCGACGCTGCGCCGATGGTCGAACCTGCCACCGGAGTCTGAGTGGCAGGACTATAATGTCATGGCCATTTACGCAGACCCCATAGTGGGTGAAAATACGGCGGTGATGGAAACACTGATACTACGGCGGGTAAGCCAGGTCAACATCCCATTCTTCGTATCTCGCGACAGTACATTCAGCCCAAGGGGATCAGGCTTGCGCACCCCACAAGTGGTGCTTGTAGAGTCGGGCCGCATAACTGGCGTACTCGGCACACCTTAGTCACCCCTCGGTCCGTAAACATGCCGGTGGGCGGTGATAGTCCCATCCCTTGATCCCTCCTCCGATCGCGGCCGATGTTGCGCTCCGGCTCCCGCTGTTTCCAGAAATCCGCTCAGATGATGCGAGTTTTGTCTGAGGTTTTGATGCCGAGCGTCTTGAGCGCTTTGTCCAGAGGCAGGCGTTCTTTTTCGGGGGTGCGGTCAAAGACCATTTTGGAGAGGGTCTGCACGCGTCCGGCTCGGAGTTCACAGGCGAACGTCCATTTGCCGAGCTACATATTTGGCAAGAACATCAAATTCGACGTTACAGCGCATACCTGTCTTCCAGGTAGACACATTCGTGTAGTTGAAAGTGTGAGGAATAATGGCAACAGAGATGTGCAGATCACGGAGAGCCGCGATCGTCAGGCTTATTCCGTCCAGGGCAATCGATCCGCGCGGAATGACCAACCCAGCATACTCTGACGGAATCACGAACTCATAAAGCCGCTCGCCCCCTTGTTGAGACACTCGGGTAATCGGGCATGTTGTATCCACATGCCCCTGAACTATATGTCCATCCAGTCGCGTATCCGCGAACACTGCACGCTCGAGGTTGACCGGAGTGCCCGCGGACAGCTCACCCAATGTGGTTTTAGAGATAGTTTCCGGGACCGCCAAGACTGTAAAATCGTCTTCCGACTGGTCGATTACACTTTGGCAGGTGCCGTTTATGGCGATGCTTTGTCCAACACACAGTTCAGAGGACAGGGCCGCGCCAATGGTCAGCGCCCGCCCACGAGGGGTTTGCCTGATACTTTTCAGTTGACCAACTTGCTCTATAAGACCCGTAAACATATTGACTTCAAGCCGGGACTGGGTGTTTATATCCTGTAAATAGCTGATCTACGCCAATCCTTTCCCAGGAATATTGTGCAAAAACAAGGCTTTGGGCCAAATTCTCAACCCCCAGATCCCCAAAAGCACACAAACCGTTCCCAATCATTTTAGGTGCGATGAATAGTCGAAGCCGATCAACAAGGTTGTGGCGTAACAGTGCCGAGGCAAGTTCAGGTCCTGCTTCAACAAGAAGTGATTGTACCCGCGAACCGGCTTGCGTTGTTTCTCCAAGTAGACGTATCAGTTTAGGAAGCAACACACGACCCGCCTCAGACGGAGCGGTCACGATGCAACCGCCGTTGCTAAGAAGCTGGTCACTGTACTCGGGCTTAACGCCCTCCGCTACAACGACCGTCGTCTTTGCAGCCCATTGATCCGTAAAGAGCTTGAGTGTGGCGGGCAGCCTACCGCTTCCGTCCAAAACAATGCGCATGGGTTGCGTTCCTGAAACATGCCGAACAGTAAGGCTCGGATTATCCATCCGTGCTGTCCCTGAGCCTACAAGCACAGCATCGTGCTCTTTCCGCCAAACATGAACTTGATTCCGAGCCTCCCCTCCGGTGATCCATTGACTCTCGCCTGATGCAATTGCAATACAGCCATCAAGGGTTTGTGCAATTTTCAGGGTCACAAATGGAAGGCCTCTGGTGTGCCAATGGACAAAAGCTTCATTGAATCGATAGCATTCGTCCCTCCGGATATCGGTAGTAACTGCGACTTTGTGCTTTCTTAGCATCGCGATTCCGCCCGCTGCTTTGGGGTTCGGATCACGCATTCCAATCAACACGCGAGCAATGCCGGCCTGCAGAATATCTCGTGTGCATGGCGGTGTTCGTCCCTGGTGATTGCAGGGTTCAAGGTTCACGACAAGGGTGGCTCCCTTAAGAGCCCGCGGTCCATGCCTCGAACCAGCCTGCTGAATGGCTTCCGTTTCTGCATGAGGGCCTCCCGCGTACCTGTGCCATCCCTCTCCAAGAAGTTTGCCCTCGGGACTTAGGATTACACAGCCGACGCGCGGATTTGGGCTTGTTGAACTATCAGCATTGGCTGCCAGTGAGAGACAACG
The DNA here is from genome assembly GCA_022821385.1 of Rhodothermales bacterium. Lineage (GTDB taxonomy): Bacteria > Bacteroidota > Rhodothermia > Rhodothermales > Bin80 > Bin80. Next base: position 2,760 of record JAJEDR010000019.1, read on the forward strand.
TTCCATCCAGTACGCGGCTGACTCTTTGGTCATCAGATAGGCCGGAATTAAATGGACTCAAACGCGAGAATGCGAATTGACGTTTCCAGTTGAACGTGTTTGGGGGATCTGTCGCTGGAAAGGCACCAGTCTCTTGCGGGGGACCCATTGCACATCAGACTTTACAGCGAGGAACCCGGTATGCGACAATATTCAAGAAAATAAGCCGGGATTACAACCAAAGTATTTACCGACGGGTGCATGGGGATTGTGGGAGCCAAGTGTAGTTGTTGGTTCCCATTCGAGGATCATTGCACATCACTTTTGATCCCCTTGCTCTTGGGGACCTGCCTTATGTCGCGCGAAAAGACAGATAGCCATCACATGTAGTGAAGTGCGGCGAAAAGATGTAAATTGAGGATTCGGAGGTTATTACAGCGACGTTGCGCCCGCTGTGTGCGTTCTTCCGAGAATTTATTGAGATCATACCAGTAAGCATTATGAACAAACAGGCAAAGCTTTATCGATGGGACGACATACCCATTGAGGAGGTCAAAACCGGCCTTGGCCGCCGAATCATCACGGGCGAGCGCATGATGATTACACACGTCTACCTTGACAAGGATAGCGTGGTGCCGTGGCATTCGCACGACAATGAGCAACTCACGTATGTTCTGTCGGGCGCATTGAGGTTCTGGCTTGGAGAAAATGGAGAACAGGAGATTGTCGTACATGAAGGAGAAGTGCTGTTCATTCCGTCTCACTTGCCTCATAAAGCCGTTGCGCTCGAGGATACGCTGGATGTTGATATTTTTTGCCCACCACGACAAGACTGGCTGGATGGAACCGATGCGTACTTGCGTTAGCCTTCTCCTTGTGGCCTGCCTGGTTGCTCCATTACAGGCTCAGACTCCCATCAGTGATCCCCCATCCTGGGCGGATGAAGCTGTTTGGTACCAGATTTTTGTTGAACGATTCCGTAACGGAGATCCCGATAATGATCCGACACCAGAGGATATACGCGGTTTCTGGTTTGGGCCGCAGCCGGAAAACTGGGCAACTACGCCGTGGACGCACGATTGGTACAAACAGGAGGACTGGGCACTGGAAAATGAGATGGAATTCTACACCGCTGTGCAATACCGGCGCTACGGTGGAGATTTGCAAGGGGTACTAGATAAGCTGGATTACCTGAAGGAGTTGGGGGTTACCGCACTTTATTTGAATCCAATCAATGATGCACCTTCCCTGCACAAGTTTGATGCACGTAACTATCGGCATGTAGATCGAAATTTCGGACCAGATCCTGTGGGCGACCGCCAGATCGCGGAAGCAGAGGATCCCCTGGATCCAGATACTTGGCAATGGACTGCGGCAGACAGCCTTTTCCTGAAGCTGATCGGGGAAGTGCACGCCAGAGACATGCGGATCATACTGGACTATTCTTGGAACCACACCGGGGTGAGGTTCTGGGCCTGGGAAGATGTGCTGGAGAACCAGCAGGAATCCGTATTTGCTGACTGGTATGAAATCAATGCTTTTGACAATCCAGCTACACCAGATACCAATGAGTTTTCTTATGACGGCTGGCTGGGAGTTAAATCGTTGCCGGAGCTGGCAAAAGTAGATGTCCCGCCAGATCATGTCCATGGTGCACATGAGGGAAACTTGCATCCGGGACCCAAAGCTCACATTTACAATGTGACCAGGCGGTGGCTGGATCCGAATGGAGATGGCAACCCGGAGGATGGCCTGGATGGATTCAGGCTGGATGTCGCCGAAATGGTCCCCTTGGGGTTCTGGCGTGATTATCGCGAATTCGTCAGAAGCATCAACCCCGAGCTATACCTTGTGGGTGAGGTCTGGTGGGATTCATGGCCACATCATATGGCGGATCCCGTTCCCTGGGTTCAGGGAGACATTTTTGATGCGGTTATGAACTACCGATGGTATATGCCAACGCGCAGTTTTTTCGCGCAGACCCCTCCGAATCTAACAGCGTCCGGTTATGTCGCTCATCTGGATTCCATCATGGCGGGCATCCCGACACGATTCTGGAACGCCATGATGAACCTTGCAGCCAGTCACGATACCCCACGCATCGGCACGAGTCTCTACAACCCTGTCCTGTACAAGTACGGACAGCATCCCAGAGGTAATCCAGACTTCAAGGTAGATCGCCCAGACGCACGGACGCGTGCTATTCAAGAATTGATTCTTGTGCAACAATTTACCTGGTCAGGTGCGCCTCACATATGGAATGGTGACGAAATGGGTATGTGGGGTGGAGATGATCCAGATGTGCGCAAACCGCTTTTATGGTCTGATTACACCTTTGAAGACGAGTTGACGCATCCGCTTGGTCAAGAACGGAGGCACGATGTTGTGGCTGCCGATTTGCAATTAACCGGCTTGTACCGGGAATTGATTGCATTGCGAAAGGCAAACATGCGGTTATTCGTTGATGGTGAGACGAAATGGCTTACGGTTGACGATGGTCGCCGCGTATTGGTTTATGAGCGACGTCTGGAGGACAAACATGCCTTAGTGGTCTTCAACGCCTCGGATGACCCCCACGAGGTCACAATACCCGAGGGGACCTACCGACAGGTATACCCGACGGGTTCCGTGGTAACGACGGCAACGCTGAACCTGCCACCGCTGACCGCACGCGTGTATCTATCCCGCTCGGAGGCGGTAGACGGTCAACAATAGGCGTGCGGGATCAACCCACAAGCTTCGCGTCAAGATTTATCGTGGTACCGGCGTACAGCTTTGAGATAGGACAACCTGTCCTGGTTGCTTCTGCTGCGGACTGGAAACCATCCTCATCGGCCCCTGGCACATCTGCACGAACAACCAGATCAATCGTGGAGATATGAAAACCTCCGGCCGGATCAGGCCCAAACTTTACGCTGGCGTGAGTATCAACATGGTTTACCGTGGTGCCCCGGCCATCCAGCTCATTGGATAGCGCCATGGAAAAACATCCTGCAATTGCTGCGGCGACCAAGTCTTCCGGTCCGGCGCCCAGTTCGCCCTCAAAGCGGATACCGAAAGTGAAAGGGATATCTATACCGCCCCGGTCGGTCTTGATTTGTCCGCTACCGGATTTGAGATCTCCTTCCCAGGAGGCGCTGGCGTTATTTGTACTCATTACGTGACTTACACTCATTATAGGAATAGGTGACTGGTTGGTGAATCTCAGGAATAGTGCTGGCCGTTGATAGACCAACTCACAGTAATTGACGCAGTTTTCTCAAGAATATGAGCTACTGAGCAATACTTACTGATACTTAAATCTACGGCACGGCGGACTTTTTCTGGATCAAGTGTTCCACCAAACTCATAATGTAGATGTAATTTGGTGAACGGGGACGGTGTCTGGTTTTCTGCACGCTCGTACGTGATTACCGTGTCAAACTTCTGCAGATCCTGCCGTTGTTTTTTGAGAATTATAACAATATCAATTCCGCTGCATCCCCCCAAAGCCATGGCCACAGCCTGCATGGGACCTACTCCCTGGCCACTCCCGCCCTCGTCAGGACCAGTATCCAGGTGCAACGTGTTGCCACTGCTGTTCGTAGCAAGAAAATGAAACTTATCGTCCAAGCGCTGTAATGTAACCTTGGGCATCTTTATGGGCCTTTCGAGATTAAGCCTGTTCAACAACGGCTGAGAGCGCAGGGTTCATATCTCTGTTTGCAACCTGCGTCCGTAAACTCCGTAGCAAATACATACACTGGCCGACTCTACCGCTCAAATGAAACGAATTCACGCTTATTCAGGGGTCGTGGGACTCATTGTCGTCGTGGCTGCAGTGCTAACGGCCTTCAAAGCTGAGCCAATTGCTCGGGATGTCATCAAGAAAGAGTACAAAGTTGAGCCGGGGGGCACACTTTTCCTGGAACTTGATAGAGGTGATGTTGAAGTGGAGTCAACAAATGAGAATGCAGTCAAGATTGAACTTGAGCGTCGTGCGCGTGCGGACGATCCCGATGAAGCGGCAAGAATTCTTGAGTCAGCTCACCGCTACGAGTTCAACAAGCAGAACAATAATGTGAGTATTGAATCACGTGTGGAGGAGAGACGAGGGCAGATGCGCTGGCGCAGGGGGCAGTTGATCAAAATCCGTCTTACTGTGAGAGTTCCTGAAGAATATGATGTCAGCTTCAAGACTGGTGTTGGAAATATTACCATCATGGAGATCTCCGGAGAGATTACAGGACGCACGGGAGCAGGCAACATCCTGTTAGAGGACATTGAGGGTGAGGTGGACGTAAAATCTGGTGCCGGAAATGTGGAAGTCTCTGGTGACTTGGAAGAGATCGATGTGGCAACCGGGGCCGGAAACCTGACGATTTACGGCCGGGCGGATGAGATGAACATTATAGCTGGAACAGGAAACGTTACGGTAGAGATCCAGGGGCAGCCTCGTGGCGAGAACAATTTCCGTACCGGTGCGGGTAATGTTTCCGTCTCGATCCCAGAAGATGTTCAGCTTGTAGTTAACGGCACTTCAAGTCTCGGAAAAGTGACCTGTGAGTTCCCGATCGAAACTTCCAATAAGCTCCTGTCAAATTCGTTTTCCGGCGAGATCAATGGGGGAGGGAATGCTTCAATCACTATGAGTGCCGGCGTAGGCAATGTATCGCTGCTTCGCCGCTGAATACCCGATTTGCATCTAGCCTGAGAAAACACGAAGAGGCGCGTGTGGGAGGGCGAACGAGTAATTGACGATCTCTACATACGGTGTAGTAACAGTCCAGCCTGCGTGGATCGTTGATGAAAGGCTTTCAACTGCACCCCAATAGGTAGTATCACAGTCGTCTCAGTGCCTTGTCTTTTTGTGTAGTAAGCTCCCAGAAACGCTTCAGGTCTGCCGATCCGGTACGCCGGGGGCATCAGCATCATTAGATTGAACCCTCACGCACGGCTAATGGTCGTCTGGTGAAACTCGCCGTCTAAACGACCGCCGCTTATCTGAAGAGGACGAGATAACCAGACTGCCTAAGGAACAGATGCCGTTTTTGCACAGAATGATGCAAATGGCCTCACATGTCTGGAATGCATGAATACCATATCGCGGTGGGGACCCGGGTTTCCCATAAGTGCTAACCTGCCGTACTCATGGTCCGTCTATATGGGTAGGGTGCAGAGGGGTCGGAGGATTGACCTTAATTCCCGGTTACAACACTCCGACTATTTTTGGGCAAACTGTATATTGCACCTGATCCACCGAGGCGGGCAGTTAATGACCCTACTGCCACGAGCAGCACAATCAAGAGACCTTAAACAGTTCTATTCTCACGGATGTCTGTCAAGTCTCTACCCTTCACTAGGGTGTGATGAATTGGTAGACTTCAATAACGTGGTTGGACAAATCGTCCCAAGCGTCTGATTCTGGTCGGACCACACGATAAACTAGGCCAGACGCACCGTACTCGAAACTCGCCCTGATACCTAGCTCCTGAGCTACAAGCTGCCCTGCCTTGGTAAATATCTGGTAGCCTTGTCCCCGATCTCCGTTAGTGTACTGGATCATGATGATTTGATCCGTCAATTCAAATAGCCCGCTTACAAGTGTGCTGGATGCCATCCACCGGCCGGTTGCTTGCATTATGGCCGCGGGATTGCTCTGTTCAGGAAGGTCCCGCGAAACATTACGGAACCAAGACGTTCGGTGCGCGATCCGATCAACCACCTCACCGTCAGGTGTTAGTTTCAGGATATGCGGCTCAACTGGGCCCGCGTAGAAATGGTGGGTGTTATCTGCGATCAAGCCCCCCATAGCAATCCTGTTGGTTGCTTTGGGGTAGTCACTCGCGGGCAAAGTATACTCCTGGAGCAGCTTCCCGCTGGCGTCCATGCGCGTGACGACCTGTCTGTCTAGGTGTATATAAGCGCCAATAAGACCGTTCTGCGCGTTGGTATCCAGAAAGTTGGCGTTGGACACCAAGGTATAATCTGGATCAACGCTTCCCAGGCAACCGCCTTCAGGGGTGAAGCGGTAGCCCCAAGGGCCAGCATTGGACAAAAATATAGATTGATCTCCGATGAACTTGGCGTTCACAGGACGCACCTCAAACCCAGGATGACAAACAGATGGGTCCAGTACCGCCAAGAGCTTGCCGTCCGGCCCAAACAGAAAAGCCTGCCTGATCCAGTCTACTACAAGCATCCGGCCATCCGCAGCTACATCCAGGCTCCTTATTTGTATGATCAGCAAGGGCTCTGAGTAGACTGAATCTGGATCGGAAAGCGTGATTGCCTTCACAAACTGGAAGTGCTCCAACTCAACCGGCTGTGCATTCGTGATATTCACGCAAACCATGAAAATGACCAAGCTCCATAGAGCATAGAGCCCGCATCCAAGAGTTCTACAC
>JAJEDR010000002.1 GCA_022821385.1 Rhodothermales bacterium
GTCCAAGAGTGCTTGAAGCTGTGAGCGGAAGTGGTCAAGGACAAAATTGACGTCGGTAAATGGTGTGGGAGCTAGGCGATGATTCATTGGACGTTTCGCCAGCGCCAATCATTGAGCAGAATGGAGAGCCACGTATCATACTCAAATCTTGATCGTTGGTCCCCAATCACCAGCAAAATCCTTCGTCGAGCTATTAGAAAGATTAGTCAGATTCTTTCCGTCGATATCTATTCGGTAGATTTGCTGGCGGCCTTCCCAGTCGCCCGTGAAGCTGATCGCCGAGCCATCTGGTGACCATGAGGGTTCCATAGTGCCGCCCTCAACGTTGGTGAGGCGTCTAGGATCCGACCCATCCGCTCTCATGACGTAGAGTTGCGATCTTTTGCCATCGCGGTCCGACGTAAAGGCGATCCACTTGCCGTCCGGTGACCAGGCAGGATCTTCATCGTTGCCCTGAGAAACGTGCAACCGTTTTTGCTCGCTTCCATCCGGTTTCATCACATAAATTTGTGTCTTACCATCGCGGTCGGTCGTGAAGGCTATTTTAGAGCCATCTGGGGAAAAAGTTGATTCCGACTCATACGCCGGATGATTGGTCAAATTCCTCTGGTTAGAACCGTCGCTGTTCATGGCATAGATCTCGACGTTGTCGTGACGATCCGTGCAAAAAATGATCGTCTGGCCGTCGGGCGACCAGTGACAACGAAGGTCAGGGGCCGAATTGTGGGTCAGTCGCCTCGGTGCGCTTCCATCGGCGTTGATTACGTAAATTTCGCCCTTGCCATGGCGTCGGTCGCAGTAGGCGATACGCGTGCCATCGGGAGACCAGTTTACGTGGTCTTTCTCGTAATCCGGGGTGCGCGTGATGTTGGTCTGATCTGTTCCGTCCTCATTCATGGTAAAGATATCAAAGAGTCCATCCCGGTCTCTCACAAAGGCGATTTTGGAAGTTTCCATAGCTGTAACCCCTTCGACCAATTAGGCGAAAACGCATGGCAGATAAAGTCTAACCTGCGAAGCAGCGTGTTCAGCGACACAGCGTGAATTGCTGTGTTAGCCGACGCTCACACCTTTGTCCTGCATGTGTTGCTTGAAGCTGTCGATGTCCTCAATGCCCTCTTTAATCACGGCATAGTAAATGTCTTGGCTTGTGTAGGTTTTTCGGTAGCCAGGATCTTGCCAACAGGCCTCTTTGATTGAGAGGATTCTACTACGTAGCGATGGCGTAAGATCAGCAGCGATCCGTTCGGTAAACTGAAGTTGCTCTTCCAATTCCTGGGAATTAATTGTCCAAATATCTATCTTCCAGGCACCTTTCCTCTCGTCTCCAAGGTAAATGCCCCAATAAAGACCTAACGGCAAACCCGGTGTCTGCTTGATACGTTCATTGCGGAAGCTCATTCTTGCTGGCCCCAAACACGATGCGATCCTGCCTCCCAAATGAAAGAACGACTCTACTGACAGCTCTTTCTGCTCCAGATATATATCGAGGTCTCGCCAAGTCATGAGATGCAAAACGTAACTGCCGGCAACATGAGGCGTCCCGTACTCTTCAAGTAGGCTTCGCAATCCCCTTGTTCCTAAGAGTTCGTCTGCTTCTCGGCGAATTATCTCATCGCGCCGAACAAGATCTTGAGTCATTAGCAAATAAGGAGTGTCGGCTAACGTTTTTCAAACCCGCGAACCCCGAAGGGGTTTGGCGGAGCGAAGCGGAGCCGTGGGTTTGATGTTAGCCGAAGTGAAACACGTCAAAATAGCTGGTCGCCATATATCTTCTTCTTTGACAACCTGTCTCCACCGCTCTGATTTTTCTCTCAGATCCATTAGGAAGAGTACGTCATGGGCATCTGGAGGAAACCTATCTCATCTCGGCTAACATCCCATCCTTACGGTTTACGAACCTGCCGGAGCGAAGCGCAGGCAGGTTGCCGAAGGTCAAGCGCCCGGATGGGCGCGTAGCGTAAACCGTTGTGTTAAGTGTAGTTGCATATTATGAAGCTTAGGTTTTGCGAGGATGCTATTACTTGGTATTCAAAAAGATTATTGAATGCCTTAGTGCACGTCAATTAATTCGAGTATTCGAGTTTTTGACTTACTCTGGTAACTTTTTATCGGCAAACTGGCATTCTACCTGTAGAAGGCGCTTTCCGGAATAAAAAAGAGTTGATATGGAAGAATTACAGGCACTGTTGCGGCAAGCGCAAGATGGCGACGTAGATGCATACGGCCAGCTTGTCCGTCGCTTCCAGGATATGGCTGTGGGATATGCTTATACAGTACTCGGTGATTTTCATCTGGCAGAGGATGCGGCGCAAGAGGCATTTATTGAGGCCTATCACAACTTGTGCAAAGTCTATGGACCTCGCGCCTTCCCTGCTTGGCTGCGACAGATCATTTTCAGACAATGCCAACGACAACGCCGGGGTAAATGGGGAGCGTCTGTGATCCTGGGGATAGAAGATGATCTGGTTTCCGAACAGCCCAATCCTGAGGCAGTGGTCGCCCGGCGCGAGATGCAGTATAGACTGCGGTGCGCCATTGCCGACCTTCCTGAACACCAGCGTCAAGTGATCGCGCTCTTCTATGTCTCAGAGTATTCACACAAAGAAATCGCTGCTTTTCTGGATGTGTCTGTGAACACCGTAAAAAAACGGCTGTACGATGCCAGAAAGCGACTAAAAGAAAGGTTATTGATCATGGTGCAGGAAGATTTACGAGAAAAGCGTCCCTCCAAGGATGAAAGATTTGTTGACAAGGTATTGCAACTCATCGCACCCGATGAGAAAGAACATAGTGAAGGTATTTACAAGCTGTTAGAGAGACCGAATCACCCATTGACCTTGCAGTGGCGGCAGGGCCGGATGTCACAGAGCCACTTGGACTGGATGACTTCGCGGATTGGCTGTCTCGATGGCGAGGTGGTGTCGGTTTTCGGCGTCTACGATATTTCCGTGCGGATTGGAACCGCTCGGGTGCGCACCGCAGGTATCAATCTGGATGCCACGCATCCAGAGGGGCGTGCACAGGAGCTGAAGGAGAAGACCGCTCTGGCCTCCATTGAAGCGATGCGTGCTCAAGGATATGATCTATCCATTGCGTTCGGGGAGGAAGTATTCTTCTCTGGCTTGGGTTATGTCTTCGCTTGGCGAGAGCTGGGATGGGATGTTGATACCGACGAGTTGACTTCTGAACCTCCCGACTTTGAACTCCACGATTTCACACCAGATCACCGGGAAGATTTGGCAGAGCTTTACAATCGGGAGAACGAATTGATTACCGGTACAGCAGTGAAACCGACCTATTGGCACAATAAACATCCGGGCCAATTTCAGGGGTGGTTCTGGACCAATTCCAAGGGTAAGCCTGTCGGGTATATATCGGGCGGTGCAGGTATTAAATTCCATCTGGATTTAGATTATCAAGTGGATCTAGATCGAGGGGAGATTACCGATGCTTTGCGGCATCAAATCAACGAAGGCTTTAAGGGAATCCGGGAACCGCTCAGTCCATATGCGGTATGTGCAGTACAGGTAGAAGGTAACCGATGGCTGATCGTGGACGGAAAGGGAACACGGCGAAAGCAGCGCAGGCATCTGGTTGTGAATGCCGGCGATAAACTGAATGTCTCCCTACGCGAGCGCAGTTTGTTTTGGGTGGACGAGTCCGTCGGTGATCCAGAACAGAGAATACAGGTGTTGGGAAAATTGGCACGCCAGTTCTATTGTGACGCCGTATATTTCGATCGCCTACCTTATAAGAGTGTTTTAGGCAAACGGTTGCGGCAGATGCATTCCTGTCAGATACAGCCAGACTCCTGGGGCGGATTACGTGGGAGTCGTGCTTATGTCATCCGCATTATCAACTTGCGGTCCTTGTTCGAAAAGCTGACGAATGAGTTGTCGCGGAGACTCCGCAAGTCTCCGCTCGCAGAGTGGAGCGGCAATCTGATTATATCAAGTGGAGGGGAAGAGATAATGCTTGTCATCGATCGCTCTGATGTGAAGGTAAAGTCCGGAGGCACGGCGGAGAATTCGATTCGAGGTGGACAGGAGATTGCGCAGTTGATCGTCGGGACAGAGACGGCGGATGAAATTGTCGAGATGAACCAAATCCGGCTCAGTGGCAAGGCACAACAACTAATTGAGGTACTGTTTCCAGCACAATATCCTCAGATGGAGAATCAGGCCCTGTGATATGGAGTTGCAACTGCACTTAACGTTTCATCAGTTACCGATAACGATTGCCGCAGGCCAAGGCGCGAATGCGCCGCAGCGCAAAACGTACTGTTTAACTGAAGTCCGCCTTTTCTTCATCACTACCAAGATTTCCGCCTTTTTTCAATAGCACTAACGTATTCTTCTGCTTTTTCACACAATGCAAGAAACGCATCTACAGTATCAATGCGTGAGGTGCGCACAGCGAAGGCGTGATGCACAATATGATCTCCAACATGACCCAAAGATTGGGTCAATTTCTTATAAGATGGATCGAATGGAAGACCATATTCAGCTTCTACTTCCACAAACGCAAGATGAAGGATCATCTTTGCAAACCCTGGTGCCCTCAATTTACCTGTACCATTCGTTCTTCTTATGCTATGAATACTTCTCTGAATTTGTTCAATCAGATGCCGTGCCTCCTCGCTTAGTGACCAACGTTCTACTTTAAGAGCTGCCAGATCGATATGCTGCCCCCATACTCGTCTAAAAAATGGGAACTGTTTCACCCAAAGCGGTAAAGGTATGAATTGATCTCTTTCCATATCACCGGCCAACTCGGATAGTGTAATACGTGCTAATGAAGCTTTTATACCTGTTTGACTGGTGAATTCTGTTCGAAGATAGGCATCCACATCTGCTGCTTCTCTGCTATCAAAATCATCCTTGACAACCGATAGGAGATCAACATCGCTTGAAGGGAGTTCGTCTTGAGTGCCGAATGAACCACATAGGTATAGCGAAATCAAGCCTTTGTCTTTTAGTCTGGCAACCACTTCGGCGACAGAGCGATCCAATACGGTATCTGTCATCTGCTTCCGTTCGCTGTGAGGTTGATAATAACGGATAATACTAAAACCTATCCAATAGAGATTTCTATCTTATTGAAGGCATTGATCAATATCAGTGGTAGCCAGATCGCTCAATGGCATTTGCAATAAATCGTCTGAATCGCTGATCCATTAAAGGCCTAGTTAGCCATTGATCCAGTTCACGCATGGGCCTGACCGCTACAGCCAATTCCCAAATACCCAGATTGGCGACGGGCTGCCCTGCATGCGTTTCGTATACGCGCAAGAATTCATCGGCGGCGTCATCCATGCCTTCAAGAAATAACTCCATCCGGCAATAGGCGACATCGACTCCAGGATCTCCATAGCCTGAATCCTCCCAGTCGACCACAGCAGAAATCTCCCCTTGGTTCCATAGCATATTTCCCGACCAGTAATCAAGATGGGCCAACCGGGGCACAATCGGATCAATGTGAGGAAATAGTTCGTGGACGGCATTCCATACTAATACCCCATCGGGGTGTTCCTTCATATACGGTGGGACTTCACCGGATTCCAAGAACCAAACCGCATCAATATTCCCATCCCACAAGAATTCTTTCGCCGTTTCGGGATAAGGAGTAGCATGAATCTGGGCGAGCATTTTGGCGGCGAGACCAACCCTATTTGCCCATTCCTTTGATTCAGGTTGAGCTTCAATCAAATGACCATTGACAAATTCAGTAACGATCCCAGGAGAATCTAACACTAACCCCTCCTCGTCTATATACAAGGGGTTTGGAACAGGGACCTGATGCGCACGTAACAATTTCAACGTCTCATATTCACGTCGCGCTTTTTTTGCGCGATCATCACCGTTTCCAGCATAGCGTCTCAAAACGAAACGTTTGATAGTCTTTTCAACAGTTTCTGCTTCAATAAGGTGAGTATGGTTAGAGTAACTCCCGGCTAGCTCATGAATGGTAAAGGTTGCGCCTGTCGGCAGGATGATTTTCAAAAGGGTGGAAACAGAGTCCTGTGATGGCCAGTTTTGCTGTCGATCCAAGAGAGGGAAATCCTTGGTTAGAATTCATTTTCAATGAATGGGAATATCATAAGTAGAATTAATGGAAATAGGATTAACAGTTGGAAGGAAAATCGTAGGCGAGTTGTAGGTGCCCAGCATACACTTGCTGTAAAATACTCAACAGCGTCATCCCTCCCGTTTTGGGAATGTGGACACTGACGAGGGTGACTTCTGGGTCTATCATCCCAACCATCCATGTCTCCAAAGCTAGCTAGTCAGTGTTTATCCCAGTCGCATGGAACAAGAGGGACTGGCCAGTCGGGATCTGGTTGCCACCCAGACCAGTCCTCGAAGAATGGCCAAGAGCGATTCTTGAGGGCTTCTCTGACGGTGTTGGCTTCCGACTTAGCAAATGAGGCCTCATCAGCAGATACAATGCCTTCATCCTCAGCCCATTGGAGCTCGTCCTCATCTTTTAGGCACCAAGAGGACAGATCGTCAGCGACTGTCACATCCAGAATCAGGTCCCGAGTATCGAACCCGATGGGCGTGCGAACCCACTCCGCTTCGAGGTTTACATACCACCCCGCGAAGCGTTGCTGATCCGGATCCCACGAGCGAATAACGGTGTGACCGGATCCCATCTTGTGGAGGTGCAAATTGCTTCTGCCGGTCCATTCTCTATCTGAGTAGCCACCGTCCCACCCACCCGGAAGCATGTTTCTTCCGCCTGGGCCACCTCGTTTCCCTGTCCGTTTTTTGCAGATGCTTCCCGTGTGCTG
>JAJEDR010000051.1 GCA_022821385.1 Rhodothermales bacterium
ATCGTGCCCTTGCCATCGGTAGCTACATCCGCAACATGACTGAGCAACTCGTAGTCCTCTCCGTCTTCGCGTCCAAAAACTACGGTCCTGAAACCTGTAGTGTCAATAAATGGCGGGAGCTCATCCCATTTTTCCAGGTCACTCAAATCAATAATAAGGCTGGGATCAGTTGCTTCTGGAATGCTCTCAGGTCTCGGATGATATAAGCGCTTCTCAAACTGGGCGGCCGCCGGTGAGGCGGACTGGGCCCACAGCATAAGAACCGCCAGGTAAACAAGAAGTCGAAAAGGGCAACGAAAGATCATGACCAGAAGGGTTATGGAATTCAAAGGGGGTACAAGCCGCGTCATTGACGGGCCTCAGAAAAGCACCGCTTCAACAGCGCAAACTCGTACTGCCCGGCTTGACGATGGATCCCGCATTTATTGGTACCTTCGCAGGCGAGGTACAGCGACCGTCTAGCCAGAAGATCACCTTGAACCACTTATTAGCCGCCTCTTCGTGGGGAAATAGCTGCATAATGTCCAGCAGCGTCAGTCCCGTGCCGTGCGCTTTGCCGGAGCCTGTGAGTGGGACTTCGCGCCTGATTTGCCCGCTTATCCGGGCCAACTACTCAAAAGTTGCGATTAACTAAATGAACGCCGAAAACAACCTATTTGGAACAGAAACCAAAAGACTGTACGCTGATTACTCATCATCGCACAACATGATGGTGGTGCCATCCTCAATATCTTTGCGCCTTCTCCAATTCTCACACTTTATTTTCCTGAGACAACCCGCGAATCCTACCTGCTCCTCTTCGCCTGCATTCTCCTCAAGAATACATGCATTAGCCTGCTTATCTCGATTTAAGCATATCATCGCGGTATTACCATTCTCACCATCGTGAAGTCTATTCCAATCCGTGCACTCAGCTTCCGCAACACAAGTTTCATATTCCCTATGAACCGCTTCGCTTGCATTTCCTCGAAGAACACATAACGTAGTCTGCGGCCCGGCTGGAACAATTGAAGTATTCCCATCCTGGAGCATAACTGTATATGACGCTGTCAATCCTCCCCGCCCATTATCGCCAAGAGTAGAAATTGGTCCACGTACTCCAGAACATCCTGCGGTACAAAGAAAAACAAGAAGGACTCCGATAAGATAGAACCTTGAATTGAGCATCTGCTACGAATGATTTGGTTAGAGGTGACCGCGGCAACGGTATAGCGATTTTTCTTATCAACTTCAATCACTTAACCCAAGATACTATAAATTGATGTTAGCCGGACATTCAGGTCAACGAAAGAACAGAGTCAAGGAATGGTGGGAGGGGTGCCCATAAAGGCGCTATACCGCAGAAAACGCATGACTTCGGCCATGTTTGCCCAAAAAGCAAGATAGCGCACACCTAACTCAGGGCGTGGTATCAGAGTTTGTTAGAACTTGGCAGTTACAACCGGCTGGGCTTGGATTTGAGTTCATGATTCCATACTTGTTCTAGTCCGCCAGCCTGAGGGGGCGGATTTGATCAAGGTATTTGATGGATTTCAGTCGTAGCTCGGCAACTCTACTCTACCTTGCTTCGCATCCCTCTCCCCCTGTGAGTATTTAGCGTTGCCAGAAAATACATCTGTCGCTGAACACTTGATCCAACTCAGGATGTCTCGAAGCATTGGACTGCGTCGCCAAACGTCTACCGACTTGCTCGAACACCTTGTAGGCTTCTCATCTGGTGACTGTCTCAGACCAACAAGCCTGCAACCAAAAATGCACAAAAAGAAATCCCTGCAACCAACGCAGAATAAGGCAGCTGCGTATTCACATGATCCACATGATCGCATGCGGAAGCCATTGAAGATATGATGGATGTATCTGATAGCGGCGACGCGTGATCACCGTATACGCCCCCCGAAAGCACTGCGCCAAGCATAAGCGGCACAGAGATGTCCAGCCCCTCCGCCAATGGTAACGCCAGAGGAATCAGGATGGCAAATGTGGTCCAGGATGACCCCAGCGTGAAGGACACAACACACCCTATCGCAAAGACAAGCGCAGGCAACCACCAGACCCATATGTCTTCTCCCAAAATCGAAACAACGTACGGCCCCATCTCCAGACTGCGCGAAACCTCACCAAGCGCAAACGCAAGCACCAGTAACCCGACAACACCAACTAGGCCCGATGCGCCCTTGATAACAAAATTTGTAGACTTATCTGGCATCAGAAGCGGTTGACCCTGTCGCGGTAGCATATAGACAAGCATCGCAACAAAGATGGCAGTGCCCACAGCCCACAATACTGCCGTCGAACCACTGCCATCCATAAGATTCCCGTTGCCTGTCACGGACAGGCTGACGAAGATCATACCGATCATCACAAGTATCGGAACCAGAAAATCATACACTCGGCCCAGGTCTGGTTTAACAGGTTCCAGCCCAGTTACTTCATCTGCAATCATGGGGCTGGATCCAGGGCGAATCAACTGCCCCGTGGTGGCTGCCCTGCGTTCAGCTGCGCGCATCGGGCCAAACCCCCATCCCGTTAGCGCAAGCCCCAAAGCAAACACGATCGCAAAGAGGCAGAAAAAATTGTAGAGCAGCGCACTGAACAGCGTACTCACTGCATTGCTGTCATACCCTTGCGTAATCAATAACCCAAGCACAAATGCACCCCAGCCATTGAGTGGAATAGCCATACAGACTGGGGCACTGGTCGCATCACAGTAGTAGGCCAGCTTCTCCCTTGGTAGTTTAAGTCCATCAAAAAACGGCCGGCTAAGCGTACCTACAATTAGAGACGTGATGCTTGATTCCACGAAGACTAATAGGCCAGTAACCCAGGCGAGCAGTTCTACACCGCGACGTGTTTTGGCCAATCCTGCCGTCTGAACAAAGCGCACGAAAGCAGCCACCCCACCAGACACCTGAACCAGCGCAATAAGCCCCCCAACCAGCAGGCTGAACAGCACAATTTTCGTGTTTGATGGTTCGGCAAATACCGCTACCACCACATCGGCCATACCAATCAGGCCCTGAACCACATTACCGCCCGCCAATATGGTTGTCCCGACCCAGAGCCCAACAACCAGAGACAAGAATACCTGTCTCGTCCAAAGCGCCAACCCAATGGCCACAATCGGCGGTAAAAGGACCACCCAGTCTGTTGGCATTGGCTATTTCCATTTTATGTTGCAGCCCATGGATGGGCGCTGGGGCATAGTCACTACGCCCAGGGTCAGGAGCTCGTCCACTGCCTGCAAAAACTCTTCGCCAGTTGCCTGACCAATACCTGGGCGGCTTTCGTCAAACCTTCCTCGATAAGCCAGACGTAGATTCTCGTCATACAGAAAGAAATCAGGCGTGCACTCCGCACCATAAGCCTTGGCCACAGACTGAGACTCATCATACAGGTAAGGGAACGGATACTTCTTATTCTGCGCGCGCCGCCCCATCGCCTCAAAAGAATCCTGAGGGTACTGCAAAGCATCATTGCTGCTGATACCGACAAGATTCACTCCTCTCTCCCCGCAGACCCTCGCGGCCTCGACTAAAGCATCCTCAACGTGCACAACAAACGGACAATGATTGCACATGAAGACAATTGCGAGTGGCTTTCCATCCGATGCACGCTTGAGGTTTAGCGTTTCACTGCCAACTGTCTCAGGATTACTGACAGGTAAATCAAACTCTGGAGCTTGCGCTCCAAGGTCAATCATTTGTGAATACGTAAGTGCCATAAAAACTTGTGTGATGTGTTCTGAGTTGTGAGAATGTAGGGCTTAAGACTGACTTTGCAGCCTTGTGCCTCAAAAGTCCTCCTATGATCCGGACCGTATACGGTGAAGCGGTTCCGTTACACAACGGGCAATACTTGCCAGATGCTCGCCTACACGCCCGACCGAATAAGCACCCACCGTACATACGACCGCTTTGTTTGCGGACAGTTCGGATTCAGCCAAGCGGGCAAAAACCTCGCGAAGAGCCTCAGCAATGGCCTCCTGCTCCACCTGAGCAACATCTGCCTTTTCTATGTCTCCCTCTATAAAACAGTCCCGCACAGCATCAAACTGACCGAGCGTACGCGTACGGAGTTCACGGATTTCGTCCACAATGGCACCAATCCGGGGAGCGGTGGCCAATGTCGCCGTTTTCTCCATCGTCCGTCCCAAATATCCGATGCGCTCGGCCTCCTGTGCAACCGTTAATAGTTTGACACAGAGCACCAGCTCTCGCTTCGGGTCAATGTTCAGGTGTTCCAATACCGCCCGACGCACTGACTGCTCCCGCTTACGAATTACTGCTTCCTGAGCAGAAAGATCTGTGTCAAGGATTTCGTTTTCCAGGAGCCGCCCACTTGAGGCAGCAAACAGGTCGCGACCCGTGTCCAACATAACCTTAACATCATCCAGGGCGTCTCCGATGAGAGGTGGTTGGTTGCCAGTGAAAAAATCCAGAAAGCCCATGACCTAGGGGGCTGATTTGGTGTTGCTCTCCCTGCAGTTGTTACACCCTCCGTACAGACGATGTTTGATAATGTAGGAAAGTACATCGTCTGAAACCAAATGACGTACAGGTTGCCCGCCAGAAATTCTACTGCGAATATGCTCCGCACTGATTGCTATCTCGGGCGCCTCCATGAATTGAACACGCCCATGTAGAAATTCAGGCAAATCTGTTTCTACAACTAGGTGCCCCGCGCGGGGATAAACCAGAAGCTGTACCCTCTGGGCGATAACATCCGGCTGTAACCAGGTGTGAAACTGCTTCAGGCTGTCACTTCCCAGAATCAGGTAAAATTCGGCATCGGGGTATCGTTCTCTCAACGCATCGAGCATTCGTACAGTATAGGTCGGACGTTCAATTGTCGACTCTATATCAGAAACCCGAAAAGATCCTTGG
This sequence comes from Rhodothermales bacterium, assembly GCA_022821385.1. Lineage (GTDB taxonomy): Bacteria > Bacteroidota > Rhodothermia > Rhodothermales > Bin80 > Bin80. The sequence goes on from JAJEDR010000051.1 coordinate 4,884, forward strand.
TCTGCGGTAGCAGCCCGTACCATACCCAGACGGTTTTGATACCGTGTGAGTTGATTCTGGGATTTATGCGGTGGGTCGTATGCAGGCACCCATAAAATCAGCTCCAGCCCAAAATTCGATCGTGCAAACTCGGCAATTCTCGAATGGGCGGTGTGCGGTGGATCAAAGCTTCCGCCAAAAATGCCCACATTCATCTATTTGTCAAGCGCCCAATACGCTATAGTGCTGCGTCGTTTTCGATCAGTGCATCAAGATCTTTTTCCGCCTGGTCATTGAGCTCGCTGGCCACATCCATCAGTTCGCTCTCAGGAAAAAGGTCCACTAGACGCCGATAATGATCAATCGCTTTTTGTAATCGCTCCGGTTGCCGTTGTATGATACTCTGCGCACTGAATTCAATGTAAGACCTAATAGCACCCAGTAGCGCGTCATCCGCCAAGGGAGTATCCGGGTACTTATCAAATACCAACTCATAAGACAGTGCTGCCGCCTGGTAGAGGCCTCGCCGCTCATATAGCCTAGCAGCATGAAATTGCTTGTCGGCCAATTTCTGACGCAACTCCCCTACACGCCGAATCGCAACATCTACGGAATCGTGACCGGAATAGCGCTGAATGTACAGATTGAAAACCTCGATCCCTCGCCGCGTGCTTGTCTGATCCAGTTCAATCTGCGGGGAGCGCTCAAAGAAGGTCATGGCCCGCTCAAACTCAGCATCTGCAGCACGTGGATCGGCCCTGTAAAGCTCCGTGAATCGGGTGTACTCACTTGCTGATAAGATGAAATCCCTGTTCTGGCGATAAGAACGAGCCAAGTACAGTTGTGCATCGGCGGCCCAATCACTTGTACGGCCAAAATCAAATACGCCCGTAAAATACTGGGCCGCGCGACTATAGCGGCCAGCCTCGTAGTGCTCCAACCCTTTCGTGTATGCCTCACTGGGAGAATCATAGCTAAGACGCCCTGATCCTGCACACCCGACAACAAACAGAAAAAGAACAATTACCTGATTTCTCATCCAGAAATTGAATAATTCACACGCTGCGTAATGCTGGGAAACTAACGTATGTCACTGTGGAATCATTGTGCGGTTACCGTAACGGGGCCGCACTGTTCCTTATCAGCGAACCCGCTGTGGACCGTTGGGGGTATGCCTAAAGAAATAAAACTCTGTGTTACGCTGATTGTCTCCAAATTGGATCTGGATACTTAAACCCTCATACAGCGACGCACCCAACAGACGCCCCCGTGATAATTCTCCCTCGTCCAGATTCTCCAGAATCATACTTGTAACATCGTAGCCTACATATGCAAGCCGATCGGGCGCGACGCCTCCGTTAGCCGCCCTATACTTCTGAACAAAGTTTCGCACGCTCCTGCTCAGATCGTTAATGTAGTAGACATCCGTGTAGTATACCGGAATTGACAGGTTATAGTTATTTAGATTAAGGGAGGGCCAAGCCGATGGACCCAGTATGATCGGGCGCACCCCTCTCCGTCTAAAATTAATAACAGTTCTTCCTACCAGACGAGAGGCATCTACCTCATTGTCGCGATGGATCGCCAAATAAATCCCCTCTGCCGCTCTAAGCGTATCTGAACTGATCACATTTGGGGATCGTATCCAATCTGAATCAGGCCCGACCTGATAAATAAACGTAGGTGTTAGGCCCCGGGCAATAAGTTCTTCTTCAAATCCCCGGGCCATTTCCTCACTCATAGGATTATCCGCTTCTACCATAATACCAATGTTCTGCAGGTTCAGGTAGTCGACGGCCTGGCGGGCCGTATAGCGTCCGCGCTCAGCTAATGTAGCATTGACCTGAAAAACATATCTACGCCCCCGCGTAATCTGGCCATCGGTAGCCAATGGAGCTATCATCACGGTCTGCTGCTGCTCCACCGTGCGGGCGGCGGAGTGAACTTGGTCACTGAACAGCGGACCGATGATTACGGATACACCTTCGTTCACTAGTGCATTAGCCGCTGATCTGGCACCTGCCTCGGAGTTTTTTGTATCCCTGAATACAATCCGTATCTTCGGCTCATGGCGCAAATTGTAGTCCTCAACGGCAAGTTGCACACCATTGAATATAGACCGCGTTAGCGGTAGCTCATCACGCGATAGAGGTAGCGCCAAGCCGAGGTTTATTGCGCTGTCGTTCACTCGTCTGTGCTCTCGGCCGATTCGGGCTGCTGCAATAACGCGTTCGGCCTCTCCACGATAACGACTACTGGAATATTCACGAATGAATCCCTCTAGAAGATCTATAGCCGCCTGGTGGTCGCCGTGGCGATAGAGCGCCTTGCCCGCCATCAGATGTGCTGCTGTCGTTTTGGTGTGCACAGGATCCCGCTCATACACATCTCTGAAACCGAAAAATGCACCCGCGTAGTCCTCTGCCTCATAGGCACCTAATGCAACGGCAAAGGCCTCCTCCACATCTCCCAATTGCTTGGGCGGCGCTTGAGCAGCACATACCCTTGCCCCCCATATGAGCACAACACAGATCAATGAAAAACGGATGCTCATCTGCATACTATTCCCACTCAATAGTTGCTGGCGGTTTTGAACTGATATCATACACTATGCGGTTGATACCCCGAACTTCGTTGACGATCCGGTTGGCTACATATCCAAGAAAATCCAGCGGCAACTTAGCCCAGTCTGCCGTCATCCCATCTTTACTGGTAACTGCTCTCAGCCCGCACACCTGTTCATAGGTGCGCCCATCTCCCATTACGCCCACACTCTGAACCGGTAATAGAACGGCAAAAGCCTGCCACACATCATCATAATAACCCTGCGCATGCAATTCTTCAATAAAAATGCGGTCCGCCTCCCTCAAAAGGTGCAAGCTCCTTGCGCATACCGGTCCAAGGATACGCACAGCAAGCCCCGGACCAGGGAACGGATGCCGACCAATGATTTCCTCCGGTAAATCCAATAGTCTGCCAATCTCTCGAACTTCGTCCTTAAATAACTCCCGGAAGGGCTCCAATATTTCAAATGGATGATCTTCCGGCAAGCCGCCAACATTGTGGTGTGTTTTTATAGTTACACTGGGGCCCTTGAAAGAAATGCTTTCAATTACATCAGGGTATAGCGTACCCTGCGCCAAAAATTTCGGTCTGTCGCCCAGCGCAGATGAAATGGCCGACGTTGCCTCTTCAAACACATGTACAAACGTATTGCCGATCACAACACGTTTGCGCTCTGGATCCGTGATCCCCTCCAGGCGAGTCAGAAACCGCTCGCTCGCATCAATTGCTTCCAGGCGAATCTGGAAATGATTGCGGAAAGTGTTTTGCACACTTTCCCATTCACCGTGGCGTAAAAGCCCGTTATTCACAAAAATACAGGTTAGCTGGTCACCAATCGCCTCATGAATCAACCGGGCAGCAACCGATGAATCTACTCCTCCAGACAAGCCCAAGATAACGTGATCCATCCCGACCAGTTTGCGTATCTCCGCAATCTTCTGCGTCATGAAGGAGGCAGGGGACCAGTTGCAGCGGCAACCACATATTTCCCCTACAAAGTTCTCAAAGATGCGCTGCCCGCCTTCGGTGTGCACGACCTCTGGATGAAACTGTACGCCGTAGTGTGGCAACGTGGTATGGCGTAGTCCGGCAATAACTGCACTTGTTGTATCTGCTATGACCTCGTAGCCAGGCGGGGCATGCGTGGGAAGATCTCCGTGACTCATCCAGACTTGCGTACCGTTTTCGATGCCGGCAAGCAGCTTATCATCCCGAAGGATATTGAGCGATGCACGCCCAAATTCTCGATGTTCCGCAGCCTCCACCACACCACCTAGTGAATGGACCAAGGCCTGCAATCCGTAGCAGATCCCCAGCAAGGGCATAGGTGAACCATCCCCCCGCTGAAGTTGAAGAAGCGTTGGATTCAGTTGTGGTGCCCCCGGCTCATAGACCGAGTTTGGGCCTCCGGAAAGTACAATCCCCCGTGCAGTTGCAAATTCCTCAATCGATGCAGTACAGGGAAGGATTTCAGAGAATACACCTGCCTCGCGTATTCGGCGAGCGATCAATTGGGTATACTGGGCCCCGAAATCCAGAATGACTATCCGCTCATCCATACTGGAAATGCCTATGCGACCTGATCGGCATATTCTTCGGCGGATAGTAAATCTTCCAACTGCCCTGGATCCGATACGCTAAGTTCTATCATCCATCCCTCGCCGAAAGGGTCACTGTTCACCAATTCCGGGTTCGCCTCAAGTGCCGGATTATGCCGCTCGACAACCCCGTCCACAGGAAGAAACAGTTCGGAAACGGCCTTAACCGCCTCTACAGAACCAAATACCTCTCCTTGCTCATAGGCCTCTCCTTCAGGTTCCAGCTCTACAAACACAATGTCTCCCAGCTCACCTTGAGCATAATCAGTGATACCAATTGTCACGGTAGTGCCGTCTTCATGTATACGTACCCACTCGTGCTCTTCGGTATACTTAAGATCTTCTGGAAAATTCATGACTCGTGGTTTAGCAGATATCAATTAATCCTGCGGTAACATTTGTCGCTCAACAAAATGCGTATCAATTTCTCCGCGAATGAATGCAGGATGCTGTAACAATTCTTTGTGGAATGGGATCGTCGTAGGAATACCTTCCAGCACAAATTCATCCAGGGCCCGCAACATTCGCCGAATAGCCCGCTCCCGGGTAGGCCCGTGGGTGATGAGCTTGGCAATCATGGAATCATAGTGTGGCGGAATTGTATATCCGTTATAGACATGTGTATCTACGCGGACTCCGGGGCCTCCGGGTTGATGGAAATCCTTAATCTTTCCTGGAGCAGGCCGGAAATTCTTTGCAGGATCCTCTGCATTGATGCGACACTCAATTGCATGACCACTCATTATGACACGCTTATTGGAGAGCTGCTCCCCCATGGCTATGAGGATCTGCTGCTCAACCAGATCCTGCCCCGTCACTTCTTCAGTTACCGGATGCTCCACCTGTATCCGCGTGTTCATCTCCATAAAATAGAAGTTTCCATCTGCGTCAAGTAAGAACTCAACCGTTCCAGCGCCCTCGTAGTTGACAGCTTCGGCCCCCGCAACAGCCGCTGCACCCATACGCGCACGAAGATCGCTGTCAACCGCTACCGAAGGAGCTTCCTCAAGTAATTTCTGATGGCGTCGCTGCACAGAACACTCCCGTTCCCCATAATGCAATGCGGTCCCGCGCCCATCCCCCATGACCTGAATTTCGATATGCCTGGGCTTCTGGATAAGCTTTTCCAGGTAAACATCGGAATTACCGAACGCCCCTGCTGCCTCTGCCTGCGCTGCATGGAACTGACGCTCAAAATCGTCTGCATCCATGACCGCACGCATCCCTCGACCTCCTCCACCTGCACTGGCCTTGATCATTACCGGATATCCAATAGACTTTGCTAACGCCCTCCCATGATCAAGCGATGGTACGACTCCATCAGAACCGGGCACTACCGGAACACCTGCGGCCTTCATCTGATCCTTGGCGCGGCTCTTATCGCCCATCACTGCAATTGTCTCTGGAGATGGACCAATAAACTTTACACCATGATCCGCACAGATCGCACTGAATACGGCGTTTTCGGCGAGGAAACCATACCCAGGATGGATCGCATCCGAGTCGGTAACCTCGGCAGCTGCTATGATTCGATCCGGTTTGAGATAACTCTCAGAGGACGGTGCCAGGCCAATGCACACGGCTTCATCAGCGTAATACACATGGAGGGCGTCCACATCGGCTTTGGAATAAACCGCTACGGATTTGATTCCCAATTCCTTACAGGCACGAATCACCCTGAGGGCAATCTCTCCTCTGTTTGCGATCAGAACTTTCTTCATACCGGGTGCACCCAATTATGGGGACTCAATAAGCAGCAATGGCTGATCGTACTCAACCGGATCGCCATCGCCTACGAGGATTTGTGTCACCGTTCCTGCAACCTCGGACTCTACTTCGTTCATCAGCTTCATGGCCTCAATGATGCAAACGGTCTGCCCTATGCTTACACTATCCCCAACCTGAACAAAAGGTTCTGAATCAGGTGATGGTTTTGCATAAAAAGTACCCGGCGTTGGCGCAAGTACCGGCGTACCGCTCGCAGACTCGGTCTCGGAAGATGGTACAGATTCAACCTCGGCAGGGTCTGCTCCTTTTTCCTTGATAACGGCGGTGGTGCTGGGTCCAGCCTGCACGGTAACTGGAATGGAGGCTGAGGCCCCCTCCTGGACGTTCGGTGAAACGTACTGCCGAACCAAAACACGAACACCATCGGCTTCGATTTCAACTTCCGCTGCACCGCTCTCAGCTGCCATCGAGATCAGTTCCCGGATACGATCAAAATCGCTCTTGGACCAAGCATTAGAAAAGAATTTTGGCACGTGACTAATTGGTTAACTCTAATTAACTGGTCCGCTATTCCGCGACCCGCGTGATATACGCCCCAGTATCCGTATTGACGCGAACAAGGTCCCCCTCGGAAATAAACAGGGGAACATTGATTGTTGCGCCACTCTCCAGCTTTGCCGGCTTTGTGGCCCCGGTCGCAGTATCCCCCCTGATACCGGGATCAGACTGAACAATTCTCAGCTCCACACTCTTTGGCAATTCGGCCAGGAGCGGAGCTTCAGTTTCAGCATGAAACAGAATATCAATCATCCCTCCTTCTTTGAGGAACTCGCGTTTAGCCACGCTCTCTGCGGCCAGAGCAAACTGGCTGTAGTCCTCCATATTCATGAAATGCATCCCCATCGCATCCTCGTACAAAAACTGATGCTCGCGGCGCTCTATCCGTGCCTGCTGTACTTTCTCACCCGCGCGAAACGTCTTGTCCACGACACGACCTGTCCGAATATTCTTCAAAGTAGTTCGAACAAAAGCCCCGCCCTTGCCCGGCTTCACATGCTGAAATTTCACGATCTGCCACAGTTCACCCTGCAATCGCATGGTAAAGCCGTTCCTGAAATTTGTCGTATCTGCCATAATTACCGATTCCTACGGGACTCTGCACGCGAATATAACGCGTATCTGGTTGTTGTGCCCGAGAGATTTTAGAATGTTCGCTCTTCTATACTACTGAAAAGGTGCTTCCATGTTGAGAAACTTATCAAGATTGGCGGTCCCCAGTGTCCCGTCATACTGAAAAGCCTCTCCATATGTGCAGCCAATGAGATGGCCATACGTGCGAGCACGTGCTTCAATCCACTCGGAGAAGCCCGCATTAGAAATGTAGGTCTCAGGCTCCTCACTTGCCTTCTTATAGTCTGGATCATGAACCTGGGATCCATAACACCTGAGCGCCTGCATTCGCTGCGCCCATGTGCTCGTAACATCCAAGATGAAGGTTGGCTCAAAATGCTTCACTTCGGCGAAGTACAGTAAGTGCTTGGGCCTCCAGGGCACTACATCCGCGCCTGGGTTCATTTTTTTCAGCCCTGCAAAATAGCATGCATCGCGGACAAGCGTGTGCGTAGCTCTGTGATCAGGGTGCCGGCAAACCGCAGGATGTGTCATGATTATACGTGGGCGCCACTTCCGCAACACTTCAATCACGCCCCCCAAACCAGCGGCTGTGATGTTGCCATCCGGTAGCCCAAGGTTTTCACGCACTGAGAGCCCAAGAACTGCGGTAGCGGCGGCAGTCTCTTTGGCACGTAACTCAGGCGTCCCCCGGGTACCCAACTCTCCACGAGTCAGATCTAGGGCCCCAACCCGGAGTCCTTGCCTGACACATAGTGCGAGTGTCCCGCCCGCGGCCAATTCGACATCATCTGGGTGGGCTGCAATCGCCAGTATATCAAGTGCTTCCACCATCACTTGGCAGCTACCAGGTTGATTATACGCCCTTTCACATAAATTTCCCGATGTGGAGGCTTATCACCCAGAAACCGCCGCACATTTGGCTCGCGTACTGCGGTTTCGATCACATCCCGCTGGTCTGCATCTGGAGCAACATGAATTGTCGCTCTCACCTTTCCGTTGACCTGCACGGGCAGAGGAATGCGATCCTCAACAAGATATTCGTCATTCAGGACTGGCCATGCAACATAGGCCAACGACCCTTCGTGCCCAAGCCTGGACCAGAGCTCTTCTGCAATATGTGGCGCAAACGGCGAAAGTAAAAGAATTAGTGGTTCTGCAATCTTCCGAGGAACAACAGGCCATTTGAAAGCAGCATTGACCAACTCCATCAGAGCAGCAATGGCCGTATTCATTCGAAGGGCTTCAATATCTCGAGTCACCCGATCAATCGTTTGATGCAGTACCCTCAATTGTGCGCGGCTTGGCGCTTCCTCACTGAGGGACTTAGCCGTGATAAGACGCCATACGCGGTCAAGGAATCGGAAAGTCCCGTGGACTCCTCGTGTGCTCCAGGGCTTTACCTGCTCTAGAGGCCCCATGAACATCTCGTACAGCCTGAAGGCATCTGCCCCGTACTGATTAATGATTGTATCAGGGTTAACCACATTGCCTCGACTCTTGCTCATCTTGAATGCGCGCACATCAAGTCTTATATCCGGTGCTGCTTTCAAGACGAAAGCCTCACCATCCTTGACCACAGACTCCTCGTCAATACGGACAACTTCCAGACTCGCACCGGTAGAGATTTCTTTGCCTGCATTCACGCTCTCCGCACTGACCCATTCTCCCGTCTTGCTGTTGCGCCAGGCAGTGTATTCAAGCTCCCCCAGAATCATACCCTGATGAACAAGCTTGGCAAAAGGCTCCGGTGTCGAAACCACGCCAGCATCATAGAGCACCATATGCCAGAACCGGGCATAAAGTAAGTGAAGCACTGCGTGTTCAGCTCCCCCGACATACAGGTCTACGGGCATCCAATACTTCTCGAGCTCTGGATCAACGAGACGTTCTGTGTTGTTCGGATCAATGTAGCGCAGGAAATACCAACAGGATCCCGCCCACTGCGGCATAGTATTGGTTTCTCGTCTCGCTGATTTACCGGTGTCTGGATCCGTGATGTTCAACCATTCCGAAGCCAAAGCAAGTGGACCTTCCGGGGTTCCACTTGGCTTAAATTCTGCAAGTTCAGGCAAGGCAATTGGTAGAGCTTCCTCGGACAATGAACGTACTTTTTCATGTTCAAATACGATCGGAATCGGTTCCCCCCAATACCTTTGTCTAGAAAAAAGCCAATCTCGCAACTTATAGTTGACCTTCCGCTGCCCCAATTCATGCTCTTCCAACCAGTCCAGTATCCGCGCTTTCGCGTCCTCAACATGTAAACCGTCCAGAAAATCACTGTTGATCGCAGGACCATCTCCGGTATAAGCCAGGCCGGTAAAACCTGGGGGTGGCTGCACAGTGCGACGAATCGGCAGATCATACCGTGCGGCAAATGCCCAATCTCGCTCATCCTGCCCGGGAACTGCCATGATGGCTCCGGTTCCGTAGGATATCAACACATAATCGGCTATCCAGACCGGAATAGATTCTTTCGTTACGGGGTTTACGGCGTATGCCCCTGTAAATACACCAGACTTGTCCTTTTGGAGTTCAGTTCGTTCCAAATCACTCTTGCGGGACGCCAGTTCCCGATATTTTCTGACCTCATCAAGTTGCTCCCTAGTTGAAATTTGCTCCACAAGGGGATGCTCAGGAGCAAGTACCATATAGGTCGCCCCGAAAATTGTGTCCGGTCGCGTGGTATACACGCGCATACTGGCCGACTTGTCGCCCTGTATCGGGAAATCTATATCTGCCCCTTCGCTCCGCCCAATCCAGTTGCGCTGCATTTCCTTCGTACTGGTGGGCCAATCCATATGATCTAATCCCTCCAGCAGTCGTTCGGCGTAGTGTGTAATGCGCAATACCCACTGCCGTAGCATTCGGCGTTCACAGGGATGTCCTCCTATGTCACTCTTGCCATCAATGACCTCCTCATTGGCCAACGTGGTGCCCAGTTCCTCACACCACCAGACCGGTACCTCGGCCTCATACGCAAGTCCGCGCTCAAACAGCTTTAAGAAGATCCATTGCGTCCACTTGAAATATGCAGGATCGGTTGTATCCACCTCCCGATCCCAGTCATAAGAGAGTCCGAGGGATTTGAGCTGCTTGCGGAAGCGGATAATGTTTCGTTCTGTTGTAATGCGTGGATGTGTCCCCGTCCGCAGAGCGTACTGTTCAGCTGGCAGTCCAAACGCATCCCATCCAATTGGATGCAAAACGTTGAACCCACACATCCGCTTATACCGTGCGACAATGTCTGTCGCTGTGTAGCCCTCAGGATGCCCAACATGTAAACCGGACCCACTCGGGTACGGAAACATGTCGAGAACATAGTACTTCGGCTTGGATACGTCGACCTCGTCAGGGGTACGGAATGTCTTGTTCGACTCCCAATAGGTCTGCCAACGACTTTCAATTTTCTGAAAAGGATATGCCGCCATATAACTAATTATTCAAGGCTTAGCGCGAACAGCCGAAGCCAACGAACGCCAACACAAATATATTCCAATCACGACTTTTTCTGATGAACGTTGACTAACCTGGTCTTAGGTACGTCCAGCCGACTTCACGCGTATTCTGTCCTGATTCCGATTAAGTCACACACTCGACTCATACGAAGGCATCTTTAACCTTCGAAAAAAAAGATTTGCCTTTACCTTGCTCTGGCGTATTCGATGCGCTGGATTCCCGCAGTTGCTCGAGCAGATCTTTGTCGGAATCAGATAGGTTCTGTGGAGTCCACACATGGATTCGAATCAGCTGATCCCCTCTTCGGGAACTTTGAAGTTGCCCGAGCCCTTTTCCACGCATACGCAAGACTTTGCCGGATTGCGTCCCCGGGGCAACGGTTACGCTTGCCCGGCCGGTGAGTGTGGGGACTTCAATGTCCGCCCCCAAGGCTGCGTCAGGGAAAGAAATTTCCAGATTATAGATCAAGTCACTGTCCCTGCGAATAAAGTGATCATGCGCTTTTTCCCGGACCTCAATCCTTAGATCTCCTGCTCTTCCTCCTCGGATCCCAGCATGCCCCTGACCTCGCAGGTTTATAGTCATTCCATCTTCCACACCCGCCGGCACATTGATCTTAATGGTTGACTGCGTCTCTTTGCGTCCCTGTCCCCGACACTCTGGACACTTATCCTCAATTATTTGACCGTCACCATCGCATCTGCTACACTCCGATACACTAACAAATTGTCCCAGAGCCGTCTGCCGTACACGCCGCTCTTCTCCTGTGCCATTACATGTACTGCACTGCTTCAGTTGGCCAGGGCCTCCCTTGGCTCCACTACCTTCACATTCTCCACACGATGCCAGCCGGCGCATCTTGATCTGCTTTTCTACACCTGTTGCAATTTCCTCCAGTGTCAGCGGCAGTTGTCGGCGTATCGTTGCTCCCGGCCGCCCTCTTTCCCGTGTTCGTTGCCCTCCCCCAAAGAAATCACCAAACATTCCACTTCCTCTCCCTCCCCCAAAAACATCACTGAAAGCACTGAAAATGTCGTTAATGTCACTGAAGCCTGTCTGCTGTCCCCCTCCAGAGCCACGCAAGCCTGCTTCGCCGTAGCGATCATAGATGGACCGTTTCTCTGAATCACTCAGAACCTCATAAGCTACCGCCGCCTCCTTAAAGCGGGACTCCGCCGCCTTATCACCTGGATTGCGATCGGGGTGATTCTGGAGCGCTTTCTTACGGTAGGCTTTTTTTATCTCGTCCGCGGATGCATCCCTCTCCACCCCCAAGACCTTGTAGTAATCACTCATTATATATCCGCTTCCACTGCTGCTGAGGGCTCAGGCGTAAAAGCTACAATAACCTGTGCATGTCTGAGCACACGATCCTTCAAGCGGTATCCCGCCTGACTCTCGTGGAGTACCGTGCCACTCTCTGAACCTTCAGCAGCAGGAGCCTGTCCAACCGCTTCATGCAGGTTTTCATCAAATGGTGCACCAATAGCTTGAATACGCTCGAGGCCGAATTTCTCCAGTTCGGCAACAAAATTCTTGTACACGAGGCTGACGCCGGATTGCAGTGACAGGAACGCAGCATCCTCCGATTCGATTTGCCCAGCGACATCCAGAGATCGCTCAAAGTCATCGAGAACAGGAAGCAACGGCTTGATCACCGTTGCCCGTGCACGCGCCGGCCATTCAATGCGCTGGTTTTCCATCCGGCGACGATAATTGGCGAATTCTGCCGCAAGTCTTAGGCGTTGATCCTTTTCCGCAGACAATGCCTCAGAACACTCAGTCAGCGCATCAGGCAGCTCTTCCTCTGGAGCCTCTTCTTCGCTCACCTGGGAAGACGCCTCCTGGTCAAGGGATTCCTCCTTCTCCTCCGAAAATTGCTCAGTCATTGTTGTTCTTTGTTCTATTGTCTTGAAGCTGTGATTGTTGATCGGTTAAGTAATGAGGCCATGCCCTCAACAAGTGAAATAGCACGACCATAGTCCATACGCATGGGGCCAAGTAATCCGACGGTCCCTACGCTTTCTCCTACATTGTATTGAGCCGTCACAATTGAATAGGCACTCTCATCCTCAATTTCACTACCGATACTGACGGACACGCGATTACCGGTGTCCCGAAGCTGATGGGGGGCCTGCTCGAAAAGCTGTACTACATACCCTTCATCTTCAATGAGTTGAATCAACTGCCGCATTTCGGTGGTCCCCTGAAATTCAGGCTGCGTAAGTAACCCGGAGGTCCCTGCATGTGTCAGCCGACCTTCGACGGAGTCGCTGAACAGCACCGCCGACTCATTCAGGATCAATTGTACTATTCCCGTGGGATCATTGTCCAGATCTCTCGTACGCGAGGCATAGTCACGTCGGATTACATCAAGCCGGAGGCCCGCCAAACGCTCATTAAGAATAGCAACAATCCGGTCAAGGTCGCTGCGACGGATCTCAAGTGTAGTTTCGTAGATAATGGTCTTAACCAGTCGACTGCGTACACTGATTACGATCATTATATTCGACCCCGATAGCTGGACCACTTCCAGTCGTTCCAGCACCCCCGTCGAAATTTTTGGACTGAGCACTACGCCCAATAGATTGGTCATGCGGCTCAGAAGACGGGAGGTCTCTCGAAAGAGCGCATCAGCATCTCCTATGAGCCTGTCCATTCTCTCTTTCAGCAGCTTCCGTTCTGCTGTGGACAATTCGGGGGTATCCATCAGTTCATTCACGAATGCACGATACCCGCGCTCGGTTGGCATACGTCCGGCAGATCTGTACGGATGCCTGAGAAATCCCTGCTCTTCCAGATCGCAAAGTGTATTTCGGACGGTCGCCGGGCTGAGATCAAGGGATGAGCGCTTGACCAACTTGCGTGATCCCACCGGCCCGGCTGTATCGATAAAATTGCGAACAACCAGGTTAAGGATTGTACGCTCCCTTTCCGTCAACTGAAATGGGAGCTTCTTGTTATATGTATATATCGGCTTTTTCACGAGTCTAATAAACTACAAACTCCTTGCCACAGGACAGGACTGCATTAATTTGGCACAAACTGCCATTTTGACCGCACCGAATACCTTGGATACCAGCCGTGTCACGTGCGGTTTCCATCGCAGCGCAACAGTAGATAATCTATTGCGTATTCCTAGTTCTGCCTTTCTAGATTCCAGATTGTTATCAGCACATGCGTTTTTTCTCAACCATGATGGCAAGCGCCCTGGGCTCACTTATAGCCTTAGGACTGCTCATTTTTATTGGCGTACTGATCACCACAGCATTTATCGCCTCAACCATTTCTTTCTCGTCTGTTCAAGCCCCCATTGCATCGGAGTCCGTACTGACACTCCGGTTAACCGGTCCTATAGAAGAACATGGAACATCTGATCCAACCTACGAACTGTTTGATTTACCACAGCCGCAGAGTTTGACCCAAATAACGGGAGCACTCGAAAACGCGGCCAGTGACGACCGCATAAAAGCAGTCTGGCTTAAGCCGCAGGGGGTAATTACAGGATGGCCTACACTCGTGAAAATCAGGCAATCCCTTCTTGAATTCAAGGAGAGTGGAAAGCCAGTCATCGCATCTTCATCTGGTGATCTGGCTATGCGTGAATCTGACTACTTTCTGGCAACTGCTGCAGACAGCGTCTATGCGCCTCCAGGTGCCTTCTTTGAGTTTAATGGCTTGTCCCTGAGCGTACTTTTTTACAAGGGGCTCCTTGATAAATTGAATATTGAGCCGACCGTTCTCCGTGTTGGTTCTTACAAGGGTGCTGTCGAACCCTATACACGCGAAGAGCTGTCCAGGGAAAATCGGGAGCAATTGGAGGCAATACTGGAAAACTGGAGTCAACTCCTGGCGAGTACGACAGCCAAAGCTCGTAGCATGAGTGAAGAAAATATCATAAATCTCATGCAAACAGGTACACTTCTGACTACTGAAGATGCACTTGAAGCTGACCTCCTGGATGGACTGCTTAGCGAAGAGGGCGTTAGGACGCATCTTCAGAAATGGCTTGGAATGGATAAGAGTCCGCGAACAACGAGCCTCTCCTCATATGCTTCGTCGAGTTCTAGCGGATCATCCAGTCACGACGATGCAATCGGCGTTATGATCGCATCGGGTACCATTGTTAGTGGCAGCAGCAGTAACCGTGACGGTTTTTTGGGAGCAACTACATTCGAAAAATCCATGAAGTCGCTCCGGGAGGACGATGACGTGAAAGCTGTCGTGCTACGTATCGATTCTCCTGGCGGTAGCGCAACTGCAAGTGAGGCCATGTGGCAGGCTGTCAAAAATACATCGACTGAAAAACCGGTGGTAGTCTCTATGGGAGACATGGCAGCCTCTGGCGGATACTGGCTTGCAACGGCAGGCGATTCGATTTTGGCTTCTCCGCATACCCTGACCGGTTCTATTGGGGTTTTTGGGATGCACCTCAGTCTGGGTAAGATGATGGAAAACAAGTTGGGGATTACCTACGATCATGTGTCCACAAGCGATTATGCAGACATGTTTTCCGGGATGAGACCTCTGCGTGACTCCGAGCGAGCACTGTTTGAACGTTCTCTGGGTCAGATCTATACAAAATTTCTTGAACGCGTCGCAGAAAGCCGTGATATGACCGTGGACGCCGTGGATGCTATAGGCCAGGGACGCATATGGACTGGAGAAGCTGCGCTGAATTCCGGATTGGTTGACCAACTGGGCGATTTGGATGACGCAATAGAAATCGCAGCTGAAATGGCCGGTCTCGAAAAGGATGAGTACCGAATTCGACGGCTGCCCAGACCCAGGACATTGATGGATCGGTATCTGGATCTGTTTATGATCGGCATCCGGTCAGTCTTTGAATCTCCGATTGAAGCACAGCTTCGTACTGAGGCTCGCCTGCTGGAAGAGGCGGTCAGACTGCACGCCACACCCATCGCGCGCTTCCCACTTGATTTTGTGGATTATGACTGAATGTATTTAGCCAGTTCGATCCCGCGAAGGTACTCCGAGCATCCACTTTCTGTCTCGCTCATCTTTGCGGCAGGCTTTCATCGGTTGTGATTGACCTTCCGACTTCTTGGTCTAGAATGCATGGCTAGCGCCTCGCTGTATCACTGGCCCAAGTTTCCGGGAGTTTAGCCATGCACCGTTTCACAGAATATTCGTTGAACAAAACCTGGGTGTAGCCCTCGTGCACACATGTTCACATTGTTCGGCCTGACGCTGCAACCGAACTATCCCAACTCAATATCCACTCCTAGGGCCTGAATTGGGCACTCTCGGCGCTATTCTCGTTAATTTCGCTGTTTCTTGTAAACTCCGACCATGGGGACGACGGTCTATATGCTGGTATACTTGCGCGTGGTGACCAAATCAACGAGACCGGCCGGGCAGTCCGTTGATTGAGATACAACCTAGCATGAATTAATAATACAATATTACCCGATACATAACAGAGAAAGAACATAATTGACGACAAACTACTTGAATCTTTGCTAAATTGTTACGGAATTAGTAAGGGGAGACTGTTGCACATGCTATCGAGATTGACCCTCGGAATATTCTTCTCCATAAATTCGACGCTTTTTTCGACAGCCTCCCAGACCACCATCTACTTCGTGGAATTGTTGCCAAATGAGTGTAATTCGAAAGGAGGCCGGAATTCGTGGCTACCTAAGTGTTCCCGAGTCGTCGCCTCCTCGCCGGTAATGAGTCGAGCGGGAAGAGGGAAAGGCAGGTTCAATTGTAGATTGACTGCATCTGGGGCATTAAGCTAAGGTGAGAGAGTATGCTCAGATTCGCAGAGGAGCTCCTTATTTTCGTCCTGGACGAGGGGCATGGAGAGTTGGCTCCTGGTCAATCCGAAAGCTCGCTATATCTGGCGCTTGCCGGTGCAGTGCTTATGGATCTAGCACTTGAGGGACGCATTGACACCGATCTCAAGCGGCTATGGCTGGTGGATTCCACCCCGTTAGGTGAAGAGATTCTTGACCCGACGTTGGCCGTGATTGCTGGCGCTGAACAAACGTATGACACGGGCTATTGGCTGGAACGGACAGCCCAGATGGGGGACCGGATCCGAGACGCGGCATTGGCTCATCTGACCGAGCGTGGCATCCTGAGGTCAGAGGCGCACGGGTTATTGTCGCTGGCTCCCCGGGTGTCCCGCACACGTCGCTATCCCGTCGCAGACGGAAAGTGGGTCGAAGAGACCAGACTTCGAATCATGCGGCTCCTGTTCAGCGACGATATTCCTGACCCACGCGACCCCGGGATCATCGCACTCGCCGACGCGTGCGGCATGCTACGCTCGATCCTATCTCCAGACGAGTACGCTCAGGTTCGGGGCCGTATTGATGTTCTGCAGAACCTTGACCTGATCGCACAAGCGATGGGCCGGGCGATCCAAGAACTTAGCAAGCCTGGAGAGCCATCTGCGAGGTCAACCCAACTGGAGGAGATCCCGGTTGTCCCGGGCCTGCCCCTTCTCGGGAACAGTCTCGCCCTTCGCAAGGGCTTGGTGGCATTCCTATGTCACCAATACCGGAGGCTTGGGCCTATCTTCAGAATTCGCACTCCGGGACGGAGGTTCGTGTGCATGGTAGGCCCCGAAGCGACCAACTTCCTGGCATCCCACGGTAAGGCGGTATTCAGATCACTTGAACCGATGGCCAACTTCCACAACCAGATGGGAGCTTCACGGTCAATCCTTACCATGGATGGAGTTGACCACGTTACCATGCGCAAGGTCCAGGGCCGAGGATACGCCGCTAAGGTGGTCAAGGACAGCAGTGTTGAAGTTGTAGACATCGTTCGCAACAAAATCTCCAAATGGCCGGTGGGGAAGCCGTTTGAGGCCTTGCCGGCGATTCAGAGCATCATTGTTGAGCAGATGGGGTACATGATGGCAGATTACTCCCCGAGAGGGTACACAAAGACCCTGGCAACAGTTCTCAGCGGATTACTTCTGAGTTCGTCTGTGTTCCCCAACATCATGAAACTGCCACGTTTCAGGCGTGCACGTGCGCGCTCTTTTGAGTTGGCCGAAAAGGTTCTCGCACACAAGGAACAGTTTGGCCCGCGAAAGAACAGACGTGATTTTATGGACCTCATGCTGGAGCTGCGTGAGGTTGATCCCCAACTGGTTCCCGAGACCAATATGCCCCTCAATGTGCTGGCACCATATTTGGTTGGACTAGACACGACCGCCGCGACCTGCGTTTTCATGCTCTACAATATCCTCAAGCGCCCAGAGATCATGCGGCGAATGACCGCCGAGGCGGACGCCATATTCTACCGGGGAATGGAACTGGGGGAGGGGCTGCGACAACTTGATGTTACGCGCCGGGTTGCGATGGAAACGCTAAGGCTTCACCCTGTCTCTCCGGCCGTGCTCCGAACCGTCAGCAATTCATTTGAGTTCGCGAACTACAGGGTTCCCGCAGGCTCCCTAGTCTTGATTGGCACGGCAGTGGGTCATGGGCTTGAGGAATACTTCCCCGAACCCGAACGTTTTGACATTGACCGCTACTCACAGCCTCGGGCCGAACACCGACAACGGGATGCCTACGTTCCGTTTGGAGCAGGGGTCCACCGCTGTCTAGGCAGCGGACTCGTTCCGATTCAGCTCGGATTCACTATCGCGACCATACTGCATGAGCTTATTCTGCAACCGCTCGATACTGACTATAAGATTCGTGTGAGATCATTGCCGACGACGCAGCCGTCTGGCTTCAAGATCTGTGTTCTTGGCCGCCGATCACACGACAACTCGGCGATGAAGTAGCTGGTTCAGCTTGTTTTAAGATGACAGATGTACCCATCATTAAAGATGCACCAGTAGAGGCTGCACAGGCGAAAGAGGAGTGGTCAATGAAGGCTTTGTACTTCAAAGGTCCTAAGTGAGCCATTGCCAATAGAAAAGCGCTCACCGAAATTTCCATCCTTTATTAAACCTATGCATCTAAAACTGGCGAATCTACAAATCCTTCTAAGATCTAAGCTTCACCAATCATTCCAATACTGAACTCAGTTGAGCATTGCGTAAATGATACAGGGACGGTTAGGTCTAGCTCTCAACACACGGACATCGGTCAGCATTCCGCGATACAATTCGCTTGACCAGCTGCGCGCGACTATGATGTTGCTCGGAGTGGTCCGTCATGCCGCGATGAGCTACGAACCTACCGTTTTTGAAGGATGGCCTTACAGAGATGCGCAGGCTGATATGCTCGTTGGCTGGGTAATAAACTTCATTCGTGTGTTCCAGCTACCAGTCTTCTTCGCAATCTCGGGGTTCTTCGCGGCGTATTTGGTTGAGTCGCGTGGCATCTTGATGTTCCTACGACATCGGTGGAGTCGAATCGGAGTACCGTTTCTGGTCGCTTGGCCGATCTTAGCCATCTCGATGTACTTCATTTTGCGGCTCGCTGCCCCCTTCAGTTCCATTCCACCGAATTACGCCTACAATATGGGCGATATGATGTCACCACGGGCCACACGTTACCTGTTCATGCATTTGTGGTTTCTCTACCACCTGATGATCCTGTGCGTGTCCGCCGGTGCAATAACTCTTCTCCTGCGGCTAACCGTCCCCGAAAGCTTGCTATCGCGTGCACGAGATGTCACCGAACGGCTGCTAAACATTAAAGGTATCGGAATCTTAATCCTGCTAACAATCCTGATACTGTACCGGATGCTGTCATGGTCAATTGATTACGATGCTGGCCCTCTTCCACCCGTGCGTATGCTGATGTTGTTCGGTCTGTTTTTCGCATTCGGTTGGTTGTTGTATCGTCGCCGGGAATTGCTGGAGAAAATCAAGCGCCCCGCGTGGGTAACTCTTGCAATAGGTATGTTGTGTTGCCTCGCGTATCTATTCTTATTTGAACTCGGCTGTAACCCCGACCCGGGCAAGACCTGTACTGGTACGTCACAGGTGTATCATCTTGGAACAGTTGTATTATTATCACTGTCCATGTGGCTATTGACGTTTGCCCTGTTCGGGTTGTTTCTCCGCTATATGACTAATACAAGCCGCCGCTGGCGGTATCTGGCAGACGCTTCGTACTGGATCTACATCGTCCACGTGCCGATTGTCATGTTGTTGCCGCTGCTCCTTGCAAATATCCCGCTGCCCGGAATAGTAAAGCTCGCGCTTGTCGTGCTTACGGCAACTGGCTTGATCTTGCTGGCTTACCGGTACTTCGTACGACCAACATTCATTGGGGAGCAGTTGAACGGTCGTCGATATCCACGCGTTGCGGTCTGACTGTTCAGCAACAACCCGTGAAGCAAAGTTCGCCGAGCATAGGCTATCATCCGCATGGTTCAAGTCCTCGGCGCGACTACTTCGGTTACATATTCTCCCGAAGAGTTCTTAGCTGATGGAGTTCCGTGACCGAAATTTCGCAAGGCATGTACCAGTTATCATTAATGCAAATGCAGGCGGTACGCCATAATCTCGCTCAACGTTGTAATGTCTTGAATTCGGCATTTACTTCCGAGTAACCGTTCCCATAAAGCACCTAATCAAAAAGATGCTACCCTGCGGATCGGCCCCAGCCTGCCGCTTGGTTCCTCTTTTATAAGACGTATACCTTCCTAACTCGCATTAACCTTGGGATCGTTACTGTCCATACGGATACGGCGGAATTAGCGTGTCCGAAAGCCAAGCCTCTACTGCGGCACGCCTGCTGGAAAGGTGGTCCGACTGCATGCCGCACCCATCGCGCACTCCCCACTTGATTTCGTAGAACTTGACTGATTAACTGAGCCAGTTCGATTCTACAAAGGTACTCCGAGCACCCGCATCAGTCTCATCCATCCTAGCGCCTGGTTTTCATTGGTTGTTTCTTGACCATAGAAGGAGTGGTAGGTATCTCACTACAGCGATAGGACTCCCGAAGAAGGTTGGACGGATACACATATCTTCGAACACTATTCTCCGCTTGAACCTGAATTGCAATAGTTCATGTTTCAGTCAGGCTAGTTGCCGTGCGGCTGGATATGTAAGAGGAACACCCTAGGGTCTGCCACGCAGCTATCACTACGAGTCTTGGGGTATCTATTCCTGCCTGGAGTTTTCATCCTCGACGTGCAGGGCCTTTTGCCAGGATACTGCAAATGCGCGTAATTCAGACTCAATGACTGCCGAGTGTACGACGGAGTTTACTGATGAATCGCTTGCACCGGTGGGGAGCTCTGTGAATACAATTGCTCGGATTGGGAACAGCCTGCAAAACGTACGGTGCAGAAAACAATTTATACGCGAGCTCAACATCTCTCCTCAGACGTGGACCATGAAGGCCTTCCGCGATGCGGATCTGCAAGAGTCAGACTGAGTTCAGACGACAGGCTCAATCGCTCGAAGACACATGCTCAAAAGGCGGTTCACTTCTCGCGCACCAGACTTCCCGTTGCGACCTGATTGCCCGCCTCCAGACGATGGAGGTAGACGCCGCTGGGCCAGGATGACGAATCCAACCGCACGGAATGCGTACCGGCACTGTGCCATTCATCCACAAGTATGACCATTTCGCGACCGAGAATGTCATAGACCCGCAAGCGAAAGCGAAAAACCTTCTCCAACTCGCAGGAAATGGTAGCTGCTCCTGCAAACTGGTTGGGATAGTGCGCAGTCCACAGATTCCCCTCGGCCGTGCGTAATCATCTACGCGCGCTTGGAGATTTGTCCGATTCTACTTGCGCGATGGAAAACAAGGATCACCCCCTCCCTGTCGTCCCTAATTCCACCCCTTATCCCATCGGGAGCGGCTCTCTTCGTCCCTAAAAATCTGGCCGACCTCGGTGACAGACTCTGCGAGGGCACCAGTGCCGCGGATGTCGTTCTTGACCTCTTGTATGAAGAGCCGATTTAGTTCCTGTACCAAGGTCCTGAATCCAGACACCTCTAACTTCTTGATTTCTTCCCACTTGCCTTTACTCAGTGGGGCGGAGGCAAATCCGACCATGGTCGGATCGTCCGCCCAGTAGACCGGATCACCCGACTCTATGCCGAACCTCACCAATATTGCTAGCCTGGCATGTACACTTGTAATGATCTGATATAGACCATAAGTGGACTCGCTTACGAAAGGGCGCGTGTCGTGCAAATGAGAAGGAAACGTTCCCAATCCAATAGACACGTCACTAGCCGAGTATCCATTCTCTACCTGACTTGAGAATACCTCCTCTATTTTACCTTCCGGTTCGAATTCAGTCAAAGCCTCTCTTACTTGCCTGCCTAATCTATCCGGCTTTCTAATCGCATCGAGTAATTCTTTTTTCGTAAGTATTGACACCACAGCCGCTAGAGAGGCGAAGGTCCGCTCTTTATGCAGAATATCCTTCCAAAGCCGTTCAACAGATTCAATGGTCTTATCCCGATACCTGGCGTGGATCCGGCTTGCAATGTCCACCGAGTGGACCACCGAAGTCGTGTGCGCTTGAAGTCTCGCTTCAAGCTGCGTGAGTTCACGGTTTTGTGTATGCTCAATGCGTTTGACAAGCACGTTCATTGCGCCTGGAAGCAATAATTTGATAACCCCCAACAAAGCACCAGCAGCCACCGCCCCGGCACCAATTATGTATCCTATGGTTTCAAGCATTCAGCTTTCTGTTCCCATGCATGAATGGAGAGTCTGGGCCGCGGCTGCTTCGAGGTAACCGATTGGGCTGGAGTGGATGGCCTCCAGCGCATGTTTGATGCCGTAAGCACGAACAATACCGGTATTCGCATGCACCACATTACCAGTCTCCTTGCCGTTATTGTCTAGGACAGGAACCTCGTCAAACCTATAACCGGATACGATGGCTGCAACCCGCCAATCTCGCTGGCTGGAGGCAACCGGTGTAAATACAACCGGGCCACCAGAAAATCCGGGATTGTTGTGGCCATCCAAGTAAAATGTATTCTCGGCATCTTCCTTGAGGTCAATGGCAGAAACCGTCGCCTGCTTCACAAACGGCATGGGAAACTGACGGTTGAGGTCCCTGCTGTCCATGCGCATTCTATACGGAAAGCCAAGGAAAAACACTTCCTGCCCGTAACCTAGACCTTTCGAAGTGGCGTCGAGTGTTAGACTAGCTTCAACAATACGATTGTTTGGAGCAAGCACGCAAACGTCACTGCTGTGCGATCCGTACCCGACCAGATCAACCTCCAAGAGCTTCCATTGGTTGTCGTGATAAATTTCGATCGTGTCATCCTCAAATGACGGTAGGCAGTGTTTGGCTGTGCACAAATATTGCTTGTCATTTACATCAATGGCAAAGCACGTTCCGGTACTAGTACCGTGCTTGAACTGAAACACTCGCCTGAATACTTCGGTCGGAATCATGGATTATGTTCGTTTAGATCGGGCCAGCCTTGCCGCAAAAACCGTTCCGAGAATCTGGATCGGTCACATTGGCAGTCCAAGAGTAGCTTGGTAGAAGCCGCCAGCCCGGTCGCGGCCATGCCGGGCTGCAGGTAGACGTGGATCCGCAGGCCACGCTTAGTGACACGAGGACGCGGATCTTTGGGATGCCAGGGCCTGGTAGCCCTAATCAAGCCACGGCAGGTAGCAGCAATTCGACAACAACGGAATGTTTACTCACTCGATGCTGAGCGAAGAGGAATTAAGGACGTACTTTTGTCCGGTACAATCGCGCGGGGCACACCGCCCAAAAATTCCAACGTCCGGCGAACAGACCCGCAGAAATCGCACGCCCTTTGCGTCTCGGTGGCCTCTGCACACAGATAGTTAGAAGCCCCCAGCACTGCGACAAACAATTCTACGGTTCGTACGTCACCGGTATCCAGATCAACCACGCAGGACTTCTTTCCTGAATAATCCACGAATAACCGGTCTCCGGCCTTATAGTTATGACGCATTACTGGATCCAAATTGGCGCAGCACCAACTACGGTACAGATCACAAAAACGACTGTACTAGTACCCCTCTGGATGCGCCGCGAGATACTCTTTTCAAAGCTGCGCCAGGGTCAGCCTACGGTGTTTGGTGAGTTCCAGTTGGACCTCAGCCCAGTTCGGCACCGGCCGCTGTCACGATGCAGATCGGGCTGTGGAGGGACAGAGGATCGCCTCCAACTCAGCATCCGTCATCCCATCGGGTAACGGCCAAGTCAGATTCGCCACCGTGGCGCGCTCAAGAATCCGGGATACCGATCCGCGGACCATTCCCACATCGCAGCCAATCGCGCGATGGGACAACTTGAACGCAAATCGCAGTTCCAGAATACGCTTGATCTTCTTCATCGATATACGCTGTGCAGGCACAGGTCATTGTTTTTGGTGAAACCAAAAACTATGCATAACCCGACCTAGATTAGATGAGAAACAAACCGCCTCCGATTTGATGAACGCGAATCAACGCCCCATATTACCGGCTTGTAAAGTGCTTCACTTCGCTCGGAATGGTGCCCTACTTCGCTCGGAATGGTGCCCCGCTTCGCTCGGATTGATGCCCCGCTTCGCTCGGATTAGTGCCCCGCATCGCTCGGATTGGTGCCCCACATCGTCGGATTATGCAGATTAGAATAAGGATACCGCCGGTTTAATCCTGAACTGTAACCATGATTCTGCCCGTAGATTTCTTATGTCGCTTAATCACGGTTATTGGTTTTGTGGACGACATTTCGATGAAAAATCTGAGGAATTCCCATCTCCTCACATTGCTCCAAAACAACGAAATCAGTAGTAACATCCGTGTTATTGACAAACTGAACAATCAGTTTGGTAGCCAAGCTTGACCACAAACCTAAGTCATCGTTTCGAGCCTCAAATACGGGATGGAAACATCCAACCCCCTCCCACTGGACATCATCATCACTGAATTGATCACGTTCCTCCTTGAGATAAGGAGCTAAGCTGTCATTAAAACTGTCGACAGGAAATCTTATTCCGTGTCCATAGAAAGCATAAAACCTGCGGGCCTTCGTACCAATTGATATGGAAATGAAATGCTTTGGCTGTTTCCAATCTAATGAGTTGAGATGAGCGGTTACATCATCAGATCCCGTAGCATCAATTATTAGATCTGCTTCCAAGATCTCCTCAGATACCTCGGACTCTGGAGAGAAGCTCCTTGCAACTGCTCGCACGCATGCATGTGGGTTCACAGAGTTCAGATGAGCCTCAAGCTTTTCGGCCTTATTCCCACCTAAATCGTTCATGGTCAGTGAGTGCCGGACAAGATTACCTGCCACCAAAGGCTCCATATCAACTAGAGTCATTTCGGTGATCCCACCACGAACAAGATGCTCAGCCAACGGTGCTCCGAGAGCTCCGACTCCTATGATGACGGTCCTCATTTCGCGGAGTGTTTTGGGTAACTGTCCTCGAGTAGCCAGTGCGTTTGGGTGCCAATTCTCAGTTGTTCGCCAAGGCAGTGATTTGTTGTTACCTAAATTTCTCATACGATAGGCGTTCCATAGGCTATTTCTGTCGTTCCGGTAACCCTTATAACGGCTCTCAAAAGCGGGCAATAAAAGTGCCTGCCAGTGAATAAGACGGGGCTCCTCACCAACTACTTCGGGAATTAAAGCCCCCAGGAGTAAAATGATTGGTTGCCCGATGGGAATTAGACGAATAGCTTTTTTGATCAAGTCATTTAGCTCTGTATCTGGACAGGATTGACGTAACTCACCCCAAGTCCTGGGTTGTTGCCACGGATCAACGACCGGCAGTTTATCCAATTGAATCCACAGACCTTTTACGGGTGTAGATGGATAGGCAGTCAAGTGTGTTCCCCAATTCAATTTTCGGTTGATATTGTTTTCAGAATCACAATAAGCTTGGACGATTCCAGAATTCTCGGAAATCATGCTCAGATCAACAACACCGTATTTTGGTGTGATTCCAGAATTTGGTTGATGGTCCAAACTCTCCGACACAATGACAGTCTTGACGCCCTTCTTTCCCTGCTCAGGTTTATGAAATGGGAGTTCAAAACGTTCTCCTTCACGCATGAGATCGTTATTTGCTGCACAATTCAGCCATTTGACCGCACGTTCAAAGGTCCATTTGAGCCGAGTACGCCAATCTCGTGGTTCTGTGGATGCACCCACCCTATCGAGTACTCGTAGGTGACCGGCAAGGCATAGGAATGAGCTTTGCCAAGGCTTGGATTCGGGCACCTGGAAGGGATATTGATGAGGGAAAAGCCCCTCAATGCTGTTTTTCTTGGAAGGAAAGAAGTCGATAGCTCCATCTGGATAAAGACTGGAGACCCGTACGTACCATTCCGTCGTACAGGGCACCGAACTATTTTCCGGCACATTCACAGAAATCCTACACTGAATCGTCCATAGCTTATCCTCTGCACACCACTCCCATGTACCCAAAAGGCTTACCCCATCAACTTCCAGCACTCTCTGCGTAGCGGCGCAAAGAGTGTCGAAGGATTCAGGGGAATTCATCACTCAGAGCGTCATTACTCGAAATTATGCAAACCTGCTCTCGCGCGGTTCAATAGATGTATTACCATCTCTCCCAGAACTTTCACGGTTCTTTGTTTCATCTTTCACTTTTGCAGTGGGCGCAAATTTTTTGACCAGTTCGAGACCATTAATACAAGCGAATTTCTTTTTATATCCCTCGCTAGAGATGGCAATGATTTTGTTGTTTCCACTTTGCAGTCTCCACCGGTATTCCTTGGCTTCATCCTTCTCCACTTCAAATTCTGGTTTACTGCCCTGACCATGGTGCCCATCTGCACCGGGTTTTGTAAGATCATTGACCGGAGCGTTCGGTGCAAGGCGTTTAACAAGGTCAATACTTGCCTCTGCCGTAGCTCTGCGTTTAAAGGACTCGCCAGGAACAGCGAGCTCTTCATGGTTTGCAGCATGAAAGGTCCAGCGATACTGGCCTGTTACGTCCTGAGAAATTCTGAAATATGGCATCATTTTCATTTACCTTAAGGTTGAAGTGTCTCCCCGTCGTTTGAGGAAACACAAAGATGATTGATCAAGATCTTGCAGAAACAGTCTCCAAGATCCACCTATATGTGCACGAATTAACATAATTGTGTTCTTAATTGTAACTCGCAAATCCTAGGACCCGTACTCTCGTATTGATCGCGGTTGCTGTATTCAACCGACATCGTCATCATTTAGCGGCGAACCCAACTATGCTGATTTCGTATTGTTTCCTATTACGAATTCGTGAATAATATGTTTCAGTGAATGAAAAAAAAACGCCCAACCGAAATTTTTCCCAGTCGGCTCCGTAGCACACGGGAGAAACGCGCACTGAACCAGTCTGAGTTAGCCAGGCGAGCAGGTCTACAGGCCTCCGCCGTTTCTCAATTCGAAACAGGAACTAGAAAGCCATCCTTTGATAATCTGCGCCGGCTTGCTGATGCACTAGATGTAACCACAGATTACTTGATTGGCCGGGTGGACGATAATCAGGCCAGTGCAGGTCAGGATCAGTTATATCGTAATATTGATAACCTAACGGCAGAGGATCGCGAGTTCGCGGAAAGCTTCATTAAACTCCTTGCAAAAAAGTCGCAAAATCGCAGACAATGAATCGTAATTCTATTCAATTCAAAGCGGCATCAGTCGCAGAAAAAGTTGTCTCAGATCAAGGCATCAAACAACTACCCGTGGACCCTATTGCAATAGCCCACAACCTAGATATAGAGGTCACACCTCAACCAATTCATAGCCGAGGAGTTTCTGGGATGCTTATGCGTGTTAACAACTCGTTTGGAATAGCCTATGCTACGCACATCAATAGCATTGGCTTCAAGAATTTTAGTATCGCACACGAACTGGGACACTACTTTCTCCCTGGGCATGTTGATGCGGTATTTGGCGCGGACAATCTTCACATATCAAAGGCAGGATTTTTCTCAGAAAAACAGTACGAAATGGAGGCTGATCTATTTGCGGCACGATTGCTGATGCCACAGAGATTATTTAAAGAAGCCGCATTATCGGTAGATGAGGGGTTGCTTGGGATAGAGGAACTCTCCCGAACTTGTAAGACCTCTCTCACAGCAACAGCAATACGTTATACGGAGTGTGTTGAGTATCCGATGGCTGTCATTGTAAGTGTTCGCGATAAGGTCAGTTATTGCTTTATGTCTGAGCCACTGAAGGAAGTTAGCGACCTAACTTGGATCCGAAAAGGACAAAATCTGCCAATCAATACGATAACTTTTGATTTCAATCAGGACAGTCAGAGAGTCCAAGACGCCGAACGAGACGCGGACGTATCCGATTTGCAAGACTGGTTTGGAGGCGACATCTCCGTTCAGATTGAGGAAGCGGTTCAGGGATTGGGTCGGTATGAGAGGACGTTAACCATACTGACTGCCCCGGACCTTTTCGATAAAATAGAAGAGATTAAAGAGAATGAGGCTCTGCATAAATCATGGGAGCCAAAATTTAGACTTTGATTTTCTTGATGCTAGATAAAGCTATAACCATCCTTGGACTCAGACTCCAATATGTTAGTTCGCGCAAACTATACCCCATATGACCAAACCTACGCCAAATCCGCATATCGCTGACGAAAACTTGATCACCGACATTGCCACGAAACACGGAAATACCTCGGAAACACCTTTTTCCAGTCTAACCAGCAAGACGGCCGTCGGTCAGGTGCTGCTATTAGACTATAATTCTGCCACCTTAGCAGTTCACGATTACCACAAGGAGCAGGTAGGTGGTTTGGCACGCGGCATGTTCCTGATATCAGGCCCCTCTTCCTCGAGCGAAGAAGCCAGTTTTGTGCTTATGCGAGTAGTCGGAGCGAAACGTCTAGCTAATCAGACTACTACCGATGAGGTACGACTTACTGCTGCGCAAGAGAGCATTGGTCAGGATATCTGGTCCGATAGACTTACCAAATGGGTTGCTAACGAAATTGCGCTGGGCGGTGTAGAGGCCCGAATACTTGGGACACTAACTTGGCGCGGTGGGACGCTCCTGTTTGCGGAGGATACAGCAAATTATTATTCTGCGCGTGGAGCATATGTATGGAAACCCACGGGTTCTTTGCTTGAGAGTGTCGTAAATCTGTCGCACCGGGGAAATAGCCTTGACCTTTCGGGGTTGAAGAACCACAATAAATCTGATATTCGGATTCCTGTCGCGAAAACCCGCTTCGCAGCCGCTGACAGCCTCGAAACAAGCGATGTGCATGTTCCCGTCAAAATTGATCCCACTGACCTACTCAAGCGACGGACGGTTTTCTTTGGAATGTCCAGAAGTGGAAAGTCGAACGCGATGAAAATCACGGCCCAAGCTGTCTACATGCTCCGAAAGAAATATCCTGATTTCAGGGTTGGCCAACTCATTTTCGATCCCAATGGAGAGTACGCCCAAGATAATCCGCAGGACGGACGCGGCCTCCATCGCATCCACGAGTTAGTGAATGAAGACCGGGAGGGAGAAATTGAGACCTACGGGAGGTATCGTCCTCCAACCGATCTTCAAAGAAAGATTACGAAGATCAACTTTTTCGGAAACCCGGTTCCTCCCAGTAAACGGATTGACAGGAATCACGTCGAAAAATCACTGGATCAACTCATCGTGGGACGCGATCTTATAAAGGAACGGATGTCAACGGAGACGGCTCGTTTTACCTGCAACTTCCGAGACGCGGACCTTTCTATTCCGACGAATCTCGTAGATCGTAGTGTTGCAATCCGGTTTCATCGGGCTATAGTTGTTCATCAAGTCGCGCTTGCAGCAGCGGGATTTGAAGCCCCTCCATATCCCGATATCACCGGACTCTTCAGCAAGGAATTGCGCAATGCTCTCCGTTCCAGCAAGAACGATATGTCCGACCACGTTGATAAGTACCGAAGGGCAGAAAAAATACTAAGCAACTCCCGGCCGTCGTGGAATCAACTAAATTTTGCATTTGAGGCCCTTCACCGTTTTATTCGAGATCGTAAGAGTGCTTACCAATCGTTTGAAGAGGAATACTCAAGCAAATCTGGTTCTGGCGATGACTGGGCCGATCCGCGTCTGAAGTCCATTCTTTCCATCTTTGATACGCCCAATGGTGTTCGAACATTCCAAGATCTACGCAATCAGCATTCGATGGAGACATCTTCCGACTACGCGGATGACATTGTTGATGATCTGAAAAAGGGTAAGCTGGTGATTTTCGATCAATCAATTGGCGACCCCAAACTGAATCGACAGGCTGCCGAACGCATCATGTGGAGAGTCTTTCGAGAACAGCAGAAGAAATTCACATCTGGTCAAGATCTAGCCCCATATAAACAACATGTACTGGTGTACCTTGAGGAGGCTCACAATCTTCTGCCGCGCACTGGAGCCAAGGATATTCTGTCTACGGTGTGGGCACGTGCAGTTAAGGAAGGTGGGAAAATGAACCTCGGAGTTGTCTTAGCAACTCAGGCACCGAGTTCGGTCCTTCCAGAGATCTTGAGTGAGACCAATAATTGGTTCATTGCACACCTAAACTCAGACAATGAGGCAAAGGTGGTGGAGCGCTATTGGGATTTCGTAGATTTCATTCCCCAAATTCGTAGAGTATCGGAGCCGGGCTTTATCAGACTTCGAACCCTCTCCTCGGGGTACACAGTACCAGTCCAGTTGGATCGGTTTAAGCTTCCGGATCCTCCATCCGAATCGGACGCTAACATTGAGTTCTCCAATTGATGCCATACCCGAACGAGCGGGCTGGTTTTTTCGCTGTGCGAGATCTGGAACGTCGTCAGATTATTGAGGCATTCGGAGGTCAGCTTGAACAGGGAAGCAACCTCCCCCGCGATCCCTTACCTGCTTTTGAGCCATTTCGACAGACCAACAACCTCAGGTCTACCGTGGTAGCATTGGATGGATCTAGCATTTACCATCGAATCCCAGCGCGTCTCCCAGCAACTGAAGCGGGGGTAATTTCTATCTCAATCGTACAGATAAATGTTGATCAGCTGGCCAATCTTTCTCAACTCCCCGAAAGCGGTGCAATTGATCCAGTTCAACTACGTAGCACCGAAGATGGCCGTACACTGCAACGGGCGCTTCCAGGACGAAATGCCCGATCAGTAGACGGGAAAATGTCACGTGATTGGTTTCGTAGTTCAGTCCAAGAAGTCCTGGAAACTGCACATTTCGGTGGAGAGACTCTTGCGGAGACTCTGCATGCTCTTCTGGGGAACACAAACACTCAACGTACAATCAAGTGTCCAAATATTCATTGTAAATCAAAGCCCGCTACTCCTAGTCTGGGTCAAATGCGATCACGGTGTAAAAAGTGTGATTCTGAGATTTTTCTATCAGATGCCTTGCGTGCACAAGAGATCTTCAGTGACGAAGAGCCCTGCGGCGACGCTCACGGCCGTATCCGTCATGCCTTGGAGATTCTGTGCCTAATGAATCTGTTGCGGGGCCTTGCGAAAATCAAAAACGGGCAAGCTGCTTTGGGGAAAATCGCATTCGTACTTGATGGTCCGCTGGCAGCTTTTAGTACGATTGCTGTACTACAGTCTGGGATTCTTCGGGAACTGAGAAGAATCGAAGAATTGTTATCGCCCAACCACCTCCTGGTCATGTCTGCTGTTAAGACGGGAGCTTTTGTACAGCACTTCTCAGAGTTAGATGAAGCTCCAGAACCAGACTCCCGAATTCCATTAGGAACGGCATTCCTCCCTGATAATGACTACATCCGGGAAAAGATCGTTCCAGGGACTACAGACCAACCTTGGGGCAGAACCACCTACTTTGGGAGACCGCTGGTGGTTAAAACCTATGATGGCCAGAGGTTATTTCTCAATCTTGCACAGCCGGAGGCCGATCCTCCTTTAACAGATGCTCCCTTCCCAGTCGTACTGAACGAAGCAATTACTATTGCCGAGCACCTTGGTATAGGGCACCACGAGTTTCTACCGCTTCGACGAGCCCACGCGAAAGCAGCTATTCCGCTTCAGATGGGTAAAGCCATCATTGAGAGCCTAGCAAGAGCAAAATGACTACCTACGGAATCTCCCGACTTCCTTGGCCAGCGAGTACAGCACAACATAGATGGTATGGGCTTGGACGCTACTATGCAATGTTTCCAGCTCCATTTGTCACAACTGCCCTCACAGAATTCACATGCCCCAAAGATGTAGTGATGGATCCCTTCTCGGGTAGAGGGAATGCACCATTCTTGGCTGCGGCAATGGGGAGACCGTCCATCTCCATAGACATTCTTCCCATTGCATGGCTATTCACTACGGCTAAACTCAATCCGTCACACAATGCTGACGATGTACTTCTTCGCCTTCAAGACATACGACGGGCTGTGCGTCCTCATGAATGCAGGGCCAGAAACGAATTTGAGAAAATGGCTTGGTCTTCTATCGTTCGTGGCTTTCTTCGTGCAGCGCGCCGAGAGTTAAACTGGAGGGAGTCCAGTACGGATCAAACTCTGACAGCATTTATTGCTCTTCACATGCAGGACAGCATTCCAAGCGGCCTGTCTAACCGGTTCTCGCCTACCGTAGCTCACTCTTCATCGTATGCCATACAGTGGTGGACGAAGCAAGGATTACTGGATCCGCCTCAGACGGATCCAGTAGCCTTTCTCGCCAAAAGAATCCAACGAAGGTACGCTTTCGGAGTCCCGACTCTCGCTCATTCAGTCACTAAACTGGGCGATGCCAGGACAGAATTAAAGGCGATGCCTAGTCAAAGTGTCAGATTGCTAATTACTTCACCGCCGTATCACGATGTGACTGACTACTGGAACGACCAATGGATTCGTCTATGGCTCCTCGGGGCAGACATGCGTAAGGATTGGAAGCGTGCGCAGAAGCACTCAAACTTAGCTAGCTATCGTGAGTTGATAAACGGCGTATTCACACAAGCTAAAAGACATGTCCGCAAAGACGGTGTAGTTATTGTTCGTTGCGGTGATAAGCCAACCACTGCGGATACCTGTAGGGAAGCAATCAAGTCTGTGTGGCCCGAGTGTGATATCTTTGAAAAACGAACCGAAATCACCAGACGTGGAAAGGCAAGCGGCTATGGTCATGAGAGCAAGACGATCTATGAAGTAGATATTATCTCCGCTCCTGAAGAGCTTGCCGACAGGACCCGCTCTTGGGCATTAAATTCCGAAAACTAGCCAAGGAAATCTGTTTCGGCTCTTTGCTATCTATCTGTTATACTTATTTGGACGGTTAAGTACCGGTAATATAGTTTCCCGAACGATGACAGGCATAAACGGGCACATCCGCGGCCTTGATTGTATTTCGCATATTCCGACCACGTGAACCACTGATTCCGAGCGATGCGGGGCACCTTACAAACCGGTATTTTGGGGCGTTGGTGCGAGTTCATCAAACCGGAAGCGGTTTGTTTCTCATCTAATCCAAGTAGGGTTCTTCATCGTTATTGGCTTTACCAAATCCTATGAGCGACGCCTCCAAATCGTGTATTAATGTGAAAGATCAGGCGTATTCTGTAACTGCGATTTGCGTTCAAGTCGTCCCATCGCGCGATGGCCCGTAATGTGGGAGTTGGCCGCGATTCGGTATCCCGGATTCTTGAGCGCGCTACGGTGGCGAAATTAGTATACGGTAGATCAGCTACTCCAGCAGCAATTTAGAGACCGTAAGCTAATCTGTATGGGAATTCTGAAAGTCAGTCCGTGTCAATTATCCACCAGTACACTCCCCGTCATTCTTTCTGGTATCGACAACCCCATAAGTTTCAAGATTGTAGGTGCTACATCCCCAAGTTTACCCGGCCAAATAGGACCGAAGAATCCATCTCGGATGATCAGATGGGGGACAAGCGCGGTGGTGTGGGCCGTATGGGGTGAGCCGTCCTCGTTGCGCATGCAGTCTGCGTTCCCGTGATCTGCGATAATACTGATACTGTAGTTGACTGCACGTGCAGCCTCAACTACCATACGTGCAGCCTCATCAACAGCCTCTACTGCCTTTACCGCCGCTTCGAACACACCCGTGTGACCAACCATATCGGGATTGGCGAAATTCAAACATATAAAATCAAACTTGTCCTGTCTCAATGCTTCCACGCAGTGCCTGGCAACTTCGGGCGCACTCATCTCGGGCTGCAAGTCATAGGTGGCTACTTTTGGTGAAGCAATCAGAAGACGCTCCTCCCCGGTAAATGGTTTTTCCCGCCCACCGCTAAAGAAATAAGTAACATGCGGGTACTTTTCGGTCTCTGCCACCCGTAGCTGACGCAAGCCCGCTCTGGATACAACCTCGCCCAAGGTTTCTGCTAGGTCCAATTTATCAAAGGCAACCGGCAAGCCAAATTTCTTGTCGTATGGTGTGAGCGTGGCAAAATAAAGTTGCTCAAAAATCTCTACTTCAAATTCGGCATCCGTAGGTCTCTGCGTGAATGCATTGACTAACTGACGACCCCGATCGGCTCTGAAGTTGAAAAACACGACTGCGTCTCCATCAGTAATAGGCGCCTGTTCAATGACGTGTGGTTCAACAAATTCGTCCGTAACACTAGCCGCGTAATTGGCCTCAAGAGCCTCCACTGCACTTGCAGAAAGCTGCCCCTCTCCCTTTGTAAGCATGCGATAGGCTTTCCGGGTACGCTCCCATCGCCGGTCTCGGTCCATTGCATCGTAGCGACCAATGACGGTTACGATTCGTGCCATATGCCCTGCCCTCCGCTCAAACTCCCGTACGTAACGAACACCGCCGTGTGGATCAGCGTCCCTGCCGTCGGTGAATGCATGTACGCACACCTGTTCACGGGAAAGCCCCTCACGCTGCGCCAACTGGCAGAGCGCTACAAGATGATTTATATGACTGTGTACTCCACCATCAGAAAACAACCCCATAAGATGCAACCGCGTATTGCTCGCATGCTTTGCGGCGGCAATCAGTATTTCATTCCTGAAGATTGAACCATCCTCGATGGCTAAATCAATGCGTGTAATCTCCTGATTCACTACGCGCCCGGCGCCCAGGTTCATATGCCCCACCTCGCTATTGCCCATTTGTCCGGGCGGAAGTCCAACTGGTCTTCCCGACGCCTCAAGCGTCCCATGCGGATACCTTGCAAACAAGCTGTCCAAGAATGGCTTGCGTGCCTTGTGTATTGCACTTACCGCCGGGTTCACGGCTATGCCGTAGCCATCCAGGATAATCAGAATATGTTTACTGGGCATTCTTGTTTGTTTTCCGACTTGGTTTATCAATGCGGTAATCACGCACGATTTTTGATGTGTGTCCCGTCTTGGATACATACACATTCATTGAATCACACTTCGGACAGCTCAACTGAATAACTCCGGTGCGGTCGGTGCGCGAGGCGGGCTCATCAAAGTAGTAGCGCCGGGTTGCACAATAGTACGCCCCCTTTGCCGGATCCAGCCCCGCGATGGGTTTTGGGAGGCGTTGGGCCGCCTCGTAGTATTTGCACGCCTCCGCTACCACGCAGTCCTCGCAGCCAGGATTACGTGCCGTACAGGTGTACCTGCCATGCAGTATCAGGAGATGGTGCGCCAGCCCCCATTGTCCCCGAGGTATAACTCGCTTAAGACCCCGCTCAACCTTTAATGGCTTGTCTGCCTGGTGTACAAGTCCGGTCCGATTGGCAACACGGAAAACATGCGTATCCACAGGCAACGCATCCTGATCATTAAATGCGACAGACGAAACTACCTGTGCTGTTTTTCTACCAACACCAGGTAATTTCATCAGACCCGCCTGACTCCTTGGGAGCTGGCCATCATGGTCCGACATTACCTTGCGAGCCATACCCACCAAATGCTTGGCTTTGTTGTTAGGATATGAGATGGATGCAATTATCTTGGCTACATCCTCTGGAGCAGCGCGGGAAAGCGCCGCAAAAGTCGGCCACATATTGAACAGCGACGGCGTGACTAGGTTAACACGTGCATCCGTGCACTGTGCGGACAGAATTACGGCGACTATGAGCTCATACTCTTCCGAGAAATTGAGCTCACTCTCTGGGCGTGGAATTACTTTTGCGAGCGCGTCAAGTATGATTTGAGCACGCCTCTTTCTGCCTATGTCCATTGACCTCCTGAGCGACATGCGGTTAACTCATAGAATACTGACCCTGTTCACACTATTGAGCCTAATCTCGCTCGCGCTGGTCACACCCACCCGCGCTCAGATATCAGACTCGGCGCGTGTATCTGTATTCACGATCTATCCAGGGGAGGCCCTTCACTCTCTCTGGGGACACAGTGCGCTTAGAATCTGGGATCCAGTCACTGGAATTGATATCTCATACAACTACGGCACTTTCGACTTCGGGAATCGACTGTCGTTCATTGCCCGATTTGCATATGGAAAACTGGACTATCAATTGTCCCTGCAAAACTCGCCCGCCCTGGTTGAATACTCCTGGTTTTCAGAAAAACGCGGCGTTGTGGAGCAACAGTTGAATCTCACGCCGTCAGAAAGACGAGTGCTCTATCAGTACCTGTCGGCCAATGCTCTTACAGAAAACCGCACCTATCGCTACGACTTTCTCTTTGACAATTGTGCTACACGGATTCGCGATGCACTGGAGTACACTTTACAAACTCCTCTGGCCGATTCGATTTCAACGGGGGTGTCATTTCGTGATCTAGTCAGGCCCTATGTGCATGCGCGCCCGGATCTGGATATGGCCATTAACCTTGCCATGGGACTCCCTGTAGATCGTTATGCATCACAAAGAGATTTGGCCTTCTTGCCAATTGAGTTGCAAGCCTTGCTGCAAATTGCACAAACCGCAACTGGTGCTCCACTGGTTATAGCGTCTGATACGCTACATGGCGATCCCGTGACTCCTGAGACTCGTCGCTCAATGTCTCTCCCGACCGGCGCAGCCTGGCTTATATTCGTTGCGGCATTTGTATACTTTCTGCGTGATTTTCGCGAACCCCGTCAACGCAAATTTGATGTGGTATTGCTCTCCACGGTAACCCTTGTAGGACTCTTGGTTACCTTCTTCTGGCTTGTATCTCTGCATACAATCACACGACCGAATCTGCACATTATGTGGGCTTGGCCGCTGCACATAATCCCGCTCTACCTCTCCCGTCGTCCCTTTGTGACCATTTACTGGTGGTGCGCCGCCGCCAGCGCCGTGGTTTTCGCGCTGGGCTCGGCATGGTGGCCACAGGCCTCACCGGCTGTAGCACTCCCTCTTGCACTGGCAGTAGCTGTGCGATGCATTACTCTTGCAAGAGTACCGCGTACGGGATTTGAACCCGTGTTACCGGCGTGAAAGGCCGGCGTCCTAACCCCTAGACGAACGCGGCAGATATCTATAAAAGGGTGACCGAGGGGACTTGAACCCCCGACCTCCAGGGCCACAACCTGGCGCTCTAACCACCTGAGCTACGGTCACCATTTCTCGTCCAACTCGAAATTTACACAAGAATGATGGATAATAATTAAAACGGGCTTAACGAATGATCGCAACCTTGCCATATGAAGTCCCCTCATCGTTCTTGCCCTGAGCAACAATTAAATACATACCAGAAGGAACCAGTTGACCATTATAGTCCCGGCCATCCCAACTGATGCGTCCCCCACGGGCCTGCATTCGCCGAATAAGTTCACCGTGCACAGCAACAATTGATATTTCTGTTTCTGCTACCAAACCCTCAATGTAGATTTGAACGTCTGTCTGCCCATGGATCTCAACCGGATTTGGATACACAAACAAGTTCTGCGCTTCGTCGGCAGGCTGTATCGCATCACCCAATAAACTAACTAATCCTCTGTCCGTACCTAAGAAAACCCGCCCGGTTAACGCTTCAACCGCTACAGTGATCACGACATCAGAAAAAAGCGGGGAGTTGTTAGCCCTATGGTGCTCAACCAATTCAAACCCTACCCCCTCCGAAAGCAAGTACGCGCCCTCAGGTGTGGCCATCCATAATCTGTTCGAAGGATCAACCGCAATATCATTTATTGCCAAGCCATTCAGCACATAGG
The DNA here is from genome assembly GCA_022821385.1 of Rhodothermales bacterium. Taxonomy (GTDB): domain Bacteria; phylum Bacteroidota; class Rhodothermia; order Rhodothermales; family Bin80; genus Bin80. The sequence continues at coordinate 42,265 of JAJEDR010000051.1, forward strand.
ACCCTAATGTTCGATCCAGCCAAATGGGCCAAATGGCGGCTAAGGAAGGATCATTTGCCGAAAAGGCCGTGCTTCGGAAATAGGCCGGGCCTTCGTTTGTGCCGACCCAAATCCTCCCGGAAAGATCTTCGGTCAATGAAGAAATCTGAGTGCCAGGAAACCCAACTCCATTTGAACCCGGTTCGGAGTAATAGGTGCATACATCGTCCGATCCGTCCCCTGGCGTGTCGTTCGTATCCAGCACAAGTACCCCCTTCGTTATCGTCAAGTTGCCTTGATCCAGAAGAACAATCCATTTTATGCCGTTTGAGTCTACTAGAATATCTCCCAACGCAGTCGTTTGGGACATACCGCTACACTGGGGCGGCAAAAGCCGCGACCATGTTCCGTCCACCGCGCGAACATGTAACGGGTAGGGTGAAATGGTATTGGTAACCCACAACGTCCCGTCCTGCTCGCTTGCAACTCCACCTACAATGATATAATCCTGCGTTCCAGCGGCAGGAAGCAAAGTCGAATTAGACTGATCATAAACCGTAACCACATCCTCTGGCGATACTTGAGCCAAGCCGGCACCGCGAGAAGCCGCCCAGGCATTGCCCTGCCCGTCTACGTGCACGCGCCAATAACTGCCTCTTCCACTTAATTCCTCTACGAAGCGTCCCGTGAAGTTCGTCCAGTCGTCCCCTGACCTCATACGATAGAAGCCGGACCTCGGAATACCCAATTGGGCTGCCGCCCAAAGATTACCGTCGGGGCTGATAGCCAGATCTCCAAAAGGGGAATCAAATGGTCCCGCAGGATAAAGCTCACGGCTGACAAGATCAAGTGAAGTAGCACTTCCTGCCCTGACGTAGTGACTCAGTCCACTATCGGCGTCCCCGATCCATACATTTCCCGAAGCATCAACCCCCACTGACTGTAAATCTTCGAACCCACCGACCGGGATTGACTCCACACCATTGATATCATAAGCGCGTAAGCGGAACTGTGTTACCGCCAGAACCTGATCATCCAGTTTGTCCAGATCTAGGATAGGACGAGTGTTCGTACCCACACGCTCATAACCTCCGTTTTCTGTCCGTTTACTCAATCCAGAAGTCGTGCCAACGTACAGGCGATCATGCTGGTAAACGAGGTGTGTAATCCTGATACCGGGAAAGAAATTTCGTTCTGATGTCCATGAACTTGGATCTTGCAGGCTTTGGCCCGAGAGTGGTGCAAATGCCACCCCGGCATCGGTACCAAGCCATAACCCCCTTTCGCCACCGGGAATGGTGTTTACGATAACATCATTGACGGCCGTAGCAGCCGTAAATGACCCTAGTCTGCTGTATGTGTCTCGGACTTCATTGTCTACAGGATCAAATACAACCAGCCCAAATCCCGTTGCAATGAGCAAGCTATCCCCAAGCACCTCCATAGCATTGATTGTTTTTGTAGGGAATCGCTCACTTCGATATATATCAAAAAAAGAGATTACCTCACCTGTGGATACATCAAGCCGGTCAAATACGCCGTTCACATAGCCAATCCAAAGCACTTGCCGCTCCGTATCCCATGCCAGGGCCTGCACATTTACGTCATACAAGCCTTCGGCAGCAGTATAACGATTGATCTCACCATTGCCCGGATCATAGCTGTATACTCCGCCTGTTGAAGCCACCCAGATTACTCCACCATCTGCAGTTGAAAGTTCTGTAACCTCACGAAAACTGGTATGGGCTGTCCAGGAGCGGGAATTCTGAGCATGAGCCAACTGGACGAACACAAGAACACAAAGGAATGCACTAATGCACTTAAATGGACTCATAATCGGGGACATCCATGGGGTTACGGGGGAGTTTCTGTAATAGATCGCTCATTTCCAGAGCAGCTAACGCTGCTTCTGTTCCCTTGTGGTTCGGACCAGGCGTCGAACGTCTCCTTGCTTGCTCAAGAGTTTCAGTGGTGATGACTCCAAGTGCGACTGGGACTCCCGTCCTTAGTGCCACCTCTTGCAACCCATTGATTGCCGCATTGCTTATTGCCTCAAAATGGTACGTTTCCCCCCGAATCACGGCCCCCAAAGCGATGACAGCATCATACCGGCCAGCATTGATCATACGCTCAACTGCGAGCGGCAACTCAAATGCTCCCGGACACCATACAATGTTAATCTTGGTGACATCATATGAGGAAAGCGATTCCAGACAGCCTTTCAGTAAATCCTGGGTGATAGATTTGTTGAATCGGCTCACGACAATCCCAAACTGAGCATCCGTAGACCGAATCGGAGCTCCTTTGAACTCTGATATTACGCTCGTCTCACCACCTGAAGATATGTTCTGATCTTCGCGCACGCGTCCGTCACGCTCCTCTTCTGACTTTACAGGATCAATTCGCATAGAATCTCCTTTGCTGAATTACCGTACCGATATTTCTGACTACTTGTGTCGGCATCCCTGCTATCGGTGCAATGAAGTATGTGATGAAGGATACTCACTGTCTTTTATGACAAATAGTCCGTCCCGACCTGACCAAGTGATACGCAAAATCGTCCTGTTAGTGCTGACCACCGATAAAACAGGACCGCAATTATCTCGCATTGCAGACAGAGCAAGATTAACTCGCCAAATTTCTATATATCCGTTTTCTTTGTACACAAAAGAAGGGGGCTTCCACGCAACAAGTAATGGCGATATCCGTCAATCTTATCATTGACTGCCTGGAAGACGATGAAGATGGCAACCATAAGGGCAATCATAGCGCTCTAAGAATAGCGAGATTTGATGTATCATTACATCAAAAAACCTTGATTTGCAAAAGGCTAGACTCCAAATTTGGGTTCCAATTGTGCTCAGCCTCGCTGTCTTAGTGGCGATCGCATTATTCACAGTGGAACCCGACACGCTACCACTACTTGGGCAAACCCGCTGGGGGCTTTTGGCGTTGGCGCCATTCGTTGTCGGTTTGCGCGTGATCTTGGGGGCATGGCGCCTCCATTACATTGCAAAAGGATTTTTGAAATTCAGTGGCGCACTTCGTGCTCAACTGGCGTGGGACTTCTTTTCCTGTATTACGCCCTCTTCCATTGGAGGAGGTCCAATCGCTCCTGCCTACATTGCAAAAGATTCACGAGTCTCGCTGGGAGACTCGTCCGCAATCATGCTATTTGCTATGCTGCTGGATCAGATATGGTTTGCCTGCGCCATTGTGCTAGTCCTGCTGAGCACAGCTTCAATTGACGTTATCCCTGACTCCCTAGGGAATATCGGTGTGCTCACATTAATCACATACTTTTTAGGGTACCTTGCATGGATCATCGTCTTCGCGTACGGCGCACTGAAGAAGCCGGAGGTACTGTCATGGGTGGTTCAAAGAGTGTTTATGTTGCCTGGGCTCAGGCGTTTCAGCAGCAAGGCTGATTCAATCCTACAGGACCTGCAAGAACGTGCAACCATCCTTCGATCCCAGCGTCCGGTGTTTTTCTTGAACGGTTTTGGGCTGACCCTATTGACTTGGGCAAGCCGTTATGCACTGGTAGTGCTCATTGTAGCAGCTACTGCCCCCGAGGTCGACTATATCCTGGCGAGCTTGCGTTCAGTCGTAACGATGCTCGGCGTGCTTGTTGTACCTACCCCGGGCGGAGCGGGCGGTGCAGAGGGCCTATTTGCGTTACTCGTTGGACCACTGCTGCCTCAGGCCCTGGTCTCCCCCGCTGCCCTTATCTGGCGCGTGCTAGGGTACTATGTATTTCTAGCCGCAGGCGCGTACCTGACACTGGACCGTGCACTGCGCAACTATAAGTAATCAGAGCCGATACCATCGCCTATTCTATCTGCTCAAGTTGATACTAACGGTTTATCCTAGCTATACCATTTTATAGCATTATGAACTAGCGCAGTTAGATCAATAAACAGAACCCCCACAATAATTCTATGGGTTCCTAAGACTGCAATAGGTTTTCGGCACCGGACATCTCTTCCAATCCGTGGTTGGGAATTCAGGTGGTCTTCAGCACGGCCTGTAGTACATACCCTCCCTTGCAGTGGTACAGCATAAATGCTCCACAACGGTCTAAGCCTCAGACTAGGAAATTTCGCCGTGTTTTACAGTCGGCGAATGTCATTTTAATGCTTCAAATGGACCCAAGACTTTCAACCCGGGAAATGCACGAAAGAGACGACTGAGCCTGCCACCAAAAGAAAACTTGAAAGAGACCCAAGCCTTTTAGCCCGGGAAACAAGTGATGATGACCGACAATAATTATTTCGGTCTGATGATTGCTTCGCTACAGCGAGGCCCAGACCTTTCAGCCCCGGAATAGATTCCGTTATCTTAGTTAAACGCCTTAACCTTGACCAGCTTCAAAGAGGCCCAGGCCTTTCAACCTGGGAAACACGTGAACTTGGCGATCGAGCCAGCTACCAAAATATCTCCAAAGAGGCCCAAGCCTTCCAGCCCGGGATACTTCCCTTCGGTTAGCGTTGGATGAAGCTGTGCTACTGCTTCAAAGAGGCCCAGGTCTTTCAGCCCGGGAAATTCTGTGCCTTATCACACCCGTAACATACGAACAAGTTCTTCAAGAAGGCCCCGGCCTTTCAACCCGGTAAATAGCCCGTGCCCTCTACCCTAGGGGCACAACAAATTGACAGTGAATCTGCGAGCGGTTGTAAACTGAGATTCAAATTGCCCACCTAGTGAGATTCAAATTGCCCACCTAATGAGATTCAAATTGCCCACCTAATGAGATTCAAATTGCCCACCTAATGAGATTCAAATTGCCCACCTGTTGCGATACATATTGCAGGACTTACACCCGCTACACTTTGCCAGTTAGCTTGGCGCACGACAATGTGGCCTTACTGCATAGTACGGGTCATGACTATGTGGTAGCGGCCCGTTTGCGCTCGATGAAGGCAGAGCACTTGCGGAAGGTGACCGAAGTGATCATTGGGGATCGGCGGCGCATTTTGCGGTATTGTTCGAGGCGTGCGGTCAAAGACGCACACGAGCGGGAGCAAGCGGTAAAGCGCGCCCGTAGGCGTTTGGCATCCGGGGTTAAGGGATTTGGCCGGAACGGTCGTTACTTGAAAGTTAACCGGGGTGCGGTGAAGCTGAATGCGGCGGCCATTGAAAGGGAT
>JAJEDR010000080.1 GCA_022821385.1 Rhodothermales bacterium
ATACTAATATTCGGTTATCAGATCTAATATTGCTTTAGCCTGCGTTCTAATTGACGTTTTGTATCCCGTTCAGCCATATCTGCCCGCTTATCATAGAGCTGTTTACCCCGTGCTATACCAATCTCAGCCTTAATCCTGCCATTTCTCAGATAGAGTCTAAGGGGAATAAGCGTATTCCCTTTTTGCTCAACCGCCTTTTGCAATCGGGCAATTTCTCTTCGGTGCAGGAGTAGTTTACGAGGGCGAACTGGGTCATGATTGTTCAGGTTTCCGTGTTTGTAATGAGAAATGTGCGCATCAACCAGGAATGCTTCTCCATTATCAATCCTGCACCAGGCCTCCGCTAAACTCACACGACCAGCCCGAATGGATTTTACCTCAGTACCGACCAACACAAGCCCCGCTTCAAGGGTGTCCAGAATATGATACGATCGCCGGGCCCGACGATTACTTACTAGCGTCGAGTTCGCTTTTCCCATCGCACATTCCCCTATAGGTCAAGCTGCCTCGCATCCTGCCCCCACAACGGTATATCCTGATGCCCGGCAACACCATTCGGCTCAAACATTGTCAGTGGCACGAGATCCTCAGTGATACCGTAATAATACATATACTCCCGGATTGCAGTCAGTCCAGCTAAGGTTACATCATCCATTCGTAACCGCAGGCTTCCACCGAAGAATTGATCTGCATGCGACGATGAGCGAGTTCCCCATTCATGCGCAATAATTTCAGCTTCTTTGGTAAGTGTGGTCAACATTTCGACCATTGCATCAGTTGCAGTTTCTTTCAGGCAGGCATACAAACTCCAAATCATCGGGTACTGCGAAAGTTCGTACCACTCCTGCCCCAAATCCAGTGTAGCTGGGTCATCTGCCTGATCCAGCGAAGCCACTCCGGTCAACAACTTGATGTCTGCTGTGCCGTTTGAAATCAATGTAACTTCTCGTCCGTAATGCTCTTTAAGTATCACTTTCGACATGAAAGCCTCCAAACCCTGGTCAGAAGTGCACTCAAGTGTTCCCGCCTGCCGCAAATCCCGGCGTACCCGCATCCGCGCAAAGGGATACCCCCACGAAGATACTGCCCCACCCGGCACGATATCCAGTTCATCGGCGGCCAATGCTACCGTCACAGGTAAAAGAGCAACATCAACCTGCCGCTGACGCAACAACTCTACACAAACCGCGCCGGTCTGTCGTTCAGCCTCAATGGAGAGTGTCCTGGCCGCAAGCTCAAGACATTCAGTCGGTGGAAAATCCCAGAATGCCAACTGCATCAGCCGTACTCAGGAGTCGCGCATGCGCTCCTTGATACGAGCAGCCTTGCCGCGCAAAGTGCGCAGATAATACAGCTTCGCACGACGCACTTTTCCACGGCGTTTGACTTCAACGTGCGCAATCCGCGGAGAATGAAACGGAAATATGCGCTCAACCCCTACACCACCGGAAATTTTCCTGACGGTAAACGTCCTGTTGGCACCTCCCCCACGAATAGAAATTACCGCACCCTGGAAAACCTGTATGCGCTCCTTCTCACCTTCAATCACACGCAGGTGCACAGCTATCGTATCCCCGGGTTCAAAGTCCGGTAGTGGGCTTTCGCGTAACTGGGTGGCTTCCACAATTTTCAATAAATTTTTAGCCATTGTTCTAAGGGTGTAACCTTCACGTTTTTTCTCGTGCGACGTATTGCTGCCAGAGATCCGGGCGCCGCTCCCGGGTACGCTGTTGTCGAACCTCCTCTCGCCACTCAGCAATGCTGCTGTGATTCCCGCTGCAAAGGACCTCTGGAACCTCAAGTCCACGAAATGACGCCGGACGTGTATAAGTCGGAGCACCAAGCAATCCATCCTGAAACGAATCTTCAAGCGCGGACTGGGCGTCTCCAAGTACACCTGGAACTAACCGGGCTACAGCATCAGCTACCATAAGTGCAGGTAACTCGCCACCACTGAGCACATAATCACCGACCGACACCTCACGTGTCACCAGCACTTCACGTACACGATGATCTATCCCTTTGTAGTGCCCGGCAAGTAATACGATATGCCTCTTCAATGATAAAGCATTTGCCAATGCTTGCGTCAGGGGTTCACCATCTGGACTCAAATAGATCACTTCGTCAGGTGTATCACTTAGTGCTTCAATACAGGCGAAGATGGGCTCGGGTTTGAGTACCATACCCGCTCCTCCTCCATAGGGATAATCATCAATCTGTTTGTGATGTCCCTCGGCATACGTACCCAGGTCATGCACACGCAACGCGATCTTATCTTTCGCCCGACGAAGAACTGTTAAATCCATTGCTCTGTTAACATGGTCAGGCAATGCTGTCAGAATATCAATGCGCATGGCCACTCACCTCAGTCCAACAAACCGTCTACCGGCCTAATGACGATACGTCCAACACTGGCATCCACGGTCATTACAAACTCCGGTACGGCCGGGATCATGGCGTCCTGTTTTCCGGGACGTTCAACTACATACATATCATAGCTTGGCGCATCCAGAATATCTTTTAGCCTTCCGACTGGCGCGCCATCATCCGTTACAACTTCGGCACCAACAAGGTCATGCAGGAAAAACTCTCCCGGCTGCAAGGGCGGCAAGTCTTCCAGTTGTGCGAACACCGGAAGCTTTCCGAGGGCCTGCACATCATTCACCGTATTTATTCCTGAAAATCGCATCAGGGCTGTTTTGCCACGCTTGGTCGTTTGTAACCGGACGCTTTCCACCTTGAACGGACGTGCCGTTTGCGGTGTTAGGCCGATCCATAATCGTTTAAGATTCAGTAACCGGTTTGGATCATCGGATTCAGGTACAACCTTACACTCACCCTTAAGCCCGTGAGCCTTGGCGATCTGTCCGACTATCAGCAAGTTTTCCCACGAGGACGAATCCATCTAACAGTCAGAACCGCCTGACTAGGCCTCTTCTACTGCTTCGACCTCTTGAGCAGCTTGCCGGGCTTCGTCTTCCTGGCGAGCTTGTTCTTTCGCGGCAGCTTTCTCGGCTGCTGCTTTTTTCCGCTTTTCAAGCAATTCCGTCTCTTTCTTCGCCGCTGCCTCGGTCTCAGCAACAAGTGCCTTCTGACGCCGGTCAGCCGGAGTTGTTTTTGCCGTGGCGGCCAACCTGTCCTCCCGGTGCTGCCGATGCGCAGCAACGGCTTCGGTGATTGCTTCTGATTCAACGCCCTTGCGTTCCAGATGTAATCCTAAAAGCACTCCCCGCCGACTAAGCAGATTACGGACGGTATCGGTCGGTTGAGCACCAACCTTGAGCCAGTACTTTACACGATCTTCTCTGAGTTCAACGCGTGAAGGCTCCTCCTGAGGATAGTATCGTCCCAGGTCTTCTATGAATTTGCCATCTCGCGGTGCACGCGAGTCGGCGGCCACTACGGCCCAAATTGGTTTTTTCTTGCGCCCCATACGGCGCAATCTGATTTTGACTGCCACGCTCTCGGTTCTAGTTTATTGATTGTTAACGCATTGCCGACTGCAGCAACGCGGATAAGTCTACTTTTTTGCCTTTTTTGCCCATCGTCCGCTGCATGCGCTTCATGAGCTTTCGCAACTGCCTGAACTGGCGCAGGAGCTGATTAATGTCCCGGACCGCCAAGCCACTCCCCTGTGCAATACGACGCCTGCGACTACTGTCTATTGAGTCGGGATGTCTACGTTCCCAGGGCGTCATACTCTGAATCGCAGCTTCTACTTTCATAATCTCCTGCTCCTCCGCTTCCATATTCATTGATTGCTTCCCCATCCCGGGAAGCATCCCTGCGACCTCCGACAGCGACCCCATGGATCTGACTTTCTGGAGCTGCTGATAGTAGTCTTCCAGGTCAAAGGTTGCTTTCCGTATTTTCCGACGCAACGTCTCGGCTTGGGCCACATCGTATTGCTCCTGCGCCTTTTCAACGAGAGTAACGACATCGCCCATCCCGAGAATGCGCCGTGCCATCCTGTCGGGGAAAAAGGGAAGTAACTGATCAAGCTTTTCCCCGGTTGAGGCAAATTTTATGGGCTTATTGACGACTGACCGCACGGACAATGCCGCGCCCCCGCGCGCATCGCCATCCAGTTTAGTCAGAACGACGCCGTCAAAATTGAGGCGATTATTAAATTCCTTCGCAGTATTGACGGCATCCTGTCCCGTCATACTGTCCACGACAAACAGGATCTCACTGGGCTGGGCAAGACGCTTTATTTCTTCCACTTCAGCCATCATGCGCGCATCCACATGCATCCGACCCGCAGTATCAATAATCACGGTATCGCGTGCCTGCTTTCTGGCATATGCAACAGCTTCCTGAGCTACGCGCGGAGCGTCTTGAACTACAGAACCGTCATCCGCTGTTATGCTGTAGACAGGTACATCCGCCTCCTCTCCAAGCCGGTTCAGTTGATCTACAGCTGCCGGTCTATATACATCCGCCGCCGCTAGCATTGGAACACGTCCCTTGGATTGGAGGTGCAGGGCAAGTTTTGCGCTGAATGTCGTCTTACCTGATCCCTGGAGACCTGCGATCAGTATAACTGCCGGAGGACTGCTTCCCAGGTTTATCTCAGCGGCATCTCCTCCCAGAAGTCGGACTAGCTCGTCATAAACAATCTTGACGATCATCTGTCCGGGTTCGACGGAGCGTAGGACCCTTTCACCGAGTGCCTTCTCCTGGACGCTATTGGCAAAGGTGCGGGCAATCTGGTAGTTCACGTCTGCTTCCAGAAGAGCACGACGTATGCCCCGCATGGACTCCGCGACATTGGCCTCGGTAATACGGCCTCGGCCGGTAAGGTCCTTAATAACCCCTTCTAAGCGTTGGGAGAGATTCTCAAACATGAACGTTTTCTAACACTGAAAACTGGGTAGTGCCGCAAATCTGCGAGAAACAGCACATGTTAACGACTTTATCGCGCACTTGATCATTTAAGCGTGCTTATATGCTTGTTTTTCACATATTTTCCCTTCATCTGCACCAACTAAGTGATGGTACCCGGTAAATCCACACTGCGCAGCCGCTTTCGCACTGCTCGCCTTAGTCTGACAGAGGAAGAATACCGCTCTGAATGTCGGCGGATTGTCGCGAGGGCAACATCACTACCACAGTTATTGGAGGCACGAACCATACTGTCGTATTGGCCAAAGATTGAGGCGCGTGAAATTGATATCCGCCCTCTCAATAGCTGGCTGCGTGCACGAGGAATTACTGTACTCTTACCTATCATTGAACCATACTCGAAGCGCCCTCGTATGCACTGGGGGTGCTTTGATCATGAACGCGGCTTTGTAGCAAACCGCTGGGATATATCTGAGCCGGCAAGCCGTTCAGATATTCCCGCAGAAGACATTGATCTGGTGGTTGTTCCGGGTCTCGGGTTTGATCTCTATGGACACCGGATTGGTTATGGTGGAGGGTTTTACGACGCACTGTTTGAGTATGTTGATTCGTTTAAGCTTGGCATGGTAATTGACGACTGTTTATTGAATCATCTTCCGGCTGATCCACACGATGTACCCGTTAACTGCGTAGTTACCGGCTCAAGAACGCTTACGCTCCACCAGCAATAAATGCGAACGAAAGCAAAAAAGGATTTCGATCTCCCGGATCTCAAAGAAGAGCCTGGGTATGGGAGCCTAGCCGAATCTGACCTCGAGGAATTGTTTTTTGAAGAAACTGCTCCAAAAACAGGCGGCGCAATTAACCTGCCGACCATAGCGGGCGTAGGCCTGATAGGCGTGGTTTTTCTGCATATTCTGCAACAAATTGGACTTCTGCCGGGAAGTGGGCTTCAGGAGGCTTTTATCGTGTTCCCGCTTTTCGGGATCCTGTTGGTTCTGCTACTCGGCCTGATGCCCCGAAAACGAAAAAGACGCCGAAAACGAAGGCGTCACGCGGCAAAGAAAAAATGGGAATCCCGGCAGGAAAAACGAATGGAATCCGAGCAGGAAAAAGAACCGCACAGTACAGACGGGAACCTGAAGACCAGCATCGCGCCACAATTACATTCCGAAAAGTGGAGGCTTCCGGCTAAATCGCGCGACAAGTGGATCGCTGGTGTATGTGCAGGACTGGCTCCACACATTAATATGGAGGTTACTGTACTGCGGCTGATCTTTGGCCTGAGTACCGTCATTTTCGCGGGAACCATCCCTATAATAGCCTACCTCGTCTTGGCTATACTGATGCACCCCCCAGAAGATGCTAAAGAACCAAACTCTCGACCGCAGAAATAACTCACTGCTCGCTTGCATACCCATGCGGATGTATTACTTCCACTAACCCTAGGCAAATTGTCATCCATGCATATACCCTACCGTACACGACAGACGTCAATCAGTTTATCGGCTGATCCCTTGAGTGTGAGCAACTCTTCTAGTATAACAGCCTAACCTGAAGAGATCGATGTGCTTGCGAACATCCGGTCTGCAGACACAGAAGCCGATAGTTGCAACCAAAATATCGCGTATGTCGTAGTCCAAATAAGATACTTGCGATCAAAACCGTTACTGCAGGCCCTATCAAACTGTTTATAAACTACGATGAGTTATAACCATGGACGCCTAACCCGCTCGCAGTCTGGTAAAATGGTCGGGGGAGTTCTGTCCGGCCTTGCAAGACGCTATGGCCTGGACCTTACATGGCTACGCATAGGGGTTCTGATAGCAAGTGTTTTCACGTTTGGTGTAGTTGTTCTTAGCTATATTGCAGCTATGTTAATCATACCCAAAGAGTAAATAGTAGTGACGACAAAATCCGACTTATCGGAACTGGAGCTGAGAACCCAATCCAGTGATGCGCTCGGGGAAATTCTCTTCGAGTCAGAAGCTCGCCCCGCATCCAGTATTAACTGGCACCTTGTTGGCGGCGGTGCACTCTTGATCGGAACTTTCCTCTATCTACTTTCGGAAATCGGTATACTTGGGAATGGATTCGTAGATGCGTTAGGCCGTTTAACTCCCATTGCGGCGATCTTTTTCATGGGCATTGCGGCAACCAGCGCCCTCCGCACAAAGCGGACACGCCGTGTACGTACCGTTTCGTCCAGACACCTCGTTCGACCACGCAAGAAACGGTGGTTATTCGGCGTCTGTCGTGGTTTGGCAAATCGCTTCGGGATACCCGTGGGGGTAACGCGGCTGCTTTTCTTCGTAACTGCTATAGCTACCTCAACTTTCGGGTTCGTGGGAATGGCATCAATAGCGTTGTACGTGATCTTGGCGCTCGCCATACCTGGAGAGGAGACGGACCGTCGAGGCTCATCCTGAGGGACTGACACAGTCTCCGTATCGCGTACCGACTAATCGCGTGATGGACAGGACCAACTTACCTGTGTGTGAATTAATTTCTTTGGACGAAAATCATTCAGTGAAGAAGCATACGATCTCCCCGCACCCATCAATCTGAATTCAGGATATGTTCGCCTACTGATAAAACGACAAAGTCCTGAATAAGCACTGATTGCATCGTGTCACCGCCTTGGCGTTATAGCTGCGCTCAACCTGGGTGTCCATAGAGATAGAATATCGTTTCAGATAGTCCTCAGCAGCGACATGGACGCATTGATCGGTAGCTTCGCCTGCTACATCAACTGACCCTCATCGTACTTTTGAGCGAATTCCAAACCTGAAAGACGTCTTTGCTCGTAAAAGCGATTCCCCTCAACTTGCTACCGAGAAACTACCGTACAACGGAATAAATTCTGGTTTGCTTACGTCTATCCTCCCGAAGTCACTATGCATATGTACTGCCTATTCACAGTTAACTATTCCCAAAAAAAGTAAATGCGAATCCTCTTCATCGCTGTTGCATTGTTTGCAACTGCACTTCCAACCCTGGCGCAGCAAAACGCCGTCAATATTGTCTCTGGGCGCGTCATTGATGAGGAAGCTGATAATGCCCCGTTACCCGGCGTGACCGCCGTGATTGAAACAGTCACGGACTCGCTCCTGGTTGCTGGCTCTACTTCCAACGCAGAGGGCTACTTCGCTATTGAAGTACGTGAGCGTGGAGAATTCAGACTGCGTCTCACCTTTGTTGGCTTCGTTTCCCACGAGCAATTGGTTACGATAGACGGAGCATACAAAAGCCTTGGCACGATCTCGATGAAGCCTGACGTAATGCAGCTGGATGAAATGGTCGTAGAAGAGATGCAGGAGCGTATGGTGATCCGTGGAGATACTACAATTTTTAATGCGGACGCCTATAAGGTTAACCCCGACGCCACCGCAGAGGACTTAGTGGCAAAACTTCCAGGTATTGTCGTTCAGGACGGACAGGTTGAGGCCCAAGGCGAGCAAGTTCAGCGGGTAACTGTTGATGGACGAGAGTTTTTTGGCCAGGATCCCACGGCTGCCCTTCGGAACCTCCCCGCAGATGTGATTCAGAACGTTGAGGTATTTGATACCGACAGCGACCAGGCTCAGTTCACTGGATTTGATGATGGTAATTCGGAGAGAACAATTAACATTACTACGCGACGCGGCATGAGTAACGGCCAGTTCGGCCAAGTTTACGGTGGATACGGCGACGATCAGAGATACATCACCGGAGGCAGCACAAACATATTTGATGGTGATCGACGTATTTCCATCATTGGACTTTCCAATAATGTTAATCAGCAGAACTTCGCTTTCCAGGACTTACTGGGCTTGATGGGTAGTGGAGGTGGTGGCTTTCGTGGCAGGGGTGGCGGTGACGGCATGCGGGGAGGAGGACGAGGAGGAGGACGCGGCCGGGGCGGCGGGGGTTTTAATCCTCGAAATTTCCTCGTGGGAGCCCAAAGTGGCCTGAATCACACCACTTCGGCGGGAGTCAACTACAGCGACGAGATTGGTAGCAATCTGCGTCTCAGTGGAAGCTACTTCTTTAACCGGGTTTCGAATGAAAACGATGCGATCCTTGATCGAGAACTGTTTCTGGCCAACGACCAATCTCAGTTCTATAATGAGAACACACAGTCAAGTGGCAAAAACTTCAACCACAGATTGAATGCACGGATTGACTACACTATTAACGAAAACAATTCGCTGACCATTCGACCGAGCCTCAGTTTCCAGAATAATACCTCTTCCAGTCTCCAGTCGGGGGTCAACTCACTGGCCACAGGGAGACTCCTGAACACGGTATACAATAACTATCTAACAGATAATCGAGGATTTACATCAAGTTCCAGCATTCTGTATCGACACCGATTCAGCAAACCAGGCAGAACAATCTCTGCGGATGCCCGACTTGGATTCAACAGCCGCGCAGGGGATGCCGACCAGGTTTCCGTTACCGAATTCATGCAGATTGGTCGACAGAACCGTACAGCTAGCAGTGATTCAACCTATGATCAGGAAGTCGATAACTCGTCTGCTGGGCAGTCATACTCAATTCGGTTTGCCTACACTGAACCCCTGGGCGAAGTTGGACAATTGCAGGTAACTTATAGACCCTCCTACAATCGCAATGTATCTGATCGCTCAGCGTATGTACTTGACTTGCGGACTGGACTGCACACGATCCTGGATCCCACGTTCTCAAGCCTGTTCGACAACGATGTGGTTCAGCAGCGTGGTGGGCTATCCGTCCAACGGCGAATAGATGACCGTTACTCCATCCAGTTAGGCCTCGAAATCCAAAACGAACGGCTTATTGGTGACCAGACATATCCTGTCGATTTTCGGTTAGACCGTTCGTTCCTGAGCTTCCTGCCGGAGGCAGAAATCGAATTTGAATTTGGAGAGGCCCTGGATCTGGACATTGACTATCGTACACGAACCAACACTCCGTCAGTCAGCCAGCTGCAGGATGTAGTTGATAATACCAATCCTCTATTCCTCTCAAGTGGTAACCCTGACCTTGAACCCAGCTACTCACATACGATCAGTATCCGTGGGCGCCGTGGGGACCGGCGGGCCGGACGAATGATGTTCGCATACGTGAGTTGGACCAAAGAAATAAATTCTATTGGTACAGCTTCCTTTCTGGCATCTAGAGATACCGTCATCGCTGGAGGGCGAATCCTTCTGCCCCAAGGCGCACAGTATTCTGCCCCACTGAATCTTGATAATCCCAGTACTACAATTCGCTCATTTGTCGGATTGGGTACACCCGTCTCTCTGCTCCGAAGTAACTTGAATTTCAGAGGTGGTGTCACGTACTCAGAAAGTCCTAGTGTCATCAATGGCGTGAATAATATGGGGACACAGTACAGCTTCAATGGCGGTCTGACGCTCGGAAGCAATATCAGTGAGCGCCTGGACTTTACACTTACGTATAACGCTGCTTATACGATTGCCAACAACTCCTATTATTCTCCACTTGACGAGAATTTCTTTCGGCATGACACCGGTGTCCGCTTTGTGTGGCTCCCGATAGGTGGTCTGGTAATTGAACACAGTCTGACCTACAATAACTACCTTGGCCTGGACGAGACACTCTATCCCACAACATTTATTGTCAACGCCGGATTGGGGTACAAATTCATGCAGGCGGATGCTGCGGAGGTGAAACTACTCGTCGGCGATATTTTCAATCAGGAAACTGGAATCAACCGAAATATCACAGAGGCCTATGTCGAAGATAGTCAGACCCAAGTGCTCGGACGCTACATCCTGCTTAATCTGAGCTACCGCTTCCGCAATTTCGGTCTGTAGTCGACAGGCCGAAATTGCTCATGCGACAAAACTGACTTTGAGTGATCTGATCCAACCCGATTGTAACCTCGCTGGATAATCCCGGGGAGGAGAGGCGTTGCCCCGTGAAACTACAACTCGCTGGTATCAGGGTTTCGGGAATCTGTGAACCCACAGGGTGGTCTCTCAAACGTGCGGGGCAAGTATAACGGTTACTCTTGAGGAGAGGAAGGCGAATTCATCTGTTTTTCCTCTACTGTTGACTCAAACTCATAGTCGACCGCTTCTGGTTCAGCAATCCAGTCAGCAACAAACACGTTTGTGTCTCGGGTGGGCGTTCGGGAAGCGTTGCGGTTTGAGGAAAACAATAATCTCTTTCCGTCAAAAGAGAACATTGGGAACGCATCAAATGTGTTTGAATGTGTCACTTTTGTGGTCACGCCAGTAGCGATTTCCACCATGTATATGGCAAACATGGGGCGTCCTCTACCTATGCTCTCGTAATTAGAGGAATAGATCACATGTTCTCCATCGGGATGAAAAAATGGCGCCCAGTTTGCACCCGATGCATCCGTAACCTGCTGTACGTTCCCTCCGTCAATATCAGCGACAAAGATGTTCAGTTCCCCGGGCTCAATCAAACCCTGATCTAACAGTTCCCTATAGTTTCGCGCATCGTCGCCTTCTGGGCGGCTTGCACGCCATACAATCCTCTTGGAGTCTCTGGAAAAGAATGCGCCGCCATCATACCCAAGTGTACTGGTCAATTGTATGGTTTCCCCGGTAGCGATTTCGTAACGCCATAAATCCAGATCTCCCGAGCGCGTAGATGTAAACACGATGAAACGGCCATCCGGTGATACCGTAGCCTCTGCGTCGTAGCCCGGACCACCAATCAGGAGCTCTGGATTATCATAATCTGATTCGGCTACATAAATGTCAAACGAGTCATAGATCGCCCATACATAGCGTTCCCCGGCTTCAGGCGGGGCGGGGCATTCCAGAGAATTGGCATGTGTAGATGCATACAGGATCCTCCCATCCGGCAGAAAATAACCGCAGGTCGTACGCCCCTGCCCGGTTGATACAAGCATATACTCACCTGGCACATCAGGATCCATCACGTACTGCTGATCACACCCCTGGCTGTTGATTTGCATCCAGTCACTCTGAAAGATGACCTGTTGATCATCAAATGACCAGTAAGCCTCAGCATTATTCCCTCCAAAGGTTAACTGGCGAATATTGCGTAAATGAACTTCACCCGCAAAACGGAGGGAGTCAGTGGTGGGATCGTAGCCTGCTCCTTCTTGATTCAATCCATCCGCCGTACCCGTAACAGCCTGGAGTAACAGAATTAATAGTAGCACGGTGAAAAACTGTCTTGAATTTTAGTAGCCAACACGTAACGCGAAAGTTTAATTCAAGCCTGACATGCATAATCGGCTGGGGACGGGCTTAAACTAATGCTCATGCACTTGTTCCAGCGGGACCGCCTGCGAGATGCCTACTCTGTGCGGCCAATTCCACCGTGATCTGGCCTATCCGGTTACACTTGAACGTAGCCCTGACAATGTCTCCTAGGTGATCGCGCCTCCACAACTGCTACCCGCACCGGCAGTACAGCCATAGCAATGGCGAGCCGTGCGTATCGAGTGCGATTGCCATATGCTAAGATCGAAATCAGCTACATGTGGGTGAGGGATATCCATGCGCATCTCAAGTTGTTGGTTAAAATCACAGTCGTACAGATGCCCGTCCCAGCCTATGGACAGCACGTTACGACACATAAGCCCAGCAATCGTGGCTGGATTGAATGCCTGCAATAATTTGCTGAGATAAGTGTCCACTTGATCGGTATCCATTAACCATTCCAGATACCGTGACATTGGTAAGTTATTGAGTGTCAGCAACCTGTCAAAACTAACATCATGGTTATGCGCAAGGGAAGTTTTCCACTCCCTCTCCAAGGAGGCCTGATTGCCTACCAAGTAAGCCCCCACCGGGTTCGTAACAAGCGTGAGTTGTCGATCTGGATCTCCGTATCCGTATCCAACTGCATTCAATCGTCGTAGCGCTTTAATTGATTTTGAATAGGTACCGTCCCCGCGCTGAGCATCAGTGCCAATCTTGCGGTGGTGCGGCAGAGAGCAAATAATTTCCACACCACGCTTTGCAAACCATTCCGGTAGATGCTCACAACGCCGCGTAAGCAACACCGTGAGATTGCATCGATCAAGAACACGAAGTCCTCTACTGACACATGCCTCGACCAGGTATTCGAAATTCGGATTTAATTCTGGAGCTCCGCCCGTAAGATCCACAACCTGGGCCCCTGAGCGATCAATGGCTTGTAAACAAGCATCAACAGTTGCCCTATCCATGTTCTCCTCAGTTCGATCCGGGCCTGAATCAACATGACAGTGCATGCAGGTCATGTTGCAGAGTTTGCCGAGGTTGATCTGCACAATTTCCAGACGATCCGGTTTCAGACGTGGCCATCCAGAGGCAGCTAGATCAAGCCCAAACCGACCGCTGTTGGTCGGTCCACCAGTAATGTCTGCCGCATCAAGAACCCTTAGCTGCTCCTCGGGATGCACCAACGGAATTGCCCTGGACTTCAGCGAGGATGTGGCACGCGGACCCTCAGCAGCTAGTTGCGAAGATTCAATCGTGTCCAGTGATATCATTCTCTTATTCTCCACTCAATCCAAATTACATCGTTACACTTTTGACCTGATCGAGCATCTGTACACCGTGTACCAGTGATGCTCCCCCTCTGATCGCCGTGGCTACATGGACGGCCTCGGTCATCTGCTCTAAATCCGACCCGGATTCCAGACATGCAGTTGTGTACGCATCTATACAGTATGGGCATTGAACCGTACTGGCAACTGCCAAAGCAATGAGTGCCTTTTCCCGAGTTGTTAATGCCCCCTCTGTGAATACACTGTCATAGTACTTAAAAAAAGCATCTGCCAATTCTTTGCTGCCTTCAGCGATTTCTTTAAACCGTGGCAGATGCGAGCGATGATAATAGTGATCCATGATTAAGGAATGATCTACCTGGTTTTAGCGTGAATAAATCGCGTCCAAAGATGTCCTCGAGTTATTCGCACAATCGTTTGAGAATGCCGACTCCAAAGTTCAATTCTTGAATGACCTTGCGGAGTCCCTCCTGCTTTTGTTACGAATCGCTTTGTTATTCAAGGGTACAAATCAATTGGGTTTCCGTTCTGTTGACTTCCACATCCCAACTGCGTACCGGATAAATCCCGTCATTGAGATACCAGACCAACGAAACGCTCATAAACTGGACCGGCATCTGGAAGAAACTCCGTTGCAGGGGTAATGCCGGTCTTCCACATATCCGTCTTGTTCGTCTTTGATGTTCAGCTTTTAACCTCCAATGGGCCGTTCATGAGAGCATTCTTACGAACTTACTCCAACCTTCGTCGACATCAAAAACCCCACTTGAGCCTCTTGATGCTGTGACTGAGATCCTAGCGTCTTTGGTGCGTCCTCCTCGCCGCCTGAATGGTATGTTCCGCCAGCGCATATGTTTAGCGTGTAACTATTAGCTATCAAGCTGTCTGCTACCTCTGATTCCGAGTTAAACCGTACAATGTGACATCATCAAGATTCTCATTCCAAATCCGACATTTTGGAGTGACATAGGACAGAAACTTAGGGATCTTGGTAAATTTGCTCGTAATTTGGGCTCCAACAGTAACTGCGCTACCAAACCTACAGTGTGATTTTCTGGCTGGTTCTACACTGTTGTGGCTGCTCCTACAACAACCTCGCCAGCATCTTTTGGTGCGATTCTACACGATGGTTTAGCCAGCCTGAATCCCCAACCATATATTTGGAGTCTACGGAATGACACAAGCACACTGGGGATGCGGTGGGGACTATCCTGTGATAAAGGTTCCGAAGGCAACGATAATGCCTATCAGCGTGAGCCCGATCCCGATCAGCCACCGCATGGACGCATATTTGCTGTCCAAGGCATCCATCCTCGAAAGCATTATATCTTTGAATGATGCGATTTCAGCGATTACGTTTGATCCTGCCATGGTATGAATTATTTCTGAAAGTTCATGGGTTTCGTCTGGTGACAATTTCTCTCCCTCCGTCAATCTGCGAAGCAGAGAAAACAGACGTGTGGTCTCTGGTCTTGGGTCAGACATACTACTCAATGAGTTCAGTTTGTTCAGAACGAGTCATGGGATCCTTTGTTCCTTCCCGTAGGCGAGCATTTGGGCGTGATATCAGCAGTGTCACTGAAGGTGCCCGCAATACCCAAGGAGTCGTAGGAATGAAAGCGGTGGTGCCCACGAAACGATAAGAACGCTCAATGCTGGAGCCACCCCCTGAACCACTGAGAGTGTTTGGTCGCGGTGCCTAAACCCGTGTAGGTGTCAATGCTGCTGCTGGAGTGCCTTATGTGCCGGAATCATACGGTCGCCGACCGCGAATGGTAATACTGGCAAGTCCATCCTGTTCACTAATTACTTCGAGAGACCGAAACTGAACCACTTCAAGTTTTTCAAGACCCGCGGCGGCAATCAACTGCATGTAGGATTCCTTTTCCGCTGCACCAGCAACACAACCAGCCACTTCTTCCGCCCTGCGCAAGAGTTCAGGGTCCGGACTGCCCACCGTTACAACATCTGATATTACAAAACGACCACCAGGACGAAGTACCCGGAAAATTTCTGCATAAGCTTGCGCCTTGTTAGGTACCAGGTTGATCGTGCAATTACTGATTACCACATCAATCGAGGAATCTTCAATTGGCAATTGTTCAATGTCCCCCTCGAGAAAAGCCACATTATCGGCCCCAATAGCAGCAGCATTTTTCTCTGCTCGTGCGACCATGGAAGGAGTGAAGTCTACCCCGATAATTTTCCCCTTTGCCCCCACTAGTGGCGCCGCTATCATGGCATCCAAGCCTGCACCGCTCCCCAGATCAAGTGCGGTTTCGCCAAACTGCAACTCCGCATGATCCACTGGTGTGCCACAGCCCAAGCCTAAATCGGCGTCTGCCTGGTATCCGGTTTTATCCCGATAATCGGCCTGCTCCACCATGCAGTAGCACGGATCCCTCTGCCCCCGTGCAATTGCATCGTACTTTTCTTGTACGGTCCCCTTCACCGTACAGCATGATTCAATAAGCTGAGACATCACAGATTGTCGAATTTGGACTGCATATGCTACCACAATGAACTGAACGTGTTCGTCCGAAGAGTGACTCCATGGAGTCTACATAAGGATCATTCCTCCGTAACCAATGCGCCAACTGCCAACTGCTCCTGCTCACGATACTGCAGCTCATAAAGCGTTTGATAGAGTCCACCGGCAGCAACGAGCTCATCGTGTGTGCCCTGCTCACGCAATAGGCCTTTATGCAGAACGAGAATCGCATCCGCGTAACGAATGGTAGATAGCCGATGTGCTACCACCAGGGAGGTCCGGCCCTGTAGGGTTCTCTCGAGTGCGCGCTGGATCATCTGTTCCGTTTCCGTATCAATGCTGGATGTTGCCTCGTCAAGCACCAGAATGTTCGGATCATGTGCCAGAACGCGAGCAAACGACAGCAACTGCCTCTGACCCTGCGAGAGCGACGATCCACGTTCACGTACATCCTGATCATACCCATTGGGTAGCTGTCCAATGAATTTATCGGCGCCTACCGCTTCTGCGGCATGTTTGACATTATCAAGTGTAATACCTGGACTATCCAGAGCAATATTGCGAGCTATTGATCCAGAAAAGAGAAATACATCCTGCTGTACCAGCCCTATACGCCAGCGGAGATACCTGAGCCGGAACGTACGAATGTCCTGACCATCCAGTAGAATGCGACCTTTCTGGATATCGTAGAATCGCATCAGTAGGCTGATGATCGTTGTTTTTCCACTACCGGTCGCTCCTACGATTGCCACATCCTGCCCACGCCTGATCTTGAATGAGACTCCCCGGAGCACCCACTCTGGTGAGCCATCATCATGGTTCTTGTAAGCAAACCAGACATTGTCGAAAACTATCTCTCCCTCCAGGCGATCCTGTGGAATCTGCTTCTCTACTTGCGGTAGCGACTGATCATTATCCAGGATATCAAAGATGCGCTCGGCCCCCGCCATAGCTCCCTGAAGCGTATTGAATTGCTCGGACAGGTTCCGAATAGGTTCAAAGAATTGTCGGCAATACTGCACGAAAGCAATGAGAATCCCAACAGTGATGGCACCGCTGAGTGCGCTTACCCCACCGGTCCAAAGCACAAATCCAATCGCTGTTGAGGCAATAATGTCTACTGCAGGCCAGAAGAGAGAATGAAAGAATACCGTTTTGAGCTGTGCAATCTGATGCTGATCATTTATTTTCTCAAAACGATCCATTTCCACCTTTTCCCGCCCAAAAAGCTGCACAATCTGCATCCCCGTAACATGCTCCTGCATGAAAGAATTCAGACGTGCTACCTGCTTCCGAGTTTCCCTGTATTGCCCACGTACATTGCGCTTGAACCATAAGGTTACAAGTAACATAAAGGGCATTACACATAGCGTTACAAGCGCCAGTACCCAGTTCAAACTGAACATAAAAGCTGCTATAAATAACAGTTTGAACATGTCGCCCATGATTACTACAACTCCCGCGGACAAGACATCTGCAAGTGCTTCGACATCTGAGGTCGTTCGCGTAATCAAGCGCCCGATCGGCGTCCGGTCAAAGAATGACAGAGATTGCTGCTGCACATGCCGAAATACGCGTACACGCACATCGTAAATAGCCTGCTGCCCAATCCACTGTGTGAAGTAAGCATTCACATAGCTCAGTGCCCCCTCCAGCGCAAGGACCCCTATCAACGCGGTCATCAGTATGACTAAGCCATCCAATTCCCCGGGTACGATGTGATTGTCTATGGCCAGTTGGATTAACCATGGACGAAGTGGCCCCAGGAACGACACAAGCAGCACTAGGCAAAATGCCAGTATTACCCAATGCTTATAGGGCATCAGGTATCCGATGATACGCCCGAGTAGCCGTCGATCCAAGCCCTTTTCCGTATTCATCTGGCAATACCCGCTTCTTGCTTTGGGTGCGCGGCCAAAATGTCGTACACATTGTACTCGCGCGCAATTGCTGAATCAGGGAAAATCACCCGTGCTTCCTCCTCAAGTACCGATAAATCCGAATACCGGGAGCTGAAATGGGTCAGCAGCAAATTCTTCACACCAGCCTCAATGGCCACTGAGGCCGCTCCAGCGGCGGTAGTATGGCCAGTAGACCAGGCGAGTGCTTCGTGTTCCTGGCTGAATGTGGCTTCGTGCAAAAGTAGGTTGGCCCCCTCCGCCAATTCAAGTCCTCCCGCACACGGGCGTGTATCTGTCACATACGCGAAAACTGACTGCAACCGTGATGTGTCCTCCACTTCCTTCGGAGTTACTACCTGACCACCTGTTGTCAGCACTGACTTACCCTTCGCTAGAGAGCGAAACTGCTCACTATTGTTGATACCAAGCATTCGTGCCCGTTGAACGTCAATTTTTTTCTTCGGCCCATATTTAGTAACGCGATAACCAATACAGAATGCGCCATGATCAAGTGGTCGAGCGGTCACACACAGCTGATTTTCTCTGTATACCTCCTCATGCTCAAAGCCCTCTTTGAGCTTTACGTAATTGATCCGAAAACTAAGCGCCGACGAACTAAGCCCTGGAATAGCACTCACGATGCTGGCGAGTTCCTCTGGCCCCACGATAGTAAGTGAAGTGTCTCGACGTGCCAACGACATGGAGAATAAGAGTCCAAAAAGACCCAGAAGATGATCCCCATGCAAATGCGAAATCAATATCACCTTGATCCGGCTATGGCGTACCCCGGCTTTTTTCAACCGAAACTGGGTTCCATCCCCGCAATCAAACAGCAATACACTTCCATCACTTCGCAATACATGTGCGGATAAGCCACGCTCCTTGACAAGCGTTGCAGAAGATGTCCCTAATGGTATCAGTTCCATGTACCTACTGAAGTGCTTCAAGCCTGGCCTCAAGGAGTTGCCGCCGGTGCATTTGTGCATAAAGCCCCTTCTGCTCCACTAGGGATTCATGCGTTCCACGCTCAACCAAGGAACCCTCATCCAGAACAAGAATCTGATCCAGATCCTGTATGCTGGAGATCCGATGACTTACCAGGATCATTGAATGCTGGCCCTGTCTACGACGCAAATGTTCGAGAATCCGGGTCTCTGTATTTGCATCTACGCTGCTCAAGGCATCATCCATGATCAGTATTTTCGGTTCTCGAATAAGAGCACGCGCAATTGTGGTCCGCTGAGCTTGTCCGCCGGAAAGCGAAACTCCCCGCTCCCCTACTCCACTGTTCAGCCCTTCGGAAAATTCCAGAACTGTCTCCAGCAACTCTGCCTCAAACGCCGCCTGTCGGATTTCTTCCTCTGACGCTCCGACAGTGCCAAATGCGATGTTGTTGCCTATTGTACCACTGAACAGAAACACATCCTGAGCAACATAGCCAATACTTTCTCTGACTACACTGAGAGGTAGATCACGTAAATCCCTGCCATCAATCAGTATACGCCCCTCGGTAGGTTCAACCAAGCGGACTATCAACTCAATCAGCGTAGTCTTTCCCGCCCCGGTTCTTCCAACTATGGCCAGGCTGCCTCCTGGATGCAATTCAAACGATACATTTCGGAGAGCATAAGGTAACCCCTCTGCGTATCTGAACGACACGTTCTCAAACGTCACATGCCCGCGAAGCTTGGTAACCGAATAGTCCGTTCGGGCACCGTCGGAAATATCCGGCTCTTCGTCGAGTACCTCGTAAATACGTTCAGAGGAAGCGCTGGCGCGCTGCATCATAGAAATCACCAGGCCAAACGCAGCAATTGGCCAAGTCATGAGCCCCACGTAGATGATATATTCCGCAATATTGCCAATCGTAATCACTCCTTCAGTAACCAGACGTCCGCCCACCCAGACAACCATGACTTGTGATAGACCAACGACAACAACAAAGATTGGCCGCCATGCCGCCTCTACACGTGCAAGTCCAAGCATGCGCGATTTGTAGAGCGTACTTTCTTCTTCAAAAGCTTCAGTTTCGGTTTTCTCCCGCGCGTAGGCTTTGACGAGCCGAATACCGGCGAGTGTCTCCTGAACGCGACTGGTAAGCTGTGCGTACTGGCGCTGGAGTGCTTCACTCCGCTTGTGTACATAGTGGGCAACGAGAAAGATTGCCACACCAAGAATTGACAACGGCATGAGTGCGTAGAGCGTCAGCGTCGGCGAGATAATAAGCATCGTAACGACGGCTACAATCACGATTACTAGCGCCCGCGTGGAATACATGATCGCCGGACCAATATAGCGGCGTACCTGCTCAATATCACTCGTTGAACGTGTTATTACATCCCCGGTCTTCGTGCGATTGTAGAAACTGGCTGAAAGCTTCTGTAAATGGTCGTATAGTGTATTGCGCATATCAAACTCGATATGACGCGAGGCTACGATCACAGTTTGCCGCATCAGAAACGAAAACAAGCCGCTCACCAAGCTTAGGCCGATGATGATCAATCCAAAGATCAACAGAGTCCAGAATATCTCCCAATACAATGAATGCTGTAATATTGTCCCCCGGAATTGTCGATACAGCAATTCAAAACGAGGAATACTGTCTACTGCCTGTCGAACCACAACGGGTACAGCAATTGCGAAGATTGCTGAGATCATCGTAAACAGTAGGCCCGGTACGAACAGACGCCAATAGAGTATAAAATAGTGGTTTAACCGGGCGAGCGAGTGCATTTTTATTTATCTCCTGAGCAGCGGCAAACGAAATTCAGCAATCTCGGATCCGCAAATCAACCATACACGTAATCCAAAATATATACGAAGATCACCGAATACGCCCATGAATACAAAACTGAAAAATATTCGCCTGATTGGAGTCCCGATGGATTTGGGCCAGGATCTGCGTGGGGTCGATGTAGGACCCAGTGCTCTTCGCTATACAGGGCTCGCGGAACGCCTGCGCCGGTTAGGACACCGAGTTGAAGACTGTGGCAATATTCCAACTGCACTTCAGACCTCGTTCTCGGTAAATGAGGACTATACAGAGGCCATCCGGGATGCCTGCAACCTGCTTTACACTGAAGTTTCCCGCACCGTTGCCGAAGGCTACTTTCCATTGGTAATGGGAGGAGATCATTCAATTGCTATCGGCAGTATAGGAGGGACAACACGCGATGCGCCAACGGGTGTAATCTGGATTGATGCCCACGCAGACTTAAACACCCCGACCTCCTCCCCCAGCGGAAATATTCACGGCATGTCTCTCGCAGTCCTTTGCGGATCAGGAGATGACCGGTTAGTCAACGTTGGCCACCCCGGCCCCAAGCTCCGCTTGGAAGACGTAGCCATCATTGCGCTGCGGGATATTGATGCAGAAGAACGCCGCGTTCTGCGTGAATCCGAATTGGGCATTTATACCATGCGGGATATTGACGAGCGCGGGATCGGAGAAGTTACAAGGGAAGCACTCAACCAACTGAGAAACCATAACCGATTGCACGTGAGCTTTGATGTAGACAGCATTGATCCACATTTTGCACCAGGCGTCGGGACGCCTGTGGAAGGTGGTCTTAATCCACGTGAGGCGCACCTGTTAATGGAACTCATTGCCGAGGATGGCCGACTGAGCTCGGCCGAAGTTGTAGAAATCAACCCAATCATTGACGAGCACAACCGGACCGCCCAACTGGCAGCCGGACTCTTGACCTCACTGATGGGGAAAACCATACTATGAATTCCTAGATGATAGCGCATCACTTGAAGCATAACAGTGCCGCCATGGTCAAGTAATTTCTGATAATCCCCCGGCTCTGGTGCTTGTTATGTATCAGAACAAAATGCCTACCAACGCTCAGGCTTGTAAATCTCCGTATTGGGAATTGGATTGGGAAGCTGTGATTGCTTGAGTGCATTGTCTCGAATACGCCTGACGAAATCTGCATACTTTCCTAAGCTGGGAGGAAGTATTGCGATCTCCTGGGGTAACCACACCGATGCGAACTGAACCACGTTGCTTAACCAAACGTAGTGCCTCAGCTATGTCGCTGTCGTTGGTGACCACTACTGCACAGTCATAAATCTCGCGCCAAGCATCGTTCAGAAGATGTACGGCAAGATTGACGTCGGATCCCTTTTCTTCAGTCTTAATTACGCTGACCGTTTTTCGCTTCCGACTTGGTCGCGCTAGGGGCATCCGAACCTCGTGACTTAAAAAGTGCCCCAAATGAACTTCTACATTCTGTTGGTACATTTTCAAAGCGCGTAGATAAATATCCTGACGACGAGGCCCCTGTGGATTATTTGGCACGGCTGATACTTTTGCCGTAAAATACTTGACCTTCTGGATCTGGTGATGGGGCTGCAAAACTGTTCGAAATGAACGGGGCATGTAGAGCCACTTAAACCGTGTCCTCTTCAGGGATCCGTAGTAGAGGTTAAACTCATCTACGTAGATTGCAGTTTTCATGAATTTCATACAAAAAGCAAGGGCCTCCAAGGAGGCCCTGCACCCTACGGTCGAAGGCGTAGGGGGGGTAAAGGTTTTGCGCGGAAATTACGTGCAGTAATCAACCACGCTGGGATGGTATTCGTACCTAATGCATGATTGTTCCCCGTCAACTCGTTAATTTGCATCCCTGTAAGCCTTTGCACTTTAACCTTGCAAAGATAATCGTGACTTGGTTTTCATTTCAACTGTCTAACATCAACACGTATAGATTCAGTACGTCCTCGTTTCAAACCGCTGCATCTAGGCCATCACATGTACACCGCGAGTAACCACCTCTTCAACGTATTCTTCGCGGCCGCCAATCTGTATTTTCATACCATCCTCGTCGCGCACGACAATTCGCACCCTGCGTCCTGGCATTAAGCCGATACGCTCCAGCAAGTGAAGAAGCGCTGTGTCTTCATCTGAGACATGGTGAATCACCAGGGCTTCATCAACAGGAGCTTCAGAAAGTGTAACGGTTTCTGCACGGACCAGTCTCAGGTCCTGTGTAGGGATTGGGTGCCCATGCGGATCGTGCGTGGGGTATCCTAACAGGGCATCAATGCGCTGTTCGAAATCCTCAGAGATATGATGCTCCAAGTGCTCGGCCTCCTCGTGCATTTTTTGCCATGAGTAGCCCATGACTTCCTTTAGATAAGTCTCTAACAGGCGATGATGGCGAATGATTTCCAGTGCTATTTTTTCGCCTGCCTCAGTAAGCCTTACTCCTTTGTAGGATTCATGGACAACTAGCCGCATGCGATCCAGCCGCTTAATCATACCCGTAACAGATGCCGCGGATACATTCATCGCACGCGCAATATCACTCGTGGCAACCACAGAAGTCTCTTCCTGCAGCGTGAAGATTGCTTTCAAATAATCCTGTACAGCTGGACTAAGCATTAGCGCAATGTAGCAGTAAAATGAAGATGAAAATGTAGAAACTAAAGACCCGAACCCCGCACCAAACTCTAAAAAGCGCCAGTTTCAGAGAATTTGTAAGGGGCTCAACGGTCAAATTAAATGTACACACTCCTCAGTGGTAGTGGACCACCTTGGTTTGCGGCTCGGACGTAGGCAATAGTATAGGCAATCGTGGAAAATTATACGTGTGAGGACCCAATAATGCTATCGACGGCATTCGTAGTGTCCAGTACCTTATCAGACCGATATTGGTGCTGCTCCAGACCATCCGACAAGCACACCTTTAACTTTGAGCGATTTGATAGTCCGTGAATACACTACGAGGCTGTTGCACAGAACTATGGAATTTTGTTAGATTCGTGCTGTTCCAGTTTCACGTTTGGTTGGACGCTTGGTCATTTCAAACCCCGTACCGTCCAGATGATTTTTGGTCAACAATTTATTGATGCACCAGTCGCAAAGTGGTCTTTTTATGTGGAGTTAAACAGGGTTCTGGACTGGGAATCCATCACACTGCTCCTGATGGAGATCTACCCAGTCGGTAAGAAGCATCGTGGTTAGAAGACGTATTGTCCGCTTTTGTTGCTCACGATGCATTTGGTGGGACAATGGCACAAGTTATCGGATCGGGCGCTTGAGTTATAAATATGGGACGGTGCGCGGCATTTTTGTGATTTAGTGATTAAGGATTCTGTCCTTGACTGATCAGCCGTTTTCGCACGCGTTTGATCGCACTGGTCGCCTAGGATGGTTCACTGGAGACGGTCGACGATCAGTTGCACGCATGTGGGCTGGCCGTAACGGTGGGGGCGATCGTGGATGCCAGTCTGACCTTAAGTCCTTATTCCCCGAAGGGCAGCGGGCATGCGTTGGTCGCCGAGGATCGTAAGGAAGCGATGCGGTGTACGGAGGAAGTTCGCGAAGAGGTCGTTTATCAAGCGACCAAACAACGAACCCCTCCGAATGATAATCATGACGGTCGTTGGTTAAAAAGGCGCGATAGGACAATCTACGGGTATAAGGAGCATCTGGCGACGGACGAGGGGGGCGTGATCCTAGCCGTGCAAACCACCCCGGCCAATGACCACGACAGCAAGAGACTGGTGCCTTTAATCAAGTGTGTTCGTACGCGGCACTGCTAGGAGGTGTTGGCGGACAAGGAGTACAAGAGTACAGCGAATGATGAATTATTTGCGGCATGTGGTAGCCGGCCACGAACCATGCACAAAGGTTCTCGTAATCGCCCGGTCAATGCCGTCCATTCTGCGGAGAACCGCGAGATCAGTCGTAAGCGTTGGGCAGTGGAACGGACCTTTAGGTGCCTGAAACGGTGCTTTGGCTCGGGGAGTATGCAATTGAAAAGACTGCAAAAGATGCATGCGGAGCATGTCATGGAGGCGATCGCGCACAATTTGGAAAGATTCCCTAGGATCGCTGCGTCAATCAGTCAAAACCAAGGGATCAAAGGAGGCTATTGCCTCCCCGAAGAACTGTTTCAGGCAGCGAAAACGGCGGAATCACGTCTAAAATCTTCGCAAAAATCAATGTGCCCTTTGAAATATTCCTCTTCAAAATTTGAACACTTTATTCAATATCCCCACAATATAACAAACATCACCCCATAAATAACAGAAAAAGAACATACTTGACGAAAAACATACTTGAATCGTTACTAAATTGCCGGGGTACTAACAAGGACTATTGTCTATAGCGCTGTGATGATCTACTTGCTAGCTATGCAATACCCACAAGCGAGTGCAGTGTACCTGTGCCATGTTCCGCCACGGCACACGCCACTGCGTGGAATTGTCAGTCCAAAACAACAGAATGAGGGGTTGGCATGCCGGGGAATCGGCTGGAGGACGAATATTCTCCAGGGCTGTTGCACAAACTATCAAGATTGGCCCTTGAAGTATTCTTCTCCAAAATTTCGACGCTTTTTTCAACAGACACTTCGTCACATTGCATTTGCAGGTGCATTAGGATTTTTGCAAGAGTCTCTTAACACGATAGGAATATGAACCGTACATACATCTTCGTTTTTGCCCTTGCATTGGTAACAATGCTCTTGGTTGGCTGTGACAGTGCCATTACCCCCAGCGCAGATCTTCCCCTTGATGAAGAAAATGGTGACTCACGCGTTACTGGCGTCCCTGAATTCGCCTTAGCCCGAGAGCACTTGGACGCCTCGCTCATTTCCGGTTCTATTGACGACATTTTTGTCAGACTAGCCGATCGCTACGAGGGCTTCGGGGGCGTATACGAAGACGAGAGGGGGAATTTGGTGCTCGTCTCCGAGCAGCCTGAGAACGTAAGAGCTGCCCAAAGCGAACTTGTTTCCGAATTTCTGGAGATGATGGGGGCTAGCGATAAGTTCCGCGAGTTTTTGTTAGGTAAAGAAATTCGTATACAGCAGGCCACTTACAGTTTCACAGACTTGGCAGTCTATCGCACTTTAATTGAGGGAAGACTGCGAAGTGATAGATCTCTTGTGCTTACGGATGTTGACGAGCGCCAGAATGCTGTTCTGGTTGGTTTTGATGAGACCGCAAATGTATCAGAGGCCAATGTGCGTTCCATAGCTGTTGAATTGGGGATTCCGCCCGAGGCCATCATGTTTGAGTCTGTGGCGGTGCCTGAATTTGCTGAAGGTAGTTGGCCATCCCCGGAACATACGGCGCCAACAAGGCCCTCAGATTTGACTGGCTACGTACGCCCGCTGGCAGGAGGGCTTAGAATTGATTCCAATGGTGGATGTACGCTTGGCCTACCGGTGTGGTACGGGAGCCCCGGAAATCAGACGCGCGGGTTCCTAACTGCATCTCATTGCACAATATTCGTTGGTTATAACAATGGAAGCGAGTGGGGGCAGCCCCACAAAGTAAACGCGATCGGGGTAGAATTCGAGGATCCACCCCTTGAGGACTGCGAAAATCCAGTTCCCCCGTGTCTACTAACCGATGCTGCACTCATTGATCTGAACGATGCCCACGACAATAGCACGAAAACACTTGTCGCCCAGGTGTACCGCACCAGTTTCAGCAGTAGTACAGGAGCTGGAAGTTTCACTATTTCAGGAACACCATTTTCAATGGTCACGACGGGGAGCCCCATTATGGGTATGGACGTAAACAAAGTAGGTATAGGAACAGGATGGACCACAGGTGAAATTACAGGGACTTGTGCAAACGCCACTGTTTATGTCCGCCACGGTGATAGTAAGAAATACTGGACACGCCTGTCTTGCTACATCCAAGCAGACACGCCTGTTAATTCTGGCGATAGCGGATCAGCCTTATTTACTAGAATCGATGATGCCGACGGAATCTTTTTGGGTATCCAATCTGCATGTGGGAACTGTGATCCAAATGTTTCGAGGGTCGGCTACTTTGTTTCGTGGGCAGCCATTGATGCCGCCATGAATGAAAACATTACATTGTATGAGGACCCAGGAGGTTCATAGTATCATTGAGGCGAATGATCATCTCCAGACTTCTTTTGACGGGGCGAGATTGTAGTGTCCCTTTGCCAGGAAGTATCGCCCAAGGGGCTTCCCTGTTCTCAGACACGCTTGCCTGTGGCGCATAAAACTTGCACTATGCAATGAGTTGCCATTGTCCGACATATCTGCTCCTTGCTCTGACGCTTACGGCACTAGGAGGGATTCACTCTGCCTACGCTCAGAAACAATACATCTATTGGATTGGAGCGATCCAGGCCGAAGAGACCCTGGACGATGCGATTTTTCGCTATGCGCTGGATACCGGTATGATAGATACTCTGGTGCAAGCCAAGGACCTAGGGCCGGAGGGGTGGCATGATCTTTACTATGTAACCGTTGACACGCTTCACCGACAAATCTATTGGACAGATTCGGGGGGAGTTTTTTCAGATGGATCGGGCTATCTCGGTGGGATTATGCGTGCATCTCTGGACGGTGATAATCCTGAGCTTTTCTTGGGACCGGTCCAATGTGGTAGTGGGTCAGTGAGCGATATTGAGCTTGACCTAATGGGAGGAGTCGTGTATTGGGGCGAAGGCTCCGACTGTCCCGGTAACGCGCTGAATCGCGCAGATTTGGATTCCCCCTACCCTTCGGAGTGGCTTCCAGTCAACGGCAATTATTCGGTGTCGGGTATTGAGCTTGATTTACACAATCAGATGATCTACTGGACGAACGACGGTCATTTTCTCGAAAAACCGTACGGGATTGTGCGTGCACCTCTTAACGATACGGCATCTGATGAATATATCGTAATGGAAGGTGTTTCCGATATTGCCTTGGCTCACGCGCTGTCCAAAATATATTGGACTGTCTGCAACCACTTCCGTTGCATTATCCGACGCGCCAATCTGGATGGCACCGAGGTTGAGAATATGATTGATAGCGAAACCCGATCCACCAATTCAGACATATACTTCACGGGCAAGCTAGCAATAGACAACAAGGGACAGAAGATCTATTGGACAGAGCACAGCGAAGGCAAGATCAAGCGTGCTAATCTTGATGGTACCGGGGTGGAAGAACTCTTGTCAAGCCTTGTCGCACCGAGTAGTATAGCGCTTTCTTTCGGAGGAATCAGCACAGCCGTGGAGCCAGTTGCAGAGTTTCCTGATACTGTTGAGCTACTCGATCTCTATCCCAACCCTGTGGGGAGCAGAGCCAACTTTGAATTCGCTCTGACAGCGACGACTTATGTGACGCTGGAGATCTTTGACCAGCTAGGTCGCAAGGTTGAGTTTCTCGCTTCTCGTTCGTATCCGCCTGGTAGCTACAGCGTAGTATGGCATCCGACAGGCCAGTCTAATGGAGTATACTTTTTCAGACTGGCATCCGATTATAGTTCAAAGACCATTCCGCTCGTATTACGACGATAGGACGAATAGACTCATTTGAACGGAAACCCACAGTTCCGAAATCCGCTTTCCCTCTAACCTCCTCAATGTGGTCGTATAAGCAGGCTTGGAGGTGCCTCTGGTTGGGCAAATTTTCTTGATGGTATGCTCTTTTCTCACGTAGAACTTAACCGCCACCGCACGCCATCTTATGGATTGAAATGCACCATGCACCCTTTTATATCCAGTACGTACTCCCCGGAACAGACTGGGTCATGCCCGATTTCGGTGATCACGCCACCGCGAATACGCATATCTGTACGATGAGCATCCCCGGTCAGAGGACGCAATAGCGCTCCGCCTTGAATCAGAAGATTCGGTGTCATCTGCACAGGAACCTGCATTGAATATACCAATCCAGCGGCGATTGATCCCCGCCTAAGACGGGAAAATTAACACTTGTATTCTTAGTCTAAAACCATGCTAGGTCGGTCCCTCCTTGAACATGATGGGTTGAACAATGGATAAAGTGGATGAGTTCGTAATTGCCTCAATCTATCTCGAAGCCATTGTAACGAAGAAATAACAGATCCTTCATGGGGTAGAACTGGTGACCAGAAGTGCGGCTGCAATGACCAGATCGTGTGTGATTTCACCGCGGAATACAATGCCACGGGTACAAACTTCATGCCTGGCTGTGATGACTCCCAGGCTAGGATTGCTGCGTCAGTGGGTTAAAGTCAGCCGACAATAAGGAGATTGTGCCTCGCGGAAGAGCTGTTTCAGGCATCGATAACGACGGAATCACGTCCAATATCTTCGCAAAAATCAATGGTGCCCTTTGTCGTAATTCTTCTCCGAAATTTGAACGCCTTTTTTCAACAGTCTCACTATATCAAATCTGGCATTTATACCACGGACGTGACGGCGTACGATTACAACCCTACACTGTGGCCGTCTTCCACGAACCCCGCCTGAACAGTACTACGCTCACGACCGCCAGCGTAGAGAACGATACGGTCATGGCAATAAAGACTCCCGTTGGCCCCAGCCCGCCCAAAACTGAGAGTCCCCACGCCAGTGGAATCTCCCAAGCCCAAAAGCAGAAGAAATTCAGAATAGTCGGTGTCCATACAGCACCCGCGCCGTTGAAAGCGGCAGTCAAGACCATTCCGTAGCCATAGAATACAAAGCCAATTGACACGATCCGCAATCCTGTAATTGCCACTTCTGACGTAGCAGTGGTTCCTCCGAACAGGCCGACGATCGTAGGCGCAAAGGCTATGAAGAACACACTTATCACTCCCAGAAAGATGAAATTGATTTTGCAGGCTATCCACGCGGAGCGCTCAGCACGTGCAGGATCTCCCGCACCCAGGTTCTGCCCCACCATGGTAGCTGCTGCATTAGAGAGTCCCCAGGCCGGAAGAATTGCAAAAAGTATGATCCGAATTGCAATAACGTAGCCAGCCAACGCTTCAGCTCCCGAAATTGCCGTGACCCGAATCAGTCCGATCCAACTGGCGCTGGCGATGAATATCTGTAGCATGCCTGTAGCCGAAAGACGTACCAGTCGCACCATCACGCCGAACTGGATCCATAAATGTGCAAGGCGGATCCGTATTTTTTCGCTGCGGCGAAGCAGTACGTAGACCTGGACAAGAACAGCTGTTCCCCGGCCAATCGTAGTTGCTATCGCCGCTCCCTGTACGCCCATCTCTGGAAAGGGTCCAATCCCAAAAATGAGAAGAGGATCAAGAATGATATTGAGTCCGTTGGCTATCCAGAGCACGCGCATTGCAATCGCTGCATCGCCCGCCCCACGAAAAGCAGCGTTTTGCAGAAAAAGCAGTAGAATGACCGCATTACCTGCGAGCATCACCCGAGTGTAAGGAAGCCCAATGGCGATAGTGGCCTCGTCCGCCCCCATGATCTGCAGGATTTCAGGTGCGAAAATAACGCCTGGAATTGCGAACCCGATTGCCAATAGCAGCCCCAGCAGGATCGCTTGCCCCGTAGCTCGGGAGGCCCCTTCTGGATCGTCCTCGCCGATCCGGCGTGCTACCATAGCCGTAACCCCAATACTAAGCCCCAACGCCACCGTGTAGATTAAACTCAGTACAGATTCGGTAAGTGCAACCCCCGCCATTGCCGCATCTCCAAGCTTCGAAACGAAAAAGATATCAACGACTGCGAAAAGCGACTCCATCACCATTTCCAGCACCATTGGAATGGCTAGAAGGATGACTGCGCGTCGGATCGGCCCTTTGGTTGGATCGCCTCCGGTCCCCCTCACAGCATGAACAAAGACATTCCACCAGCTTTCGGTGGGTTGCCGCTCCGGAGATGCAGGTGAAGCAGGACTCACCTGGCTGTGCGGCTGACCGACTTCTTCCATGAGGTATCTGGCCAAATCAAATACTCCTAGACAATAACACAATGAAATGCGTCCACGAAGGATCGGCCTGCATGTGTTGCGGCATCGCGTGAGTTCAGGCGGACCAAGTCATCCCCTGCGCAAGGAATTCAATCGAAACCGACAGGCTACAACCCGCGCCGGACGGATACTGTGATGACAGAGATCTGTTCGTATCCGGCTACGCAACGAGAGATGTCGCAATATTGTGCTCCAATACAGCTACGTCAATCTTGGGCACCGTCGGCAAAGTGCTCACCTGTACTGCGCCCGCCGATCCGCACTATACACGGTATAGTTCACATGCGACAACCCGCGCAGCCTCTGACGTTTGAGATAGGTACAATGTGGAATGTGAGGAACGCGCAAGCTGTTTTTAGATGCTGTTTCCGATGACCGATCGGCCCCGCATCTACTGTCGAATTCTACCTACAAAGCCATCGGTACACAGCTGCCAAATTGCGATCTCGTGTTCTTGAGCTAAGAATCCCACCGCCCTTCAGGGTGTAGCACGTCCGTCTGCAACACGCTCGGCATCTGGTCCCATGTACGTCCGTCAAGGATCCTGCCTGTACGTTTCTTGAAAGTGCCACCCCATTGCTTGAAGAAAAAGGCGACTTCGCTTTCCAAACAGTTGTCACGGATTTCTCGGACCCAATCTGAGTGCATCGCCCGTGCACCCGGCCCAGATTCGCCCCCAACGATGACCCAGTCAATTCCATCCAGTTGAATTCCCGTCAAAGGCCCCAGAAGTGGTTCAAGCGACAAGAATTTCAGTAGGGCCCCCGTTTGCTTAAGGACATCAAGCCGGAACTGCCACCTGGTATTCTCAATACTCACTCCTAGCCAGATGTTTGGGGTCCAGACGAGGTGTTTGTCCATCTCAATCACGCGCTCCGGTCGTTTCGTGGGGACCTGAAATGTGTGATGATGCGCACGGTTCATCGTGTCAAACACACGCTTGATGAAGTCCAACTCCACCTGTTCATGAAAAAGGTCAGACATTGAATTCACGAAGACCACACGGGGCTTCTTCCATTTCAAAGGGTGGTCCAGTACAGATGGATGTGTGGTTACAGAAAAAGCGTTCCTGTATTTCTCCAGACCCATAGCCTGCAATCTATGAGCCATTCGTTCCGCATAGCAATTCCTGCAGCCGAAGCTGACTTTCGTGCAGCCTGTGACGGGATTCCAGGTCGTTTCAGTCCACTCAATTGAACTAGCCATCATCTTGTATTTTTATCGATTGCTTGGCAATCCTGTTGGAATCACCGATTGCATTGGGAGACGGACTGCCGTAGCAGAACATAAACTCGCATAGAGCGGCGTTTTTAGAGTTCTTGGGTGTAGAGATTTCTTCCTGAAACCGAATCCAAGTTTTTGCTTGTTATGCGCTGATAGATATACATTAACTTGAATGGTTGTTCTTTAAGGGTTGCTGAATAAGCGTTCAAATGGTTTCCAAGACAGAAACTACTTTCGTCCAAGTATCTCCTAACTTAGAGTAATGCATAACGAATCATATAATAGACACATGAAATATATAAAATATTATGAAAACAGCAAGAGCCTGCTGCCGAACGTAGTTGGAACCTGCTCCTATTGACTGTTACCATGTTCCATGAACCTGCCGATCCTTAAACTGCCGCGGGATATCTAAGCCATAGAGTCTGGCCACTCTGGGGCCACCTAATCCAGCGTACATGAACGATCTTCTCGAAATTCTTACTACGCAGGATGGCAGTCGAACACTATACAATAGGCAGTACCAACAGTCCTTCCGTTCGGTGCATGGTGCCCTAACGGAGGCTCGTCATGTGTTTCTCGAGGGCTCGGGAACAGAAGAACTCCTTAAATCACGACAGGGGGTAAGTGTCTTGGAGATCGGATTCGGAGCTGGTCTCAACTGGCTGATTACCGCCGCTGCCGCTCGTCAACATCGTACGCGCCTCGCCTACACAGCGTGGGATAAGCAGATACCGAGTGCTGAGCTATTGTCTCAGTTAGGTTATGGCGGCCTTATCGGAGCCCCTGCTCTGGCAACTACAATAGAAGAATGGCGGAAGACCTTCATTAACGACGTACCCCACGGCACCTATAACCTGCCACACGACCACGACAGCACACTCCAATTGTGCATTGGTGAGGCAACCGAGGCGATTCTTCCTGACCTGTCCTACGACAGCATTTACCTTGATGCTTTCGATCCAGGAGCCAATCCAGAACTTTGGGTCCCCGAATTCTTCGGGCAATTGTACAAAGCGCTCCGTGACGGCGGCTGCCTCGCAACCTATTCAGTAGCCGGGCATGTCCGACGTGCACTCACTTCAAGTGGATTCTCCGTTGTTCGCCGGCCTGGTCCACCTGGCAAGCGACACGTGCTTGCAGCATGGAAGCGCGAAACTGCAGGATTCAGGTCGGATCGGTAATTCTGAGAGATCCATCCCTTGTCAATTCGGCGTGCCGACCGTCCTCGAGTGTCTCGAACTCTTTTGCCTGTATGGCCAATACAGGAATGGGCTTTTGATAAAGCTCGTCCGCTACCACGGAGGCGAGCACCAGGAATGTATCTGTCTCGCTCGTAATGAGCGCAGCAGGCGCAGTACCCCTGCGGACCGCCTCGAGCAATACTGCAGTGGTAGTGCTTGAACCTCGCGAAGCCGGAATTGCCAAGATACATCCCGCTGCAATCTTTCCTGACAGCGGATGCCTCCGGTCAATTATTTCGCCAGTAAACTGGCTATACCCTCCCCAAAAACTAAGCGGCACACTGCCGACAAGAAGGGGGCCTGAGGCCGCTCCTTCCATCAGAACCTTGCCGTGTATCACGCGTCCCATAGCGTAGCATCGGTCTCTATTCGCCCCGATATTGCAGAGCGGACACAATCCTCGAGCGAACCATAGACAACATGCGTCCCCAACAGACCCGGTGCATAGTAGGCATACTTAGCGGAATTCGTCATCAATGTATTGATTGAGTCGGGCAACATTGGACTGGTCAGGATACATGTGTCTACAGTTACTGTACCACCAAACTGAGTTATAGGCTCTAAGTGGCCCGCCTTGTCCGCAAGTGCACGCACGATCCGGCTTGCCGTAACTAGAAACTGCACCCGATCACACTTGCGCTTCCCCTCCACGAGGCTAGACAGAGCCGCAAATTCCCCCAACGAAAAATGTGGACTGCCTAAGACCACCAAATCCAATAAATACCCGTCTGCCGTGGTTAACTCTTTGCGCGCGGCCCGCAACTTGTCCATCGTTATATCTACTTTGCGCACGGGTGACATGCCGTCAAATGCCGCATTCATGGTGGGGGCTTCGGGCGTTATTCCAATGGCATGGTAGAGGGCTGTAGCCCCGGAAGAGGCCATCGCAGCCCCTAAAGCTTTCAATTTATCCTCGCTGGGATGCACCTCAAACCCTTCTATAACTGGTACCTGTATCCCGGCATCAATACCAATAAGATGCCCCAAAACTCCGTAAAAGCTGTCGTCCTCCTGAAGACTAGCTGGCACGTGCTTTAGGCTATATAGAAGTTGCCCTCGGCGGTTCTCTGCAAGATGCAAACCCGCTGCGGGGGCCCGTCCGGTTATCGCTGCACATATATCCAATAGATCAGGATAGCGCGCCGTCCTCGCACCCAAAACTGAGTTAATAAATACGACTGCACTGGATTCGCCCCAGGCCACCTGCTGCCCCATTACCGGACGCACACTCTCCTGGTACGGAGCACAAGTCCACGTTGGCTTACACCCCATGGACTTATAGGCCGCCATCTGCCGTATAGATTTTTCTGCCCAGTCGGCAGGAACAGCCCACTGTCTCCAGCCATGCTCGTCTACACCACTAACATTGAGCGTCGTTGGCACAACCACACGTGCCTCCCAGTTCGACAGTCGCTCAGCGTACTCAAGCGTCGCATCACCCTGAAAGAGTGAGCTGTCAATGTGTGCGGCAGTAATGTCCAGGAATTCCCGACCGCCAAAGGCCGGAAGCATGCGCACTAGGATTCGCATGGCCATCTGCCTCGCCTTACCGCGTTCACCATGCAGATCCGCCTTGTCGCTTGGAGTCAGGTTCATGGAGAGTATCCGCCAAGATTACATGGCCTTGATTGCACAAAATCCCGCTGTCCTTCCCCGTTCGTAATTATACGAATTTCACGTACTTGGACTGTTACACAAAGCTATCGATTTTCTTGGATTGGTGCGATCTCAGTTTGTGGCTAGGTTGTTTGCCTGGCACTAAAACCCTGTAACGAATCATTCAAAAACTGCCAACGGAGGTTTAATCAGCTGGTAGTGACGTTGGGCCACATGATGGAGGACACAGTGAAGAATATGCACGGGCCGACCACTGCGACTCGACAGTTGGCTAGACCAAAATACGCGCTACTCCACCGATCCGAACCTTTTGCGGGACTTTACGTCATGCTCCGTTCGTGAATGCACCTATAGGGCTGCAGCATTTGAACTGAATAGAAGACAAACTTCAGTTAGAAGATCTCCCATCCTTCAAGCCACACGTTGTCGGCTGCATAGTCCATAGGCGTTTTGCCGTATCGGTCAAGCACGCCAGGATCGGCGCCCAAGTCCATCAGAATCGGAAACAGGACCGGGTTTCGCAGGGCAGCCAGATGAAGCGGAGTCCATCTGGATCTGGCACGTGCATTTACGTCCGCTCCGGCCCGCACGAGCAATTCCACGACAGCCGGGTCAGTGCTTCCGTATACGGCCCAATAGAGTGGGGTTGCGCCGGGTCCGTAGGTGTAGTCCAAATCACCGCGGGCGTTTACGTCAGCACCGCCTGCAATGAGCGCGGCAACTACAGCAGCCGCGGCGTGTCCCATGACGGCCTCGTGCAAGGGCGTCCGGATTCCTGAGTCCTCCGTCAATAGAATGGCTCCTCCCCAAGGGTTAAGAATAACCGCTTTCGCGTACTTCACCATGCTCTGGCGATTCGACCAAACTTCGTCACTGGCTCCCCGTGCGTTCACCTCAGCTCCTGCCGTCAGGAGCGCCGTTACAATTTCGGGGTTTCTGTTCTTGGCTGCAGCTTCGTGAAGCGGTGTTCTGCCGCCTGGGAGCAGAGCATTCACCTCCCCATCTCGGCTCACAAGCGCTGCGATAACCGCCGGATTTGAGTTGTAGGCTGCTGCATCGTGAAGCGGCATTCGCCCACCGGCAGCGACTACATTCACGTTGGCTCCGGCGTCCAGCAATGCGAGGACGATTCCCGGATGCTCATTGCGAGCGGCCTCGTGCAATGGCGTGACATCCAACGTGGTATAAACCCTGAGCCCCAGAACCGATGCGGTTGCCCAGGCCTCCACGTCGGCACCAGCCGCAACCAATTCAGCAATCACGGAGGGTTCGCTGTTGTCCCGGGCGGCGTAATGAAGAGGCGTGTAGTTGTCCGCGTTCCGTGCGTTCACGTCCAAGCCAGCATCTACGAGCAGCTTGATTACCGTGGGATCCCTGGTCCACGCCGCTGCCACATGGAGCGGGGTCGAACTGGACCCGTACGATACTAACTGCCCTGAGTGGTTTCTTACCTGATTATACTGAATCTCGGCCGTAACCTCCGCACCGGACTCAATGCATCGGGCTACGATTTCGGCCGTTGCAAGGTGGAAGAACACGGGACTTGGCCATTTTTTGCAGTTCGCTGGATCAGCCGCTACTCCCGAGCTGTCTACCAGCGTCGGATCCGCCTCTAGTTCCAGCAACTGAGCCACCGCAGCCGGATTTCCCCCCCGTACCGCAGTGTGCAGTGGAGTCTCACCACTTGCGTCGCGTGCGTTTACATCAGCTCCGGCACCTACCAGCAACTGAATCATGGCGGGATACCCCCAGCGCCCAGAGGCCGAATGCAGCGGTGTCTCACCCGAATCCTGGCGTGCATTTGCGTCCGCGCCAGCGTCCATTAGTATCATCGCCGTGGCTCGATTGTCGAAATGTGCCCCCGCAGCAACGTGCAATGGCGTGATGCCAATTCGGTAACGCGCGTTCACGTCGGCACCGCCATCCAGCAAAGCCATCGCAGCATCCGGCAACGCAACTGATCGGCGGGAACCACTCGCAACGCTATGGAGAGAAGTATATGCACCCGGATGACGTACGGTGGCATTGACTCCGGCTCCGAGCAGCACTGCTATAGCGTCCGGGAGAAAATGGTTATTCCATTCTTGTTGACCAACTAGGGTAAGCAATGGCGTCTCCCCAATGTAGTCAACTGAATTGAACCACATTCCGTCCGTCAGGCACTTTTTGAGCCGACCAACCGGCGCGACCGCAAACAAATCATGGTTCGTCCAATCGCAAACCGGAAAAGCTGGGGGTGTTATCGTTACGAAACCAGGTTCGGGGAGCGCTCCCAATTCCAGAAGCTTGTTCACGAGCCGGATATTTCCACGTCTTGACACGCTCTGGAGCGCTGTCATGCCTTGATCGTTACGCGCATCTATGTCCGCTCCAGCACGAACAAGCATAGCGACGATCGCTGTGTCATGTTCGTACACAGCAAAACCCTCGGGACCATCCCCCGTTACAAGCTTCGGGGGTGTGTTGAAAGAATGGGCCCACCCCCTCGACCACCTTGCCCTCGTGCTAATTCCCACACGATGCAAGGGCGTATCACCGCCCTCGGTCCGTGCATTGACGTCGGCACCCGCGTCCAGTAGCGCCCGAACGGTAGCTTGATTTATCTCAGCGGATGCAATATGTAAGGGAGTCGTACCCATGGTGTCTGGAGCGTTGACCTCCGCACCACCGGCCAGAAGTGCGTGAATTAGCGAGAGGCCGTCATCATGACGGGC
Source organism: Rhodothermales bacterium (assembly GCA_022821385.1). Classification (GTDB taxonomy): domain Bacteria; phylum Bacteroidota; class Rhodothermia; order Rhodothermales; family Bin80; genus Bin80. The sequence continues at coordinate 37,214 of JAJEDR010000080.1, forward strand.
CAACAGGTGAAGCGGGGTTTCGCCGTTTTCCGCGCGCGCATTTACGTCTGCTCCCGCCTCAATCAGTGCTTCTATCACGGGCGCCGTGGCCTTCATCCAGTCCCTCGCAGCGAAGTGCAGTGGAGTCCATCCGTTCAAGTCCTTCGCGGTCGGATCCGCCCCCCGTTCCAGCAACCAAGCAATGCGCTCCCTGGCACTTGATCGCAATGAAGATCGCATTGCAACGTGTAGCGGAGTCTGGTTCGACGCGTTGAGCGCATTCACATCCGCACCGGCGTCCATGAGAAACTTGACGGTGGCATCGCGCCCAGAACGAAGTGCCCAGTGCAACGGGGTGTCGCCATCTCTATCCCGCGCTTCCAATTCCGCTCCGTGTTCAAGAAGTACGCTGGCATATTCACGCTTATCATTCGTTGTTGCCCGGTGTAGCGGAGTCGCGTCACGCTCGTCCTTAGCTTCTACGTCCGCGCCCGCCTCAAGCAACATAACCGCAGTCGTAACATCGCCCCAATTAGCCAATCGGTGCAGCGGCGTCATCTTGTGCTTATCCCGTTCATTAGGATTCGCCCCCGCGTCCAACAGCAGAGCCAACGCGTCGTGATGGGCCTGCCGCGACCCTTCTCCGATCACCAGATCCAGTGGAAACACACCATCGGGATTGCGAGCATTGATATCCATACCAGATGCTATGCATTCACGGAGCCCTTCAAAGTCAATGTATTCACGGAACAACCGAGAATACCAATTCTCGCAATTGCGAGGCTCTGAAGTCATGCTTCGGTCATTGTGCGCCATCGGATCAGCACCCAGCTCCAAAAGCATTGAAACCACGGAATTGTGGTTGTGCCATGCGATATGCAAGGGAGTATTTCCCATATGATCTTTGGCGTTCACATTGGCTCCGGCCGCCACCAGTGCAGCAATCAAGGATGCATTCTCGTATTCAGCCGCCTCGTGCAAGGGTGTGCGCCCCCTGAAATCGCGAGCATTCACGTCTGCACCAGTCGCCAGAATGATATCAAGCGCATCAGTGCCGGAGACCGAGTACAGATGCAAGGGCGTTCGACCCCATGAATCCGTCAGATCCACGTCGGCACCGGCCGCCAGAAGCGCCATAACAACATCTTCACCCCGCATCCCGAAAAGCGGCGTCGCGCCCTTCCAGTCCCGGGCATTGACATCTGCTCCGACTTCCAATAGCGCGGCTACCGCCGCAGTATCATACGCGATGTGCAATGGGGTCTCGCTGTTGTGGCTTCGAACATTGACGTCCGCGCCCGCCTCCAGCAGCAGGGAGAGGATCGCTGGACTACCTACAGCCCTCCGTTCATGCAACGGAGTCCTGCCCCATTGGTCGCCCGCGTTGGCATCTGCACCCACCTCCAGCAGGAAGGCTACAACAGACGAATCTGCGTCCCACGCCGCCCGATGCAGGAGCGTTGCGCCATATTCATCGCGTGCGTTGATGTCTTGGCCGGCAGCCAAGCAGGCAGCCATTTGTTCAGGGTTGGCCGTTCTCAGGAATCCTTCGGTGCCCCAGTTTTCGCAGAGGGTGGGATCAGCCACCACACCAGCATTATTCCGCGCATGGGGATCCGCCCCAAGATCCAGCAGCTGCTGCACCACGCTGCGGCGCGAACTCAACCGAGAAGGTCTCTCCCGCACGGCATGCAGAGGCGTGTTACCAGCGTCGTCGCGTGCATTCACGTCGGCCCCTGCCGCCACCAGTGCAGCTAAAATGGATTCTTCGCCGTTTTCAGCAGCTTCATGGAGCGCAGTCTGTCCATCCCGCGCCCGAGCGTGCACATCCGTCCCGGCTTCAGCCAGGAGCACAACAGTGGCTGGATCATCCCCCCATTTTGCCGCTTGATGTAACGGTGTCCTGTCGTCGTGGTCCCGTGCATGCGAGTTTGCCCCCGCGGCTAGCAAGGCAGCAACGAGCGCAGAAGGACCTCGACCAGCTGCCGTATGCAAGGGAGTCATTCCTCTTCCGGCGCGAGCATTCACGTCTGCGCCCGCAGCCACCAGCGAAGCAACGAACGCCGGGTGGCGATTAATATGCAGTAGGGTGCTATTGTTTCGATCGCGCGCATCTATATCCGCACCTGCTGCCAAAAACATAGAAACAAAGGAGCGCCTGGGAGGTGAGGAGGATGAGAACAGTGCGTGAAGCGGAGAACTGCCCCAGTCGTCACGGGAGTTCACTTCCGCGCCTGCGGCCAACAGCGCGGCCACGACAGATTCTTCGTTATATGTAGACAATGCAGCATGGAGCGGCGTCTTGCCTCTGCGGTCTCGAGCCTCCAAGTCGACACCCGCAGTCAAGAGAAGATGTATCGCAGCAGGATATCGCAGTGCTTCGTGTAGAGGGGTTCGCAAATTGTCATCTCGCGCATCTGGATTTGCCCCAGCCTCCAGAAGCACATGGATCATGACTGTGTCCCCTCTCCCTGCCGCCGAGTGCAGCGGGGTCTGGCCCCTATTGGCTAGAGCATTTATGTCTGCTCCAGATTCCAGCAACGCCTTCACCATGGTGAGAATATTGTTGCCAACCGCAGTATGCAGAGAAGTGTTGCCGTAGGAGTCCCTGGCATTGAGATCTGCGCCAGCAGCAACAAGTGCAGCGATAACGTCTGACCTTGAACTCGATTCCACTGCCTCGTGTAGCGGTGTTCTACCATTCTCGTTCCGTGTATTCACATCTGCCCCAGCCTCGAGACAGTTCACGACCTGCTTGGCTGAGGCGGACGAAAAGAAGTGCCGAGAAGCCCAGTCCTCGCAGGCTACCTGACTTGCAGCAGGAGACGCGCAGAGAAGACCAAGGGCTGTGACCAGAATGAACGGCTTCATCGCCTTTTTTGCGTTAATTCTGCAACTCGCAATTTATTTCGACCACCCCTATTATTCATCACCACCTTGCCACACATGTTGCAACGTGAACAGTTGGATACGGTTCAGTCAGGGTGGCAAGGTGTGGAGTGAAAAGTGCGGTGTCGCCTTGGCCATGAAGGCCGCAAACGAGGCCACATACGCAAACCTATGCGCTTGACCGGGGAAAATCCCGAGGATGCGCATACCGTGTGTGCAGTCCCATCCCATACGATATTTTCTTTGAATTGACTGGGAATTATGTACTTGAACAGAGCTTAATCCGTTTGTTCTTATTCATCGAACAGGTTCATCATAACTTATATTCTATCGACCTTAATCGCTGGAAGAACACTTCATTTGACCAAAATTACTCAGAAACGACACCTGACCAGCATGGCAGAGATTTTTCCCGGGCAGCCTGCATCGCTGGTCCGAAGGTATCCCGAGAATCAGCCTTATTTTCAAGAACGAGAATCATGAATGAGGTTTCCATTGGGCTTGTTGCATCACTAAGTCAATTTTATGAATCCCGCTAACCTGCCAAATCCCTTCTCACATCCGGTGGAAGGCTACAACATCAGCAGTGGCAGTGGCAGAAGTGCCAAATAATTTGACCATGATTTTGGATATTGCATGGCGCGTTTGATCAAACCCAGGTAGCACAGAATCCCATTCGGCCATGAATAATTATGACTCCGATCAGTCGCCCCGTATTCCGGCAGTCCCGACTGTCCTATGAACTTTGATCTTTTCCCCTCCACGTCTCCCGACAATAATTGGAGTTGGAAACCTCGGAGATAGAACCCAATAACGTGGCAGTAGGTGTTCCGAATGGAAGAAACAGAAGAGGTGTTTAGATTCGATAGCACCGAGCCAATACACTTATTGCTAAATCCATTAAATTCACAACCAGCTGTTCCAGGACGACCTTTACTTACATTATTGACTATGATCACCCGAAGGGACTTTATCAAATTAGGAGCTGCAATGCCTGTTGGCATTGCGCTCAGGACACTACCCGTTCGCCAGGTGCGAACCCAATCGCAGATTGAACGTGTAGGCGTGGGCTTGTTTACGATTCCGAAATTATTGGAGGAGGATTTTTCTGGCACTATGGCAAGACTGGCCACCATCGGCTATAAGGAAGTCGAATTGTTTGGCCCCTACCCCTACACCGTGCCGGAGACAGTGGCTTCCTGGGAACCTATAGCCAAATCCATCGGTCTCTCCCAGAGCGGCTATTATGGGCATACTCCACGGCAGGTCCGCGACATTTTGGATGCCAACGGCCTTACCTCACCTTCTATGCATATTGATCTCGGGACCCTCCAAACCCGGCTGGACGAAGTGGCCGAGGCTGCGCAGACGCTGGGACACAAATATGCCGGTATCGCGGCCATCCCACCAGAGCTGCGCACCAACCTGGATGATTACCGGCGAATTGCCGATACCTTCAATGAAATCGGTCTGGCCATGAAGGAGGTAGGTCTCCAGTTTCTATACCACAACCATGGCTACGGGCTTGTGGAATTGGAAGGCAACATTCCGTTCAATCTGATCCTAGACCGCACGGATCCAGAACTGGTTGTCATGGAAATGGACGTCTTCTGGATGACGGCGGGACGGGCCGATCCGGTGGAATATCTGAATGCCTATCCTGGTCGCTTTAGGCTTATGCACATCAAGGATATGATCGAGCTAGTCCGATTTGAGGGTGACGGGGGCGATCCGTCCCAGTGGATACCACTTTTTCCCAACATGGCGGATGCCGGTGGAGGAGTGCTGGATCTTGACGAGATCCTTAAAGTGGCATCCATGACCGGAGTGGAGCACTTCTATCTGGAGCGTGATCTGGCTCCCGACCCCGATCAGACGCTCAAAGCCAGTTATGAATACCTGTCGTCGATCGCTCCTGCAGAATAACGGCGGACCCTGGCCTTCCAAGGAGATGGATGCCCAATGCTGCACGTGGACAACCCATTGATCACCCCCAACATGCGTGCCTGAGTCATGGCTGATGGAGAAGCGCTTGGCACGGTAGGAGAATCCACGAAATTTTCTTGCGCAAATCGGCATCTTCCCGATGAATGCGCGTTTACAGATCGTGGCAGCTCCACAATAACCCGAATCATGCGTTTCCGTCCTTCGGGAACCACTACTCGTATACCAGACTGATTGGCCATCGAAGCCGCCAAGTCGCTACTCCATAAGTCAAGTTGAACATTCCGATACAAATTACGGGAATCATAGCGCCCCATGATTTCTTACTTCTTTTGAATGGAAAGTCCTACCATACCTGCATGACAGGATCCAACCACGGGCGATATCCACGAATTCGGTTACATTTTGCCACAGAAGATCCTGGGAAGGGCTCCCGGGAAAATCACAATTCTCGAAGACCAACTGCATGCCAGTAATCAATCTAATCCCCCGAAACCCCTACAGGGTCTGAACGGATTCTTGAAACCTGGGCAATGCGGCTGGCTCGCCAATCGATTGCTCAACCTCCCGACTCTGAGACTCCATAAAATTAATCCCCGCCAGGCGACTGCGCAGTGCACGCTCATCGTTGAGCTCGTCCAGCTTCACCTGATTCATCCACACCATAAATTTTCTTTCTCCAATCTTTTCACGCATTGTAGGTCTGCCCCCGGGTTTGCAACAGATGGATCACACACATCTTGCTTTGGTGGTCGATTTTGACCAACCCCTCGCGACTACGCACGAGCGCCCGAGCTGCCTCAAATTGCCGATCCGGAACAAAGCATTCCGTCAGTAAACCAGCAGCAAATTACTCGGCTAACCTTCGGGAATCCCGGATATCCGTTTTAATCCGATCCCCAGGACAGCGAAGTATGGATCCCGGCGCAATCACCGAACAATCTATGCCTAACTCCTGGAGTTGGTGATACAGCACATATCCACAAGAGGACTCTTCATAACAACTGCGGAACTCGCCGTAGTTGCTATGAATATGTTCAACGAAGTTGCGAAACTTATTTGGCTTGTGTGTGGAAAACTCCGTTTCGTAACAGATTCAACGCCGATCTCCGCCATATATACATGCTGAAACAGTATCTCGATGAACATCCTGACCGGCGTAGTAACGGATCCCGGAAGAGGGAAAAGGTTGAAGTTTCATAGCCAGTAAAGGTCTGGCTAAGTACCGGAGAATAAGGTCCGGCGAGGAAGCCTCCATACAATGATATCTATACCAGGCTGTGCCGAGTTGTCCACGGAGAATACCGGGGCTATTGAAGGCCTGCTGCTGCGCATGATCCGGCAGGGGTTGCGTACGTTCGGGGGATCTTATTCGTGGTTGACGGCGCCAAGGGCACTCACAGTGCGATTACAGCAGTCTTTGGCGACTGAACACAGATCTAGTGGTGCACGCAGCATAAGCGCGAGAACATCAAAGGACATCTGCGTGGCGAGAAAAAGAGTTCGATCGAACGGAAGCTCGATGAGGCCTACTTTGGAACGCAACCGTCCAGCGAAGCAATGCAGGAGCTGGAGGCCATTCAGGAACAATCAAAAAAATGGATATACGGAGGCGGCCAACAGCCTGGGCCAAGGATTGGAGGATGCGTTAACGCTCCATCGTTTGGGCGTGCATGCGGAATTGCGTTCCTATTTACGAACCACAAACAACATGGAAAGTCTCAATGCCACGATCAAAGAGCCTTACCGAAAAATCCGATGGTGAACGAGCTCCAAACAATGTCGTCGCTGGGCCGTCATGGGCCTGCGGAAGGTGGAAACCAATGTGCTTAATCTCCCCCTTACAAAGGATTTGGCAAAGTAGCAAAGAGCCCTCCAGGAACAAGAATCATAGCGAAGAATATGCCCAATTCCCGTCAGTTGGCAAGATCAAGTTTCAATAAGGATTGAGACTTGCCCTCGGCCCTGCGTTTACTTGCATTATTGGCCATGATCACCCGAAGGGACATTATTAGATTAGCCGCTGCAATGCCGATTGGTATTGAAGCGGGCGGGTCGGCGACGTGCTGGAGGCGATTTTCGAGGATGGGCCAGCCGGTCAAATCCCCTTAGAGGCGAAGTCGAGAACGAGAACCATGCTCTGGCTGATGCCGTCACGCTACCGCACCGCCACCTTCATCGCAACCGTCGTCGTTTGGAGCGCCCAGCCCGCGATTGCACAGCAGCGGCCCCGCGTGGCACTCGTCACTCCGGAAGTTGCCTGTCACGTCGCCCCTGCGCACTCGGCGACCGTGACGGAGGTTCTAAAGGTCACGGGCAATCCCTATCAATCGGAGATCTGGATTGAGCGGATTGAGACCGACGAGAGGGGAGGGACCTGGATCCACGTGGCGCCCTACTTTACTGCACGCCCATGGGTACGGGAGGGATGCTGGATACCGGAATCGATGGTGGTCCCGACCGAGGGAGCCGGTCACTTGCTGGAGCTGGCCGACCGCCTGCTATCCTTAGACGCCCTGCCGCCGCTGGAGCACCTGCTGGCCGCATACACACTGTTCGTGCATTCCCGGTACAGGGACCAGGTGGAGGGGTCCGCCGTCTTCGCTCAGCGGCGGACGGCGTTGGTTGCAAGGGCGGTGGAGGCGGCACAATTCCCCGGGCGGACCCCTCTTCGCCCGGTAGATCGCGACCCTCGGATCATCATGTGGATTGAGTCGTTCGGCGACCGGGTGCGTTATTTGGAACACCAGTCGGGCCGGGGCACCTGGACGGTGGACGAGGGGGGCCCGGAGACCGATGCAGAGCCAGGGCGACGCGAACATGTGAGGGGGCATGATGGTAGGGAACTGGCACTCATCGCTCCCGATGTTGCGTGCCGCCTCAGGCCCTCGAGGACCGCTTCCGGCCAGAGGATACTGCGATTAGACCTTCACTTTCGGACCGATCGGCCCGACTCCACCGTGGCCGACGAAGCGTGGGTCTTCTACCCGCCGGGGGAGTGCTGGGTGGCGGCCGCTCACACCGCCCCGGGCGACACGGACCAACATGTGCTCACTATGGCCGACCGTTTCCTGACCTCTGGCGAGGGGTGGTCCACCTTCAATCACCTCAGTCTGTTGACGGTGCTGTCGGTCCGCGGGCGTGGGCACCGGGACGCGGTCGAAAGATCGGCGGTGCTGGGTTTACGGCGGCTGGATCTGCTGCGCCAAGTGCTGGGCAAGTTCTCTCCCATGAGCGCCGACGCGTTGACGCTGGCATGGATCAAGGTGCTCGGAAGTGAGATCTCGATAACCGACGAGGGCCATGCCTGGACCGTGAGCGACGAGGCGTATATGACTCTGTACGAAAGGCACCGGGCGGACCCGTTCGCCGAGGAGATCAAGTGGAAGCTTGCGAGTGAGTCGGATGCCTATGAATGCGAGGGGGATCCTATCTGCTACACGGAGCAGGCCGTCAACGAGAGGCTGTCCAAGTATTGGGCCGAGTTCCCGGACGGCCGCCATATCGCGCGGGCTATCGAGTTGGGTCGGACGCTACTCGGCTACGCTCTAGAGCGGTGCAGCGCCGCGCGCGCAGCCGGTCCAGACTCGCGGGAGGCGAGAATCTGGGATTGGTACAAGTGGGATGACAGGGGGCCGGCAATCGTCCAAGCGTTGCGTGCGTCGCTAGAGGAGGTGGGCGAAGAAGTCAGGGCGCCGCTGATCGAGAGGCTGGGCGAGTTGGAGAAATGTGGTGCGGGACAATGAGTGCGGCAGGACTAATATAGTGAGGGGGACTGGGGCGATCCGTCCCAGTGGATACCGCTTTTTCCCAAAATGGCGGATGCCGGTGAAGGGGTGCTGGATCTTGACGAGATCCTTAAAGTGGCAACCATGACCGGTACAGAGCACTTCCATCTGGAGCGTGATCTGGCTCCCGACCCCGATCAGACGCTCGAAAGCAGTTATCAGTACCTGTCGTCAATCGCTCCTGCAGAATAACGGCGGACCTTGGACTTCCAAGGAGGTGGATGCCCAATACTGGATGCTGTGCACACGCTGAGCAAGAATCGGCATACCAGATCAGCCCAAACGGGTATAGATGATCAAAGCCCTGCCTGTCATTGTGCCAGCTGCCCGCCCCGAGGACAAGGTTAAGGGCACCCGCGGTAAAGCGGCATGCTGACCGCAAATTATTACGCCGCAGTCGGTGGCTCGTTGTATTTGCTGGGGCTACGATGCCTCAGCCAATTGTTGGTTATCGGGAGTCTGTACCCGGCTGCCCCGCATGCCATAGTACAGAATTATCAGGAAGCAGCCCAGCGGGACCAGATACGCCACATGGATACCTGCCAGATCGGACACCTGACCCTGCAGGGCGGTCAACACAGCTCCCCCCAGAATAGCCATCACGAGTCCAGAAGCGCCAATCTTGGCGTCTTCTCCCAATCCCTCCACGGCTATGCCGTAAATGGTCGGAAACATCAACGACATGCATCCGGACACCCCTACCAGCGCTACGGCACCGACGTGTCCTCCAACCAGGACCACCAGCAGCGTGAATACGCATGCACCGGCAGCCATTATGGTCAGCAGACGCTGCGGCGACAGAATCTTCATCAGTGCGGTGCACACAAATCGCGACGCCGAAAACAACAGAATCGAGGCCAGATAGTAGTTGGCGGCGGACGCTTCGTTCATTTCCAGCTCGTTCATCACGTACCGGATCGTAAATGACCATACGCCAATCTGGGCGCCTACATAAAAGAACTGGGCAATTACACCCTTGACGTAATGCGGGCGTCCCAGCAGCCGCCTAAGTGTCGGCAACAAATTTACTGACGTTTCTTGGTCTGAGGCCCGGGGGAATTTGGTAACGGCAAACAGAATCCACACCCCAACAATAATGAAGGCAATGGTCACATATGGCCCCATGACCGCCGCCAGCTCCGCCTCTTGCATTTGTTGCAGCTGCTCTGGAGCCATCTGTGCCCGTTCCTCGGTGGATGCCTCATTGAGACCGGAGAGGATGAAAAGCTTCCCCAGAATCACGCCCGTTATCGAGCCCAGCGGATTAAAGGACTGAGCCAGATTTAGTCGGCGAGTTGCACTGGCCTCCGGCCCCATGGCAATCGCGTACGGATTGGCGCTCGTTTCAAGTATCGATAGACCGCCTGCCAGAATAAACAGCGCTACAAGAAAATGTCCATATACCATCGTCTGGCTGGCGGGAAAAAAGAGCAACGCTCCAGCTGCAAACAGACCCAGCCCCAGCATCACCCCCGACTTGTAACTGAAGCGTCGAATAAAAACAGCCGCTGGCAGCGCCAGACAGAAATAAGACCCGTAGAATGCAATCTGAATCCAGCTGGTCTGGAAATCAGACATGCTCATGATCTTCTTGAAGGTAGCCAGTAGTACATCCGTCATGTTGTTTGCCAGGCCCCAAAAGGCAAACAGACTGGTCAGCAATATGAACGGCCACAGATACTTTCGCGGAACCAAGCTGCCCCTCAATTGCCGGCCGGGTTCCGTTTTGCTCGCTACATTCTGCATTCGAAGCGCATTTTTGATGAAAATGGAATATACGTGTCAACTGTTGGCCCAAAGTTTTCAACGGGAAATACCTTGGGGCGGCTACGGTTCTGGTAATCGCTTGAAACCTTCGCAGGTCTGATGGGGCCGTTACCGTAACCCAGCCCCCAGCGTGCCCCCGACCGATCCCACAGCCCAGAGCTACGCCACTCGGCACTCAGCTGTATCCTGATCTGTCGACTGTTTGCCTCGTCATTATCTGCAGACACATCAGGCGTAACTGCTCCATTGAAAAGGAGAGTCCTCTGCCCCACTTTGCGGCTCGTTGCCCCTCGGCCAGATCGCAGGACTATTTGCCGGGCATGAGACCCTGGCTGGCAAACCTGTTTATCAGCCATCGTCTCAGATCACTTGTATAGAATTCGCCTTCAACTACTCTCCGAATGCAGACTGGATTTCTTCCAAAGATTTGCCGAGTACCGCCATGGCCGTGCGATCAAGCGCTGCCTCATCTCCCTGCAAATGGATCGTGCGATGCACATGTGTATGCGCTTCACCTGGTGCCAGGGCCATTGCTGGAGAAGAGGTTTCCAGTTCATAAAAGGGACCCAATGGGGGCACGCCTGCCTCCGGGGGGCCATCATTGTAGCTATTGACTACATCGCCGCTGAACGGGTCTTCCTGGAGTTCCCACATGGAGTTAACGTAATGATCATCCTCATCCGGCAGGGTATACTGTACCAGCGTCAGCACCCCGTTGGCTGCGTCATAGCTTCCGAATGTCGGCATGCTGCGTGCCTTGGAGAACCCGATCTTGCTGCGGAATTCGCCGTCACCCTTGAAATAAACCACTTCGTCATCGTGCGTTAGCCGGTCCGCGGGTACTTCACCAAAATAGGCCGCATTCACCACTGGACCGGCATCCTCTTCATTGCCAGCCGCGTAGGGTACTACCACAGTTGTCGTCGGCGATGGATTGTACATCCCCAGAATCCAGATGGACAATAGTCCGGTCTCTGAAGTCCAGGCTTCACTCCCAGTGTTGGTGACCGTGTTGACGGATTCAAACGCCGCCATTTGGACACCCGGGTCGATTTCCAGCCCCAAAAGTACATTTACACTGTCCACAGAGAGCAACCGCACCATGCGATCCACCCTCAGGTCGAAGACCGTTCCAGAATAGTTCTCAAGCCGCATGTCTTTTTCAAAGGCGACCTGCTCGGCAGACTGGGATAGGAGCGCCCACGGCCCCCAGTCAATTTCCTCCGGTACATACCAATGATCCAGATCGAATGGATCTCCCTCCTTGAAGTATATCGAGAACTGTCCGCCCTCGGGACCAAGCCAGAAACGGTCCTCCCCGCCAAACACATTGATGTGTTCCTGTCGCTGACCAGAAGCAATCACGGTCCTGTTAATCCAGCCGAAGCTGGTGCCTTCGCTGCCCTGGGCCGTACTGGTCAACACACGTCCCTGCATGTCAGGGCTGACGGCAACCTGTGCCTGCCCTTCAGCGTCAGTGAGCACCACCAGGCTGGTGTGCTCCTGCAGAAACTCAAGGTCTGCACCAAAAGTGGCGGTCTCGGGGAGTGGCTCCATGGTGGTTGCGGGCGGGTTGCAGGCTGCGAGTAAAATTAGTGCAGTCACAATAGCGCATTTGGTTGTCATCAGCGCGTCAGATTGTTGATCTCAG
>JAJEDR010000004.1 GCA_022821385.1 Rhodothermales bacterium
TGATTCGTACAACTCACAGGCCGTGGCCGCTGTAGTATTCAACACCGAAGTACAAAGGCTTGCCACCTTACATGATCGTGAAGAACAGGTTGTAGCGCACATCTGTCAAAAGCTGATTAGCGCTGGCTCCCCTGCAAAAGACATTGGATTACTCACTCCCGTTGGAACCGAAATCCACCGGTATGAGCGTGCACTCCAGAACCTCGGCATCAGTTTCGTTACCCAAGCCGGCAAAAGCTTTTTTCTACTGCAGGAAACGCAGGACTTGGTAACACTGACATGTATTCTGGCCAACGGCTACGATCATCTTGCTCTCGGGGCGTTCCTGCGCGGTCCGATTGTGGGGCTCACAGATGAGGAACTTCTTGACATCGTTTGGAACCTGGAGCGGGATCCAGATCAACCGGACAGGGTGCCTAGGCTTGATGCCCTCGTTGAACTGGATCAAATCAAGAATGAAACAGCAAGGGAAGCTATTGGGCATCTCCAGTCCCTGCTAAGAATTGCCCAGACGGTAACCCCGCACGCATTGCTATCAGCAGCAATTGATGTCTTCCATATTCGAGCCTTACTGCAACAACGCTTTAACCAGGAATCAGCACGAGCGCTCGCAAATGTGGACCTATTTCTAGAGCGGGCGCGGGCCTACAGTGTGCGAGGCTTGAAAAGCTTCGCGCGGGCTATGTATACGAATTGGGAGCGGGAACTCAAAATACCCGAAGCCAGACCGGACACAAAACGCGATGCAGTCACAATTAGCACTATGCATAACGCAAAGGGGCTGGAGTGGCCTGTTGTGATACCAATAAATACATGGAGAAAATATCGAAGACGAGAGAGTATAGCCGTTGACCGGATCCATCAAAAGCTTTATGCCAATGTACTTCACATTCCTACAAGCGGCTACGATGCTTTCATGAAAACTGAGCAAAAACAAGAAGAGCGCGAGCGGGTCCGCCTCTGGTACGTTGCCTCAACACGTGCCAAAGATCTCCTCCTACTCACGCTCCCGGACTCGCAGCAGAACCTGACGGGATGTTGGCGCTCAGCTGTTGACCTGCGTGTGGATGAACTGTCGGAAATAGACCTAGAATCATTGCGGCGTACTCCTACCAAGTCGGAGGATAAAGGACCAGAGCCTCAACCCCAAGTACAGTCACGTGATCAGTATAAGAGAGAATCAAACAAACTCAAGCAGCCATCCAATCAGCTTAAATGGATTACTCCCAGCAAGGATGAAGTGCCTGTGACTGACCTGGAAACATCGTTTCTTGATCTCGGCGGATCAACCCTTCATGAGGATGAATTGCCTCCGATATCTGGCCCCGGACTCGTGCGGGGACAAGTAATTCACCGACTGATTGAAGAAATTCTTACCGGGGAGACGAGCCTTGACCAAGTCACAGAAAGGGCTGCAATCCTTACGGCTCAGATTCAGGCCTACCCCGAAATTGAACTTTCAGACCCAATTGATCCCGTCGAGATAAGTCTTCGGGTAGCTAGAGCACTACGGCTTCCCCAAATTCATCCGATTATAGATTCGCTTGTCCCCGAATGCCCGGTCTACAACTTCGTATCAGAAAATGAAGTGTCGTCGGTCGTCATAGGCATTGCTGACGCTATCAGCTTTTCCCCGGATGGCACGCCACAACTGATCATCGACTGGAAAAGCGGCCAAGTCGAGGCACATCACGAAGAACAGATTGCCGCCTATATGAGGGCGACCGACATAAACCACGGTCTATTGGTCTATGTTGACAGTGCACAAGTCAAGGAAGTACACCTGTAACCTCGTCACAAGACCACAAGGCAGCTGCCCTCCAACATTATCCAACGGCTGCCTTTAGGGCTTTGTCAAACGCATGCAACGTATGGGTAACAGCAGCAGCGTCATGGGCTGTAGACATGAACCAGGCTTCATATTGAGACGGTGCAAGATGGACGCCACACGTGAGCATTGCATTGAAAACCTTGGCGAAAAAATCAGCATCTGATGCAGAGGCGGTTGTCCAATCGGTCACTGGCCCATCCGAAAAGAAGCAGCTGAACATGGTTCCTAAACCGTTCACCTGCATCGGAACCGACCAGCGCGTAGCAATGGCTGCCAGTTCCTCCATTAGCAATGCGGTCTGGGTAGCCGTGTTCGCCCACATATCTTTGTCCAGCCCTAACTCCAGCGTGGCGAGACCTGCCCGCACTGCAACCGGATTCCCGGAAAGTGTGCCTGCCTGGTACACTGGCCCTTCAGGGGCGACCCAAGCCATTATGTCCGCTCTTCCTCCGTAGGCTCCAATCGGAAGACCTCCTCCAATCACTTTACCGAGCGTCGTTAAATCTGGGGTCACATCAAACAGAGATTGTGCACCACCTGGATGCACTCGAAAACCCGTCATAACCTCATCGAAAATCAGAAGCACGTCGTGCGCCTTCGTGATCCTGCGCAATCCTTCCAGATAACCATCTACGGGCGGAATCACGCCCATATTGCCTGCCACCGGTTCAACTATCATCGCCGCAATCTGCCCGGCGTACTGATTCAGGACCGTATCTACCGCGGAGAGATCGTTGAATGGCACAACCAGCGTGTCTTTTACCGTACCGTTAGCAACCCCTGGACAGTCCGGTAAACCCAGAGTAGCTACTCCGCTGCCTGCCTGCACCAACAAACAATCCGCATGACCATGATAGTTGCCCGCACACTTTATAATCTTATCCCGTCCAGTAAAAGCTCTCGCCAACCGAAGCGCACTCATTACGGCTTCCGTTCCCGAGTTCACCAACCGCAAGCGTTCGATCGCAGGCATAACCGTCCGCACTTTGTCCACAAGCGCGGATTCATGCTCGGTACAGGCTCCAAAACTCGTTCCCTTTGCAGCTGCATCCTGCACGGCAGCAACTACCTCTTCATGGGCGTGTCCCACAAGTAATGGCCCATAGGAGAGTACATAATCAACATATCGGTTGCCATCTACATCTTCGATCCATGCCCCCGCCCCTCGCTCAACAAAGACCGGTGAACCACCAACTGCTTTATAGGCGCGAACTGGTGAGCTGACCCCTCCGGGCATGCGGGTTTTAGCAGCTGCAAAGAGTGCTTGTGAGCGTGCATGTGTGCGCATGATTTCGTTTTACTTTGGCGTGGTGTTATTTTCCATAGTCAATTGTACTCGCTTTGGGGATTTCCGTACAAGTAGCCTGCGGCTGAAGCTGTCCCGAGAAAATCTTGAATAATCAAGTAATGTACTGCGGTGGTCTCTGTAACAAGATACCATGGGGCGTGCAACTTCTGCTATAGAGGTTCTCGAAACACGCTCCCGTAGCCCAATAGCAGAGCATGATCTGCATGTACTTGATTCTGCGATAGTCATCCTATTGGGTGGAGTGGCTGCTCATCTAATCAAGTGGGTTTTCTACGCTACCGGCTAGAGAAGAAGTCAGCGGCCGGTCGTCCCGAATACGCGATTCTCACAATCTATGCTGATTCCTTCTTCGGAGTTGAGCAGGGACTCTGCAAATCATTGCTTCTACGACGGGTCAGTCAGGCAACCTTCCCTTTCCTCGTATCTCATTATGCTTCCTTCAACTTGCACGCGATCGGCATCCCTACATCTCAGGTTGTATTAGCCGAGTCTGGGATCATCACACATCTTCAACCAACCTGAGGAGTTCCGTCCACCGGCGCTACAATAAAGGCAGACTTTTGTACTTTGTTGGCCCCTTGGTCACCCAGGCACGTAATCATCTTCCGTTCATCTGTAGCAAAAAACCGCCTCCTGCTTGCACCCACAGGCATCGTGCGAGCGATTTTAGTATCCGCACTCATTCAACAATACCTTGCACACACTGCAACCAATGTTATGCCAACCCAAGAACCCTCCCAAGGATAAACGATGCTGTGGAAAAGGATGCACAGAAATAAGGTGTTCTGGCCGTTGCAGCAAGGAGGAGGGCAACTGCTGTACTATCCCTGGAAAGGTAGAAGTCTCTTGCCTGTACTGCGGTCCATGACTTACCACGACACGGTAAACGGGGGATTATTCCTGCTACTGGTAACCGCGTTGCTCGGAGGATGCTCGTCCGATCCGCAGTATCAAGTTGTGGAACCGCCACTGATACCCTTTGAAGAGTTGTTCGTCCTTGAAGACACCATCCGTCTGGATCCCTCCGTGATTATAGGCCGAATATCATTTATGGATACCGATCCAGATGGAAATCTCCTGATCACCGATAGCATCGGTGACAGTGTCTTCCTGTTCTCTCCAACCGGTGAACACATCAGGACCTACGACCCCCTTAAGTGTCTCATTGGAAGGGAGGAATTCAACCCCTGGAACTCATTGTTCATGAGCGAAGGCAAGATCATGACCACGCACGTCTCATACGGCGCAGTGGTATTCAATCCCGACGGGAGCTGTTTCAGTACAGTGCAAAGCACGCCCACACCCTTTTGGAATTCCTGCGTACACAATGACTCTCTCTTCTACTACACCCCCGTTGCGATGGCGTCCTCGGATGCTTCCCTGGTCGTGTACTCGTCCAAACTCGTGAAACTGCATGATATCCCCGTTAAACCGACCGCCTTTCCAGAGCTCAACGACGGACGTATGGGAATAACAGGACGCAGCATTGCTTGTTTTGACGATGGACCGTACTTCGCCTATCAGGAAAGCATGGATGCCCAGCCGGCATATGCTAAGGCAGAATTGACGCTGCAACGCCCAAAATTCTTCGTTGACCGACCACGGGATCTACCCCAAAACTGGTCGAGAGATCAGCAAAGAGAGGAGTGGATGAAATACCCCTCGCTGTACGGCATTTTTGCTTTGACCAACCAAACACGCATGGTCACACATTCTAAGCTGTGGAACCGCTGGCGTCCAGTAGCTCTGGACGATCAATCCTATTTTTTGGGTATCGGCATTGTTAGCAACACCGGGCAATTCCCTGCTCGCAGCACAATAAGCACCGTCGCGCCGATAGCAGCAGGACATGGCTACATGTATCACTCAGAGGAACACGAACTGCTCCCTGATGGCGAATTCGGTAACCGCCTCATCATCAAATACCGCTTCATTCAACCAGAAAATACGGATGACTAATCATTCGCAATCTGTCCTGTGGTAATGTGTGCCATTTATTCTCACGTTGGCTGGCATTTTCGGGCTACGTCTTTGGTATACGGACGCGAAATCTGTTCCACCGAAATCGCTCCATGCCTACGACACTTCGCCCCTTATAGGGCGCGCAATTTCTGTCACAGAACTTCTCGAAACACGCTCCCGCAACCCAATTACAGAGCAAGGGCTAAGTGTTCCTGATACTGCGATCGTCATCTTCCTGGGTGGAGCAAGCTGCTCATCAAATCAAGTGAATTTGCTTCGCTACTGGTCAAAAAAGAAGTCAGCAGTCAATCTTCCCGATTACCCTGTTCTCGCAACCTATGCTGATCTCTCCATCGGAGTTGATCAGGGGCTCTACGAATCATTGCTTCTACGACGAGTAAGTCAGACAATCTCCCCTTTCCTCGTATCTCAGGATTCCACGCTCAATTTGCGTGCGATGGGCATGCCTACACTTCAAGTGGCAATGGCCGGGTCTCGGATCATAACACACATCTTCAACAAACCTGTCGAGCTCCGTCCACCGGTGCTGCAATAAGGGTAGACTTTTGTACTTTATTGGCCCCTTGGTCACCCCAGCACGTAATGACCTTCCGTTTATCTGTCGCAATAACTCGCCTTCAGTGTGCGCTCTCAGACATCATCTGCACGATTTTCGTGTCCGCACTCATTTAACAAATCCTTGCGCACATTGAAGCCAATGTTGTACCAACCGAGAAGTTCTTTGAGGAGCCAAACCCTGACTGCGGCAAACAATGCAACCTAGAAGTGGGCTGTTCCGGCGATTGCAGCGAGGAGGAGGGCAATTGCTGTACAATCTCTGGGAAGATAGAAGCCTCCTGCCTGTACTGCGGTCCATGACTTACCGCGGTACGGTAAGCGGGGGGATATTCCTACTACTGGTAACCGTGTTGCTCGGAGGGTGCTCGTCTGATCCGCAATATCTAGTTGTGGAGCCACCGCTGGTGCCCTTTGAAGAGTTGTTCGTCCTTGAGGATACCATCCGTCTGGATCCCTCCGTGATTATAGGCCGGATTTCGTTTATGGATACCGATCCAGAGGGAAATCTCCTGATCACCGATAGCATCGGAGACAGCGTCTTCCTGTTCTCCCCAACGGGTGAACACATCAGGACGTACGACCCCCTTAAATGTCTCATTGGAAGGGATGAATTCAATCCCTGGAATTCGTTGTTCATGAGCGAAGGCAAGATCATTACCACACAACTCTCATACGGTGCAGTAGTGTTTAATCCCGACGGGAGCTGTTTCAGTACAGTGTTAAGCACCCCCGTACCCTTTTGGAATTCCTGCGCGCACAACGACTCCCTCTTCTTCTATACCCCTGTGGCGATGGCATCCTCGGATGCTTCACTGGTCGTGTACTCATCCAAACTCGTGAAACTGCAAGATATCCCCGTAAAACCGACAGTCTTTCGTGAGCTCAATGACGGACGTTTGGCAGCACGGGGACGCAGCATTGCTTGTTTTGACGATGGACCATACTTCGCCTATCAGGAAAGCGTGGATGCAATGCCGGCATATGCTAAGGCAGAATTGACGCTGCAACGCCCAATATTCTTCGTTGACCGACCACGGGATCTACCCCAGAACTGGTCAAGAGATCAACAAAGAGAGGAATGGATGAAATACCCCTCACTGTACGGCGTTTTTGCTTTGACCCGCCAAACACGCATGGTCGCTCATTATCGTCTGTGGGACCGATGGCGTCCAGCAGGTCTGGACAATCAATCCTTTATTGTAGGTATTGGTGTTGTTAGCAATGCCGGACAATTCCCTCCTCGCAGTACGATCACCACTGTCGTGCCGATAGCAGCAGGACATGGCTACATGTATGACAGAGAGGAACACGAACGACTCCCCGATGGCGAGTTAGGCAACCCCCTGATCATCAAATACCGCTTCGTCCAACCGGAAAATACAGATGACTAAACATTCGCAATTTATCCGGTTGTTGGTGTGCCATTTATACTCACGTTGACCGGCGCTGTCGGGTTGCGTCAATGTTATGAGAAGATTGGAGCCACCTTCCTGTACTATGATCCATGACATACTGCGATACGGTAAACAGGAAAATATTCCTACTACCGTTGATGAGTTTCTCGATGCACATAACCGTCTGCTCCTTATCTACAGGGCCGATTCATGCTCGGTAGAGGGTCCAAAACTCGTTCCCTTTGCAGCTGCATCCTGCACAGCTGAAACTACCTCTTAATGGGCGTGTCCCCAACCGCTTTGTAGGCGTGAACTAGTGAGCTGCCCCCTCCAGACATGCGGGTATTAGATGCTGTTAAATGTGCTTGCGAGCGTGTGCATGATTTCGTTTTATATTGGCGTGGTCTTAATCTTCATAGTCAATTGTACTCACTTGGGGGTTTCTGTACAAACAGCCTGCGGCTGAAGCTATCGCGAGAAAATCGTAAATAGTCCAAGTAATACCCCGTGCTGGTCTCCGTAGAAAGAAACCATAGGAAATACAACTTCTGCTATAGAGCTTCTCGAAAAACGTTCTCGGAACCTAATAAATTACAGAGCAAGGTCTGGGGGTTCTTGAAGCTGCGACAGTCATCCTCTCGGGTGGAACAAGCTGCCAATAAATCAAGTGAATTTGCTTCTCAATGGGGCAGGATAGAAGTCGGAAGCTGACCTTCCCGACGCCGAGATCGCAAGTGCAATCAATGAATTACCGGTTCATTGCGGCGCCATGCCCCCAGTACGACTTCAGATTCTTTATCTTGCTGAATTAATCGCCCTTAATTCCTATGCGCTCCACACTTGCTTTTACACTCTTTCTCATCTGCCTCACCGGATGCGGCGGTCCGAGCAGCAATGAACCGCTCACCGTTAACAAACTTTTTCGTACAGGTGCCGTGCTGCAACGCAATACAACTGTTCCCGTCTGGGGAACCGCCGCACCAAGCACCACTGTCACCGTTTCCCTGGACTACGCCGAACAATCTGTTCGGGCAGCAGGAGATGGAACCTGGATGGTCGAATTGGAACCACGTCCCGCTGGCGGACCACACCAACTCATGGTAACGACGAACACTGATACCCTGATCGCTGAAAATATCATGTTTGGGGATGTCTGGATCGCATCAGGACAATCCAATATGGAGTGGACCGTGGCAAATTCAGCTGATGCCGAAAATGAAATCGCATCTGCTGATGATACACTCCTGCGTCATTACAAAGTCCCCCGCACCTGGTCCTATGATCCCGAAGACACGCTCGCAGGTGGTGAGTGGCATCATGCCAATCCAGAGCATGTGGCTGCATTCACGGCAGTTGGATACTCCTTCGCCCGAGAACTCCGAGCAGCAGCTGATATTCCTATCGGCATTCTGAATACCTCATGGGGTGGAAGTAGGGTAGAGGCATGGATGGACCCCACCGCACTTGAAATGGATGACGCGCAAATCGCGCAGATCCTGGATGCTCCACGGGCTCGTGCAGATAGTCTGATGCAGGTTTACACCGAAGAACATGGTGCATCTGCTGACACAGATCCTGGCTTTGACGATGAAGATCCCATTTGGGCCGATCCCGAGCTGGACGCATCGGATTGGATGGAAATTGCCGTACCGGGTACATGGGAAGCTGGCGGACTGGAAGGGTTGAATGGTATCGCCTGGTATCGTACCACCTTTGAACTCGAGTCCGTACCTGCTGATGCGGTACTGCGTCTCGGCAATGTGGATGATCGCGACATGACATGGATTAACGGTCAACTAGTGGGCGAAACTGGCCGGTATATGGTTGAACGAGCCTACACTGTTCCGGAGGGTGTTCTAAGTGCCGGTACCAATCAACTGACCGTGCGGGTACATGATACAGGCGGCAACGGGGGCATAGTTGTTGGGGATTACCCTCTAGCACTGCAGTGGTCAGGGGGTGAGGTGCAACTGGAGGGAATGTGGAAAATCAGAGTTGGACAATTCCAGATTAACCCGGGAGGTAACCCCAATCAGCAGCCGACGCTGCTTTACAATGCGATGATCCACCCGATTATTGACTACCCCGTTACAGGTTTCATATGGTATCAGGGGGAGTCTAACGCAAACGATCCCGAAACTGCAACTGCGTACGCCGGCCAATTCCAGTCGATGATTCTGAGATGGCGTGAGCTATGGGATAATGCAGCTGCTCCCTTCCTGTTTGTGTCTTTGGCCAGCTTTCGTGCAGCACAAGAAGAACCGGGAGAGAGTAATTGGGCCATTATTCGCGAGTCGCAGGCTGCTGCACTAGAGCTGCCCAAAGTGGGGCAGGCCATCACGCTGGATATTGGCGAAGCCGATGATATCCATCCCAGAAATAAGCAGGACGTGGGGTATCGGCTTGCACTTTGGGCACGAAACCTCGTATACGGAGACGAACTGGTATACTCGGGCCCAATCTATCGTGACCACCTCATAGAAAATGGGAAGATCTATATCACGTTTGATCACACTGGTGGAGGACTTGTCTCACGTGACGGTCCTCTTGGAGGGTTTGCTATTTCGGGACCGGACGAGGTCTTTGTCTGGGCAGAAGCCCAGATTCAAGGGGACTCGGTCGTTGTCTCTCATCCTGACATACCAAACCCGGTCGCAGTACGCTATGCCTGGGCAGACAATCCGGATACAGCTAATCTTACTAATGTTGAGGGATTACCTGCAGCTCCATTTCGAACAGGACGATAGCCTATGCACTGCGACGCACATTGTCATGAGCAACAATTAGATGTGGTGACTTCTCGTGAACCACAAGCCCTTTTCAGAACCTAAACCCGATACGAATACCCGCAAAAAAGGAACGGTATTGAAATACTTTGGAGCAGCCGCAGCATTCTTTCTTACAAGCAGCTTCCTTGTATACCTTGGCCTTACACACACAGAAGTAGGGCGTGACTCCCTGCGCCAGGAACTCGAGCTCAGATTTGCCGAAACCTTCAATGGCCGCCTTGCCATAGGTAATATTTCCGGCAACTTCCGCCCTGTCGTTCGTTTTCAGGATGTGAAGTTTTATGACGAAAAAGATCAACTTTGGCTACGCGCAGAGGAAATAACCGGCCAGCCAAGTTGGTGGGCAATGCTCAGCCGTACAATAGACCTGCGCGCACTTAACATTGTACGCCCCTCACTAAATCTTGAGTATCGCGCGGACAGTACCTGGAATTTGGCCACTGTACTGAAGAGAGATCGAACGGAAGCATGGACATTTGAGTCTACACAAATCTCCATCACTGAAGGAACCCTTAACGTATCCTATGAAGAACACGCGCCGCCCGCAGTTGAGTCGGGATGGCTATTCGATCTGGCTGCAGCCAATGTATCCAACCTGTCACTCCAGAGTGAGATCGGACTGTATCCCGGCAGGCGACTCTTTACAATTAATTCGTTTGAAGCTTCAATTGACACACTTCAGGTGGAAGCTGTAGGAGAGTTGGTGCTAGAGCATGGGCTATTGCACGTAAACACATTGCAGCTGTCAAGTTCGCTGAATGAAGCTGAGGTTGTAGGTGTATACTTCGGTGATGAACAATTCGTAAACCTCTCGTTGGCCCGCAGTTTCATTACCCCTGGTTTTGCCAATGCTATCGTCCCGAAACTGATACTTCCAGACTCGCTGTCCCTGAGCGTTGACGTAGAACGTGACGGCAGTCAATGGAATCTGAAAGATCTCAGCGCGAAAACGAAACGCTCACAAGTTGTCCTGAACTCCTCAGACATCAACTTCGACAGAGACCAGCTATCATTCAACGCTGCGGTAGGACCCAGCGTGTTGGATCCGACGGATGCGCATGCCCTCCTTGGCATAAACACCTGGGGCGAGAGACCCATACAACTTGAGGGCCAACTGAGAGGCCTGAAAACTGTTGATAGTACCCAAATTGCTGGAACGCTTGATATTGCCGACGAAGCAAGTGGTCGCGGACAACTCGAAATATCAGCCTTTCATGACACAACATGGAGTTACGCCGCACAGTTAACAGCAACGGCGGTTGACTTACACAGCCATACAGGCCGACAAGTGCTTAGCAGCGCCATCAATGGTCAGTTCACGATTGAAGGGAAGGGGATTCAAAAGCCATCTCTGTACACCTCGCTCGCTATTGCTCCGTCTACGATCGCCGACCGTTCGCTAGACAGTCTCTGGATTGCGGGAACTGTCGTCGACCACCAATTAGATCTCAATGGCTTTGCATTAGAGCAAGACGCTCTCCTCGAAACCGATCTTATGGCCTCCTGGGCCGACAGCGTCCTCTCATACGAAACTCAGGGCAACTTGACAGGGGTTGATCTCGGAAAAATTCTTGCAATCCCTGAACTGGAAACAGGCATAAATGCGGCCTGGACGCTAAGTGGATCAGGAACCGAATTGGCTACACTCTCCGCCGCGCTAGAGATTCAAACCGACTCATCAACAGTCAACTGGAATGACCTGCAACGCTCTGCTCCCCCTACTCAATGGTCTATTTCTGTAACCGATCCAGCAGCTATGGGCCCGCGCCTGATCATTGGAGGAGACGTATTAAACCTTGAAGCTTCGGGTGCACTTCATGCAAATCTGCTCGAAAGTATCGGGAACGCATGGATCGGTGCAATTTCTGAAGTATTTGACCGATTTGCTGCCAAACTAAAAGACAATCCACCGGAGACATATGCAAGTGGACCCTCGCCGGATCAACTCAACGCCGCCTTCCAGATAGAGGAAGTATTGACATCCGCCCAACTAACCTCACTGGATCTGGATGTAAGCTGGAGGCTGCTTTCACATCCAGCCACCAGTGCACTGCTTCCCATGCTGCCCGAGCTTTCGAGCAGCATCCAGGGCGCAGCAAACATTTGGGCGGGTTCTGATAAACTTCGCTTGCACTCTCAGATTCAGGATGACGTTCTGGTATTTGGCAATGTTACAACGTACCAACCCAGAGGTGCATTCACGCTTGAGGCGGATCTTAACCAGACGCTGGAATCATCATGGCAGATTGATCTCAGCCTGTCAGCTGACTCTCTGACCCGTGGCGGAATAGCTGTCCTGCAACCCGAAATGCTGATTAAGCAGGACGGGCAAACAGGAACAGTAAACATTAGTGCATACGGCAGAAATACAACTCAGCCTGGACATCTTTTATCAAACATCCGACTCCTCCCAGATCGAACACGCATCCAGATTCAGGAGGTAGTGCTCCCACTTGAGGAAACCACATGGGAAACATCTCAGCCTGCGAGTATTGACCTGTTTGCTGATGCAACTGTAATTACCTCATTTCGCCTCGAAAACATCAGACCTTCTCTCGATGAAGTACAAGCAATTACTGTTCACGGCCGTCTATCAAGCCTGCCAACAGACACGCTTAGTCTTGGCCTAAAGGCCGTAGACTTGAATTATCTCTCGAGCACATTCAACCTAAGGCGACCACTAGGGGGGCAAATTAATGCAGATTTGCAGTGGACTGGACTCTGGCAACCTGAAATCACAGGTACCTTGGGAGTTGATACGCTTACGTTCGACAGAACGGTGGTTGGTCAGGTACAGGCCTCCAGTACCTTGTTACCCGGTCAATCCAATCTGCAGGTTTCCATGGTCGTGGATTCAATTCGATCTGCACCAGCGGGATATGAGAATGCCAGTAATCAAATAGTGCTCACCGGCAATATGATTGTTCCCGGCAAAGAGAGTACCGGTGCTCTTGACTTTTCATTCGATGTGCAGCGACTTGATGCAACTTTTCTGAAGCTGGTTCTAAAGAGGTTCGGAAATTTTGAGGGAGGCTTCAACGGACAAATTTCACTTAACGGCCGTCCTGACGATCTGACGCTGGGCGGAAAACTAACTTGGAAAGACGGCCACTTTGACATCCCAAAATTCAATACCTCGTATGAGGCTAATGCGTCTATCACGCTTCTCGACGACAAAATCCTTGTGGAAGAACTGCTGGTACAGGATGAGGATGGTGGTTCGGCCGATCTTTCTGGAATGCTTGATCTCAACGGCTTTAGATTTCTCTCCTTTGATGCATTTGCGGAGGTGGATGCATTACAGATATTAAATGTTGTCAACTACACGCGCGACCTCGCCTTCTATGGTGATATTCGTGTATCCGGTGATGCAACATTAACCGGACCTGTTCACACTTCCTTCCTTCGTTCGGACAATCTGGTCATAACGCCACAAAGTGAGATATATATTCCGGTTCGTGAATCCGATTCTGTTCGCGACCCAGGATTCATCGTCTATATAGATCCTGAGCGACCCATTGAAGATCAGTTGGCCTCCTTCCAGCAGCGTGATAATATTTTGGCGGAGCGGCCCGAAGGTGAGCGGGAGTTTCGGGACGGACTGGATATGGACCTCAATATCGTGGGCCCCCCTGGATCAACCATTCGCCTGGTTATTGATCCGTTGCTAGGTGATGTGATCAATGGCGTCGGAAGTGCCCGCGTTCAGATCCAGCGAACAGGCGGAGATGTCGCAACGTTCGGCTCTTTTGAGTTGTCCTCCGGGGACTACCTTTTCACGGCAGGTGAGGTGTTTGTACGGCGCTTCCTGATAGATTCCGGCACGATCACCTGGACCGGCGAACCTCTTAATCCCGCGCTTGATATTGAAGCGGCCTACCGCACACGCGCTTCACGCAACGGCCTACCAGATGATGTGGGTGGATCAATTAAAACTAGTTTGCCGCTGTTCGTCAATTTGAATGTTGCTGGTACACTGAATGCAGTGTTGATTGATTTGGCGCTGGAGATTGATCAACGACAGGAAGCTATCAGTGATACGCCACTGCTGGATTCCTATCTGAATCGACCAGATCTTGCCGCGGAACACGCTACCAGCGTTTTGCTCACGAACTCATT
Source organism: Rhodothermales bacterium (assembly GCA_022821385.1). GTDB lineage: Bacteria > Bacteroidota > Rhodothermia > Rhodothermales > Bin80 > Bin80. The sequence continues at coordinate 13,984 of JAJEDR010000004.1, forward strand.
TCTACTTTCAGCAGACGGCACACGCAGTGGGATTTTGACCAGTTCTGCGGTCAATAGTGTATCCAGTCTCGTGGCCAGCCAACTCAACCGTTACCTGAATCAGGTTATTCCGCAAGCAGATTTTACGCTGGGGGTTCAGAGCGACGAAGCTATACAGGACCTTGATGTGGCTGCGGGGATTGCAATAAGACTATTGAATGAGCGTTTGATTATCCGCGGAGAAGGTGTGTACCGCGGACTCAATGCTGAAGAAACAGTTTCCAAGGGCCTTGAAGGCGAATTCGTTGTGGAGATCCGATTAAGCCCTTCAGTAGCCGTGGAAGTCTTTTACCGACGTGAGGGGGATGTCCTAAGTGAAACTCTCATCACGAACGAAACTGGACTGGGTCTCAATTATCGCACAGAGTTTACCTCATGGCGGAAGCTGTTTGGACGTCAAGTCTCAGAGTCGAAAGAGCTTGCTGACAATAACCGTTAGAAAACTTGGGAATTACGTGCCCGTAGGACTAGGCCTCTTCCTGTGTCTAACCGAGGGTCCCCCTGTTTTGGGCCTGGTCGGAGTGTTGCAAGGACGCATCCATGCCCTTTGAGGGTTGTGCCACAACACCACGGTTACACGGCACGCAAGCCATCCCTGATTGCTCAGATCAGAAAGTGAACAATTCTGGAACGATTGCCTGGCGACACTTAAAAGACGAAGCTGCCGAAAGGAATGTCAGAGCTGAACAGTTCATCACGCACCACCAATGAAGGGTTCAGCACAAGCGTACTAAGTAGTATATAGTCTCTGCGGCCAACCGCGGTATCTAACTACTATGCTAATCAGCGATAGAACCTTGTCATTTAGAAAGATCGGGACAAGGGGAGGCTTCCCCTGTACCCCCTCTGCAAGAGGAACCGCGTTACCCTTACGAATCCCAGCCTCGCAATATCAGCAACGACTACACTGATCTTCTCACATCCCCTCCTTTTGGATGTCATGACTTCGACAGGTTGCAACTTTCTGAAAGCCAGAAAAGCCGTATTAGCAGGGGTATAAGCCTGTTATTGGGGGTGTCCCGGAAAATTTGAACACTACAAAAGCCGCTTATCAGGCCACTTTTCGCGGCCTGAATTCCAGACGTTAGGCAACCACTTGGGGCGCGGGTTACGGGTCTTTCTCTACGGGTACGGTCTGGCG
>JAJEDR010000081.1 GCA_022821385.1 Rhodothermales bacterium
GGAGCCCATAATGTCCAGGTGACATCACCGGATAACAGAGAGGAAGTAAATGTTTACTATCTGGATCTGAATGGCTATCAGGGAGAGACGTTGGTCTTGAACCTGTCTGGTGGCAAGGATGATCTCGGATTTATGGGAGTGAGAACAAACGGAGACGTATTTCTCTCACAGGTGGTCACGGGTGTTGAAGAAGAAGGAGGCCCAGAGATTCCGACAGAATTCACCCTGCATGGAAACTATCCGAATCCGTTCAATCCATCCACACGGATCCAGTTTGATCTTCCGGAGTCGGCGCAGGTAACCCTGCAGGTGGTAGATATGTTGGGTCGCCAAGTGATGACGTTGCCAGCGAGGCAGGTTGAAGCTGGTGCAAACCGGACCTTGGAGTTGAGTGCGACCAACTTGGCATCAGGACAGTATCTGTACCGGATTATTGCAACCGGAGCAGAGAGTCAGTATGTGAAGACTGGACGCATGACACTGGTGAAGTAGGAGTGTTGATTAGGTAGCCGGGCAAGATTGTCCGACTACTAAAAGAGCGCCCCGGTGCTGCACAGCGCCGGGGCGCTCTCATGTTATTGCACTTTGTCAACAGAGGGGTAAAAGTCTGCCATGGGAAGTGGGCTGTATAGCTGTAATTGCGAGTAAAAACGTGTGGTAGAATTGGAGCAAAAAGAATATGGGGGCAACAATATCCGATTCATCGAACCACTACCGGACAGACGGTAAGCGAGGAAACTTTCTGATATCTGAGCGAAGGGGAGAAATTAGAGAGGCATTTGTCCATATGCTGGAAACTGATGGATAATGCCGGGTTCATGTTCGAGTCAGGTTAGATTCTTGAAGCGGACGATCTTGCAGGCGCATTAATCCAGAGTTTAATAAAGTTCCTGTATTCGATGAAACAGTGCCAAGACGCGTTCAAGGATGAGATTTCGTTTATACATCCAGGAGATCGGGCGGGGAAAGGACTCAATGATCGCAAGATCGGCGCTCTGGTGTGATTCTCGGTATCTTGTTTCAGATGGGGCACGGATACCCCTTTCGCATGGTCGTTGATTTCTGTGCGTATCTATGGCTTTCACAGTATGTGACATGATCGTAGCAGAGCCCTAACTGCCTCGGTTTAGGGGGTTTCCGGCGTTGCTTAACTTGGATCAGTGTCACCGTTGGGTTCCGAATGGCATAGGTAGAAGCAGAGAGAGGGCGCAAGAAGATTGAGTAAATTGATCCAATTGATCGCTCGAAAAAACCCTATTAGAACAGATCCGAATAGCAGACCTTACGCTCCTGAACAACGTACAGGGGGCATTGAGTCTAGATTCACAGTGTAGAATGCTGAAAACGGAGGGGGAAGCCTGCATCTTGGCCCCGGACTAAAAGTTAATAAACCGTTTGTTGCGCCAATGGTGCAACGCTTCCGACTAGCGTACCAGTGTCATTACCCCTGCCCGAACAGCCGCTTCGTGCTCCATTACCGCCATCAGCCTATACACATACGTCCCGGAGGCAAGCCCTTCGCCACTAAATTCTATTGATTTTCGAGCGCCGGCCCCAAACCGCTGACCCGGAAGTGCCATGGCTAAGCGTCCTTGCATATCAAAGACCAGGAGCGTTACCTCCGCAGAAGCCGGAAGATCAAATGTAATCCTGGTCAACGGATTAAACGGGTTCGGGTAATTGCCACGCAAGGAAAAGGCTTCCGGCACCGTTACATCCTGTTCCGTCGCCGTAATGGATAGCGTCGTGGGTTGCAGCACGAACAGCCCCTGCTCCATACTGCTTACCACTACGATGCCACTCTTGAAATAGGGATAAGAGCTCCATGCCCCGTATTCAAACGAAACCCTGTTGGAGGCGGGATCCGTGTCGAAGTAGGCGACCTCAACCGGATTCGAGATGTCTCCAATATCGAGGATCCGGAGGCCCGATTCGTAATTGCTTTGGTAAACGTAGTTTCCGCGCACGTACAGATTATGGTCAATGGTCTTCACCGGACTGAAATACTCCATCAACAGGACAGGGTCGTCTAGGTCCTCCAGATCCCAAAACAGCGTCCGCGTGCCTCGAAAAGTAAAATTGTCCCTAAAATTGGCTTCGTCCAACTCGTCGTTTGCTATAAAGTATCGGTGATCATTCGTAAACCATCCCTGGTGTGAATAAGCAACGAGCGGATACGTCATTACCGCGACCGACAACGTGTTGGATTTGTCGGTGACATCCACAATGTTGATTGCCGTCTCTCCGGGAGCTACGCAGATCTCTCTGCCGTGATACGCTGCGTCTGGACCGCGATAGATGACGCACTGCACATCGTGCGCGTATCCGGGGGTGAAAGAGCGACCTACTTGCGGCTCGTGGTGGCAGCCCGCAAACGTCGGATTCATCGGGTCCTGGACATTTACTATGTGCAGACCAACGCCGCACCGGTCCCTACCGCCTCTGCTGCCCGCTAGATAGGCGAATCCTGTCTCCTCATGCACAAACACGTTATGGGCACTCCCAATTTCCTGGTAATTTGCAGTTTCGATGAATGTGACTGGAAGGCTGGCGCGGTCCACGCCGCGCAGTTGGGTGAGATCGAAGACCTGCATGCCATTTTGAGAGCCTATGGCGTCCGCGACAACGAACATGTGGTTGCCGTACACCTTCATGTCGCGCCAAATAGCCACGGCATCGGGATCATGCGATGGGAGGGAACCTAGGTATAGCGGGTTCACCGGGTCGGTAACGTCAACTATGGCTACACTGTTCTCCTTTCCCACAAGCGCATACTCCTGATTGGTTTCCGCGTCGGTCCATCCCCAGATATCATTTAGCAGAATGCGGTGCTCCGCACCAATCTCCTTCTTCGACAAATGGGAGAGCAAATCGACACCATCACACTCAAATTCGCCCGCCTTTCCGCCCGCGCACTCGATCCTTGCTCCGAGGTGAGACGGCAATCTATCCACGGGGCAGTTCGAACCGTATACCTCGTTCACTCCGGCCAGCCATGCTTGAAATGCCGCCGCCCGGGGAGCGCAAAGTTCCTGTCCCTCAAAATTGAGGTGCGCCAGCTGAGACATACTCGTCATGCTTAAAGGAAGCTTGCCAACCAGTTGATTCTGCTGAATTTCCAATAACCGCAGATTAGTGAGGTTGCCGATTTCCTCCGGCAATCCGCCGGATACCTTACCCCAGTTCACAATTAGAGTGTCCAGTGCGGTGAGGTTGCCAACCTCCGGTGGAATGAATCCCCCCAGGTCATAGTTATCTCCAATGTTGAGCACTTTGAGTTCCGTCAGTGTCCAGATCTCGGCTGGGATGTCTCCCTCGAATTCATTACTCCAAAGGGAGAGATATTTCAACTGGTTAAGCTTGCCGATCTCCGACGGAATCTCGCCATCTAGCCAATTGTCTCGCAGGGATAGATACCTGAGGTGAGTGAGCTTGACGATTTGACGAGGAAGCTTGCCAATGAGATCGTTTTCGTCTAATCTGAGTTCCGAAACACGACCTGCTTGCATGTCCACCGTGACGCCGTACCAGCTGTCCAAGGTTTGAGCGTCCGGAACCGTGTCCGTCGCATTGGACCAGTTGTCGTTGTTTTGCCACGAGCCTCCACGCGTCGAATCATAGAGCGCCACCAAGACAAGCCAGTCGTCCTCTAATGAGTTCTGGGCCTGCGCCTGCCAAGGCGCGAGAGTAGAAAGCAATACTATGACAGGTATTAGGAGTGCCCGGTACCAAACCCCGGCATTAGAGCACCGCGCTGCCATGTTACCGAAGCTCCAGTTACTGATGGGACGGATGCAGCGTATACTAAACCCGCCTGAAACTACGCCGGCCGTTGGCCAGTACGTGAAACCCCCTTCCGGCATAAGGGCCAGCATATTCTCCGAGGAATCACAGGGTGCAATCGCGGATTCAATTTCTGGTTGTTGCATCTAAGCAGTGAGGCTGCAGGCAGTGCTGACCCTTATTCATAAGGTATCGTTTTTGGGATTCTACTGCAACTCCTATCTGGACTTCCCTCCTCGCCTGGCTCGAATTCCAAACCAAAATAACCGAGTGAGCGTAACCTGAGTATTCCGAACGATTTGAGCCACTGAATAAGATTGAAATGAGCCAGGCTGACGAACGAGAATCGGACTTCTTTATGCTTACCTACCCAAGAATCCCCCAGTAGGGTGATTTTTCTGTGATCCTAAGAATCCCAATCTAAGTGCATCTTGAGATAATTCAAATGAGACCAATTTAGAATACCCTCGTGCTGGAGTCTACCAACAACTATCCCTGGAGCGATGCCCTGCTCCTGTGCGAACTCCTTGACAACTCGTGCATTGAGCGGTGAGGCTTGAGAAATACGTTTCCACGACACCTCTGGAATCAGCATGTTGGATGCCCATTCGTTTGCCTCTGATTCCTGCTCCGTACCGCCCCCATTATTCTCGTCTACAAATATCGCGTTCTTGCTATGAAGCAATATGTGTGCCGCCTCATGGAAGAAGCTGAACCAAAGATGATCAGCTGTTTTGTGTCTGGCAGTCAGTTGAATAACTGCTTTTCTTGGAGACAACCACCAGGCCGCACCGCTGAGAGCCATATTGTTGAGCGGCTTTATCAGCGCAAACACAACGCCGGCCTCGTTACATAACTTTTGTGTCTGTTGCAAAGCATTGTCAAATGGCTCATGGGTCAGACCACGGATGCGCAGAGCCGCCTTCTGGAATTGACCTTTGTTATAAGGTGCACATTCTTGTTGGTCGGCTTCAATTTCACCGAGCCGGAGCCAAGTGGCAATAGCCTCCTCGCTACTCGTAAACTTGGGTGAGTGCCTGTATGCGGTATTGGCATGGCTGTATTTAGTCGTCCAAGCATCTCTGGAAGCGACACAGAAAAATATAAGTAGCTTTAAGACACGTTCAGCATCTGAATCTGGACGCGAGAAGCAACCACGTTTGACTAACTCACGAATCGGAAAGGTCTTTGCCCATTCGGTATCAGCTTTCATCTTCTCGGCTTCTGCCTCCTGAACCAAAAAAAGCCGATACTGGGATTCAATGCCAATCCAAATTTCGGCATCTAGGCCGAGAACTTTTTCAAACTGCAATGCAGTTTTTGCCTCAAGCGGTGCCTTGCCCGCAATGATTTCGCTAATTAGCTTGGGCGAACGTCCGCAGCGACGTGCAAATTCGGCTTGAGAATAACCGCGCGCTTCGAGATGTTCCCGGAGAACCAAACCTGGCGGAATCGGATATTCTGGCTTCCATTTATAGCTCGACTTCGACATTTTTCCGTTTTCTTTTTCGGCTAGTGATAGTCGCGAACTTCAAGTATTGTAATTGCTGTAACCTGCTCTAAATCAATTCCACCATCATCCTTTAGTGGAACCGGCTCGTGGTCGGCTTCAAAGATCAGGCGATATGGATGAACCAGATCAACTGCAAATTGCGCTTTTCTTTTTCCCTTAAGTTGATGTCTCCGTTCTGGAGGAATCGTCGGCACCCTTGATAGGTTGGGAGCCTTATGTAGGACGATGAGCCGGGCCTTTATCGCTCTCTCATTTCTGGCCCCATAAGATCTTTTTAGTTCGCTTGGCTTCGTAAAGATTTATTGGAGTTTTCGAGTCCTAAAGGGAATGCCCATAATGGTACGCCTAACCGTTACCTGATACGTAATGTTTTATTTTTCCGGGGCTGCGAAAAAATTCTGGCTGAACCTGCTACGAATCCATTTGCACCATCCTGAAATACCTGCAAGATCTGATGATTCTCCCTACGGGAGTTTTTCATTCCTACTGCGATGATTCGTATAGATATCACCCGTGTCCTTTTTCGGGTCTTTTATCTCAGACCGTCGCGATTTACTGGCTTCAGATGGGTTAATTCGGCGTAAGTATTCCAATCGAAAGGCTCACTTCGTTTGGAAAACTCATACTGGGAATAGCGACACACCAGATCTCAAGGTTCTGTCGCTTTCGTTGGCACTGCGCCATATTTTCGGACATTTAGGGCATAACTTACCATTCAAGAGTTATACCTCGGTCTTTTCGTGCAATTGATTCGTCCTCTATGGCTGTAGCTGACCGAGCTTCCGAAATCCTCCGACAAGTGGACGAGGCACGACAAGCGCGGCAGGAGCAATGCGTCCGGCTCCTTAATAAACTAGCACCTGTCTTGCAGGAGGCCAAGAAATCTAATCGCGAACGTCAGCAAGCCCCCCGGTTCCACCCCTTCAAGTATCTCCGTGATGATGAAATCGGCCTGTGATTGGAGTAATGCGAGAGTGGCGGGGATGCCGATCGTCGGGACAGATCAAAATTCGTTTGCTGAAAACGGATACGTGAATGGCATCTTGAATCTCACGCAGCAGAGCGTGGAGATTGGAATGTGTGCAATCCTGGGGGTTGCGTCGAATGGGATTGAGAATCCGATCCATATGGATCCGTTGACGGGTGGACTTGCAAGGATTCAGTTCATCCACAACCTGCCGCTTCCATTCCCGGTTGACCTGTTCCTTGATGGTGTCAAGTTGATGGGAGGCCTTAACTTCCAGAGCGCAACTGGCTACGGCCACTATGCCGCAGGAGATCATTTGATTTCCGTCATGCCGGTTGTTCCTCCTGGTGTTCCTGCCGCTCCCATTGAGATTCCATTGCCATCTCTCGTGAATGAGCAGAACTACGCGGTGATCGCTCATGGTTCGGTAGCCGATCCGAAAGTCCAGATTCTCAATACCAAGCTCCGCTCTTCGGTGGATAACATGGTAGATGCGATCCTGGTCCATGGATCTGGTGATCTGGGAGATGTGGACGTACGAGTTCTGGATCCTGCCGATAATATGACTCCGACGAAGTTGTTGGCGAACAACTTCAGCTTCAATTCGGCAACCAGATACATCTCGCTTGAACCAGGAGCCCATAATGTCCAGGTGACATCACCGGATAACAGAGAGGAAGTAAATGTTTACTATCTGGATCTGAATGGCTATCAGGGAGAGACGTTGGTCTTGAACCTGTCTGGTGGCAAG
>JAJEDR010000030.1 GCA_022821385.1 Rhodothermales bacterium
ATCCCGGGGTAAGCAATTTTATTGAATCCCTCTTGCGGCACGAAATTGGACCGGTACTCCCCGTGGATCCTAGTACTGTAAATCCTTATATAGACGAGGTGCTCGAGCGCTGGCGAAACCCGTACATGTATCACCGGCTAATTGATATTACACTGCAATCAACAACAAAACTGCGACACCGGGCTGTTCCGACATTGCTTGATCACTATACACGCTACCCCGATGGACCCACCCCAAAACGCATTGCATTAGGGTTTGCCGCTTGGCTTCGGTTCATGCGGGGAACTTCGCAAGCGGATGGTATAGTGCAGGGCGAGCTCAATGGGCAATTATACCCTATTTATGATGACCATGCAGCACGATTCTTTGATTGGTGGCCAACGGACGATAAAATGATTCCCAGCTTTGTTGAGGATGTGCTATCCAGTGACGATCTGTGGGGTGTGCGCCTGAGTGATCTGCCGGGTTTTACGAACGCCGTAAAATTTCACCTTCAGACGATCCTCCGTCAAGGTATTGAGTCCGCTATTAATGGCACCGAGGCGTAATAATTACGTTATATACCGTGCTTCGTAGCGCCATCCATGAGTAAAGATTTTCGGCTTTTCAATACATTAACCGGCCAGGTTGATCCCCTGATTCCAATTGAACCTGGTCATTTGCGCTTCTACAGCTGTGGACCAACCGTCTACTCCTATGCGCATATTGGAAACTTCCGATCTTTTCTGACCGCAGATCTCATACTGAGAACCGCACGGGCCATTGGCTGGAAAACCACTTATGTGACCAATATCACGGATGTTGGACATCTAACTGATGACGACACGACGGATCCATCCGGGGAGGACCGTATGGCACGCTCACTGCAATCCAAGGAAGGTCGGCGGTTCGCTAATGTCTGGGATCTCAGTCGTCACTATTCGTCGGCCTTGCAATCTGACTGGCTTACCTTGAACCTTCTTGAACCGGATGTCCGACCACGGGCAACCGAGCATATTCGAGAGCAGATTCAGACGATTGAGCAACTGCTGGCCCGCGGCGCTGCGTATCAGACTTCGTCCGGCGTCTACTTTTCCGTCGAAAGCTTTCCGAACTACGGCTGTCTGTCGGGCAACAAAGCAGCTGAGTCACTTGAACTAGCGGTCCGAGATGTCGTGGTGGATCCCGAAAAAAAGGATCCGCGTGATTTTGCGCTGTGGAAAAAGGATGCCGAACATCTCATGCAGTGGTACAGCCCTTGGGGATGGGGATTCCCCGGATGGCATATTGAATGTTCAGTTATGGCCCAGGCCTACCTTGGACCGGAAATTGACCTGCACGCTGGTGGAGAAGATCTGATCTTTCCTCACCATGAGTGTGAGATTGCCCAGGCCGAAGCCCTGACTGACCGTCCGTTTTCCAGGCATTGGGTGCATACGCGCTTTCTCCAAGTGGAAGGACGCAAAATGTCCAAACGACTCGGTAATTTTCATACGGTGAGAGAGTTGGTTAATGATCGCGGCGTTGCACCTCTGGCCGTACGCCTTGCGCTGATTAGCGGACAGTACCGCAAGCCTTTTAATTTCACTTTTTCGACACTTCGGGATAGTGAGCGACATGTAGCGCGATTCAGCGAAGCGTTCAAATTAACCCAACGCGCCCGAGACCTAGGAGCTAACGAAGCGTCGACAGTTGGAAAAACACTGGAAGACAGATATCAGTCTGTCTTGAATGCCTTACTGGACGATCTTAATACCCCTGCCGCAATTGCCCAGGCACTTGACGGAGTACGTATTATCCTCGGCCACAAAGATCAACTGGACGAGCGGGCCTACAACTTTATGTGTGGGATTTCAGACTTGCTGGGAGTTGTACCCACTACGAAAATATTGTCTGCAGATCCCAATGAAACGCAAGCTGTATCGGAAGCACCCGATGTAGACCCTCTTACAACCAAGATTGAAGAGCTTATCCAGGCACGTTCAGAGGCTCGAAAAACACGCAACTTTAAACTCGCAGACAAGATTCGCGACGAGCTATTGGCCATGAACATCGAAATCAAGGACAGCCCGAACGGCACTTCTTGGCAAAAAAAAAGCAACATCTAATTACCATGCACTTTCAACACATTGATCACAGCGAAGTAGGCGGCGGTCTCGGACGAATGATGGACCGGTTAATGACCGAAGGAACGTTGACCGGAGATGCAGACGAAGACGCTTTTATTGCTGCAAGCCCAACGGCCGCCCTACTCGGTCTTTTGTATGACCAGCGTGTACGCGCAGAGGTTGCCTTCACGGGAGCTAAACGATTATATGACCGTCTAGGCCACCTAGATCTGGAGGCAATAGCCAATATGAATGAGGAGGCGTTGCGTGATGTTTTTGCTCAATCACCAGCTGTGCACCGGTTCTCCAACAAGATGTCTGACACAACACAGAAAGTTGCACGTGTTATCGTAGACGAATATGCTGGCAAGCCTGAGCGTCTGTGGAACGACGGCGCCCCTATAAAAGCGGTTGAGAATCGCATAAAGGCGTTGCCAGGTTTCGGTCCAGGCAAGGCAGCCAAGATTAAGTACGTTCTGCATTATTTCGGCTTCCGCGACTTTTCTGGGGTATAGCAACCGGTCCGGTCATTTGCCCGCTTAACTCAAATGCGAAAGCCATCCCTATATCCGTGGGACGGTCACGCTGGGGACATGGCGGCAAATGTGCACCGATCCTTTAACGGATGTGCACAAAGCGCCCCGCGTGCACAACGCGGCCGCCCGGCAATGACGCATGCACCCTGTACAGGTATAGCCCCGAGGGCAGCCCCGCCATGCTCAGGTTTACGCTGCGTTGCCACCCGGAAGTCAGATCAGCCGAAGGCGTCGTCAGTACGCGGCGACCTATCACATCTATCACCTCAACCGTCACGCGGGCGGGCCACGGGAGATCCATCAGCAGCTGCGTAGTGTGCCTGAAGGGATTAGGAAAGTTGCCATGCAAGGCGAACGCTTCCGGCAAAGATTCATGCTCGGCACTGGTCGGAGAAAACACCTCTATGCTAAAGGACAGGCTGTCCGTGGACCCGTCCGCATCGGTGGCCCTGTACGTATAGGGCGTGGCTGGCGTGACTACCGTCGGCGACCCACTAAGGGTGCGGCTGGCTTCGTCAAAGGCTAATCCTGTCGGCAATATGGGTGTCAGCGTATAGTTGACCGGTGGCGTCCCTCCTGTAGCTTCTGGCAAGACGACTGGGACAATGGGCTGCGCGCGAGGAAATGATTGAACCGCCACGCTATCTGTAAAATAGAATCCGGCGCAGGTTGGACCATACGCATACCGGATACTACTGAGCCACATCTGAAACGCAAAATCTCCAGGTGCGCAAAGGTCCTGGCCGCTAAATAACAGAAACCCCAGATTTGTCAGCTGCATGAGACTCCTTGGCAGCCTGCCCGTAAAGACGTTATCGAAGAGGATCAAATGTCTCAATTGTGAGAGGTTGCCCAGCTCGTCAGGAATTTTCCCGGTAAGCGAATTGCCGCTCAGGTTTAGGGTTTCCAATTGCGCGAGGTTACCCAACTCCTTGGGAATTTCACCGGTAAGCGAATTGTGACTCAGACCCAAGTCTTGCAATTGCTCGAGGTTACCCAACTCCTTGGGGATTTCACCGGTAAGCGAATTGCCGCCCACCCCCAGCTCTAGCAACTGGGTCAGGTTACCCAACTCCCCGGGGATTTCCCCAGTAAGCGAATTTGTGTTGAGATTCAGCATTTGCAACTGCGCGAGGTTACCCAGCTCGCTGGGGATTTCCCCAGAAAGCGAATTGCTATGCAGCTCCAGCCTTTGCAACTGAGTCAGGTTGCCCAATTCACGGGGGATTTTCCCGCTAAGCGAATTGCCATGCAACCACAAACGCCTCAATTGCGACAATTTCCCCAGTTCTTTGGGGATCTCCCCGTTAAGGGGATTGTCCCACAACGACAGGTATTGCAACTGCGTCAGGTTGCCCAGCTCGGGAGGAATGCCTCCAGAAATCGAATTGTTGCATAGCTGCAGATCTATTAACCCCTGCAAGTCGCCCAATTCACTTGGCAGGGTTCCTGTCAAATTGTTACTACATAGATATAGTCCGCTCAGAATACCGTGGCTGACTACGACGCCATACCACTTAGATAACTGGCTCGGGGTGGGAACCCTGGTGTTATCCCAGTATCTATTTCTGTGCCAACTGGAGCCACCAGTTGACATGTAAAGCGCACGGAGCGCGGAATGGTCTAACTCGATCCTCTCGTTGATTCCAAAAGATAGCTGGTCCGGCTCATCGACGAAAAAACCGGTGCGAATTCGTGTATAGAACCGTATCACGCGGGAGGAGGGCGCATCGTTGGCGACCACGAACCTAAATGTGACCTCCGTGGAGTCGCCATGAGCCAGATGGCCTACCATTTGCTCCGCATTCGATAGATCAATGTAGGGATACGATTCAGCCCCCGTCAGCCCTATGCTCAGTTCTGGAGCATCCGCCAGGTGGTTGACAAACATAGCCTTGATCGTTACCTCTTCTCCCGACGTAATCATGCGATCGCTATCGGAGTCGTCCCATGTCCAGCGCACCAGACGCACAGCCGGAATAACGGGCATTTTCAGGGACGCCTCCGCATTAACGTACCCATGCCCCAGCTCTCCTGCTTGACCCGGATTCTCTGCGTCTATATACTCGCTCGCAAGCCGGATTTGTTCTCGCAATGCATCTGGCGAAATGCCGGGATACCGGGTCTTAACCAAGGCCGCCACACCACTGACCAGAGGAGTCGAAAATGACGTTCCGCTTACTGAAGCGGTGTATTCATCGTTGACCGCGGTTGTAATGATGTCGACTCCAGGGGCAAAGACGTTCACCATCTTGCCATAGTTCGAAAAACTAGACAGTCTCCGCGAATCCTTAGCCGTCGCACCGACAGATAGTACGCGAGGGTAGCTGCTTGGGTAAAATCGGAAGAAATCACTGTTGAGATTATTATCTCCTGCTGACGCTACCACCAGCGAACCCATATCGGTGGCGAGATCCAGGGATCCAGTAATAAAATTACTCCTCCCTGGGACGTGTCCTCCAATCCAGCTCGCATTGATGATGTCGGCACCGTTGGCGGCAGCATACAGAATGCCTGCGTAACCTATTCCGCAAATATGCATGAGCTGGGCATTCCAGGCCGCGCCAGCCACCCCAATGCCGTTATTTGTCACTCCGCCAGCCACGCCCGCTGCGCGTGTGCCATGCCAACTTCCCTGCGGATTGAATGGATCGTTATTGGCGTCATCTCTGTTGCAGAAGTTCACCCCATGCACATCATCAATAAAGCCGTTGTTATCGTCGTCTATGCCGTTGCCTGGAATCTCACTCGCATTGGTCCAAACGTTGGCCAGAAGGTCTTCGTGTCGCCAGTCGCTGCCGTTATCCACTATAGCGATTACCACCGGCGGGTTCATGTCTTCTCCCTTGACGATGTCCCAGGCTTCCGGGAGACGCAGATGGCGCAGGTAGGTCTGATCGCTGAACAATGAATCATCGGGCTCTGACCTGACCTCCGACTCCAAAAGGCGATTGATGATCACGGGTTCGGCATAGATCACACCAGGTGCCGAGGCCAGCGCCTTCGCCACCCGCTCGGGATCATCGCCCGCGCTGTACCGGGCATAGTAGGTACGACGAAGCGCCGCGAGATTCTGTCTGATCTTGGGGGTGGGTTGCACGTGATCCAGGAACGGAAACACGCGCTCTATCGTGTGCACACCATACCTGGCGGCTGTGCGGTCAAAGATGTCGAGCCCCGTCTTGGCGGCTCCTTCTACGATGGCTACACCCGGCTCAACTTGCACGATTACAACCTGAGACTCGTATACCGGTAGCTCTTGGGCCCGGCTAGGTGACACAGGCCAAAGACCGATAAGAGCCCCAAGCAAGACACAGAAAAACGGCCGGGCCTGCAGCCCCCGTGGAAGAGGCTGTAAAATACGTTCCAGACGTGAGATACAGCTATTGAGCTTGGCCATGAACGCAATAAGCTTCCTTTGACCTTTGTTGAACATGCTGATACCGCCGCATGGAAAACGACTGAGCCGGTAGATACCCTTGCTTTGTGAAGCGCTCGTGCGCCATAGTCCAACGATTGAGGCCAAATTAAACCCTGTCGTAGAGATGATAATGCCTGGACTTACAGCATTGATACCAGCATTGTTTCGTGTCTAATTCCATATAAGCGTTTAAGATTCGCAGTGTTCGGGATACGTGCCACGATCCCGACATTGCGCACTCGAAACGTGTTTCTACGTCAAAACGATCTGTCTTAATTTTGACAATTCCTGACTTCGACAGGTACGGGTTGACTCGGGGGTTACAAATGGGCATTTTCGGGTGATTTCGGTGCATTTTGGGGGTATTTGGGGCCATTTCAGCGCTGATTTCCGCGATCCGGTTGTGTAGTGTTCAGTTTATGTT
>JAJEDR010000042.1 GCA_022821385.1 Rhodothermales bacterium
CGAATACAACAACCTGTTAACAGATTGGTAAGTGGAAGATAAATACGATAAATAGTGACAATAGAGATCGTAGGTCGTGTCTCTAAAGGGCTAAAGGTTCCACACTGTCACTTTAGGTTGCCTGTTGGAAATTCAGGCTAGGCATCCACCTCCGTGGGCACTCCATTCGTTCCTGGGATGTACCGTTGACAATCCCGATATACTGCCATTATTGAGATCTCTTTCCCGTCCAAGGGGCCTGCACAACTATCCGGCACCCGAATTCCTGGCGGCCCGGCGAGGGAGCTTCACTGTCCTCCCCTCACCTTGTACGGGGCACTGCACCGAGGACACGTGACCATTACATCAATCAAGATCTGCGGCACCCTGCTTTTGCTGCTGCACTCTGGACAATGAACGACACACTTGGTGAGCGCTGGTGGTAGCGGTCCAGCGCCTGGCGTTGGGGCGGCCGGGATCGCCCAGAGCGCACCTGCCTCGTCCGGGACCTTGACCACGGTCATGATGGAGGCGTCAAAGAACTCTTTCCCGGACTTCAATCGCGAGTCCCGTAGCGTGTGGTGCACGAACTGCTCGGTTCTCAGGTGATCGGACACATGGACGAAGTAGGCCAGCTGAAACTGCCTGTACACCGAGGTGGACGCCCCAAGCTGCGCCATCCTCTTTGAAGGGGACACGGTTGTTTGCCCAACCTTGAAGACCGCCTCTGCAAAGCTAGGGTTTCTGGCGGCGTAGACCCACCCCACACGTTTATACGCGCGCCGGCGCTTATCCAGCGTATCCAACAGAATGACGCTCGTAATCTCCGCTAAATGCGCGGGGCGCTGTGGATTGAGAAGGTACTCCATACGGTTGCCCTCATTACGGATACTCGCCATCTGATGTCTGCCACTTTACCTGCTTCAGCTTCCCTCGCCAAACACGTGCCGCTGACTGACCTCTGGAAGCATACGCTTTTTGAGAATCTCAAAGAGCCTTTCCCGAGTTTTGGCATAACCGTGCAACGCCTGCAATCCCTGCAGCACCGCAGGAACGTCATCCTTGGACTTGAAATAAAGTTTGATCTCAGCAATGGGAACCTTGTAGAGATCATATTGCGAATCGTTTACGCCGCACATTTTCAAGGGGAAATGAATGAGCGAACTATCGTCCTAATTGACGACAACTTATAAAAATTGCTCAGATATTCCCCAAATTATCCCAACACGGTGGAAAATGCGCCTAAACACGCCCCGAGGCCAAAAATAGCCCCCAAAACGGGCCATATTGCCCGAAATAGAACCAATCCCTACTGAAAACCCCTGCTGAAACACGATATACTGACCTACATATAAATTTCGGGCAAACACTAATTACGACGGCTGGACAACCTAGTATCCTATGCTATCTAATTGACGTTGCCAAACGAACGAATCTACCCGTTACCGGGAATCCACAGGTGGCGTGAGAGAATCACGCAACCATCTTCGTCAAACGTTATTCCTTCCCTCCGGAGCAAGCGTTCCATAACGTCAATGCCGCCGAACTGCTTCGCCCCCGTCAACGCACCATATCGGTTTACAACCCGGTGACACGGTAGATGCGATCCCTTTGCTGCCTTGAGGGCCCACCCAACTGTGCGCGCTGCGCTCCTACTTCCCAAGTATTCGGCAATATGCCCATAAGTGGTCACCTTTGAAACTGGAATGATTGCAACCGTGTCCCAAACCTGCTGAAAAAAATCTACTTGACTCACAATCATCAGCGCATCTCCACATGAAGCAACCTGGATACTTCCAGGCCCGATATTTCATCTCTGACCCTAACTCTTATACGAATCTTTCCTGTCCTTCTACCGATGTCCAGAACAACCTCGGTTCCCTCCGTCCGGCTCCGCCCCTCATACTCCACACTAGTCGATGAAGTACGCCGGCGCTCGGGCGTAACTTCGTATGTCACCGTGTATGAGGTTGCATCTCGTCCACCGTAGGTAAGGTGATAAACTTCAAATGCCAGACCGAACCTCATATCTGGAGTAACCCACTCGTGAGGCCACGGCACCGAGGCCCCGCTTTTGGTATAGACGAGCGGCTTCAGATCACTCATCTCCAAAGCAAAACCGCTCGCATCCAGTGAACGAAGTGAGTCTATTCGTCTGGACGCAACCTGCAAGCGAGAGCCCACTTCCTCAGCATTTACCCCGTACTGATCCCATTGAAGAGCTAGGTGATATAGTCCGGTATCTCCGGTCACCTCAATTGTCTGTACTGGAATCGTTGCCGGCTCATCAGTAGGCGGAATCTGAATGCGTATCGCATCCGTACTGCTACGCCGCAATGTATGATCAGCCCTCTCCTGCGCCGCGTAGGTTTGCACGAAATACACCGGCTCTAATACATGCCCTGGAGCAATCAGACCACCGGGTTCAGGGTGCCAATAGATCTCTGTAGTTGTCGTGCCATCGGGTTCCAGAAATCTCGCATAACGCACGCCCAATGGCAATGTGCGCAAGGATGACAAAACATCCGAGGTACTCGGAGGCAGTAATATTTCTTGTTGGTACGCTGCTTGATCATCTTCAATTCGTGCATTCGTGATCATGCTTTGGGCAAAAATATGTGCAGGTTGGCCCAAATCCTGATCGAATTCCGTGGCCTCGGGGCGCTCACCCTGAGTCAGTAATGTAGCCCCTGTGATAATTTTCGCGTTCTCCGTTGCATCGCGGCTCTGCAGGCGTCCCGGCTCACCGTGTGCAGCCAGCCATCTATCAACCTCATTGAATCGAGACCCAAAATGATAGTGCTCCAAGGCAAGCTGTCTGTACACAGAGCGCATAACAGCAAGTACCATCCTGGACTTGACCAGTCCGCGCCCTCCCTGCCCCAGACCAGACCGGAGTGCTGTTGGCAATAGATCGTAGGTATCACCTAGTCGGTATGGCTTACCATCTCTAATAAAGAGAAAATAGGCGTCGCGGTCAATATTCAAGTATCTCCAGAATTCATTTTCTGGAAAATCTCCGGGGCTCACAGCAACACCCGGTTGATAAATTGCATCAATGAGCAATGGATCATCAAATACAATCCGAGTAATGCGCTCCGGTGCACCATAGCGAACATAAATCTCCCCGCGCGCATCGTAACCCATTGGACACGCAGTACATACGTAGTGCTCCAGCGCATATTCTACACGCCGAACGTGCTCGACCATCCGTTCATTTACTTCAGAGGCCGGTAGGGGGTCTTGTGTTCTCCACCAACCTACAATAGCATCTCGGGCTTCCGTGGTTACATGGACAGAATCCGATACAATCACCATCTTCGCGACAGTTTCAGGAAGTAATGGAAGAAGTCGCTGCACCTCGGTGATCTGGGAACCATCAAGCATTGAAGGGTCAGCCGCTAGTACACTCTTGTATTGCGCTACGGACTCGGCTATGGCCTCCAGATCTGTCGACTGCGCATGAGCAGCCTGTATAGTCACTAGACAAGCGGCTAAGCTGAGTGCGTAACGCATTCCCGAAAACTTCTTAGTAACCATAATCCCCGACTAAGTGTCAGGGGCTCCCAGTTGTACGGACCTGAAGGGTACCTTCTCAATTGTAGATGTTTCTTCACGGATGCCAATCAGCTGCCGCACCGGTACATTCTCAAACTGCTGTGCTACGCCGGTAGCTGGCCATACGACCGTTACCAACTCAATTACTGTGGCCTTGCCGAGGCCAATCTCCAAGCGAAGTGGAGATGACCCAAAGCTCGCACCCGTTCCGACCGTACGATACAGAGTATCCGCATCTGTGACAATTGTTATACGTGCTCCAATGGCGCTTCGATTGGATCTTGTTCCTTCCAGAGAAAGCACAACCCAGGCACTTGAATGCCCCGGATTCTCAAAGAGCACATTGCGCGCAAGGTCTCCCTCAAAGGCTCCACCCATAACCTGATATACATCCTGCGCTCCGTCGTGATTTATATCTCCGAACGCTACACCATGCCCTTTCTGTAAATGGCCAAAACCTCCTGCAGCCGTAACTTCTTCAAAGTGGGATCCCCCAAGATTCCGGAACATCCTGTTAGGCATGAGCGCCCGCAGGTCTGGGTCACCAGTCCCCACATAGAAATCCAGCCATCCATCTCCATCCAGATCTCCGTAGTTGCACCCCATTGTATACATAACTTTATTCAGTCCCGCTGTTTCAGTTACATCTTCAAAAGTACCATCCTGCCGATTCCGGTACAACCGGGGGTGCTCATCTCCACCGGGCAATCCAAGATATTCGGCCGCTATATCACCGGCCGTGGCACGCCAACCAGAAACAAACAGGTCCAGCCAGCCATCCTGATCAAAATCCCAGAACCACGCCGGGAAGCTATCTATCGGTTCCTGTACACCCGCAATACTGCTTACATCTTTGAACACCTTTCCATTCTGATTACGCAAAAGCAGGTTTGATTCGAGGTACCTGCTGACAAACAGATCGGGCCATCCATCATTGTCATAGTCTCCCCAGACCACGGCCTTGACATAGCCCAAAAGCGCAACTCCATATTCCCGGGCGGACTCCACAAAAGTCCCATTGCCCTGGTTGACAAACAACTCGCTTGGATGCCGCCCTGCTTGTGGATTGGACTCATTCCCAATGAACAGATCCAGATCCCCATCACGATCAAAGTCACCCCATGCAGCTGTCTGTGTCGGATGACGGGAATACACCCCTGATTCTATGGTAACGTCCTCAAATTTACCCTGACCATCATTGCGCAGAAGCGAATTGGGATGACCCTCGCTCAGCCACGCTCCACGCAGTACAAACACATCCTGATCACCATCATTGTCATAATCTGCATGCACCAGGTTTAGGCCTCCTGTCAATCCGGTCAATCCAGATACATGTGTACGCTCCTCAAATTTACCTTTACCGTCATTCTCAAAGTACCGAATCTGATCACGCAATCCCCAAGAAGAAACTATGAGATCAAGCCACCCATCGCCCGACAAATCTTCCAATACGACGCCTCCAGACAGCCCCATAACATTTACACCCAAGAGCGGAGCCACATCCACAAATCTCGAAATCGATGCCTCTTGACGGAAACTATCCACGGGAATCCTCCACTTGGCATCAACACCGTCTGGATGTGTACCCAGCGTCATGTGAGCCAGATTTAACAGCCACAAAGCATTCAAATCCGTCGGGTCCTCTTCAAGAATTTTTTCATACCACGGTATAGCCATTGCTGACCCCCGAGGCAGCGTATGAACGCCTGCGGCACCGATCGGGAACAGACACCTGGAGGCGCTGTGATCCACCAGGCAGTTTTCTTGTTCTCCAATCCTCAGATGGCTGAGGGCGAGGTGGTCCATGGCTGCCAATCGCCACGACGGATCAAATTCATCTGGAGAGTCCTCCAATAATTGAATGATTTCTTCAAATACTCCTGCTGCAGCTTCGCTGTCCCCTGCCCGCAGCAACTCTGTTCCCAGTAAAGCACTGTACTGTATGCGGTCGGGAAGCGCAGTTGGAACGATCTGCATGCCCAGCGCAGTTGCGCGTGCCACATTTGCATGAGCATTCCGGCGAGGGTTCCGATCGGTTTCCGCGGCAATTTCTTCGAGCTCAGCAGCCATTTGTGCCGTGCCCTCGGGCTCGGTTGAACTGCATGCAGCAAATAACAAGAAGACCAATGTCAAATGACGTGACATGAATCTACTGCTTTGTCAGCAACACTCTGCTGTCCTCCTCCAGTTTTACCGTCACCGGTTGTTGACCACCGGGCCAGGTCACTTCAACACCAACCGGAGTGCCACTGAGCCCAAGGATAGCCGTTGTCGCATTCTGCGACCAATATCCCGTTCCTCCAGTTACTAAACGGGCTGGTCCTCGACTCCCATCTGAATAAATTACACAAAGAATTGCCCCAATAGCATCTGTAGCAGAAGCGAATTCAACAGAAACACCTTCCCTATACGACTTTTTACGATATACAAGTGTCGCACCATTGTACTGCGAAAACGCAACTTCATCCTGTCCGTCTCCATCAAAATCCCCAACAGAGACCGCCCGCCCTTCTCCATAGACTTCAAAACCGGATTGGGGTGCCGGAGTGAATTTGCCATCACCGTGACCTAAGAGCAAGAGCCCCCGACCCGCATCCTGTCTCGGTGTTGACAAAGGGTAAGCGAACCAGTTCTGAGACAAAATAATGTCTTCGTACCCATCAAGATTGGCATCCAGTACAACGGGGCTGATCCCCGCGCTGTATTGTGCTTCCGCAGGCAATGGGCGGTGCTCAAAATGATCCCCCCTATTAAGAAAGATACTTGATGCATACGTGTCCGCTTCAACGATCTGAGCATTTTCCATTGCTGATGATGGCATAAGCTGCGCAACCTCCATGGTGCTGAAGTCCTGGTGCGAAGTAACGCGCATCTGTATTGGAGGGATGGCCGATATCAGATCAGCGAGCTTACGTGAAGGTCGATAACTATTCACGACCGGATCCAGAAAAGATTCTAAAATGTCAGTCGTACCATTAGCATCAAAATCGCCGTAGTGCAGTCGCACCTTAGTGCCACGATCATAACGACTGTTCCATCCGGCATTTGAAGCAACAATATCAAGCCTGCGATCACCGTCAAAATCACCGATTGACACACCACGCCACAAGCCTCGAAAGGGTTGTAGACCGAAAAGTTCAGTCTGATCAGAAAAACCCTCCTCTCCGCTTATCAGAACCCGAACCGGCCCCCATTCAGTAGCGAGCACCAGATCCTGGCGTCCGTCGCCATTCATATCCCCGAACACGCTGCCGCTCACAGGTCCTAATCCACTCAAAGATTCTCCAAGCCTGTAAGCTCCTTGTTCATTCAAATAGATGTGACTGTTTGCAGCTCTCGGATATGCTCCGGGAATGAAATGCCCCCCAACAAAAAGATCAAGATCCCCGTCCAAATCGATATCTGCCACCGACAGCGGTCCGGGAACGCCCGGGCCAAACGGAATCCTTTGATGCTGTAATTCTTTGCCATCCGGCGCAATATCGTAAATGTGGACCCAGGACGAGTCTGGAAAGCGCTCGTAGCCGGACTCCCCCACCATCATGCGTATAAGGCCATGGCTGATGGGAAGAGCAATCATGCCTGTTGCGTCACCTGGAAGGGGATCCAAAATGGGGCGCCCCTGCAGTCTGAAAGTCTGGTTCTGTCCCGCACCTTCCAGTAACTCGGAACGACCATCCCCATCAACATCTATAGCAGCGAGTGCCGGTCCCCGCCGGCTGAGGCGCCAAGGCAGTAGCGGCTGAAGCTGAAAGTCATCAAACTCCTGCTCGGGCCGTGGCTCAGACTGCGAATGTAGCATGTACATGGGTGCCACAGGGGAAACCGGCGATACCTCAGTTGGATGCGTTGCCCCCGATTCTTCAATTATGTACAGTCTGTCACCCTCATCCACATTGACACTCGAGTGTTTCCCCCTCGGCCAGGTAACTTCAACCCGGCACGGCGCTGATCCCGTTGCAAAAACCGCGATCAGTTGATCGGATGACAGGTAACCTCCGCCCAGAGACATTTGCTTGGACTGCTCCGGTAAACCCTCACAATGCACACCAATGTCTGCCCCAACCCCACCGGTGTTTGGGGGCTCACCTTCCAGAATAACTGCCAATCGATCCGTCGTCCCGGTATTGCGATAAACACCAGGGGACGCGTTTAGTCTGTTTGTAACGATGTCCAGATCTCCATCTCCATCCAGATCTCCCAATGCCATACCATGCGCTACATCGGCGCTTTGACCTAATCCCCATCCCCCGGGTATATCCTCAAACGTTAAATCTCCACGGTTACGAAACGCTACGTTTTCGAGTGCTAGTGGCGGAAAATACAGGAGCAGCCTTCTGGCTGCCTGCCAGGAGGGAGCGGACGCCATACGGCGCTGCTCTATTCCCTGTGCATCCAGATCCTGTACATCAAATACATGCCCAGTTGTGATCAAGATGTCTTCCCAGCCATCCAGATCAACATCCATGAAGCTCGTAGCCCAGGACCAGTCAGATGCCGCCACCTGTGCAAACCAGGCCAGTTCTGCAAATGTGGTATCCCCTCGACCAACCATGAGTGCATTTTGCATTTCCTGCGGACGAAACGACAAATCACCAGGTGGGCCTTCCAGGGGTATTCGTGTGTTCCGCTGACGAAGCCTCCGTGAATAATCGCGACTCAACATGTCGGTCATGAAAAAATCAACAATACCGTCGCGGTTAACATCTGAAAAATCCACTGACATCGTGGCGTTACTCGTCTTGCGTAACGCATGATCGGGCGCATGTCGAAAAACACCATTTCCAAGACCGATCCAGAGTGCATCCGGGCTGTCAAAATCGCTACAGACATACAGATCTGCTATACCGTCCCCCGTCACATCATAGAACTTGGCCGTGAGCGCCCAATCCCTTGGGGCTGATGTTATCGGCTTTCCTGCCGTATCCAGAAAAGCCCCCTCGATCCACGAGACCGGAGCAAAATGCCCCGAACCATCATTGAGATAAAGCCCATCCGGTTCTGCCAGCTCGCTCCGTATGACTTTGGTTCCGATTTGTGTGAACCTGTAGTGTGCCTGGAATTCCTCTTTTGGAATCTGTCCTCCCTCAGAGAGGACCGCTTCCCAGGTAATAGCCGCAGGAGGCAAACTGTCGGCCAGTGCAATGCGCTTGTACCGGGCAATGTATGCATCCAAATCTCCGTCATGATCAACATCAGCCAGGGCCGCAGTCGTGCCGGCGTACGAAGAATTCAGCCCTGCGGCGTTAGGGACGAGCTCAAACCTGCTCCCTCCCAGGTTGCGGTATACCGCCCCCGGACCGAGCGGCATAGTGAGAAGCAGATCCAAATCATAATCACCATCCAGATCCGCCATGACTACGCCGGCAGTGGCACGGGCCGTACTGTCCAGCCCCGCGCGGACAGAAATATCCTCAAACCTCCAATCGCCAAGGTTCTGGTAGAGCGCATCTGGTTCCGAGAGCCGGGCTACATACACATCCGGGAGTCCATCCCCCGTCACATCCCCAATTGCAATACCGGATCCATGCATCATGTGCCGGTTGGCTATTATCGCGTCCTGTGATACGGCATTGACTGCCGTGATCCCGGACCGGTTCGAATCTATCTCCGTGAAACCCGTGCGCGAACGACCCTGCACATTTAGTTCCCGATAACGAAAACCATCTCCCTGTGTCCAGTCGGTCGGTGAATGAGTACAGCCTGCTATCGCAGTAACGGTCACGATCGCCCATACTCGATAACAAGCATACATCACACTACTCCTGCGTGATTAATATTGACTGCGCACCGGTCTGAACGGCTGTCGCGGTAGTCGTGCCGTCCGGCCAGTTGACATGTACTTTCACAACCTCGTCACGCGGAGCCAGTATTGGTTGAACGCTGCTCTGCGACCAATATCCGCTGCCCGCAACTATGGGCACTGAGGGTCCCAGGCTGCCGTCGCGGTACTCCGCACGTAAATTTCCACCGACCGCAGCCCTGTCCCGACCGGGAACACGCAATGTTACACGAAGCCCTTGAGTGGCAGTCCTGTTCTGAAGGTGTACTACCGGTCCGGCATTCTGTGCAACTACAAGATCCAACCGACCATCACGATCGAAATCTGCCCTTACAGCAGCCCGCTGCGAGCCGTATATGTAAATACCCGACACCTTCGCCGGTTGGGGGACTAGCCTATGGGATTCATCCGCCAGTAATAGCAGTCCCAGACCGCTGTCCAATCGAGGGGAACCTGAGGGAACTGCAAAAAAGTTTTGACTCAGAAACAGATCTGTACGCCCGTCACCGTTGAAATCCCCCGGTACCGGTGCAAAAGCTGGCGACGATTGGGCTTCATCGGCAAGCGGCACCGCCTCGTAGTGAGATTCCCGATTCAGAAATACCATCGTCCGCCATTCTGTGACCTCGTGATAATCAGCTTCTCTCAATACAGGACCAAAGATATCCATCGCCGAGCGTGTTGCAAATTCCTCATAGGTCCGAATTTTCTGCCGGAGCGTCGGCAAGGCATGCGTAAGCGTGCGGAAATCCCGTATCAAGCCAAACGCATCTAATTCCGGGACATGCTGCACTTCCAGAATATCTAGACTGCCATTGTTATCCAGGTCTCCGTAATACGCGCGGAGCGGTACGTCCTGAGCATATGGGTGATTCTGTCCCCAGTTGGTTGCAATCAGGTCCAGATTACCATCCCCGTCAAAATCCGCGGGCGCAACACCATTCCACCATCCCGTATGCTCGGCGAATCCTAACGCACGCGTCATCCGCACAAGCCGCCCGTCTCCCCGGTTGTGAAATACGTGTACCGGCCCCCACATCGTCGCAAGTGCAAGATCAGTAGTACCATCA
Organism: Rhodothermales bacterium; assembly: GCA_022821385.1. Classification (GTDB taxonomy): domain Bacteria; phylum Bacteroidota; class Rhodothermia; order Rhodothermales; family Bin80; genus Bin80. The sequence continues at coordinate 10,390 of JAJEDR010000042.1, forward strand.
CCATTCAGATCAGCGGCTGCAGCCCCGGAAACGAGCCCCAACTTTTCAAATGGTGCGCTGAGCGCGTCATCTCGTACGAGCATTCCACCTTCGCGCCGATAAATGGCACTGCTCACATTCACCGGATACTGTCCAGGCATGAAATGACCGCCTACAAAGAGCTCAAGCCTGCCATCACCGGTAAAATCTCCCAATGCGAGTGGCCCAGGGCTCTCCGGTCCGAAGGCAAATGAAGTATCGCCACCATACCGCATTGAGACCCGGGTAATTTTCGAATCTTCTGCGGCATCTTGCGGCATGCGTTCGTAGTTGCTTATTCCCGCCAGCACCATATAGCTACCCGGGACAACTACGATACCCCCATGATCCCCCGAAGAAGGTTCACTGAAGCTCCGGATGATTTCGAACTGCCCACCGTTATTAAAAATAAACCTAAGCGACTCGCCCTTGCCTCCCCCCAGAATCAGATCCTCATAACCGCTTCCACCAATGTCTGTGACCGCTAGAGAAGGCCCCCTCTGACTAAGTTTGTGCGGCAGAAGGGGCTGTCTATTAAAGTCTGCATAACTGGTTTCCTGATGCTCCAATCCTATGTTTAGCGCTGTAAACATTGTCTCTGTAGCCTGTGCTACAGACGGTTCGGTTGCTTCTATTTGCGTCTGAAATATTCTGTATTCGCTATCGGGCACGACCTCCTCTATGATACTGCGACCACCACCTGCCCAACTCACTTCAATCTGTGCGCCCGGAGCATAAGCGAACGTTAGCGATGCGTCGCTTGAAGAGAGGTACTGCCCACCTGCAAGAATTTCCTGTTGCTGAGGAGGCAGGCTGTCGCTGGTAACCTGCACCACTGCGCCAATCCCCTGGGGGTTCGGCGCATTCCCCCGAAGACGAACGAGAATTCGTTCACCTTCTGCATTATTACGAAATACTCCCACGGGGGCATCCAGGCGATTTATGATCACATCCTGATCTCCGTCTTCGTCTAGATCTGCAAACGCCATTCCATGTGCCACATCAGCGGTCACCCCGAATCCCCAACCTTCCTCAACCCACTCAAACCGGGCATCACCGAGATTGCGAAAAGCAATATTCGGTAGATCCAGATCTGGAAAATCCAACAGCACCTCTCGCCAGGGGCGTCGGGAAGAGCCTGCCGCAATTTGCGCGTCTGCATCCATTGCATCGTATGCATGACCGGTGGTGAGGAGCAAGTCCTGCAGACCATCCAAATCCACATCAATAAACGCACTACTCCATGTCCAGCCCGTCGCGGCAACACCGCTCATGCGTGCTACTTCTGAGAAGGTCGTGTCGGAGCGATTCAACAGCAACATATTCTGCATCTCCTGCGGACGTGCATGAATATCTCCCATCATTACGACTTCGGGGGGTATAACAAAGTGCTGTTTTTGCCGACGTATGTAATCCGGGCTCAGCATGTCCGCCAGAAACAAATCCACATCTCCATCTGCATCAACATCTGCCGCAGCCACAGACATCGTCGACTGACTGGTTTTCCTCAAAGCCAGTGTGGAGACTGCCCTGAAAGTACCTTCTGCACTGCCCAGCCAAAA
>JAJEDR010000036.1 GCA_022821385.1 Rhodothermales bacterium
GTAACAATGGGCGGTCACCGAGTTCAATTGATCCAATGTGCATCAGAAATTACAGTAGCGACCGTGTCGGTAATTAGGCTGACTGGGAATGATTGTTCGAACTGCCAGAATTTTCCCCAGAATAGCGTGCAGACCACCTCCCATACCTAAATCAATTGACTCCAATATGCTTGTATTACTTCAATACAACCACCTCGAAGGTTTCAATGTATGGCTCTGCAAATCCACTAAGCAGACGGACCTGATGTTCTAGAGAACCCCGAATTCCCATTCTGGTTTCTGCGTAGCCATCCGTTCGTTCAGACCCACCATAGGGACAACTCCCGATCCCAGCCAGACCCAAAATTCTCTTTCAGACAAATGTGCGGAGTGCTGGAATGAATACTGAAAAGTATAAGAAAACGAATAACAAAGCGAGCACACAATAGGCTGCGAACCCAATCCAGGTTTTCTTGACTTCCCTGGCCTTCAAGGATTCGGAGTAGCTTCTTTCGAACATCCAACGCTCATCCCCTTCATATTTCACTAACAAAGCTATAGAGGGGTTAGGGTAACGCAAGTATACAATCAATACTCCAATGGCACCAAGCAGGAGCCCGATCCAAAACCATTTCGTCACTGAAACACGATGAGCCTCCAATTCTGCATCCTGCATCGTTGAGGAATTAATATTTGTCATGGAGAAACTTGCTGTTAGTATGAGTTGGCGAATATAAAGAAAAAACCCTGAACCAAGGGGATTTCTGCGAAGTCATCCGTTCGTCCAGGTCCCCAATGGGGAGAATTCCTGACCCAGCCAGACCCAAAATTCTCTTTTAGCTATATGTACCTGAATGCCGCAAAGAATAATACAAAGGATGATAAAAAGAGTAATAAACAGAGCGCAATGCAGGCTGCAAACCCAATCCAAGTGTTCTTGACTTCCCTGGCCTTCAAGCATTCGATATACCTTCTTTCGAAAATCCATCGTTCATCCCCCTCATATTTTGCTAACGAAGCCACTGAGGCGTCAGGGGAACGCAAGTATACAATCAGCACTCCAAAGGAGTTTAGCAGGAGTCCGATCCAAAACCATTTTGTCACTGAAACGCGCTGAGCCTCCAATTCTGCATCCTGCATTATTGAGGAATTAATATCTGTCATGGAGAAACTTGTTGTTTGTATGAGTTAGTGAACCCAGTAAACCCCTATATGAAGAGGTTGTTGAGAAATTTAACTTCTGAGGCCTTCATTCTCGTTGACAAATCTGGAGACCGATGCGGATTGAGGGAGGTTTGTATTGCCCCTACAGGACATGTAGTCATTCCTCCCGCAGAACCGTAAACAAGGAACTCGATAGGATCAGGACGTCAAGAGCTTTTTGCATTGGTTCGAAAAGTATTAATTTCTGACCAGACCACACTTCGTTACTACAAGGATGACCTTAATTGTTTAATAGACTTATTGGGGCATCCGGAGATGCCCGCTTATTGACTTCAGTGAATTCGTGGCAATGACTATATTAGATCCGTTTCGTGGATTCACATTAAATCCCACTTCCCTACCATCGAACTAGGACCTTTCGTGCACCTGATGAAATCACGAAGTATCGCTGTCCTGTTTACGGTTGCTCCTACACAGTGAATTCAGTCAAGCATCATGTATAAGATTTAGGAGGTAGATGTGCGTCGCTTTTTTTGGACTTTTTGACACTCAAATGATCAAAATACACTGTACCGCAATCCTGCTGATGTTCGCTCTGTCTGCTTCTGCCGAGGCACAACTACTCTGGACATCCAATAATGTTCGGACTTCAAATGCCCGCAACCATTTTGCCAACTCCATAGCATTTTCGCCAAATGGCACCATGCTGTTATCTGGTGGGAGTACCATTCGCCTGTGGGACACCGCCACAGGACTAGAGCTGCGCAGTATCCGGGCAGACGGATTCGTTACCGCCCTGGCATTCTCTCCAGATGGCCTCACGTTTGCATCCGGCGATGCGGATGGGCATGTGCGTGTGTGGAATGTGCTGACTGGTCAAGAACTTTATCACTTTGATGCGCCTTATAGAGTTAGCTCTGTGGTGTTTTCACCCGCTGATGGTAATTTACTGGCGGCCGTGGCAAGACATACTGATGCGTTTTTTGGTACTGACTCCTGGCTTGAGGCTTGGATTCACCTGTGGGATTTGAAAACGGGACAGCAGTTATATCGCTGGGATATTTCAGGGACAACACAACTATCTTCGAGAGCTGATCAGTACCTTGATCCCGCGGAGATCGCTTTCCTCACAAACCAGCAATTGTATGCAGTATCGTCGCTTTTTTTTCAGGCATGGGATTTAAACCCAGGGCAATCTTTGGGGATTACTGGATTCCACCCTCCTGGGGACAGCACCGCCCTGATTGGGGATTATGTTGCCATTTCGCCAAGCGGCAGGCGAATGGCCCGTGCAGATAATCGCAGACGGACAATTGGCGTTTGGACTAGAACACACTCTTTGTACGAAACCCTGCGTATACAGGGGGAAGTTGCGGAGGTGCGTTCACTTGCTTTTCCACAAGAACCTGGACTTAGTCACGATTTGCTGGCCATTGGGAGAAGTTACGGTACGATCCGTCTTTGGGATATCTATTTAGAGCAGAGAGTACACTCAATGAGCCACGGCGATGAGGTTCACTCCATAGCTATTTCTGGAGACGAACGCTTCCTTGCGTCACTTTCCGTCGGATCGCTAAAAGTATGGACATTGGGATTCGCAGAAAGCATTGCCGATCAAGTCTATCCCGTGAATCACCCTATCTCTCCCCTGGAGCTCCCCAAGACTATTAGAGGAACTGGATCTACGTATACACTCTCGCCAGCGCTGCCAGAAGGCTTGAATTTTAACCCTTCCACTCGGATAATCAATGGGACGCCTACGGTCGTTACCCCATCCCCTGTGGAATATACGTATAAAGCAGCCGGGGTGGATGATAGTCTGACATTTAACATCAGCGTCTACGCTCCTATCTCTTTTTTTGGTACGGTTGATGATCAGACTTATCTCCGCACTCAACCAATCACGCCATTGATCCTTCCAGAAGTAACGGGAGGAATCGCCCCACTCACATATACGCTTACCCCCACACTAACTGAAGGATTGATCTTTGATCCGTCAACAAGAACACTCAGCGGCACACCAACAGAATCTACCTCGTCGCCCGTGGAATACACGTACACAGCTACGGATGCGAACGGGGTTTCCAATAGCCTAATATTCAAAATCCATGTCTACGCTCCAGTCTCCTTTTCTGACACTATAAGCAATCAGGATTACCCCCGTGCTCAGCCCATTACGCCATTGATCCTTCCAGAAGCATTGGGAGGTATCTCTCCCATTACGTATACGCTTACTCCCACACTAGCTGAAGGCTTGCGGTTTGACGCATCTACCAGAACGCTCAGCGGAACTCCAACAAGTGTGACATCTGTACCACTAGATTTCACGTACACAGCAACAGGTGCAGACGGGAGCTCCGACAGCCTTGAGTTCCAAATAAGTGTCTATTCTCCGGTCTCTGTTGAAGCGGAAACGTTACCTGAAACATTTACAGTAATCGGCAACTACCCGAATCCTTTTCAAAGTACCACACAACTGATGTTTGATCTTCCGCGGGAATCTCGTATACGCGTAGAAGTGATGGATTTGATCGGTAGGCAAATGCTAACGGTTCCTGCAACTACAGTTGAAGCCGGATGGGCGAAGACGATCAACTTGAGCGGAGATTCCTTGCCAGCAGGATTTTATCTCTATCGTGTAGTTGCTGATTCGCCTGAAGGAAGTTCATTTCATACAGGTAGCTTTGTGCGAGTTCGGTAAAACGTTCATTCTTCACCCGGGGCTAATCGAGAAGGATGGCTGATACCTATTCCATTGAAGCGATTCCGTTCAACATTCTGGATAACTGAGCCCAAAACAGTCTTCAGCCCATGAAATGGCTCCGTTGATGGAATCACGATCCAACAACCATAGTGACGCACGAACCCAAAATATGGAAGACTGCCAAGATATCTCAAAGCGATGCCCTACCACAATATTGACTCTGACAAGGAAGAGTAGGAGCACAGTTGAAAACTGCCAGAGGTTTCAGGCAACGATCATATTCCGTCACTTGGGGAGCCGCACAGATCTCTTTATGGATGAGTCCCTGTATCATCTTATCTATCGAGCCCCTCATTGAACCACATGTTGCTTGACGCACATATCTCCGGGGTTCGGGACTCTCGCAGGAGAGTGGCTTCATGGTCCCTTGAGTCCATTGTTTCGACAACCTGGAAACCATGGATCCTATTCCTTGTGTTCGCAGCATTCTCCGCATCTTCTGGATTATCTCAGAGCGTAGAATCAAATCAGGCAGTTGAAACGGGGGTGATTCTGGTTCAATACGAACTCGGTGTATCTCTGGGCAAGGCCGCATATCCTTCTGTGCTTGAAATTCAATCAATAGAAGCGGCGTTTCCATTTTTGGGAAATTTAACAGAGGAGCGTGCACAACTCCCCAGTGTACAGGCATTAAAACGGATCTACCGTGTTACGTATGACGCTGACATTTCGCCATATCAAGCTGCTCGAATGATCGAGAATAACCCTGGGGTTAGATACGCTGAGCCTCAGTATCGGAGCTTTATAGATCCAATTCCAGCACAGATGCACCAGAATCAGAACCCGCCGGGAAACCATAACCAGCCCATCCCGAATGATCCAATGTTTTTGAATGAGGGGTATATGGAAATGATGGAAATCACAAAGGCCTGGGATGTCGTGAAGGGGGAGGACGGGGAAGTGATAATCGCAATTGTGGATAGCGGTACCGACTGGGAGCATCCTGACCTGCTGGAGAACGTATGGGAGAATCCTGGAGAAATTCCAGGCAATGGAATAGACGATGATGGTAACGGTTTCGTAGATGATGTGCACGGCTGGAATTTTTACAATAATACGAATGACCCAAAACCATTAGAGGAGGGCCCCAACTTTCATGGGACCGCGGTTGCAGGGGCAGCTGTGGCCGTTGCAAACAATGGGATGGGACTGGCCGGAACCAGTTGGAACGCAAAATTCATGCCGATCAATGTGGTCTCCGGACCGAACAGTAATTTGTTTTTTCCTAATGCGGGCGTGCTGTATGCCGCGATGAATGGGGCGCATATCATCAATGCCAGTTACGGGTCCGCACGCAGCTACAGCCAAACGACATCCATTGTCTATCGGGCTGCTCAAGATCTTGGGAGCCTCGTCGTTGCCGCAGCGGGAAATCAGGGGTTTAAACTTGGAGGGTATTTGGGGTACCATCCTGCATCCTATCTAACAACACTCAGCGTTTGTGGGACGGAGCCCAATTCATATACAAGTGTATTCAATTACGGATACAGCGTGGATGTTTGTGCAGCTGGAAGGAGAGTTACAACGACAACGTTAAACAACGCTTACGGGAGGTATAGTGGTACATCGTTCGCTACACCTCTAACAGCCGGAATCGCCGCTCTGGTCAAGACACAATACCCTCAGTTCACGCCTCAACAGATACGCGAGCAGATTCGAGCAACCGCAGACAATGAGATTTACGACGGAAATCCACCCTTTTATGCGGGATTACTTGGTAGAGGATATGTGAATGCCTATCAAGCAGTGACAGAAATGGATAACATTTCAGTTCGCATGACGAAATGGACGGCTGCGGACGAAAATGATGATGATCGCTTTGACCTGTCCGAACCAATAGAAGTCACGGCAACATTTGAGTCATTTTTGGCCAATGCAGATAACCTCACGATAGAGCTGGTTGCAAAGCCTGCACACGCAATTTTCCCAAATGGTAATCACCTCAGTTTGGGTTCTCTACGAAGTGGAGAAAAAGACTCAATAGATTTTTCGGTGATTCCAATCCCGAGCACACCGTACCGGTCATTTCTATTTATTGAGCCCCGTATTACAACACCCGAGGGAGAACTTGTAAGTGGGTCGGACGCTATCTGGTTACTCGTAAATGAGGCGCAGTTAGCTCTTCATGAAACAAGTACATTCAGTTATACGATGACCTCTGAGGGAAATATCGGCTATGTGGATTTCAGTAATCAGAATTACTATAGTGCTCCTGGGGTCCGTGGCCAAATGACCGTAAATGGGGAAGAGTTTACACATCAGGCAGGATTACTGGTAGGAGCCGGGCCGGGCGGGGTTGCAGGTTCCGTATTCGGTGCTCGCTCACCAGAGAGGTGGTGGGGGCAAAATCAGGATTTTGTGCCGGCTGGTCCATTTGAACTTTTAGAAAAGGAGAATGAGCAGCAGGTGAGTCGTATGACACTGAACGACAAATCCTCGAAGCTTCCTGCTGGTTTGGCGATCACTCAGGAGTCTATGGTAAGTCGACAAGAGCGGTACGCAGATGTCGCACTTTTTCGGTACCGATTACGGAATCAGACTAGTTCAGCAATGGTGAGGCTGCATGCAGGGTTGTATTTCTCGGTACCTGTGAGTGATCAAGTTGGTATGGCTAAGTACCAGAATGTATCTGTTGAAGAGGTTTTTCCATATATGAGACTAAACATATCAGGAGGAGGATATGTGGGATTCGCTGTATTATCAGACCAGGCCCCCAAACATTACAGGACCTATGATGATGGGTGGTCTGATGAGCGATGGGAGTCTCGCGCCCCAGAGGAGGCGTGGCCTGGACTCAGTGGGGGTATTGTTCCAGGAGGGCAAAGTAATGGTGGAGATGGGCAGCTTTTCGCCTCTGGCCCGTACACAATAGAAGCATTTTCTGAAGTGGTGATAGATTTTGCAATGATCTATGGAGAGGATATGGAAGATCTTATTAAAAACGCAAGTCGTATGCACCAGTTGAGAGAAAGATGGAGGGTCCCGGCAGCGATAACAGCACCAGCAGAAGTATCCATTATTGAAGGGGATTCTGCCACATTTGGCATCGCGCTGACGGCACCCCCCTCGGATGATGTACTGATTATGCTGACTGGACACGAGAGTACCGATCTGGTTCCAGATCAGACAACATTGACTTTCAGGGCGGACCAATGGCCAAATGGGCAAGCAGTGATCCTGAACACACGGAAAGACCATGATATTGAAAACGATAAAGCTACACTGGTACTCTCCGCCTCCGGCGGGAGCTATGCGTCCGTGAACCACACTATGGATGTGACGATCTTAGACAACGGAATTGGGGCGATTCAGGTGCCCATGTCAGTGGAGGTTGCCGAGGGAGAATCGACGACTTTCGAAGTGAGCCTGAAGGCGTCCCCTTTGAATGATATGACGATGACATTTCGTGGCTACGAAGATACAGATCTTGTGCCCGATCCAAAGAGTATGGTGTTCACGACCTCAGACTGGCGTACCATTCGAACCGTGAACATAGTCACGGAGACGGATTCTGATTTTTCGAATGACATCGTACCACTGACACTCACGGCATCAGGAGGCGGGTATTCGGTTTCCCACACGATCGCCGTCACCATAACAGATAGTGACGAAGCGACGATCTTTGCACCGACCTCCGTTGAAGTATTAGAAGGGGACTCGGAAGCACTGGAAATAGCGCTTTCCGCTCCTCCCTCGGGATATGTGATCATGACACTTGCTGGACACGAGAACACGGATCTGACAATAGCCCCTGCCGCTTTGGCTTTCAACGTAGACAACTGGTCAACTGCACAGACAGTGACCTTAACGGCGGCACCAGATGAAGATTTCGAAAATGATGAGGTGACCTTAATACTGACGGCATCCGGCGGCGGGTACGACCAAGTGACACTAACTGTCCAGGTTACAATCAAGGACGCGGATGAGGCGAACATTTTGGCCCCAAGTACGGTCACGGTCAGAGAAGGAGACACAAGCACATTTGGTATCGCGCTTACAGCACAGCCAACCGGTAACGTCACGGTGAAGGTTAGCGGCTACGAAGGCACGGATCTGGCGGTTGCGCCGCCAAGCCCACTGAACCTTACGTACACATCAGCAAACTACACCATAGTGCAATCGGTGACATTGAATGCGGCGGAGGATAATGACAACCTTGATGATGAAGTGACCCTGACGCTTACAGCAGGTGGTGGTGGGTACGCGGCTACACACGAGGTGACGGTGACGATTGAAGACCACTATAGCCTGAATATTTCTGAGCCGGAAATACCAAAGAAAATGACACTCTGGGGAAATTATCCCAACCCATCATGGGACGCAACAAAAATAGAATTTGATCTGCCTGCACCAGCGCAGGTTTCAGTTGTAATGACCAACATGCTGGGAAGAACTGTTAAAACCCTGCCCTATGGGTGGTTGGGCGCAGGAAAAGCACGTACGATAGAGATGAATACGGTTGACTTACCCTCGGGAGTATATTACTATACGCTAAGGGCTGAAATGGGAGAAAGACTTGTTGAGCAATCAAAATCAATGATTATTGTGCGATAGGCCGCATTCAAATAGTGGCGGATCTGAATTTATCTTGGATGTATCTCTATGAATCTCTGCAGGATATGCGTACAGGTAGAGCATTTAAAAACACAACGGCCGCACTCAGGACTAAAGATATGAGATTACCTAGACAGCCCTGAGTAGAACTTCTGACCAAGCAACCCTGCCCCAGTTTATCAGCGTATGAATTTTCAAGTGGAGCCACAGAATTAGCCCTTCGGCATAAACCTGATCTGATTGGCGCATCATAAACGAATTTTGCACGTAGAGAATTTTAAACGTTAATACCAAAATTTGAAATGAATCACCGAGTCATACCCTCTGCCTTATTCGTTCTTAGTGCAATTCTCCTGGCAGGATGCGAGCAGAATCTCATAGAGATGGCGAGTTCCTGGGAAAGCCTCGGATGCTGCGGTTTGATCATACTAATACTGGATATTATTGCCATTGTGGAGATCGCCGGAAGTTCACGTACTACGGGCGCCAAACTCATCTGGATTCTCTTTATTGTTCTCGTTCCGTTCCTGGGATTGATTGGTTACTACGTATTTGCCGACCGTTCATAACTTTGCGAATTCAGACAGGTCCGGTCCCAACATCAGGAACGCTATACTGGATAGTCAGAACCGTAAAGGGTTGGCGACAGCTCTTCCCAACTCCTGATATTCGCACGCGCAAGGTGACCGGAACTAGCTATTAATGCCGTCTTAATCCCTGCTGGGCTGTCTGCGGACTAAGTGAAAGTACATGCTGTAGATTGGTCGTAAATGACAACTTCCGATAACGATTCATTGCGACAGATACAATCATCCATACTCTGAGGGCACAATCACTCACCGAAAGTACCGGATCACTAATTTTATTATATACTCCTGCAGTCAGGCCGTAGCCACGATGTGCGCTTTACCACATATTCTTCATAAACTTCTGGTGAGAAAACCAACGAGCATCTGAAAAACCTGCAATGACGGTGTTAAGATTTTTAACCACCGATTAGCATTGCCACGGGTTGACGAAGCGGACTACACCAATTATGTTCAAGGGTGACAGATGCTAAAACCTAACCGCAACATACACGCGTTACTATAATTCGATAGCGAATATTCTTTCTGCAGATCACTTCAGCCGATATGATTAGGGGATACGTACAGCGGACACTATCCTTTCTCGTAATTGCACTGGTTGCATTATTGCTGCAGTCCTGTTACAACGAAGGGACTCCACGCGCAGTAATTCTAGTTTCGATAGATGGTTTGCACCCCGATTATCTTGATTCACTCTACACACCAAACCTCCTTGAACTTGCAGCAAATGGGGTTCATCCAGCCTATATGGAACCGGTTTTCCCATCCAAGACCTTTCCTAATCACTACAGCCTCATAACCGGCCTGTACCCCGCCAATCACGGCATCGTTAACAACTCTATGTATGACCCTGATCTTCGTCTTTCTTTTCGGATCAGCAACAGAGAAGCAGTATCAGACCATATATGGTGGAAAGGAGAACCGCTTTGGGTTACCGTACAGAAACAGAACCGTACCAGTGCAACCTATTTTTGGCCTGGCTCTGAAGCACTTATCCATGGACAGCGACCAACTTATTGGATAGAGTACGATTCCTCATTGCCGCATGGAGCGCGCATAGACTCGGCTATGGTAGCTATCACACGATCTCCTCGCCCAGCCCTGGTCACAGCTTATTTCAGTGCAGTTGACTCTCGGGGACACGATTTTGGACCGTACGCCCCCGAAACTCGCGAGGCACTGCGAGAAATTGATGGACAAATAGGCAACTTGATTGCTCGTCTCCGCGAGGAAGGGCTTGAAGATGAAGTTAATGTCGTAGTGGTCGGAGATCATGGCATGGCGGCTACATCAAGCGAACGGGTTATGTTGCTTGATGACTATATTGATCTCGAGGAAGTTTATATCACGGACCTTGGTCCACTCGGACTTCTCAATGTTAAAGATTCAGCACGATTAGAGAGTTTGCTAGCCGACCTCAAGAAGATGCCGCATGCGCGCTGGTTCAAACGGGATCAACTGCCTGCAGAGCTACATTACAGTGGTAACACACGTATTTCGGATCTCGTTGGCATTGCGGACGAAGGATGGCAAATGGCCTCCAAGTCACGATTTGAAAGTAACCCGGATTATTATTCGGGCGGAAACCATGGATATGAACCATGGCATCCATCAATGCATACCGTCTTCATTGCACATGGTCCACAATTCAAGCAGGGCCTGCAATCAGATGGATTCTCATTGATACACGTCTACGAACTCCTGTGTGCTGTCCTTGACGTTGAACCCGCAGAGAATGACGGCAACCTTGACGAAGTCGTACACTTTCTACAAACAGAAACAGATTAACCCATGTACCGCACTCTCGCCCTTTTACTGATCCTGCTATACGCACCTGTAACCTTTGCTCAAGAAGCAAACCCTGAGGATGTCAGCAGCCCTAGTGCCATTGTGCAAGCCCTGTACGATGTCATCTCTACTCCCGCCGGCGAAGCTCCAGATTGGGAGCGATGGCGTACCCTTTTCATTCCCGAAGCCCGTCTCATTGCGATAAGTTCCAACGAAACGGGCAGAAACAGCTACTTCACCTGGACCTCTGAGGAGTACATAGAGCAGGTAGGGTCTTACTTTCTGGAAAATCCATTCTTCGAGGTAGAAGTTAGCCACACCTCGGAACGGTTCGGCAACTTGGTGCACCGATTCAGCACCTATGAATCCTATCGGGCTTTGGGACTCGAGCCCTTCTCGCGGGGAATAAACAGTATCCAGCTTTTGCAAATGGACAACCGCTGGTGGATAGTGACAATTTTCTGGCAGTCAGAATCAGAGAGCTTGCCCTTACCCGAAAAATATCTGCCCGAAGAGTAGTTGTATTCTGGTGGACGCTCCCTTTTATGTGTTTTTCGACATCTGTTTGATTCTTCTTGCCAATTTGGTCGCTCGTTATTAGTTTAGCCGATGACCCGAGTGATGAATTGGAGGATTTTCCAGGTGCTGGTTTAGCTGAGTTTTAGTTACAGTGGCCTCTGGCGTCCATACAACTCGCGATATAAGGAACCAGGAGGCCATTGGATGGTATCCACCTTTGCATCGCTCAGTGCTCATCCTGTTAGCACAAATTTGCGTGCTGCGAGCACAATTATGATTATGACGTGAGCATGCCCTGAGATAAGCTCTATCCACATAATGGCTGACCTACCACTTGATCTTACTATTCAAACCACCGGCTTAGTCAAGCCGGCTGCACAGACAAGTACAAACGGTCAAAGCCCCCCGACAAATTCAGAATCCCCTGCGCTTACAGGCAAGGCCAGTTACGGAGAGGGACTTGAAGTCGAACCCATCAGTCCTGCCGACTTTGATGCAGATATCCTGTTGCGCGTTTTTCGCATTATGCTCACAGCGCGGAGACTGGATGGAAAAATGCTCTCGCTCTTTAAGCAGGGGAAAGGATTTTTTCATATTGGCTGCAGCGGACATGAAGCCACTCAAACGGCGATTGGCCTGCTGAGCAAGCCCGGACACGACTGGTTTTGTCCGTACTATCGTGACCTTGCACTCGCCCTCACTCTTGGACAAACGGTTGAGGAAACCCTCCTGGACCACTTGGCAAAAGCAGACAGTATTAACTCTGGCGGGCGCCAAATGCCTGCGCATTATGGTGCAAGGGACAAGAATATCTTCACAGTCTGCTCCTCAGTCGGATCCCAGTACCTGCCGGCGCTAGGATTTGCTATGGCCGCTGTGAAACAAGGGACCGACGCGTTCGCGCTCTGCTCCGGCGGAGATGGCGCTACATCCCAGGGGGATTTTCATGAGGCCCTGAATTGGGCGGCCCGAAGTAAAGCACCACTCCTGTTCCTTGTGCAGGACAATAAGTATGCAATCAGCGTACCGGTAACCGAACAGACTGCAGGAGGTACCCCCTACAAACTGGCTGCCGGCTACGAAGGCTTAGCCCGATACAGAGTGGATGGAACAGATTTCTTTGAAGTCTATGCAGCTACCAAAGCAGCGATTTCCCATTTGCGCGCAGGAAAAGGACCAGTCTGTCTGGTAACCGATGTTGTTCGTCTACTGCCACATTCCTCCTCAGATAATCACCTCAAGTACCGCACAGAAGAAGAACTCATACAGGATCGTCTGGTTGATCCTGTTTCCAGACTTGAACACTTTTTGCTCGAAAGGGGCTTATTGACCGCTTCGCAGGCAGAGACCATGCGCGAGGAGATCAAGAAAGAGATTGATGAAACCGCCCAAGCTGTCGAACAGAAAAAAGATCCTGAACCGGCCAGCGCAACAAAGTATGTCCTCTTTGAGGGAAACCTGGATCTTGACTACCACGCCAGTGAACCGTCAGGCCCCCCGATTGTCATGGTGGATGCCATCAACCATGCGCTTCATGAGGAAATGGCACGGGATGAGTCCATCTTGGTATATGGGGAAGATGTGGCGGGCGGTAAAGGTGGAGTCTTCACTGCTACACGCGGCCTTACCGAACAGTTTGGAGAAAAACGGTGCTTTAACTCCCCCCTGGCAGAAGCATCTATTATCGGAACAGCAGTTGGCCTCAGTGCCGCCGGATACAAGCCCGTAGTAGAAATCCAGTTTGCCGATTATGTTTGGCCGGCTATGCCGCACCTGCGCAATCAGGTACCCACACTGCGATACCGCTCCAATAATGCATGGTCCTGTCCAATGGTCATCCGTGTACCGTGCGGGGGCTATATCCACGGCGGACCCTGTCATTCGCAGAATATTGAGAGCATCTTCGGCCATATGCCGGGATTTTGCATTGTAATGCCTTCATCGGCCACAGATGCCAAAGGACTGCTCAAGACTGCCATCCGAAGTGAGGACCCAATTATATTCCTCGAGCATAAAGCTTTGTATCGGGCGGCCAGCGCCAGAAGCCCTGAACCGGACGAAGACTACCTGATCCCGCTGGGGAAGGCGCGCACCGTTCGCGAAGGAACCGACTTGACAATCGTTACCTACGGCCTTATGGTGTACAAGTCCCTGATGGTTGCGAGACAGCTCTCACGTGAGAACCAGGTTTCTGTTGAGGTTATTGATCTTCGCACACTAGTGCCCCTGGACATTGAAGCCGTCCTCGCCTCAGTCCGCAAAACACACCGCCTACTGGTAGTGCACGAGGATCATGAATTCCTTGGCTATGGCGCAGAAATCTGTGCCCAGATAGGTGACGTGGCGTTTAAAGATCTGGACGCGCCGGTCCGACGGGTTGGCGGAAAGTTCACCTTCGTGCCCTTTGCAAGCCCGCTGGAACAGGAAGTCCTCCCACAAGATGAGGATATCCTGACGGCCGCCCGCTCACTTGTTGCCTGGTAACCCCTACTCCTCCAGAAACAGGTCCTGTACTCGTTCGGACTCTTCACCTGTCTCGTTATCCCGTACAACCAGGGTTAGCGTATATAGCCCCGTTTCCTGATCACTGGCGTCCAGTATCTGGTACAGATATTCCTCCGTTTGTGAGCCACTCCCCTTGTAACTTACAGATACCCCCTCTCTGTCCCTCCCGAAGATGCCCTTCACTAAACGCCGAACCCCTCGATCAGTGTTCTTGGGTTCCAGTGTGATCTCTACATCGTAGTCTGTGCTTCCCTGAGCATTCGGGGCTAGTCCGTAGATCTCGAAGTATAGATAAATGGGCCAGTCAGTCGAATACACACTCCATGGCGCGGGCAGGATAGACAAATCTCTGCGAACGATTTCGGCGGCACCCCCAGGGATACCGTTTTCTGCCTGCTCAACCGAATAAGCAAGCATGATGTCACTCAATATAACGCCAGGCTGATCAAAATCCGGGACCGTAATCTCCCGACGCTGAACAGCGACCGTTTGTCCGCTGGCGGTCTCAAATTCGACCGAGAGTTCATGTGTGCCTGACGTAACGCGCATCTGCTGCGTGTCAACCCATAGATACTGCTCTGCAAACGACATCACCTGATTGGTGGGCAAACCATAAATATTTCGGGTGCGCTCAACCAGAACCTCCCTTTGATCATTTATGAGAAATGTCCCCGCACTCGCGTTCACCTCTATCAATTCGGCCGAGGGATCATAGGTGGATTCCAACGGAATACCATAATTAACAAACAGCTCTGTTTGCTGTCCGTCTCCCTTGAATGAGCTAATCAAAAATGGCAGCTCAATCTGGCGACCTGGTGCCTCATACTCGTACCTCTGAGGAGTTTCGCGAATGATTTCTTTCGTGATGCGGATGTAGTCGTTTTCAAAACTGTTTACACGCGTCGCCGACTCCTCAGCCGACGGTGAGTACATGCGGTATTCACCGTTTCGGAACGGATCTTCAAATACAAAACGAAAATCCCCATATTCCCAGATGTTATAGGAATTCATTTCTTCAAATGCCTGCCGGGCAGTTGAATAAACATTGCCGAATGACTGGGCACCGTCTACTGTGATCGGGATTCCACTGGTTGAATCATCGGCAGCTGAGGTCAAGGAGTTGACCATGGCCCCCACAACCGCCTGACGGGCCGAAAAGATGCCATCTTCCTGAGGATGCAGAACAATATCCGAAATTGGCTTTCCGTATCGGATTAAAATCTGACCGCGCTCCGTTTCCCAGCCGCGCAGATCAAGTCCCTTGGAGCTGTATAGCAGATCCGCATACGTCAACCGGAAATAATGCTCCAGTTTACGTTCATTATAGGAGGTCAGGAACCTTGGATCCTGACTGGCCCAATATCGTGCTCGATAGGCTACCGAATCGACTGCTTCCAGCCTTTTCTCATCCCGCGTCAGGAATAGTCCCAAATCCTCATAGGCGCGTCTCTCATCCCTGTCCATAAACCCAAAGGCAGTCTCAAACGAGCGGTTAGCTGCGTCCATATTGCCCATCTGATAGTTCGCCACTCCCAGATAACGCCAAAGATCAGGGTCTTCCGGGTAGAACCTGTACATCTGGTCTAGTGTGGTCATGGCATCCTCATACTCTCCCTTGAGCACATATATCTGCATCATTTCGTCGTACACGCTGCGCCTCCGGGGATCGACTTCAAGCGCCTTTTCCAGGTGCGCGATTGCACGCTGGTATGCCCTTTCGGCCCGCCTGCTAAGATCTAATACATCCACTCCTTGGGATCTTAAGGTCTGTATATCAAACTGGTCACCCAGAAACACTTCATTCGGGTTGATGACCGGGTAATTGTTCAGATCGCTGGCAACCGAGCCGTCAATATACTCATCAAAGGTCGCCTCTCCCGGATCATCATAATTTGGTTGATCCGACTCCCGCCCGCTGCCTGCGTAGCCGTAGCTCACAGAGGGCAGCATAATCGCATTGCGATACCGCCAAAAATCCCGGATATATACTCTCCCCAACTCCTCGTGTGCATGCGCATTGGATGGATCCACCTTGAGTATCTTGCGGGCTGTCTCCAACCGACGCGCCTCCCGCAAACGGTCCCCAAGAAGTCCCCAGGACCTCACTCTATATTGCTCCAAACGAGCGACTAGATACTCTACATTTTCCGGTTCAATCTCGAGCGCCTTCTCTAGCGTACGTCTGGCACGACCCTCGTCGTACAGGGGAGTTTCAAAATAAACGCGGGAGAGCAGAAAATGCGCTTCAGCCAACTGCGGATTCTCCTGAGCTACTTGCCCAAAGACCTCCGCAGCGTCCTCATATCGCCCCTCTCTAAACGCCTGTCGGCCGGGCTCAAGTGGATCAGACTGTGCAATCACCTGCTGCGCTTCCAGGCCCAACAGGCAAATTGCGATAAGCATCATCAACTGTTTCATGGTTATGGAAAACAATTTTAGACGGTATAGTTCAGTACGAATAGATGATCCTCAGGATCCATAAAATGTTCTACCGCAAGGATTATGCCGAGCATTTACCAGACAATTCTGACAAACCTACGCTTACCAACTTTGACCAGAAAAGGCGCACGCGTAGTTACGTCCACTACAAGTCGACTGTCCGTAATACGCTGTCCGTCTATACTTACGGCGCCCTGCTGTACGAGCCTGCGGGCCGCACCATTGGATGGGGTTAAGCCAGATGAGGTTAAAAGGTTCAGAAGACCAATCCGGCCATCCCCCTCTGGCTTGAATGAAGCCACCTCTTCCGGTATTTCCTTGCGGATAACCGTGCGCTCAAAATGCTCTCGTGCCCTTCCTGCTGCTTCCACCCCGTGATAAAAGCGCGTGATCGACAATGCTAACCGATGTTTTGCATCCCTGGGACTCTCAACGCACAGTTTGCGTAACTCCGGCAGTGTGTCAGTTTTTTCGTCACTCGCGAGTTCAAAATAGCGATAGATCGACGAATCTGGGATTGAGAGAATTTTACCGTACATGGTTTCGGCTGGCTCGGCAAGTCCCACATAGTTGTCCAGTGACTTGGACATTTTTTCAACACCGTCCAATCCTTCTAGGATCGGGAGTGTGATACAAACCTGGGGTTCCTGGCCGACGCTTTTTTGCATAGTGCGCCCCATCAGTAAATTAAATTTCTGATCTGTGCCCCCCAATTCTATATCTGCTTTTATTTCGACAGAATCCTGGGCCTGGGCCAATGGATATAAAAATTCATGTAGCCCAATGGGATCCCCCTTGGCATAGCGTCCAGCAAAATCATCCCGCTCCAGCATCCGGGCTACAGTCGATTTACCCGCCAGACGAACAACATCCCCGAAAGAAAGCTTACCCAGCCACTCAGAGTTGTATACAATGCGAATACGCTCGGAGTCCAGTATACGAGAAGCCTGCTCAAAGTAAGTTTGGCCGTTACGACGTGTCTCTTCCAGTGAGAGAGCCGGGCGCATTTTCGAGCGACCACTCGCATCTCCGATCATCCCGGTAAAATCACCAACGATAAGAACCACCTCGTGCCCCAAGTCCTGGAATTGCCTAAGTTTGCGCAGAACTACAGAATGTCCTAGATGCAGATCCGGCCGGCTGGGATCACAGCCAAGTTTTACAACAAGCGGTTTGCCCGTGCGCGTTGCATGCATCAGTTTAGTGCGCAACTCTTCCTCTGGAATAATCTCCTCCACACCGCGCTTCAGATGCAGAAGTTGGTCCTCTACCGGCAAAAAGTGCA
>JAJEDR010000089.1 GCA_022821385.1 Rhodothermales bacterium
CCCTATTGATAGGTTACTGATGCGAAATTTTCCATTGTGTATTTCATACAAAGCAGGACATACCGGGCCGTTAGCCCATGCCTCAATTTCTTCGTCAAACATCTGATCTCCGTCCCATACAAGCGACCAGGCTTGGCAATAGTATACCAACTTCTGAAGCTTCCACACCATCATGGGGCCTGACCGTTCTAATATATAAGCAGCAACATCAAAAACGGTAGTCATGGACAATTTGTCAAAGTTTCTGGGACTTGATCTGGTATACGTAACGAGAAATTTGTTAACAAGTTGCTAGCTATTGATCAATACAGATATTAGGCATGTTCCAATGCTCTTCCACGCCCAATCCCAGCTAAATTGGAGCGTCCCCACCATGCGTGGCCCAAACGTTGACTACGCCGGGATAGCTGCTTATAGCGCAACTTGATAAAGCACAGCAAACAACTAGAATAAAGCATCCGGATCAGGAGGATTTCAGAGTCGTCCATCTCCTATGGTCGCATAAGCACAAATCCGTAAAGCAATAAAGCGCCATGGACAGCTAAGGTCAACTCAAATGGAGCGCGTGCAATGTTGTTGCAAATCTGTTTATCGTCTACACGGACAGGTATTTTGGGATGCCCCAAAATTAGGGGGATTAGCCAGCCGTGGGCTTTACCAGTGAACTGAATTTCTTTATTGACCGTAACGTTGTGGCACCTACATTAAGGCTTTCTATTGCCGGTCTTGCGGTATTGGATTCAGAGATCGTTGTTCAATGTCAACGAGCACAACAATAGCCGTAAGAGGCGAGACTTTAAGCTTCCAAGAGCCTCTGCTGTGCACCCAATGAACTGGCGCCAGTGGCCCAATTATCCACGGTCACTCACAAGGAAACAGCCCGGCCGCAACGTGTGATCGGCAAATAAATCCTGGGTCGTTTCTTGCCTTGGAAGCACTCTCTTTTACCGAGACAGAGTACCCGGCGGCAAGCCCAATGTCACGATGCCGCCGGGTGCATCATCAGAGATTTGCGTGCACCGTTCCTGGTGCATTCAACAGACACTGGAAGCCAGCAGTGACCTGATCAGGCTGTATGCACATCAAGGCCGGTTGAGTCGTATAATGACGCCGCTCTGTCCAGAAGGCAGGCTTCCCGTAGAGGTCGGGCCGAATATGTTCAAATGAGCATCATTTTCAGAGCGGTTCGGATGATTCCCCACCAGGTTCAAACGTTGTTCGGTGATGCCCCTCAGGTGTGGTATTGTTGGATTGCCCAATGTTGGTAAGTCTACGCTCTTCAACGCGCTTAGCGGCGCAGGTGCGGCCGCTGCGAATTACCCATTTTGCACCATCGATCCTAATCGCGGCGTCGTTCCAGTTCCGGATGAGCGATTAGATCGGCTGTTCGCCACGAACTCGTCTGCCCGGGCTATTCCGACGACAATAGAGTTTGTGGACATCGCAGGTTTAGTGGCGGGCGCCTCGCGAGGAGAAGGTCTCGGGAATGCTTTTCTTGGGCATATCCGACAGGTAGATGCCATTGTGCATGTTGTGCGGTGTTTTCAGTCAGAGGACATCACGCATGTGGCTGGTAAAGTAGATCCCGAACGAGATATAGAAATCATCAACACTGAATTGCTACTGAAAGATCTGGATACGGCAGAGCGCGTCACAGAAAAATGGCAGAAAGCGGCGAAAGGAGGAGATGTAGCGGCGGCGAGCCAGGCAGCATTGGGGGCGCGGCTAATGACGCATTTGGCGGAAGGAAAGGCGGCGCGGCGACTGGCAGACCTCACCAGAGAAGAGCAGCGCAGCGTCGACGAAATGTTTTTGCTTACCAGACGCCCGGTTCTTTATCTTGCCAATGTGGGCGAGTCCGATTTACCCGAAGGGAACGAATGGGCCGAACAGGTCCGTAACATCGCCAACAGCGAACAGGCAGAATGTTTAATTTTAAGCGCAGAGTTTGAGGCACAGTTGGCCGACCTGGATGAAGCTGAGAAAACAGCTTTCCTGGAAAGTGAAGGGCTTTCTTCAGGCGGCCTGCAGCGCCTGATTCACGCGGCTTACAGATTGCTGAACTTGATTACATTCTTTACACATGGGCCAAAAGAATCGCGAGCATGGACAGTTGTGACAGGAACATGTGCCCCGCAGGCAGGTGGCCAGATACATAGTGACTTTGAGCGCGGATTTATTCGTGCAGAGACCATCCATGTGGACGATTTTGTTCGTGTAGGCTCAGAAGCAGCTGCCCGTAACGCAGGCATCATGCGCTCCGAAGGTAAAGAGTACGTAGTTCAGGATGGAGATGTTATTCTCTTTCGATTCAATGTATAGATGGTAGACAGATCGAAAATGCAGAAAGCAGCAGTGCTTGTTTTTAGCTTGGTGATAACCGTTACAGTTTGGGCCCAGGAAGACCCCGTAGCGGACTCGCTCGCCCAAAGAGTATTTGAAGCTGCCGGAGGACCCGGAGTGTGGTCACGCGTGCCCTATCTGGCGTTCAGTTACGGCATAGAGGAGCATCGCCAGATCGGCCGGGTAGTTCGCCATCTGTGGAATCGAAACACAAACCAGTATCGCCTGGAAACACCGGGACCGACAGGAGAACCCTACGTCGTCCTCTTTGATGTGGATACGCGGCAAGGAAAAGTTTATTGGGACGGTGCGGAACTCGGAAGTAAAGAATCGGCAACACGGGTCGCGGATGCGTTCCAGCGGTTCGTGAATGACACCTTCTGGTTTCTGACACCATTTCGGCTGTTTGATGCGGGGGTTGAGCGGGCATTCCTGCCTGATTCGTCAAATGAAGTCGTGGATGTGCTGCGCATCCGGTTCACCTTACCAGATCGCGCACCAACGGATGAAGTGTACCTGTACATTGCCCGCGAGACGGGGAGAATTGTTCAATGGAGCTATCGCACCCCTGCAGATGGGCCTGATGCACCGCTCCGGTCGTTTGAGTGGAGAGACTATACACGTTTCTCTACCCCCGTTGGTGAAATCGTGCTGTCAACCCGCAAACGTGCGCTTGGGCGTCCCTTTGAGGTTGTTATGGGGGGTATTCGGGTGCCGCAGGAAGTTCCCGATGACTGGTTTACCACAGGATTGCCTAAACTGACACCGGGGGCGGTGAGGCAGTGATGGATTACCGGCTGTTCATCGCACGGCGGTACCTGAGCAGCCGGCAGCGCGTTCGTTTGATTACCGTGATCTCCGGCATCTCGGTCACCGGAGTAGCCGTGGGAGTTGCTGCGTTGATTGTGGTTCTCTCGGTCATGAATGGGTTCTACGATGTCGTACGAGATCTACTCGTTTCGCTGGACCCGCATGTTCGCATCGTTGTTGACTCCGGGCATGGGTTGCAACAGACCGAAGCAGACAAAATAGTCAATCAGTCCCTGCAGCTGCCCCAGGTTGTAAGTGCGGAGCCCTACGTCGAAGGGAAGGCTCTCCTGATTCCCGCCAGTCGAACAGAGGTCAACCGTGTTGTGATCGTACGGGGTGTAGTGGGAAACACAGTAAGGGAGGGCATGGTAGTCGGAGAGTTTGACACCGCTGAACGAGGCATCATCATGGGACTCAACCTCGGTCAGCGGCTGGGTCTTTCTCCTGGGCCGGAAACCAGTCGGGTAACACTTTTTTCTGCACAAGGACTGGGGTTGATGCTTACCCGCGTGTTTTCCCCGCCTCCGATCCGATCTTTTGATGTCCGGGGCCTTTACAAACTGGAAGACACCTACGACAATACGCATGTGTTTATCGGGCTGGAGGAAGCTCAGCGCCTTTTTCATATGAATGACGCAGTGACTGGCGTAGAACTGCGCCTCTCAAACCTGGAGCATGCCAGTGCCGTCAAGCGCAGTCTGGAAGCGCTGTACCCGGAGGACCTCAAAGTTCAAACCTGGTATGAGCTGCAACAGTCCTTGTATGACGTGATGCGTCTGGAAAAATGGGGGGCATCACTCATACTGATTTTGATCAGCGTGGTCGCCGCCTTCAATATTGTCGGATCACTCTCGATGGTTGTTATTGAGAAAAAGCGGGATGTCGGGATCTTGCAGGCTATGGGAGCCTCCGCACGCGATATTCGCAGGATTTTTTTGATACAGGGCGGGATAATCGGAGTACTTGGCGCCGGATCCGGATTCGTGATCGGGTTGGGACTTGTTCTGGTTCAGAAGTACTTCGAGTTGGTACCGCTGCGGGGAGCAGAGTCCTTTGTTATTGAATCCTATCCGGTCGCTATCCAGGCGCTGGATCTGATGCTGATCGCCATCGTATCTTTTGGACTCTGCCTGCTGGCAGCGCTCTACCCAGCGTGGCGCGCCGCCCGGATCGAACCGGCGAAGGCGGTGGCTCAGGATCGCTAGGCGTCGATGGGAACGTATGACCAGCCTATACATACAACCGGGCCGCCCAAAAGAGAAAAGACACGGATGGCACGAAAAGATAGTCTAACCGGCAAGGGGCCCATGTCAGGCAACAATGTCTCACATGCGCACAATAAAACGCGTCGGCGCTTTGGCGTAAATCTGCAGACCAAACGGTTTTTCCTCCCAGAAGAAAAACGGTGGGTGACCTTAAAAGTCTCGGCAAATACAATAAAAACCATCAACAAGAAAGGTGTTGAGGCGGTATTGCGTGAAGCCCGTAAGCAAGGAATCCGCATTTAAATACAGCGTTTGCAATAATGGCACGGAAAGGAAAAGATGTTCGGCTCAAAGTGATCCTCCAGTGTACGGAGGCACCCGGCACGAGCCGCTACTCCACGGTAAAAAACCGGCGCAACACGTCCGGGCGACTGGAGCTCAAGAAATACAATCCCGTATTGCGTAAACACACGTTGCACAGAGAAATCAAGTAAGGATGGCCAAAACGCAATCTTTTGGAGACAAGGTCCGCAAGCGCCGCCAAACACGCCAAGTGATGGCCAAGCTCATTATCGCGGAGAAAAAGCCGAACGGAAGTTTTCGCTTCAAGGAAAAAATGGTCCCTCAGCAGAACGTACAGGCGGAATTGAAAGCCGCCACCCGCTGAGTGACCCGACTCGGGGCGTAGCTCAGCCCGGTAGAGCGCTGCGTTTGGGACGCAGAAGTCGTCGGTTCAAATCCGGCCGCCCCGACTGGTGCGGACAAGTCAGTTCTATTACATATAGGCGCCCGTAGCTCAACTGGATAGAGCAGCGGACTTCTGCAAGAAAGCGGGCCGCCGGCGGGAAACGGCCGGCGTGTAAGTGGTCAAATTCGGGGAAGCCTACGGAGCTTCTGCTTACGGTAATCCCGAGCCAAGCCCCAAAGGGGAAGGTGTAGAGACTAGACGGCCACCACCTTCGTTCAGTCGCTGAAAAAGGTGAAGGGATAGTCCGGGGAGTCGGGAAACCGACACAAACCTGAATCCGCAGGCTGCAGGTTCGAGTCCTGCCGGGCGTGCAACCACAGGGTGACGTGGCCGAGTGGTTAGGCAGAGGCCTGCAAAGCCTTGTACGGCGGTTCGAATCCGTCCGTCACCTCTACATAGGAGCCGGTTCTCCATCAGAATCCGCGAGGAGTTGATCCTCCGGTCTGCGGTACTGCTCCAGGTTTTGGAATCGGGCGTAATCCTTGAGAAACGAGAGCTTCACGGTTCCTGTCGGCCCGTTTCGGTGTTTGCCGACGATGATTTCCGCTACACCTTCCGTTGGCTCCTTGTTCTTGTCGAACTCAATTCCGTAGTAGGATGCACGGTAGATGAATGCGACGATGTCGGCATCCTGCTCTATGGCGCCGCTTTCTCGTAGGTCGGATAACTGTGGTCGCTTATCCTTCCGGTCTTCGGCATTCCGATTCAACTGGCTGAGCGCGATCACAGGAATATCCAGATCCTTTGCAAGTGCTTTGAGGGATCGGGAAATGTTTGCGATCTCCTGTTCACGATTGTCTTTTGATCGGCCCTGCATAAGCTGCAAGTAGTCAACCAAGACTAGGCCGATGTCGTGCTCGGACTTTAGACGTCGGCACTTGGCACGCAGCTCTAGAACGCTGAGGCCGGCGGTGTCGTCAATAAAGATTCGAGTATGCGCGAAAGTGTTTGCCGCTCGCACAACAGAGTTGAAGTCCTTCTGCTGCAGCTTGCCGGTGCGTGCGGCTTGAGCGTTGACGCGGGCCTCTGAGGTCAGCAGGCGCTGAGCCAGCTGCCGAGCACTCATCTCCATGGAGAAGATCGCACAACTCACCGGATTTTCACGAGACATTGCCGCGTTACGTGCACAGGCTAACGCAAATGCAGTATTGTGCACACAGACATCGGACGCCACAAAATTATGTGTTTCATCAATGGTCAGGTCAAACACTGGCCGGAGTCCACGCGCTTCAATGTGCGTGATTTCGTCATAAACGATCTGTTCTTTTTGCGCACTCCTTTGGCCGGTCGCCATGGGGGTCACGGTCCATTTTCCGGCGATGTTTTGGACGCGGGCCAGAATACCGAATCGCAGCAGCAGGTGTGCCAGTTGCTGGGCAAGCTGCCGGGAGGATACATAAATGCTCCGTTGTGCTGCAAGCAACTGATCAACAAAGCTCTTCAGGCAGGCATGGTCAAGCGCAAAGGTCCAGTCAGGCAGTTTTTGCAGTCCCCGGGATTTCACAAGTGTTCCACGCGCGTCCGGCATGGGACGCATCACTCGATCAGAGTGCAGAATAGATTCAACAAGACGTGAAATATGAGCACCAGGAACAGTTTTCATCCCAAATACCGGAAGTTCACGGGGTACTGCAATAGCAGATCCAGGTGTCAGTTCGCCCAAAGGCTGCCAGCCTCTTGGCGTGAGAAAGGGATGTGTGAGCGTCGTGCTGACGGTGCGGCCGAGACGAGTCGTGACACGATAGACGGGCTTGAGGCCATCATCAATGTAAGCAGAGGGCGTAGTTACGGAAAAACGATGATCCGTCCCCAAGGTCAGTATGCGTGCATGCTGTTGATCATACAGATCAGCTATGCGGACCAGTCTCCCGTCAGACTGCAGGATCGGCGTATCCGCGTCAACGCATTTTCCCATAGAGGGTCGCCCGGCAATGATTATCAGGTCTGAGTTCTGCCACCCTCCCGTTAACCCGTCCAGTTCACTAAAGCCGCTTGTCACTCCTGTGAGATTTCCGTCATGTTCAGTAATACTCTGGAGATGTTGGACGGTATCCCGTATGATTTCCGACAGGTTTTTCGCCGAGCGACGAACCTGGCTTTCAGAGATTGAAAAAAGATCTGTTTCAGCCTGGTCAAGAAGATCAAAGGCATCAGTTGCCGGGTCATATGCCTGCGTGATGCGCTCACTCATCGTTTTGATGAGCTTGCGCAAAAGCGCTTTCTGGCCCAGGATACGCGCGTGATGC
The DNA here is from genome assembly GCA_022821385.1 of Rhodothermales bacterium. Lineage (GTDB taxonomy): Bacteria > Bacteroidota > Rhodothermia > Rhodothermales > Bin80 > Bin80. The sequence goes on from JAJEDR010000089.1 coordinate 7,353, forward strand.
TCAGTGTTTGCTGAAGTGGCAACGCGCTCAGTGAGTTCGTCCAGATACGGGAATCCTCCGACGACATCCAAATGTCGGGCTTTCTTCAGTTGCTCCGCGACCGTAATGAGATCCGTGGGCTGCCCCTTTGAAAAAAGCTCGCAGATCGCCTGATATATTCGCGTGTGTTTGGGCAGATAGAACGAGTCTGGAGGCAGGATTTCGGATGCGATATTTACGGCCTCAGAATCAATCAGCATTGCACCCAAGACGTACTGTTCGATATCCACAGCCTGGGGTGGAACGCGACCGGAGTAGTCCTTCAGGTTCTGAACCAGTACCGGGCCTTGAGGGCGAGAGGCTTCGTATTGCATGGAGAGTAAAGGGAGGTTACTGATGGGCAAGGCCCGTTCTGTAAAGTTTTTGCAAGAGCTGCAGATCTTCCCAGGCCGGCCGTTTCCAGCGCTGATTACGCAGGAGGGCTGCAGGATGGTACGTTACAAGCAGCGGGATGCCGTGATAATCGTGAACTTTTCCTCGAAGTGAACCCAGGGTGCCCAAAGTGTTAAGCAATGTTTGCCCAGCTACCTTGCCCAGGCAAAGGATGAATTCGGGCTGGATAAGGGCCATCTGTTTGTATAGAACCGGTAAATGGGCAGCGATTTCCTGTGGTGTAGGATTCCGGTTTCCGGGAGGTCGGGATTTTAGAATATTTGCAATAAAGAGATCTTCCCGGGAGAGACTGATGGCGGCAATCATCTTATCGAGCAGTTTTCCCGCCCTACCGACAAAGGGCCGGCCCAGACGATCTTCGTCGGCACCGGGAGCCTCGCCCACGAGCATGATCCGTGCCCGCGCATTGCCTTCGCCAAAGACAGCTTTGGTGCGCGCAGCATCAATCGGAACCAGAGTAGCGTTCTCCACATAATGTCGGAGGTCTTCCAGGGACGAGAGCGCACGTACAGGATTTTCCATGGGGATCAGGTCTGTAATCCTCCTAGCAAAACCTTTGAGTGGTTCCACCGGCACAAGAGGACCGTGCATTTCTGCTTCTGCATACAGACAGTTCCTCAATCCTTGAAGCTGTTCAACCATGGTTACGCAAAAATCGCGGTGCATCCCATAGCTATTTAACCCGCCAAAGACAAAATGCTCAAAAAAAAGGGCAAAGTTATTCGCCAAATTTCAACAGATTATGCACAATCTGCTAAAATACGATCAAGCAGGGCTCGGGCCACCTTGTTCTTCGGCATTACAGATAAAGGGTAGGAGGAGCCGTCTTTCCCCAGGAGCGTTACCCGATTGGTCCCGGTACCGAACCCTGCACCATCCTCGGTCAAGTTGTTGAGCACAATCCAGTCCAGATTTTTTTCAACCAGTTTGCGGCGGGCATTCGTTAGATCATTTTCGGTTTCCATAGCAAAGCCCACCAGGGTTTGATGTTCTTGGCGATGTTTTCCGAGTTCTGCGAGGATGTCGGTGGTGCGGCGCAGTTTTAATTCCAGGTGGTCGGCCGCTTTCTTGATCTTTGAAGGATAAAATTCAGCGGGCGTATAATCCGCAACGGCAGCGGCCATAAATACAAAATCCGCGTTCTGATGAGCCAGAACGGCTTCAAGCATCTCCGCACTTGTGAGGACATCAACCCGGTCGACGCGGTCCGGAGTATCAAGCAAAGTCGGGCCTGTGACCAGCGTAACACGGGCTCCGCGTCTGGCGAGATCTTTGGCCAACGTGAATCCCATGGTTCCGGTTGAATGGTTGGAAACCACCCGGACAGGGTCTATTGGCTCATGGGTAGGGCCGGCGGTAACCAGAGCGTGCTTGCCCCGAAGCTCTCCAGGCAGGAGTTCGGCAAGACGCTCAAGGATCTCCTCTACGTCGGGAAGGCGCCCGACCCCCACAAGGCCACTGGCCAACTCCCCATAGCCGGGTTCCAACACTTCGTAGCCCAGGTCCTGCAAGGCGCGGAGGTTGCTTTTTACGGCGGAGTGCAGGTACATATCATGGTCCATTGCCGGGCACACAAGTATGGGGCAGCGAGCGGCTAAAGCGGTAGCTGTCAGCATGTTGTCTGCAAACCCGTGCGCCAGCTTGGCAACAGTTTGTGCCGTGGCCGGGGCGATGAGAAAAAGGTCTGCCCAATGCCCTAGGGTTATGTGTCTGGTCCAGGTTCCCTTTTCTCCACTCTCGGTGAGTTCTGTGAGTACTGGGCGGCCGGACAGGGTCGACAGAGTTGTTGTTGTGACAAACTGAGCAGCGTCCCGGGTCGTGAGCACCTGTACTTCTGCATCAAGTTTACGCAAGGCCCGGACGATCTCAGCGGCTTTGTACGCCGCGATGCTACCGCTCACGCCCAAGAGCAGGCGCTTACCCTGCAGTTCGCCAATTCGATTGGAACCACTCATTGTTGGAGGTAAGACGTAATCAGGGAAATAGCTTCAGTAGCAGCCTCATCAAGAGAATCATTTACAACCAGGGCATCAAACTGATTCGCGTAAGCGAGTTCTGTTTTGGCTCTTTGGAGGCGTGTGAGCAGGGTTTGTTCTGTTTCGGTTCCCCGGTCACGTAGACGTTTTTCCAGTTCAGCTTCGGAGGGAGGGGCGACGAAGATAAAAAACCCTCCGATGGAAGCACGGACATTCGCGGCCCCCTTAACGTCAATATCCAGAAGAATTGGTCCCTCAACTTCTTTTGATGTGAAATGCGGTGTACCATAGAAACAACCGGGATAAACCTCTTCGTACTCAAGGAGTGCCCCCTCCGCGAGGAGGCGTTTAAACTCGGGTAATGAGACAAAGAAATAATCCTTGCCGTGCACCTCATAAGGCCTCGGCGCGCGTGTTGTCACGGAGACCGCCAGATGCATACTAGGAAATGCATCCAGGACCCGCTGGGCAATACTGGACTTTCCAGCACCGCTCGGAGCAGTCAGGCCTACAATTTTTTGACGGCTCATGGACAGAAGCATCTGTTTGAGCGGCAGTGAACAGCTTGATGATTCACATGGCTGGCAAGCTCCCAATCATGACCCCGTCAGGTAAACTCAGCAAGAGGATCCCAAAGGGCATAGAACAAGGTCTGTTGTATATGCCTGCATGCTTGCGGAGAGGGAGGGATTCGAACCCTCGGTACCCGGTTAGGGTACACTCGCTTTCCAGGCGAGCCCGTTAGGCCGCTCCGGCACCTCTCCTATACTTCCATAATTTCCGCCTCCTTCTGGCGAAGAAAATCGTCGATTGCTGATACAAAACGATCCGTTTCCTTTTGCAGTCGCTCTTCGGCCAGATATCGCATGTCCTCTGAAAGATGTTCTTCCTCCTGGGTAGTCTTTAGGTCATCCTTGGTGCTGCGCCGGATATTTCGGATGGCGATTTTTGACCGCTCACCGAGCTGCCGGACCCGCTTGCAGAGTTCCCTCCGACGCTCTTCCGTCAAGGGAGGGACCGGTACCCTGATGATTACGCCGTCATTGGAGGGGTTCAGTCCCAGATTGGCGGACTGGATCGCCTTCTCAATGGCGTTAATAGAGGACTTATCCCAGGGTGACACAACCAGAAGATCCGGCTGTGGGGCGTTTATGGAGGACAACTGATTCAGCGGGGAAATACTGCCGTAGCATTCAACTCTGACATTCTGCAGCATGGCGGGGGTGGCTCGACCCGCCCGGACAGCTCGCAACTCTTTGCCCAGATATTGCATGGAGCGTTCCATATGGTCTACGGCGTCTGACAGTATTAACTCCAGTAATTCGTCTAACATGGTGATGGCAAGGCAAGCTACCCCCAATGTACGTAAGAGCCCACTTTCATTCCTTGAACGATCCGTTGTATGTTGCCCGGTTCATTCACGTTGCAGATCACGATGGGCATCTTGGATTCTTCACACAGTGTAAAGGCGGTCTTATCCATGACTTTCAATCCCCGGCGAATAACCTCATCGCCGGCAATGGTCGCATAGTGTTTTGCGGTCTTGTGTTGCTCTGGATCAGCCGAATAGATTCCGCTTACTCGAGTAGCCTTGATAAACACATCCGCGCCAATCTCCAAAGCTCTGAGTGCACCAGCTGTGTCTGTGGTAAAATACGGGTTGCCGGTTCCTCCGCCAAAAATGACCACGCGCCCCTTTTCCAGATGGCGTATGGCTCGTCGGCGAATGAATGACTCAGCAATTTCTTCCATCTTGATGCTTGACTGCAGCCGTGTTTGCACGCCCAGCTTTTCCAGAGCATCCTGCAGGGCCATAGCATTGATCATAGTGGCTAACATGCCCATATAATCCCCATGCGCCCGGGTCATGTTTCGGGTAGCTTCAGAAACCCCACGGTAGATGTTGCCGCCGCCAATCACAAGGGCCAGTTCAACCCCGAGTTCCACTACGGACCGCAACTCTCCGACCCAGGCAGCAAGCACCTTTTCGTCAATACCAAAAGAGAGCTTCCCCTGCAGCGCTTCGCCGCTGAGTTTCACAAGCACACGCTTGTAGACTGGTTTTTGAGGTTCAGGGTTTGGCATAGCTGTGACCGCGTTCGGGTCACTCACCTAGTGCACAGCGCACAAATTCACCAACGTTTGCTCCCGACTCTTTCAGTACATCCCGAACGCGCAGGGAAGCATCTTTAACAAAAGACTGCTCCACCAATACATTATCCTTGAAGAACCGCTCCAGTTTGCCTTTGGCAATCCTGTCTAGGAGATGCTCCGGCTTGCCTTCAAGTCTTGCAGATTCCTTGCCGATCTCGAACTCTTTGGCCTGAACGTCCGGGGGCACATCCTCACGGTGTGCAGCAAGGGGGTTCAATGCAGCGATCTGCATAGCGACATCTCGTCCAGTTTCCTCCAGTGAGCCAGTGCCCGAGAGTGTAACCAACACACCCAGGCGGGAGCCGGGATGGATGTAGTCAATCACATGACCATCCTGAGCGGATAGGACCGAAAAACGCCGAATGCCCAGTTTCTCACCAATTTTGCCGGTAAGATCAATCAGGGCTTCTCCAACGGTACGGCCATCTCCGAGGGACAAGGCCAGCAATGCATTCAGGTCGGAAGGGCGTGATGAGAGAACAAGGTCTGCCACCGTATTGGCGAAAGCGTCAAACTCATCATTGCGAGCGACAAAGTCGGTTTCGCAGTTCACCTCAACAATGATTCCGGTGTGCCCGGAGTCAGAGATGCGGGTCAGAATGAGTCCCTGGAGGGCTTCACGGTCCGCACGCTTTGCAGCGACACGCTGTCCCTTTTTACGCAATAGGTCTACGGCTGCATCAAGGTCGCCGTTTGCTTCGCCGAGTGCCCGCTTGCAATCCATCATCCCTGCACCGGTCATGTCGCGGAGTCGCTTGACATCCTTTGCTGAAATAGATACCTGAGTCATGGGTTGTGTTATTGTTGTTAAAATCTTACAGATTGCCAGAATGTGATACCATCAAGCCACTGTAACCATGCCGGAACAGGAAACGACATCCTCCGGCGTATAATCACGGCCGTACAGTTTCGCATGAATCCCTATGTGGACCGGCCGCCGTAGACATAGTTGATTATTTGCAATTGAACCTGCCCGCGTACTTTTGAACGATCGTTGTCAGATATCCAGGCAAGACTGGAGCTGACTTATTTACGTGGTCTCTTCCCTCCTCTCGTTTCCCGACGCTTTTCCTTTTCTGCCTGTTTGTTGGCAGCGGTGATCTCTGCCTGTTTCCGTCCCTCATTTACGGCCTGGGCAATCGTATGTGTAATGATCTGGATGGACTTAAAGGCATCGTCATTGCAGGGAATGACGTAATTCACCAGATCCGGATCGCAGTTGGTGTCAACCATGGCGATGATCGGGATCCCAAGTTTACGAGCCTCATTGACAGCGATGCGTTCTCGACGCATATCCACGACAAAGAGGCAACCAGGGGTTCGGGGCATTTCAGCGATACCACCGAGGTTTCGCTGAAGCTTTTCCAATTCCCTGGACTTCATCAGGCGCTCCTTCTTTTTGAGCTGATCCAATGTTCCGTCTCTGCCCATCTTGGCCAGATTTTCCATACGGCGGATACTATTCCGGATCGTCTGAAAATTGGTCAGCGTTCCTCCGAGCCAGCGCTCCACGACAAAGGGGGATTTACAGGACTCTGCGGCTTCCCGGACGGTTTGCTTTGCCTGCTTTTTTGTTCCGACAAAAAGTACAGGTTTACCTTGTCGGGCAAAGCGTGTAGCCGTATCGGCTGCCCGCGATAGCTGTTTTTGGGTTTGTAGCAGATCAATTATATGGATTCCGTTGCGCTGCATGAAGATGTAGCTGCGCATCTTGGGATTCCACCGACTGGTCAAGTGACCGAAATGTGTTCCGGCCTTCAGAAGATCTTCTACAGAAACCCGGTGTTGGGTTGAACCGTGATCGGTTACGGCGTTACTCATGTTTTTTGGGATTGGGTTAGACCACCAGGATCATCACTTGCAGGGCCAACCGGAGGGCACCCGGCCGTGCATCAGAACCCGTGCGGGATTGTTGGTTATCGTTTAGAGAATTGGAAGCGTTTGCGGGCTTTGGGTTGTCCGTACTTCTTGCGCTCCACCATTCTGGGATCGCGTGTCAGAAATCCGGCTTCTCGAAGCGCTTTCCGGCGTTCCTCATCGGCCTGAACAAGTGCGCGCGATGCACCCAGGCGGATTGCTTCGGATTGTCCGGTTAGTCCACCACCTTTTACGTTGACCACCAGATCATACATTCCTGAGGTTTCGGTGACCTCAAAGGGCGACAGGAGTACATGTCTCCTGGTTTCCATTTTGAAGTACTCATCAAGCGGTCGGCGATTGATAATCACGCGACCGGAGCCCGGACGCATATAAACGCGGGCCGTTGAAGTTTTTCGGCGGCCGATAGCGACAAACTCGGTAGGGGTGGTCATTAATGGATCAACTAGGACTTATTCGGGATTAGCGGGTAATACTTCAGGGTTTTGTGCGCCATGGGGATGGTCGGCACTCGCGTAGATCTTAAGCTTGGTCAACATTTGCCGGCCCAGCACACCTTTAGGCAGCATACCTTTTACGGCATGGCGTAGGAGGTATTCCGGCTTTTTCGCACGCATGGTCCGCGCTGTGCGTGATTTTAAGCCACCCGGATAACCGCTGTAACTGTAGTAGAGTTTTGCATCTTCTTTGTTACCGGTAAAGCGGACTTTATCTGCGTTGACAATAATCACATAGTCCCCGGTATCCACGTGTGGGGTGAAAATCGGCTTATGCTTGCCTCGCAAGATGGTTGCTACCCGTGAGGCCAAGCGCCCCACCACGGCTTGCTCTGCGTCAATGACATACCATTTCCGCTGCACCATCTTAGCATTGGCGCTATTGGTCTTGTAACTTTGAGTTTCCATTCCTTGCAGTCTTGGGCGCAATTCCAGCATAGCAGAGTGGTACGCCGGAGGCAACAGCAAAGTTCACGCCGGAAAATCAGGACTGGAAGGTGTTGAGCATGACCGGCATAATCAGGATCGTGTACTCGAAAGATTCTTCCTGCTCCACGGGTGTGATGAGAGCCGCACGACTAGGTGAACCCAATGCAAGATTGATTTCCTCTGCACGGACATACCTCAGGGACTCCTGGAGATAGGTTGCATTAAATCCGATTTGCATACGGTCTCCGAGGTATTCACAGGGGATCTTCTCTCGTCCCTTGCTGGATCGCTCAGGATCATGAGCGCTGACCTCAACCTCCGCCTCTTTGCAGTCAAGGATGACTTGGTGCGATGCACGTGAGGCGAAGATATTTACTCGACGCACGCTGTTGTACAGATCCTCTCTGCGCAGGTGGACCACCTTATCATTGCTCGTGGGGATCACACGCCGGTAATTTGGGAACTTGGCGTCAATGAGCGTGCTGACCAAACAGGTGGAACCAAAAGTGAAGCTGATGCTGTCCTTAGTGGTCTGTATCGTACACTCGTCCACGCCAGCAATACGAGTTGCCTGTTGAAACACCTTGAGAGGAATGAGAGCGGTTGCCGAGGTGTCATTATCGACTCCCTTCAGGGCACACATTGCCAGCCTATGGCCGTCAGTGGTAACACCCCGCACGACATCTTTTTCTATTTCCAGGAAAAAGCCGAGCATGCCGATCCTGGATGAATCTTTGCTTGCAGCGAAGCCCACCAGGTCCCAGGCCAGCTTTAGACGATTCCGGTCAATCGTCACAGATTCCTCCGCGGTAATCAACGGGAAGTCAGGGAACTGCGTGCCGTTGTAACCCATCCAGACATACTTGCCGTTCTCGTGTTCAAGAACGATGCTGTAGTCTCTCCGGGCTTCAAAAGTTATTGGCACATCCGGCAGGGCTCGGCAGGCCTCCAGGAAATGCTGGGCGGGTACAGCGATCTGGTCAAGTTCCTCATCCGGCTCGCTGGAAAAGTTCATCGGAAGCGTATGCCGAATGGAAAAACCAAGCTCGGAATCCATCGTCCTCAACTGGAGCGAATTTTCCAGTCGGTGTAAGTGAACGCACTTCCAGATATCTGACTTAGGTTTACTCGACAAGGCACCGCTGACGATGTCCAGCGCTTCGGAAAGGTCATTGCTGTTGATTGAGAACTTCATAGAGAGAGCAGAGAATCTCTGCGTTAAGTCAGGAGATTAACTTTTCGTCGGATATCAGCCACACGGTTACGGTAATTAATGTCCGTTTCAATGAGATTGTTGACACTTTTCACAGCGTGAACAACGGTTGAGTGATCACGACCGCCAAACTGCAATCCGATCGCCTTGTGGGTGTAATCCAGTTCACGACAAAGATACATAGCCAATTGCCGCACTTGTACAATTTCCCGCTTTTTGGTTTTTTCATGCAGGCGATTTTGGTCAATGCCGAAATAATCACAAACCAGCCGCTGGATCCTGTCAATGGACAGCATGGCATGCGGTCGCCTGATGAAATCTTTTAGTGCAACTTTTGCCAGGGATTCGTCAATCGTCTGTGTCGTATAGGTAGCCTGCGCCAGTAGCCGCACTAGTGCTCCCTCGAGTTCGCGAATGTTTTTTGTAATGTTCTGGGCAATGTAGTCAATCACGCCTGGCGGCAGAGTCAGGCCAATCTCAGTAGCTTTCCGGATCAAAATCGCCGTACGGGTCTCTAAGTCTGGGGGTTGAAGGTCGGCCTGGAGGCCCCAGCAAAAACGGGAGAGTAACCGATCCTCGATGCCTTTGATTTCTTTTGGAGGTCGATCGGCGCTGAGTACGATCTGGTTGCCGTTCTGTTGCAACTCGTTGAAGACACAAAAAAATTCTTCCTGTGTTTTCTCTTTCCCGCCGAAGAATTGGACATCGTCAATAATTAAGACATCTACATTTCGATAGTATCTGGAGAATGTTTGAACTTTTTTCTCCTGGATCGCCTGCACAAACTCGTTTGTAAACCGCTCGCTCGAAATGTAGGAGATTTTCTTGTCTGAGTTCCAGTTCAGAATATGGTTTCCAATGGCGTGTATGAGGTGAGTTTTTCCCAATCCGACGCCGCCGTACACGAGAAACGGGTTGTAGGCAGTACCGCCAGGCAAGTCAGCAATAGCCCGGGCAGCACTGTAGGCCAACTGGTTGCAGTCACCAACGACAAACTTGTCGAAAGTGTAATTTTCCATCAGTTGGCTTTTCACCGCAGATGGAGCAGTTGCCTCTGGCTGAGGAACAGGTGTGTGGTGAACGACGCTGTCGGAGGCTGGCACCTGATATGTGTTATGGGTCTCATGGGGTCCGGGGTCCTCCTGTATGACGACCACCTCGTAGTACAGACGATTTTTTTCGCCAAGTACACGGGTCAGGGTTGTCCGGAGGAGCAGATTGTATTGCCCCTCAAGGTACTCGTAGTGAAAAGGACCAGGCACCTGGAGGGTAAGCTTTGAAAAGCCGTCCTCCTCCTCCAAGGTCACAGCTTCCAGAGGCTTGAACCAAGTCTGGAAGCATTGAGGACTAACGTTGTCCCGGATCACTACGAGACACGCTTCCCAAACAGATTCCGCAGTAGGCATTCAGGATAAAGATTCAGCAAAACACAACACATGACATGAAGATAAGGCAATCGTACAATAGCACAGACAGCGCGACCAATAAAGTTAAGGGCCTCGTGAAAACAAGTTGACAAAGTTACTCACAATTTATCCACAAAAACTTGCCGAAAAGTACCAATTCCTTTGTTCCCATAGATCTTCAGAAATGGCCTGTACACACGGCAAACAGCGACTAAAGCGCACGTTTCGGGTCAAAGATCTAAAAAATTTCGCTTTAGTTCGAAGTTTGAGAATTATTGCTCGGAAAAGGTTGCATGTTATCCACAAAAAATGGTCGCAGCCAGGTTGTTGGCGATGACGGGTCAAATGGGAACCATATCTGGAATTGCGATTGGGCGAAATACCTACAGATTGAATTTCTTTTTATGTCTCAGCACCTGATTTCCGGGACTACGCTCCGCGATCATGGGTCTTATAGATGTTCCGTATTCGTTTGGTTCGGCGGGATCCTTCGCCCTGCTTCTCCTTGAGGCCGATATACTTAATGTTGAACTTGCGTCACTGTTATAGCCCCACATTTGAGTTTCGTTTGAGTTGTACTTGAATCGGCAAATTCGCACTTACTGCAGTCCTGTCCCTTCAGTTGGATGCTGATACCAAGCGCAAAGCGGTCTCAATCGCGTACGCGTGTGTGGTAGATTAATTCCTGCAGATTTGGAGCGAGCGGCAGCCTCCCAAGCCCAAAATCGACCTCCAAAATGCCGAAGGAAGGGGTCCGGGGTCGCAGAACGAGCTCTGCGACGTGATTTAGTGCGGAGAGGGTCGACTTCTCGGGGCGGGGGTATTCTCACCGCCGCACCATCTTCTGCGTTCCCGTGTGTCGGCGATTAACTTCCATCCAAACGAGGTACATCCCCCGCGACAGACTTTCGCTATTCCAGCGCTCCTGGTGCATTCCCGTGCTGTGGCGGCGATCGACAACCGTTTCGACCCTTCGTCCCAGGACATTGAACACCATCAGACGCACATGTGCCGGCTGCGGGGTCGTAAGCTCCAGTGTCGTCTCCCCGACGAACGGATTGGGATAGTTGGTCAGCAGCGCTGGACGTTCCGGGAGCTCTGCACCTGGCGCGGTAGAGACCAACATTACATCTACGGCAGTTGCAGAGATCGTAAATAGGCCGCGCCCGAAGGTTACTACTAGGAGTTCCTCCCAATCATGAGGGAGATTGATGCGGGTGATCGGCACGTTGGGCAGTCCCCAGTTCTGCCGGCTCCACGATTCACCGGTGTTCAGGCTTTCCCAAAGACCGGTGTCGGCGGACTCGCTGAAGGAGGGAGATTTGTGGGTCTGAATCACAAAAGGCCCCTGACCATATCGCCATCGTAATCGTAATAGCCGACGACCCAGGTCCAGTCTGATTCAGATTTTCCGCCCCCGTCAAACGAGACGGACGAGACATCAAACGTCCAGGTTTCGCCCGTCGTCCGCCTGGAACCGCACCCAGCCGGAAGTGGAGCTGATGCCGGGACAGCCCGAACCATCGCTCCCACAACGATCGGCTAGGTCCCCAGAAAGGGTCAGAGCAGTCCTGAATGCGGAGGATGGGCTGACGTCAACGGTCCCTTCCTCTCTGATTAGCATCCTCCATTTGGTGGGGGATCCCCTCACAAATTGACGAAGCAGATCTGGTTTCCTGACGCCAAGACACCGGCAAAGTCTTGTTGCAGGCACTTGAGTTAGCCAGAAATTGTATCCAGGAGGTGTACAATCTTGGCGACCAGGAAATCAATAAAACGCGTATCTTGGAGCAGGTCAGACCCAGTGCCCCCTCCCGCGGCGGTTTCGAGCGCTAACCCCAAAACTTACAGAGCAATGTTTCCAATTACGACGGTCAAATTCTCCTTCTCAATAGGCGAGATATCCTCGCCATACACCCCCGATGCCGTCGCCGTCCCGCCCGAGCGCCAGGCAGGAATGTATGTTTATATCAAGCCCTGCTCCCCGAAAGAGCCCTGGTTCTGGGGCGTGTTGACTAAAGAGATTGACGCGGAGCATAGTGTGTGGGCTTACGAACGCCGTGAGCCCTTCGAGATCATTGAGCACATTGAGAAAGAGATCCGGGAGAAGGAGTTCGTTGCTCTCCCCGATCTGGACGCCCTCCTCTCCGCAAGCTAGCAAGCTAGCACAGCGCAACCAGTTGTACCTACGACAGCCCACCTGCTTCGTGTGTGCTAGTTGACAATCATCCCGAAACGGCTAAGTATCGCGTAGTGGCCTGTGAATTGTACCAGGCTGCCCATCAATGCATCCGTTGTAGAGTTCGCACCCGCGGCCCGTCTAATTTTGCCCAAATTGCGTTTGATCGTATCCAAGTACGCTCCAGGCCACGAGAGACGCGCCAAATGTGTTAATGTGACTGCTAATTTCCCCTCAACGCCTGATTAAACCAGCGGTGCCTTTCCTCTTCCATGAAATTGCAGTTTCTCACGTGAAGCAAATCATCAGGTGTGTTGGCAAACCTCCTCATGAGGGAGGGAAGGCGTAATTTGATACCAACCAATCCTGCATGGAGGGAAGGGGGACGGCATAGTGCCCTGCTTGCGTGTGTAGTATACCACAGTGCAGTGCACGACGAAACAGACTTCGTGCATTCTCGCGACCATGTTCCTGCGACAGAGACGCCGTGAGTTACAATCTCCAACGGAGATCTGCCTAGGATTTCAGAAGTACCAGAGGGCTCAATCCTTGAAGTAAGATTCAACAGATCAAGCCACCAATGAGAACCACTAAACACAAACCACTAATGGAAGACATTTCAAGGGATTCGGTTAAGGGGGATTCACATAATGCACAGGAGTCCCTCCTTCCATCGGCAGGACAATTGGCGGACCAATTTGTGGAGGCAATGCGTCCACTCAAGGCATTGGCTCGTCAGATTGAGGAGGGGACCCAACCGCTCAAGATCTCTTTATCTCGCCGGATTGACGAGATACTGGAATCCCTCGTAAGGCTATCGCAGTCGTTAATGCGGGTAGGGCTGCGGATGCCAATTGAGGATTATAAGCGGCGGATGGAGGTCTGGAGGATGCACGATCAAGCACGCGAAACAGGCTGGCTTCTCCACCCCCGTATATCAGAATTTGACGAGTATCACTTTATCTTGACAATGGCTGGCGACCCTAGGGCACCCTTAGCCGAATGTATATCATGGTTCTATTCCGAGAATTGGCTGAAAATAGGCCTCGATCTCAAATGGGAGTTCTTGAGGTATTCGCTGGACGATCTCTCCAAGTCAACGTTTTGCGCTGCGCTGAAATTTCATGAAGAAGGTAAATACGACCTAGTCCCTCGAATACTGTTTCCAGAGATTGAACGCGTGATGAGAATACGGTTGTTCAACAATTGTCAAAGCACGATTAAAAGCCGGGATATGATTAAAAAATTCTGCAATGGATACTCGGTGCGGAAGGTGATAGGGCGGAATCCCATAGCACATTACACTCTATTCTGCGAACTGATACACTGGGTGTTTGCGAGCCAGAAAGAACGGGACACAGCTAAAACACATTGCGTGCCGAACCGACATGAGGTGGTTCATGGACTTGATATTGCACTCACATTCAAAGACAGCGTGAATATGCTTCTCTTCGCGTCCTTCATAATGGGAGTAATGCAGTCCGAAGCACAAAACCTCTCTCCTGAACGTAAAGATGGGTGCTACGCCCGGGAACCGGCTTAGGGGCATCCGTTGCCGAGCACGCGAGACTTTAAGCCTACGGTCTGCTCCGGGGAACGCCCTTTCTGCTACCTGCAGAAGCCGGCTCAAGTTTTCTATGGCGCGGCGTGTGCACTGTGTTAGGAAGCGGAACGAGGCTCGTACGGGACATTGCGTGGATGAAAATCAAAACCAGCTACGGCTAGTCTGCATAGCCTTCCCAGGGCTAAGGCCCTGGGAAACTGCTAAAGCCATTACACGAGATAACGATCATTGGATGCTATTGCCCAACACTGATAGCAAACGGGAAGATAATTCACTTTTGGCATCTTCAACCTGAGCCAAGTAGAAGAGCGCTTGTGTGTATCCGCGTATGAGGTGACCCAGCCATACGACTGTCTTGAGGTAGAAGATGTCTACTTTTACATCGCCGAAACCGCCACTTGTCAACGGCAACATTACGTTCATCATTGTCGGATGGGTATAGTCCGCCAGACCGTCCCGAGCCTCTTCCATCCACAGGTCTTGCTCCTCATCAAGCCGAAACTCTCGTGGCAGGCACTTCCGCAAGATTCCCATCTGCTCGTAAGCCGCTCGCAACTCGGCAGCCATTACGTGTATCCCGTCAGCACTGATGTCGCTATCCGTGATCGCTATCACATGAAAGTACACTTTGCGAAGACGGAAAATCCAATCTGGCTCGTCTGGTACAATTCTGCGCTTGCGGAAATCAATTTCAATATGAATTCGAGAGAGCTCGCGAAGGTCGTCCAAACACCTTTCACACCGAGCACGCTGCACTTCAAGCGATTCCTGTGTCTCCATCCGATTCCCCTATCAAGATGTTTCTGGCAGCATCCATCAGGGTCTTTGACGATTCTCTCATGCTTTGCAATCGTTCCAGTGCAGGTTGTACCCACTGAACCGATTGATCGCCCGCCTCCCCTTCGACCGGACATAATGCTGCAGCGGAATTCATGTAGGCCACCTGCTCCAACAAGTAGTTCATAAAGATCAGAAACGTGAATTGATCTTGACACTTTTCGTTTAAACCGATTTCACCGTCCCACAAGAGTCCCCTCCGATCCAATATCCTCGCGTGACAGAAATTCTCACTTAAGTGATTGTACCATTCGCGACCATTTACGAGTGTCGTCATCTTGTCTGCTTGTCTTAGTTTCCATGACCTCTGACCCTTCGGGTTAGGCATCCCGAATGCCTTTGCCGCTTCTTCTCCCACTTGTGTCGCCATTTTGCGCAATTCCTCAGCACTAATCCGGCCTCTCGTTGCTTTGAGAAAGGTCTGATGGAAGTCTATATTCAACCGGCTATCAAATGCTGACAAAGCACTCTCTGTAGACATAAGCAGATCTGGTGCAATAACCAAGTGATAAAACAAGAAGACGACCTGCCCGGCACACTCAAGTACTGGTCTCATCTGTACAGCAAGTGAGTGCAGGTTGTTGGTCTTGTTGGCTCGGATGGCAGCCGCCGTGTGTATCCGTGCCTTGCGTAGCAGCAGCGCAGCAATAATTCGTATTCCCAGCGTCGAGTATCGCTCGATGTTTGTTGTTGTGATGTCCTCAAACCAATTGTCGGGAATCTCTAGCCTCTGTTCAAGTTTGGATGTCATCACGATTGCTTCTCGCAGCAATTCCGACATACTCAAGCAACAATGTGCAAGGTCAGGTCTTGCACGCCCGCTATTCATTCGATATTTCTGCCTTGTCTGTTGGCAACAAGGGCCCGATGGCTACCACATTGATTGCCAGCAGAGTTAGTTAGGCGTCTGCCTAGGAATAAGCACTGCACGCTGGACGGGATCATGACGATCATTCCAATACTCTATGTATCGCGTAGTGACCTGTGAATTGTACTAGGCTGCCCGTCAGTGCGTCCGTAGTAGAGTTCGTTCACGCGGCCCCGTTTAACTTTGCCTAAATTGCGTTTGATCGTATCAACGTACGCTCCAGGCCACGAGAGACGCGCCAAATGTGTTGATGAGACCGCCTAATTCCCCTCAAAGCCTGATTAAACCGTTGTTGCAGTTCCTATTCTTTGCTCACTGGGTGCTGTCGGTCAGCGTCCTCCGCTTCAGCTTCTTTCGCTAAACGACTGCGGTATTCAGCCTCCATGCTGAGCAAGGCATGGGCATCCAGAGGCAATACCCAGGCTAGATCCTGTGCCATTTCTTCTTCAAATGGTGCCTTGCCCCCAATGAGGTCATATATCAGATTGGCCGAACACCTGCAGCGACGAGCCAATTCTTCCGGCGCCATGTACAGTTTCTCGAGGTATTCATCAACCACCCAGCTAGGCGGCCACCCGGATTTATACGGGCTGTCGGGAGGCCTGCCGCGGTCACGCAAGTACCGCAAAGCCTCGGCACAAATCCGCCAACTCAGCCACCCCGCGCCCACGATAGCCATCAGAATACCTACGAGCCAAAAAAACTTCAATAGAAATGGATAGTCTTCCATTGTTAGTTTGGGCTGTAATCCCCGTTTCATATGCTGGACGCGCAGGTATGGGTTCGGGGATCAGACGGGGCACAAAAGCCCTCTCTTGCGGAGGGAGAGGGATTCGAACCCTCGATGCCTTGCGGCACGCTGGTTTTCAAGACCAGTGCATTCAACCACTCTGCCACCCCTCCGGGGAGAATACACACACACTCTCTGCGGGACGTAATGAGCGAGTCGTTCCGGCGCTTTCGTTAGCAATTCCCAAGGCAAAGTTATCCATAGATGTACTTTGCCATTGCATTCCGCCCGGCAAACTGTTTCATGCAGTAGTGCGCTGGCACCTTAGAAGACTTCCAGCGCCCAACGGTTTGCAACTCAGGCCAGTGGCACCCACGGAACAAGCCTACTCGATATTCGTGAATAGCTTTGAGCATTCTTGATTACGTGAGTGAGACGGAGCTATGCGTAAATCCCGGCCACGCGCCCCGGTGACAACAGCTCTTGATCGTGGGCCTGCGAGGTATTTTCACGGGCGGAAGCTGATTTTGCGTGATTTCAGCGAAATCGCAGCTGAAGCGATCCAAGGGAAGGCTGGCACGACTTTTCTGATCCAAGGTGCCCCGGGGGCAGGAAAGACCGCCCTCCTTACTGAATGTGAGAGCCTGGCACAAAAGAGCGGATGGGAGACCACGGAGATTTCTTCAGCGGCCCTCTGGGATCCGAACGAATTACAACAGTCACTTAAATTAAGGAGAGTTTGGAAGGTCGGAGGGGGATCTGTACGAGTTGGGATTTCTGGCAATGGAGAGGCGGAAGTCAGTGCTGAAAGATCTCCTCAGACCGTAAAGAATCTACTCCAGGGGAGCAAGAACCCATTACTACTCACACTCGATGAAGCCCAGATATTGGGCAAAGAGAACGAGTTTCCCGCGGACCGAATTAGGACCGTGCGGCATGTACTCAATGACGTTCATAATGGCAAACTGGATCGACCCGTCATCTTTATCGCCGCGGGGTTGGGCACAACAGTTGATGCCTTTAGTTCCTTGGGCGTTTCGAGGTTTGAGGGGCGATGTCTTGTGACGTTGGGGGCGTTGGGCAAAGAAGCCGAGCGGGCGGTTTTACGCGACTGGCTCACCAAGGAGGGACTGGCCAAAGGAGATCCGTCGTCGTGGATTGATTCGATCGCGAAGGAAACCTATGGCTGGCCTCAGCACATCTTGTCGTATGTGGACCCCGCCCTGAAGCAACTGGGTGCAGACAAAAGGGAAATGACCGCAGAAGGATTGAATGCAGTCCTTGAAGCGGGGCGCGCAAAGCGGGGCGCGTACTATGAGCAACGGGTGAGGGGTTTCGACGAAGAACATCGCCAGACCTTTGCGAGCTTGTTTGTTGATCTCCCATTGGGAGGAAGTATTACCGGTAATGCGATTCGGTCGTCTTTAACCCAAGAATATGGCGTTGCGCAGGCCGACAAGCTGTTTCGTCGCGCCGCGAGACAGGGGGCCATAGATGAGCGGCGGGGACGTTATGTTATCCCGGTCCCATCCATGCAGGATTGGTTGGTGTCCAATTATGCGCGGGCCCAGGATAAGGCCGAGGCTTCGCGATTGATTGCGGAGGGTCGAGCGAGGCGTGTCCCCGAGCTGACCCCGGAGCCATCACGCGATGTACATGAGCCGGGTTCTCGAAGGGATTTTGGGCGCTAGGCGGCCACCTTCGTGGGAAACCCATTGGGCCCTGCTTAATATGTATCTGATAATCCCTGCACACTATCCGCTACAGGGATACTTGGCGGCACGTCGGGGGCGCTCCATTGTCGGCCCCGCACCTTGTACGGGTTGCGGCGGTCAGTCCCATCTAAATCCAAAAGTCTTTGCTATCCGCATCGTAATAGCCCACATGGAAGGTCCAGTCGGCCGTAGGATCTCCCGACTGCCCCCAATAGGAATGGGAGCGATAGAATACAAGTTGAAACTAAATCCGCACCTGACGGACAGCGATTCAACCCTACCGTCTGGTTTGCGTTTTTGCCAGGTTAGTCCCTTTTGCGCTCCTGCCCCTGGATTTGAGGTTACCCCGAATAATGATTACACGGTGAATCCAAAAGGACGTTAGGCAGATCTTTCTGCCTATCTCGGAGCCCCGAGCAGCACGAAGTTTTTATTTGATGGTTAAGTGCTAGATCCGCCGATCAAGACATCGGGCAGGCTTTGCTTACCCGTACTGGAATCTCAGACAGGGCACGCACAACCATCTCTCATGTAATTACAGCGCGAGTTATAACTCCCAAAACCACCAACAATTAGGTCGGTTAAGCCACGAAGAACAGTGATATGGAAACCTGCAGGGCTATTATCTGGTTTACCCTTGCTGTCTTTTAACGAGACCATGTTAAAGATTGATTTAACTGCTCCTCAAGGGGGTCAGTTTGAACTTGTTGCTTCGGATCTGGATCTGGATCCAGAGGTATTTTCCAAAATTCAGGTGAACCTGGAAGTTAAGCAGTCGGACGATACCCTTCGTGTGATAATAGGGGTCCAGTCGGATGCGCTTCTGGAATGTGATCGCACGCTGAAGGAGTTCGTAAAGCCCATCCGTAATACGCATGAGTTGCTCCTTCTGAGGCATGGTCAGGAACCGGATGCGGACGTTACGACGGAACAAATAGAGTTGGAGCCCCGACAGCGGGTGTTGGATTTGACCAGTATAGCCCGAGATGCGTTAATACTGGCTATTCCCGTCAGGAAGGTGGCACCGGAGGCTGAGGAATTGCAAATACAAACAATTTTTGGTGCTCCCGCAGAGGAGTCTGACCATCGTTGGTCAGCTTTACTTGCGATGCGAGAGGAGTAAGCTCACAAATATAAGACCATGGCCAATCCCAGAAGAAAAAACTCAAAAGCTCGCACGCGCAAGCGCAGGGCGGTGTACTATGGGGGTCTTGACAACCCCACCACGATGGAGTGCGAGCACTGCGCCAGCGTAAAGCTGAGACACCGTATTTGTCCAGGTTGCGGAAACTATCGCGGACGCCAGATTATAGAACCGGCAGACGACGTATAGAGGGTTACGTACCAGTCCATGACACTGGATTGAAGATACATGGCGATTCGGGTAGCAGTCGACGCAATGGGCGGGGATCGTGCCCCCGCAGTGATTGTTGAGGGGGTTACGCGGGCTGTTGCGATTTCAGAAGGGAAGTTGCAGGTGCAACTCTACGGCCCGGAAGAGGTGATTGGGCCGGTGCTCAACCTTTGGGGAGCCCCACCCGAAGTCAGTATTGTTCACGCACCCGAGGTCATCGGAATGGGCGACTCCCCGGTTTCGGCTGTTCGTACGAAGCCACGATCTTCCATTCATCTGGGGCTCATGAGCCACAAGGAGAGTCGTTCCGACGCATTCCTGAGTGCAGGCAATACCGGAGCCATTGGAGCTGCGTCTCTTTTTGTGCTGGGACGTCTGCCCGGTGTGTTCCGGCCATCCATTCCAACGCTCTACCCGACTACCAGTGGCGTTTGCACCATTCTGGACGTTGGGTCCAATATGGACAGCCGACCGGAACATCTGTTGCAGTTTGCCAAAATGGGATCGGCTTATGCAGGGGTTATGATGGATATTGCTCGGCCGCGAATAGGTCTTTTGAGTGTCGGCGAAGAGCCGGCTAAAGGCAATGAGCTGGTGAGAACTACTCACGAACTATTGGTTAATGCCGTAGATTTGAATTTCATCGGCAACATAGAAGGGCGAGATATTCTGCACCAGAAAGCAGATGTCGTTGTATGTGATGGATTTGTAGGCAATATCGTCCTCAAGTTGAGTGAGAGCATCAAAACGGCAGTTCCGGAAATGGTGTGGCAGGACCTGCAACGGTTGGACCCGGATCCGGGTGTCATCGAAATGCTAAAAAAGGTGTTTTCCGGACTCAAGCGCCGCTTTGATCCTGAGAATTATGGAGGCGGGAGTCCATTGCTGGGAGTGGAGGGCGAAGTATTTATTCTGCATGGAGACACGACCGCCGGCGCAGTTGAACAGTGTGTGTTGAAGGCCGCACAGGCCGCAAGAGTCAACCTTACCAATGCGGTCCGAAAAGCTCTGGTTCCCTGACAAATCTTCTCCAATCATGAGCCATGTAACACGTGCAGCAGTCACGGCCGTTGGTCACTATGTGCCAGAGACCCGGTTGACCAATGAGGAACTGAGCCAAATGGTTGACACCAACGACGGGTGGATCAGGTCAAGGACAGGTATCGAGGAGCGTCGCATACTCAAGGGCAAGGGTAAAGGCACCTCCTACATGGCAGCCCGTGCTGGGCGGGAGGTATTGCTGAAACGGGGCATTGAACCCGAAGAGCTTGACGTAATAATTGTTGCTACGGTGACACCGGATATGTCGTTTCCGGCGACAGCCTGCCTGGTTCAGGCCGAGCTCGGCGCGACAGGAGCCTGGGGGTTTGATTTGTCTGCCGCATGCAGCGGGTTTCTTTTTGCGCTTAATACGGGGGCCGGATTGGTCGAGAGTGGTCGGGCAGCAAAGGTATTGGTAATAGGTTCGGACAAGATGAGCAGTATCACGGACTACACGGATCGAAAGACATGTGTGCTCTTTGGTGATGGTGCGGCCGGTGTGCTGCTGGAAGCAGACAGCGAAGGTTATGGTCTGATAGATTCCGAATTGAATGTAGATGGTAGAGGTTGGGAGACGTTATGTATGTTGGGAGGTGGTAGCCTTAACCCGACTACCCACGACACAGTGGACCGGAAGATGCACTACCTCCATCAGGATGGACAAGCCGTCTTCAAGGTCGCGGTCAAGGGTATGGCGGACGTAGCCGTAGAAATTATGAAGCGCAACAACCTCACGGGCGACGATGTTCGGTATTTGGTCCCCCATCAGGCAAATCAGCGCATCATTGGTGCAGTAGCCCGTCGCATGGGGCTTGGACTTGAGCGTGTGATGCTTAATATCTCAAAGTATGGCAACACAACGGCAGCGACCATCCCTCTGTGTCTGCATGAATGGGAGCACGAGCTCAGAAAAGGAGATCGGATCGTGATTGCTGCTTTCGGTGGCGGTTTTACCTGGGGTGCAACCTACCTTCGCTGGGCTTACGATGCAGTTCCCAGCCAAAGTACTGATACGGAACGCCCGGAGTTAGCGCAGCTTGATGCCTGAGCAAAAAATCGCTACACTGTTCCCGGGCCAAGGATCACAGGTTGTTGGTATGGGTTCGGACCTGTTTGAAACAATCCCTGAGTCTAGGATCGTTTTTGAAACTGCGAACGATGTTCTGGGTTTTTCGCTCACGGATTACTGTTTTGGAAACGGCGGCGAGGATGAAGCACGGGCGCACGAGAGGTTAACACATACGGCCATCTGCCAGCCGGCACTCTACACACATTCCATAGCGATACTGGCGGCATTGAAGCTGTCTCCAGACCTCGTGGCGGGGCATAGTGTAGGAGAGTACAGTGCATTGCACGCATGCGGGGCCCTTTCATTTGAAGATGGTCTGCGTCTGGTGCGTCGCAGAGGCGAGCTTATGGCTATGGCAGGTCAGGGGCGGCCTGCGGGCATGACCGCCGTTATCGGTTTGTCAGCCGAGGCTGTGGAGTCTATATGTGAAAAGGTCAGTGTCCGTGAAGGTATCGTGGTATGTGCGAACTACAATGCACCGGGACAGGTAGTTATTTCTGGCGATAAAGAAGCGTTGCAGCTGGCGGAGCGAGCATTAAAGAGTGCAGGGGCACGGAGTCTGATACAATTACCAGTGAGTGGGGCATTTCATTCCCCATTGGTTTCGGCAGCACGGGAGGCGCTGGCCCAGGAGTTGGCCAGTGTGACTCTCAAGCCCCCGGTGTGTCCGATATATCTTAATGTGACGGCACAACCTGCCCGGGACCCGGAACATATCCGGGCCCGCATGCTTGAGCAGCTTACCAGTCCGGTAAGGTGGTTTCAGTCACTTCAGAATATGCCGGAGGATATGCATTTTATGGAGGTCGGGCCCGGGCGAGTTCTTACCGGTCTTGTGCGACGCACGCTTGGGCGAAAGGTAAAAGTTTCTTTCATCGGTACGGCCAAAGCTGTTGCCACGTTTATGGCCGAGTGATCACAGTAACAAGTCATGGAGTTCAAAGAAACCAGAGTTCTTGTAACCGGCGGGACCCGCGGTATAGGCCGCGGCATTGTTGAGGCGTTTGCAGATCGGGGCGCACGGGTTGCCTTCACCTACCGAAACAGTGTGACTGTTGCAGAGGAGCTTGAAGAAGCCACTGGGGGGCTTGCCGTTCAGTGTGACGCCGCAGACTTTGAAGGAGCGGAGCAGGTGGTGGCAAAGATGGTAAAGGCATGGGGAGGTGTGGATGTTCTGGTTAACAATGCAGGAATCACCCGGGACAACCTTCTTATGCGTATGAGTGAGTCAGACTGGGATGCCGTTATCGGTGCAAACCTCAAGAGTGTTTTTAATTACAGCAAGGCGGTATATCGGGTCATGATGCGCCAGCGTTATGGACGGATCGTCAATATTTCATCAATTGTTGGACTCACAGGAAATCCCGGCCAGGCGAATTATGCTGCGTCCAAGGCGGGGATCGTCGGCATTTCAAAGAGTCTGGCCAAGGAACTTGCCGCACGGGGAGTTACCGTGAATGTGGTTGCTCCAGGGTACGTGGAAACAGATATGACGGAGGGGATCAGCGATAAGATGAAAGAAAACCTGCTTCGTACGATCCCCGTTCGTCGAACGGCTGTGCCAGAGGAAATTGCAGCTCCGGTATTGTTTTTGGCCTCCAAGGAGGCTGCATACATAACCGGCCAGGTTCTTGCTGTTGACGGCGGTTTAGCCATGTAGCTTGTGACAAAACCTTTTACTACAAATCTAGATTTCACTTCGCGGGCCCAGGAGGCCGGCAGGGAATCCGCTGCGGAGCGCGTCTTTGATACGGTGGATTCAGAGGTTGAGGAGTCGACGGCGGATTCTCTTGGTCAGTCGGCGCGTGCTGCGTTCGAAAAAAGCGATTGGCCTGGACTGATGCCCGTACAGGCGCGTGCGATTCCGCACATGGCTGAGGGAAAGGATTTGATCGTACAATCACGGACTGGGTCTGGGAAGACGGGGGCATTCCTTTTGCCCATGTTTGACAGACTGGATCCTTCTGTGCGCGGTGCGCAGGCACTCGTGCTTGCCCCGACGAGAGAGCTGGCAGGACAGATATATAGTGAGTTCAAGCGACTGAATCCATTTCCAGGGAAACTCAAGGCTGCCCTGGTCTACGGGGGCGTGAGATATCAGCATCAGACGAAAGCGCTCGCGGCGGGATGTCAGGTGGTAATTGGTACGCCAGGCCGGATTCTGGATCACTTGCAGCGTCGAACGTTCACATTGAATAAGCTACGCCTTTTTATCCTTGATGAGGCTGACGAGATGTTGTCCATGGGTTTCTATCCGGCTATGGTGGCATTGAAGTCTTATCTGCCGGGTAAACGGCATACCTGCATGTTCAGTGCAACGATGCCCCCGAAAGTGCGACTGTTGGGGAGGGAATTTTTGCAGAATGCCCAGTTTCTAGGGCTCAGTGCTGATGGGATTGGTGTGGTGACGATAGATCACCGTTACTATAAGATCAACAACTCAATGGATCGCGCACGTGCGCTGGCCGGTCTGATTGAGTTCGAGAATCCGGACTCAGCGATAATTTTCTCAAATACGCGGCGCGAGGTCTCTTTTCTGACGGACTTCCTCCAAAATTACGGATTCAATGCCACAGCCATCAGTGGAGACTACAGCCAGCGCGCGCGGGAAAAGGCTATGGACCGGTTGCGGGGAGGTCAAATACGTCTTTTGGTTGCCACGGATGTGGCGGCAAGAGGTATAGATATTTCGGAACTGAGTCATGTGTTTCAGGCTGAGGTGCCGCTTGAGGCACAATTATACGTTCACCGCACGGGCAGAACTGCTCGTGCCGGAAAGGCTGGTGTGGCTATTACACTTGCAACGTGGGAAGAAGAGGCCAGACTTAAGGCCATTGCTCATCGATTTGATATCAACATGGAAAAAAGAGAATTGCCAAGCTCTGAAGAGATTGTTGCGCGCACTACACAGCGCCTAGCGATCGTTCTTGAAGAACAATTCCGCAACAAGACCAATATTGAACGCGAACGACTGGCACGATTTGTTCCGATGGCAAAGACTTTGGCGGAAGAGGAGCCAGAGCTCGTGGCTATGCTTATTGATGAATTGAACCAGGGGAGGATGCAACCTGATCAGCAGAACAAGGCACAAAACCGTGACCCAAAAAGGAAGTCACGGCGTCGGAAATAGAGCTACGGAGACCTTCCGCATGGTTGTTCTCAGCGTGGTCTAGCGGGAATTAAGCTTGGCAGGTTGTCGGATACAGCGGTTCGTTCAAAATAATATTGGCCAAGGGAGATTGAAAATATTGTTGTCTGCGTTTCCACAAACGAGAGAGCAAAGAATTGAACTCAATCAGGTATGTCACATGTAAGACATATGAGTTCACAAATCTCCCCCGAATTCTTTAGGGGCTATAGATGTCGGATGGTGAATTGGATCCATGGTGGTCCGGCGCGGTGAATCTAAATATACAGTGGTTATCTAGGTTCTTGATAGTGTATAGTACGGTCAAGACTGCGACAGGCAACATCTCTTACTTGACGTAACAAGTTTTTCACTTGAACCATGTTAGTTGCCAAACGCATTCCCGCTTTTTGTGCATTGCTGCTTTTGCTTTCGAATGTCTAACCTTGATCCAACCTAGCGACCATATTCATGATAAGGAAGGGGCAGCGTTTTCGGTTTCAGTTACTTGAAGTACCTGTCCAATTGAAGGTGAGGTGGAGTGCTAAGGGGAGACTTGTACGGGGAGCGTGAGTGCCCAGGCTGTTATATGTGATGACAAGACGAAGTTCTGTTTTCTTGACTGTTGAGTAAAACCATGGTGTACGATTGCATACTAGTGCGTGTGTTCGTGGTACTGGCGTGTGTACTGGCCAGTATGCTGGGTTTGACTGGATGCTCTACTGAGGATGGGGTGTCACAGGAAAAGTCTCTTATCGCAACCGGCCTTGTGGAAGCCATAGAGGGGGATCGGTTTATGGAGAGTGTTCGGGCCATGCATCAATCCGGGGACATCTTGTATCTCAGTGGAAAGGGTTACAATCATATTTTTGCTTTGGATGATGATCTAAGAGTCATCCGGACAATTGGCCGCAGCGGTGAGGGACCCGGAGAATTTCCTAGAGCGCCGAATAGTTTGTATGCTGAGGGTAATAGGGTTTTCGGTTTTCAATCTGGATCCAAAAACGTTCACGTATTTTCGCTCGAAGGGGACTATTTAAGATCTTTTAAAGCAGGTCTGAGAGGTGGTCCTTGGTCCCAGGGGATTTCGGTAAACAATCAGGGCGATGTCTACATTGCCAGTGTACTTCCGCAGGATCCATACTATTCAATAACAAAATTTGATTCTTCGGGTACGGTTATTAAGACTTTTGGAGAGTTACTTTCGACATCGTACTCCGAGAGGTTGAATCGTAGACTGAGCGAACGGCGCATCGCCGTGATCAACAATGAATATTTACTGGCAGTGGGCGAACATCTACCAGTTATTGAAAAATATTCGCTTGACGGCGAATTAATCCAATCTTCGGATCTATCTGACGCGCCCTATTTTCGGGAACGGCTTAACGATGCAGAAGATCGTTACTCACAAGCAAACGATGACAGTCGGATCGGCATCGCGATTGTTACTGGTTATATGGCCGTACTTAACTCTAAGCTTTATCTAATACCCATTGAGGGATATCCTGAAGTTGGCACGAATGTGAATAGACTTTTGGAGATAGACTTGGAATCGCTGAATATTTTGAACGCGTATACTTTGCTGGATCATCAGGGGGGTACGCTGAAGTGGGTGGATGCATTTGAATTTATTTCGGAGGATGAATTGTTAGTTTTTGAATACACTGACGGTGTGTTTTATCGGTACAAAGACATGGATTTGGATCAGTAGCGATTATGAGCAGAGCACGAGATAAGCTACACATACTGTTGTTATCAATATTCTTGTGTGTCTGCACTATATATCTTGTTTTTGGGCTTCGAGAGCATCTACAATATGGCTAAGCTCCAGGCCCCGTATGGAAACCAATATGCTCCCCGCTTGACTGAGTGTTCATTCGGGCTTCTCCTGGTTTGCATGATCACAGTTTCTTTGATGTCAGCCTGTACGACGGGTGAAAATGATGGAGCACATGAGGTCATACCCACCAGGTTTGAGTTAAGTGAACTCTTTCGACTGGGTGACGAGCTTGCCGGGGACACGATTTTATTCGGTGGGATTGGGGAGCTCGTCAGTGTTGACGGATCAGGCCGAATTTTTATTGGAGAACGGCAATATCCCCAAGTCTATGTCTTTACGGCAGAAGGAGATCTCATCAAAACTATTGGTCAGGAAGGCAGTGCTCCTGGCGAGTTTCAAAGACTTGCGTCAATCTATACTGGTTTTGCAGACACACTTTATGCTTTTGATTCTCGTTTAGAGCGTATATCTGTATTTGAACCGGAGGGACTGGAGTTGGCCTATAGTTTTACAGTTTCACAAGATTCGTTAGGGCTGCCTTATTGGTTGGCCGGGGTCCTCGATACGGGTTTTCTCGTCACATACAGTTGGCCCGTATCGCCTGGAGAGGTATCGATGGACCGACGATTGTATATAATGCGAGTCGATTGGGAGGGAGAAGTCATTCATCCACCTGTACATGATCTCCCATCTGCCGAGTGGATTGTCTCTCCTCCAGGCGAAGAGCAATTCGCGATTAGAAATCCTTTCGGACGTGAGCCAGTTCTGCGCATGGATTTAGCAGGTAAGATGTACGCTGGTTGGACGGAGTTTGTTAACATTGATGTCATTTCTCCAAGCGGCGAAGTAAGTAATACAATCACTTATCCCCTAACGCCCATCCCGCTGCTACGCCAAGAGGTTGAGGACCGTGTCAAAGACAATTCGGACTGGTATAGAAAGGCTGTACTATCAGCAGATCTGTCGGCAAACAAACCTGCCATTGAAACATTTGTCGTCGACGATCTGGAACGTATCTGGGTAAAAACAACCTCGCCGTCAGTAACGGATTCCACGTCTCAGTGGCTAATCCTTGGCAAAGAAAATCAACTCTATGGCCAGATTACGCTTCCCTCAGACACAGATTTGATTACCATTCGGAACGGCCGAGCCTATGCTGTGGATCATAGTAAGGGAACTATCCTGATTGTGTACCAAGTGAGGGAAGATGGTGCTTAGAGCCGGCGAAATAACAGCTCATCCTGATTGTGTGCCACTATTGTGAAGCGAGGGGTCTTGGCAATTTCGATTTTATGCCATGGTGGAATATCAGGATTATGCTTCAGATTGAGCTGGTCCGTTTCACAGCAGAATCCCGTAGAAGGTATGGTTCCTGTCCTGACGGTACAGTGAACACGGATTGGTGTGTCGGGTAAAGGTGTGGGCGGTGAGGGATTTGAACCCCCGACCTCCTGCTTGTAAGGCAGGCGCTCTAAACCAACTGAGCTAACCGCCCGGTGGAGCGGGAAACGGGAATCGAACCCGCGACCTTCAGCTTGGGAAGCTGACGCTCTACCGATTGAGCTATTCCCGCAAGAAAACGAAGCAAAACGCACACATAAGACGTAAAAGATAACATCGGGCAGCTAGTATAGCAAAAAACCCTATACTAGAAGGCTTCAGCTGAAGCGAAATGCCAGGCATTAAGTTCCACAACTAAAATAGTAGCGCTTCATGAAACGCACCTACCAGCCAAGTCGGCGAAAGCGTCGCAATAAGCACGGATTTCGCTCGAGAATGGCAGACAAGGATGGTCGCAATGTGTTGGCGAGACGCCGCCGAAAGGGACGCAAAAGCCTTTCGGTGAGCGATCGTTATGTTGGCAAGTAATTTATGGAAGCGGCGCCTGTGCAGCGGTTTCCGCGTTCGATGCGCTTAAAGCGTCGTCGACTGATTAAATCGCTTTTTGACCGGTCAAATCCGGAGGTAGAGTCTGTAGTAACGGCAAATGTCCGGATATTGTACCGGTTTGTTCCTAGTTCTGCGACAGGGACAGATGCGCCGGTACAGGTAGGATTTGCGCCTGGTCGATGCAGGAATGCTGTTCAGCGTAACCGGTTGAGACGATGCATGCGCGAAGTCTGGCGAACGCATCAATATCTGATAGACCCCAAAAAATTTCCTTCGGCGAAGTCGTTAATACTAATGATCCTTGTGCGCAGCCCCAAACATATTGAAAAACTGTCGAAGGATATAGTGCAGGCAATGCGCAGCCTGAGCAGTAGACTAAATAAATTCCAGGAAGGGGTAACGAGTGGACCGTAATACGATTATTGCTGTCATCCTGATCACGGGTATTATGGCCGTGTGGATGATTATGATGCCCCCACCGCAGGCTCCAGAGCCAGTGGTTGAAGAGGTGCAGGTTGCATCAGATTCGTTGGATTCAACCAACGCGGCAGACTCGCCGGAACAGGTCTCTGCGCCCGTGCAGCTGCCGGAGGCCGCACAAGTGCACGCCACGCGTGAAATCGTGGTAGATACGGACCTGTATACCGCACGACTTTCAGACCTGGGTGCAACCCTCACAGGCTTTGAACTGAAGGAGTTTCTACAGTTTGATCAGGTGAGACAGGTCCAAATGGTCGACAGTACGGGCCGTGGCGCCGTAGGAGTTGAGTTTCAATCTCCCGGATCACGAAACATTTATACGCGGGATCTGCTGTTCGTGCAGCGTGACTCAATGGATGTGGTTGATGCTACTACAGCGCCGGCCACCGTGGTATTTGAAGCCGGTATTGGCAATGGCAGACTGCAGTTCGCCTATACATTTAAGCCAGGTGATTATGAGGTTGAGCTGGAAGTGACCCATATTAATCCGGCAGGTTTTCAGACGTCAGAGGGGTATGAGCTAGTATGGTATGGTGGTATTCCATTTAGTGAAGATGCGAACAACCGGAAAGAAGAAATAACCAAAGTTGGCGCATATGCAAGAAGCGGCAATGATGTAGAAGGGATCACACTGCAGGGGGATGAATGGGCCGAGCGAGTTTTACGGGGTAATGTGTCCTGGGTGGGGGTCAAAAACAAATATTTTGGCGCGGTGATCGTGACGGACAGACCGGCTCTTGAGGCTGTTCTTGAGGGCGAGCGAATCGGAGACACAGAAGATCCGGCGGTAGCGGTCAATTTCGAGGCCGCGCTGTTCATGGGACCTCCCGACGATACGCCCGATACGTTTCGATTGTATCTGGGTCCACTTGAGTATGGCAAGATCAAGCGTTACGAAGGCGCATACGGTATAGTGGACTATGGCTGGGACGCGTTCGAGTGGATGACGCGCCCGCTAGCAGTGGCTGTATTTATTCCCGCGTTCTCCTTTCTGAGCAGCCTAATTCCCAACTATGGCCTAGTAATCATTCTCTTTTGTCTGCTAATCAAAGTGGTTTTGCTGCCGCTGACGCTCAGTTCCTACAAGAGCATGGCGAAAATGCGCGAATTGCAGCCGAAGATGCAGGAGATAAAGGAGAAGTATGCGGACAATCCAGAAAAACAGCAGCAGGCGACGATCAAAATGTATCGCGAATCCGGGACGAATCCGCTTGGTGCATGTTTGCCTATGCTGCTGCAATACCCGATTATTATTGCTCTCTGGCAGTTTCTGCAACAATCAATCGAAATCAGGCAGGAGGGGTTTTTGTGGGCGGCCGATCTCTCGGCTCCAGATGCAATTTTGAATCTTCCATTCACCATCCCATTCTACGGAGATTTTGTTGCAGGCTTTACGGTCCTCATGGGGCTGTCTATGATTGTACAGATGCGTCTGCAGGCCACGCCAGCCTCTGGACCGCAGGCGAAAATTTTCATGTACGTAATGCCAGGTGTAATCTTCGTTATATTCAACAGGTTGCCGTCGGGATTAAGTTTGTACTACTTCTGTTACAATGTTTTTTCTGCGGTGCAACAGCAGTTTATCAACAAATCGGTAAAGAAAAACCCCGATTCTCGCAAAAGCGTCGTCAAGAAATCGGCTGGGCGCAAGCCGGTAAGCAAGATAGCTACCGGAAAACGACGGGGTAAGAAAGGTCGCAGGTAACTCGATATGTTCGCCCAGGATACGATTGCGGCGATTGCGACCGCACCTGGTCTTGCGGCGCTCACAATTGTTCGTCTTTCTGGCCCCGAGGCTCGCCAGGTAGCGTCGAAGTGCTTTGCCGGGCAAGATTTGACCGCGGTCGAATCCCATACGGCAAATGTAGGTATGTGGGTGGGTCCGGGGGGAGACCGGATAGACCAGGTGGTTGCTACGGTATTTCTGGCACCTCGTACGTCAACGGGAGAAGATGTGGTAGAGATTACCTGTCATGGAGGAGATTACGTGGCTGCGCTTGTACTGCAGAGTATGATTGAGAATGGAGCGCGTTTGGCCCGTCCAGGGGAATTCACACAGCGCGCGTTCCTTTCCGGGAAAATAGATCTCGCACAGGCGGAAGCGATTGCAGATCTGATTCATTCCACCAGCGAGCGTGCACACCGGACTTCGCTTGCGGCATATGAGGGGCATTACTCAGAACAACTTGAAAAGCTGCGTACAGCAATCCTTGAATTGTGTGCGTTAGCAGAGCTGGAGATTGACTTCACCGACGAAGATGTGGAATTTGTCGATCGGACCGAGCTCAGAGAGCTGGTCAAACATGCATTGAACCAAACAGACGAGCTACTTCGCTCGGTACGGTTGGGTACAGTGGTACGCGAAGGCATTCGTGTGGTGATTGCAGGCCGGCCAAATGCAGGCAAATCAACCCTCCTTAACAGCTTGTCAGGCAGGGATCGGGCAATTATCAGCGAGCAGCCGGGGACAACAAGGGATGTTTTGGAAGCGGATGCTGAGTTTGATGGATTGCGGTTTCGCTTCACAGATACCGCAGGATTGCGACAAAGCACGGACTTAATTGAACAGGAGGGCGTACGGCGGGCGCATGATATGATAGCGAAGGCAGATATTGTAGTGTACGTGTATGATCTGGTCTACGGGTTAACAGAAGAGGACCTTGATGCGTTGGAGGAGACAGGAGAGAAAGCGACGATTCTAGTAGGCAACAAAACAGACCTTGTACGGCAGCATACAGGAGAGGGGTTGCTGTTGAGCGCCAAGGAGGGACCCGAGGCGGTCATTCCTCTTGTACATGAGCTGGTTAAACAAGCTGCCGAGATATTCGGGAATCCAGATGTGTCCAGAACAGTCATGAATGCAAGGCATAAAAATCATCTTAAGCAGGCACACGAAGCATTGTTGCGTGCAGGAGCTGCGCTGGATGCCCGAAAGTCGCCGGACATCTTTTCGCTGGATTTGCATGCTGCCGCGCGCGAGCTCGGAATGATAACCGGAGTGATTACAAACGAAACCGTGCTTGGGGCGATTTTTTCAAGGTTTTGTATTGGCAAATAGCAGGACGATGTTTTCGAGGTTTGATGTGATTGTTGTTGGCGGTGGTCATGCCGGGACAGAAGCTGCTGCGGCCGCAGCCCGTATGGGAGCCCGCACGCTCCTGATCACGATGAATCTTGAAGCTATCGGAAGGATGTCCTGTAATCCTGCCATAGGAGGCATTGGTAAAGGTCACATTGTGCGGGAGATTGATGCATGCGGTGGTATTATGGGGCGTGCTGCTGATGCAGCAGGTATCCAGTTCAGAATGCTCAACCGTCGCAAGGGCCCGGCGGTGTGGGGTCCACGTGCCCAGTCAGATCGAATAGAATATGCTGCGTTTGTCCGTGCAGCCCTGGAAGAGGTCCCGGGACTTTATATGCGTGCAGACATGGTTACGGCCTTGGAGGTCGTAGGAGGGCGGATTAGCGGTGTGCGGACCCGCCTCGGGCGGACTTTTCATGCAGGTGCGGTGATTCTCACAAACGGTACGTTCATGAACGGGCTGATCCATGTGGGAGAGCGTCAGTTCGGGGGAGGAAGAATGGGAGAACGTCAGAGTACGGGATTGACCGGGCAGCTACAGGAACTGGGGT
This sequence comes from Rhodothermales bacterium, assembly GCA_022821385.1. Lineage (GTDB taxonomy): Bacteria > Bacteroidota > Rhodothermia > Rhodothermales > Bin80 > Bin80. The sequence continues at coordinate 39,605 of JAJEDR010000089.1, forward strand.
TTGAGAGTGGTCGACTCAAAACCGGTACCCCGCCTCGCGTTGATGGTCGTACGATCGACTACACGGCGGTTAAGGAGCAGCCGGGAGATGAGCAGCCTATGCCCTTTTCGTTTATGACCGATGCACTGACAGACGACCAGATGAGTTGCCACCTGACCTGGACCAACCCGCAGGTGCACGCGGTGCTGCGAAAGGGATTTGAGCGCAGTCCGATGTTTAACGGACGAATTGGAGGCACCGGTCCGAGGTACTGTCCCTCAATAGAGGATAAGATTGATCGGTTTGCTTCTAGGGAACGTCACCAGTTATTCCTTGAGCCTGAGGGCCGTCGAACTACCGAAGTGTACGTAAATGGCTTCTCTACGAGTTTGCCGGAAGATGTACAGGAGGAGGCGCTTCGACTGATACCGGGGCTGGAGAAGGTTCATATGTTGCGTCCGGGTTACGCGATTGAATATGATTATTTCCCTCCCCATCAGCTTCGTTATTCGCTGGAAACAAAGAACGTAAGGGGGCTGTTCTTCGCTGGACAGATAAATGGAACCACTGGGTACGAGGAAGCGGCTGCCCAGGGGCTAATTGCAGGCATAAATGCAGTTCGTACACTTGAAGGAGCTGCGCCGGTGATTCTACGGCGCTCTGAAGCTTACATTGGCGTTCTGATTGACGATCTGATTGCCAAGGGGACAGATGAGCCGTACCGAATGTTCACCTCGCGGGCCGAGCATCGCATGCTGCTTCGTCAGGACAACGCGGATGCGCGGCTTACGCCACTGGCACAGCGTCTGGGATTAGTATCAGAAGCGCGCTGCAATCGGATGCAATCCCGCCGCGATGCGGTGCAACTCACCATTGACAGGTTGTCAAACCACGCACTCTCCCCGGAAAGTGTTAATCCGTACCTGCGGAAGGTTGGAACGACCCCCATTGTTGAACCAACGAAAGCAATCCGGCTTGTACGTCGCCCGGAGGTCAATTTCCACGACCTCTTGCGGGCCGCGGACGTTGCTGATCAAATTGTTATCCCGGCACCCGGGATGGAGCCGGTGGAGCAACTTGTAGAGACCTCGGTGAAGTATGCCGGTTACGTAGAACGGCAGGAAGAAGAAGCAAGAAGGATGGCCAGTATGGAAAGTCGGGAAATACCCGCGGGATTTGATTTTGCCACAGTCAATAATATCAGTATGGAGGCCCGGGAAAAGTTGGGCAAGATTCAGCCGGAAACGCTGGGACAGGCTTCACGGATCAGCGGGGTAAGTCCGGCAGATATAGCGGTGTTGATGGTTTTACTGAGATCGTATGCACCTTCATAATCTGACGTGAAAAACGGCAGAAGGACATGGGTACAGAAATGTTTCACGTGAAACAATTGCATTTGGAGCTCCAGACACAGCAGCGCGAAAAACTATTTGCATTTGGCCAGCTGTTGCAGCAGTATAACAGGAGTCTGAACCTGGTGTCAAGGCGCACGACGGACCGTGGGTTCTTCCGGCATATTCAGGAATGTCTGGCACTCGCGGCGTACCGATTCGAGGATGGATCTTCGCTTGTGGACTGGGGCACAGGTGGCGGATTGCCGGCGATCCCCCTGGCAATCGTGTTCCCTGAGGTTACCGTACATGCAGTTGATGCGATTCAGAAGAAGATATTTGCCATAAATACGTTCAAGCGACAGTTAGACTTGCCCAATCTGCAACCTTGGCATGGTCGGGCGGAGCGGTTTGTACACAGGATCAATCACAGTGTATCGCGTGCGACCGCCCCGCTCTGTACACTTTGGGGCTGGCACGAACGCGTAGCAATTCAGGACAGGAATGGACCTGGAGCCCTCTATTGCCTGAAAGGTGGAGATATGAGCGCGGAACTTGAGGCGTTAAGAAAGGCCGATTCGAGCGTTCAGGTTAAAATCAAGCCGGTTCCTGAGACAACCCGGGTTGTGGTTCAGGTAAGACAACTGCGGCCGCCAGGCGACACAGGATTGCGTGAGCAGCCCCGACGGAGAGAATACGCTGCACAATCGCCCGAACCTTGCCCGTTTTCGACTCCTTGAGGACATACGGATGCGTGAGTGCGTCCAGCTCCCGCAATAGCGGCTCAAATATTTGTGTGTAGAACCTTTGATCCGCATTACTGTCGGGGAGCTGCAGGAAAAGGCGCTGATTGCGGAACGCAATCCGGGGGAGGCGGAGCTGCTGTCCCATCAAGCGCATGCGAGCTCCAAGAAGCAACTGTTTGGCTGGCCTTGGGAGCGGGCCAAACCGGTCACAGAGTTCGTCTTCAAGAGAGGAAAGCGCATCCTGATCTGTTGCATCACCAATTCTTCGATACAGGGCCAGCCGCTCCAGGTCGCTCTCGACATAAGTCTTGGGCAGAGAGGCTCGGGTTTCCAGGTCGACAATGGTATCCCCCATTGGTGGCGTATCAATGTCCTCAAATAATTCAGGAAAATCTTCGGCGCGAAGCTCCTGAACCGCTTCTTCCAGCATCCGGTAGTAAGTGCTAAGCCCCAGATCCGCAATAAAACCGCTTTGTTCTCCGCCAAGGATATTGCCAGCCCCCCGAATGTCCAGATCTCGCATGGCAAGATGAAAACCGCTCCCAAGCTCACTGAATTGCTCAACTGCCTGTAGGCGCTGACGCGCATCCCGGCTCAGATCATGAATAGAGGGCACCAGTAAATAGCAGTAGGCCTTCCGGTCACTTCGACCGACACGACCACGCAGTTGGTGGACCTCGGCGAGGCCAAACATATGGGCGCGATCAATAATGATCGTGTTTGCGTTCGAGATATCCAATCCGTTCTCTACGATTGATGTACAGACCAGCACATCAAACTTATGGTCGACAAATCCGGTCATCGTCCGCTCAAGTTCGGCGGCCGGCATCTGACCATGCCCGGAGGCAAGCCGAACACCAGGAAGAAGGGCCTGCAATTTGGTTAGCACTTCTCCAAGAGAGCGCACACGGTTATGGACAAAGAAAGCCTGCCCGCCCCTGTTCACTTCGTAAAGGATAGCATCGCGCACAAGAGACCAGTTCGTAGAGTGGATTTCTGTGTGGATGGGTTGCCGATTGGGGGGTGGAGTGCCCATGATTGAAAGGTCGCGCGCGCCAATCAGGGAAAATTGCAAGGTGCGTGGAATAGGCGTTGCGGTCAGGGTCAGTGTGTCCACGTTCACCCGCATTTCGCGCAGTTTTTCCTTAATTCTCACTCCGAACCGCTGCTCCTCATCCACAATCAGGAGTCCTAGATCCTGAAAAGCAACATCTTTGGAAACCAGACGGTGTGTTCCGACAAGTATATCCACCATTCCAAGTTTAACATCTGCGAGGAGTTTGCGGGCCGCTGCACCGGAGATGCGCCGAGAAAGAACCTCAACCCGTACCGGGAACAAGGCCAATCGCTTGCAAAAGGTGAGGTAATGCTGCTGTGCCAGTACGGTGGTCGGTACCAGGATGGCGACCTGCTTTCCATCCTGGACGGCTTTGAAGGCCGCACGGACAGCGATCTCTGTTTTTCCGAAGCCAACGTCACCGCAAACCAGACGGTCCATGGGGGCCTCAGTTTCCATATCACGCTTAACCGCCTCAGCGGCCTCGCGTTGATCCGGTGTATCCTGCCAGGGAAAGGAAGCTTCAAGCTCGCGCTGCCATACCGAATCCCCGGCAAAGGCGTAGCCCTGAGCGGACTTGCGGCGCGCATACAATCGAATCAGGTCCCGGGCAATATCCTTGATCCGTTTTTTTGCCCGACTTTTAGCCCGTTCCCATTGACCAGTGCCCAATCGGGTTAGCGAGGGGACCTGACCGTCTTTACCGGCATATTTGCTGAGTTTGTGTAGCGCGTTAACATTTACATAAACCACATCGTCACGCGCGTAAATAAGTCGAACCACCTCCTGCTCTCGCCCCTTGACTGTGATGGTTCTGAAACCCGTGAACTTGCCGATGCCATACTCTCTGTGCACGACCAGGTCTCCGGGCTTGAAATCTTGAAGTTCCTGAAGGCGAATTCCGCCCGTGCGCGAAACCTTGCGGGCCCGCGGGCGGAAATAGCGGCCGAATATTTCATGGTCTGTGTAGATGGCTAGCCCGATTTCCGGCAGTGAGAATCCACGATGCAGCGAGGCGACCAGGAACGTCAGTCTACCGGTGTCTTGCATTTCTTCGAGAAGGGATTGCAAGCGTTCTTGCTGCGCTGTACTGTCACAGACGATATAGGTGTGTTTCCGCTCTGAATTCAGGAGATCCGAGCGAACGGTTTTCATATGTCCGCCAAAAGAGGGCTGAGCATGACCGTTAACCTGAAATGTCGTCTCTGCCGGCCCGAAGGAATCAAAACAAATACGGGTGCTGGCTTTGCAGATGCCAACAAAGGATTCAGGGGTCAGATAGCGTTTCTCCGGAACGGGACAGTCGGGATCAGAAATGGATGCAAGAGTATATTGCTCCTGTGTTTCTGTCCATTGCGCTTCCGCCATTTCTTCTAGACGAGGCGCGTCAAAAAGGACAAGAAGCGTGTCCTCACCCAGGCGATCCAGTAGCGAAACCCATCTGATATCCGGGGAGACATCGGTGGGACGGGGAACGATCCGCGCGACTTCCAGCCGACTTATGGAACGCTGACTGACTGCATCAAATTCACGGATTGATTCAACTTCATTGCCGAAGAACTCAAGGCGCAATGGAAGGCCGCCGGAAAACGGGAAGACATCAACAATGCCGCCTCTCCATGCGGTTTCGCCAGCTTCCCGCACGAAAGGGACCCGGACAAAGCCTTTACTAGCGAGTTGGTCGACGAGTTTTTCAGGTGGGAGGCGCGCGTCAACGTGTATCGTGAGAGATTCATTGGCCGTCTTTTCCGGTTCGGGCATGCGTTCAAAGGCGGCCTGGAAGCCGGTAGTCACCAGTGTACGGTCGGAGGTGATGAGTTGCTGGAGCACATCGTGGCGTCGAACGGTAGGAGCGGTGTCCTCAACCTGCTCTCTATCGTAGGGCGTACGCCCAAAGGGTGGGTATAGCAGGCTTGGCAAGCCCAGCTCCGTCAGGTCACCGTGCAGCAAGCGGGCATCTTCCACATCGGGCAGGAGGCATACAACAGGGCGGCCTGCGGTCCAAGCATGCCGGATCAGAAACGAAGGTAATGAGCCAGATGCCCCCTGAATCAGACACGTCTGCGTTCCCCGGCTTTTTACACACCATGCACGGAAGTCCCCGAAAACGGGAGCTCGGGCAATACGTGAATACAGTTTTTGTAGCGGCTGTTCAGTCAAACCAGAAATTGAATTGATTGATAAGGATTTCGCGTTTTGGGTGGGTGCTTCAAGGAGCGTTGATTCAATTTTGTACCTCTTTTTTCTTATGCAGACTCCCTTGAAGGACGGTAATTATATGAGAGTTATATATCTATATCAGTTTTTCCACTATATACGGTGAATGGCCGTTGCGGCGGGCCATTGACTATGGACGGATGACAATACTGATTATGGAATGGTTTCCAGTGCTCCACGCACAAACCCGCCGGAATTCTCCAGTCGTGCCAGGGCCTCTTCTCTTGGTAGGTCGGCAAGGATCATTACCAGCGCAGTTTTTACATGCCCGTTTGCGGCTGCAAGTGCTTCAGTTGCTTTGTCATAGCTGAGGCCGGTTACGGTCATGACCGTGCGACGCGACCTTTGGGTCAGCTTTTCCGCGGTCATCTGTAAGTCGACCATCATATTCTGATACACTTTTCCAAGACGGATCATTGAAGCGGTTGTGATCATGTTGAGAACAAGTTTTTGAGCAGTTCCACTTTTCATGCGGGTTGAACCCATAATCACTTCTGGTCCTACTACTACACAAATAGCAGCATCCACCTCTATATCGAATGTGGAACGCGGGTTGCAGGTAAGGAACAAGGTCTTGCATCCGATCTGACGAGCTTCGGCTATGGCGCCCACGACAAATGGCGTACGTCGGCTCGCAGCAATACCACAAACTACATCCTGCGGGCGCACCCCGGCCACATGCAGCGCCTTCGCGCCATGTGAGGCAACATCTTCTGCTCCCTCCTGTGCACGAAAAACAGCTTCTTTTCCGCCAGCGATAATACCTTGAATCGTTTCCGGGGAGGTTCCGAATGTGGGCGGACATTCCGAAGCATCCAGGATGCCGAGGCGCCCGCTGGTTCCTGCGCCTACATAAAACAGGCGTCCACCACTTTCAAGCGCGGCAGTTACAATTTTCACCGCCTGTGCAATGTAGGGCAGCTCCTGCGCAACAGCATGGGGGACGCTGCGGTCTTCTGTGTTGATTATGGTGAGAATCTCCTCGACGGAAGCTTTGTCGATATTCATCGATCGCGGATTACGCTGCTCCGTTACCAAGCTTTGAAGCTCGTCAAAAAGGGGTGGTGGAATGGGCATGGCAGTAATTGGAGAGGTTGGTATACGCTATTCGAAGTAAAGAGACCATTGGCGAACGAATACACTAAAATTGCGTAAGGATGACAGGCTGTGAATTCCTTGTTTATGATCCTGCGCTCACTCCGACTTCGAAGCGTGCGGGCGCATGCTGACACGACGTTGGCGCTGACGCCCGGTATAAACTTATTATATGGCCCAAATGGTGCAGGTAAGACCAACATCCTTGAAGCAGTCCATTATCTCTGTTTGTCGAAAAGCTTTCTGACGGGCGTGGATCGTTATGTGCTTCGGCGCGGTGAAAAGTTTTTTGAGATTGAGGGGGAGTTTACAGGGACGCTGCGGCGCGAAGTTACAATACGAATAGCCTTTGCCGTCCGGGAAGGCAAACGGGTGTTTGTAAACGGTGCTCCTCTCGAGCGTCTGGCTGACATTGTTGGGCTGGTGCCGGTGGTCGTTTTTGCTCCCTGTGATCAAAGCCTGACTCTCGGAGGACCAGAAGGACGCCGGAAATTTCTCAATGGTATGCTCAGTCAGGCGCGCCCGGCCCATCTGGAGGACCTAATCAACTATCGGCGGGCACTCCGGCAGCGAAACGGATATTTGGCCAATAATCGCGGTCGCCAGATAGATAACGGCATGATTGCGCCGCTAAACGCAATCCTGGCCCGGCTTGGTGGGCGTATCATAGCACTGCGGGCAGCATTCCTCGAGAAGTTTGGTGAGGAACTCAGGCGTGCATGGAAGCGGTTGAGTGAAGCGATTGAAGAGCCTGTGATTGTTTATCAGGGATCAATTCCAGACACAAGCTACGCTTCTCCGGCGGAGGCGGAAGAGGCATTGAAGGACGCGCTTGAACGAGTAACCGAGCGTGATAGGGAACAGGGTAGATCTACGGTCGGCCCACACCGGGATGAGCTGGTCTTCAGACTTGATGGTCGAGAAGTTCGACGCTTTGCTTCAACGGGGCAGCACCGTTCGTTTGCAATCGCGTTGAAACTGGCCCAGTATTACTACCTGGATTCCCGGATGGAAGAAAAGCCGCTGTTGCTGTTGGATGATGTGTTTGATTCGCTGGATCCGAAAAGAACGGACGTGATCTTGGACTGGTTGCAAGATAGCGCCACCGGCCAGAGTCTATTGACGGCAGCGGATGCAGAACGTCTACGGACGCGTGTGATACAGTGGGGGAATCCCAATCAATGCATCCATGTACATTCCGGGGAGGTTAGTCTGAGTCCGCCGGAGGAATGATGGTGGCCAAACCCTTCACGGAAATCTTGTCAGCGTCGTTGTAGACGTAGGTCTCTGCCTTTACGTATCGCCTATTTTCGAATTTTTCTACGATCTTGACCAGAACCCGCACTTCCGAATTGACGCGCACGGGTCGAAGAAAACGACACGAGATGGATACGGCCACGCTCCCTGGACCCGGGAAATCCCGCCCCAGGACCTTGGAGATCAATCCCAAGAGGAACACGCCATGTACGATGCGATAACCAAAACGGGTTCCTTCTGCGTATGCGGCATCGACATGAAGGGGATTATCGTCACCGGTGATTTCAGCGAAAGTCAATACATCATGCTCACTGACGAAGCGGCGAATTTCGTAGCTGTCGCCAATGTTTAGCGAATCAAAAGTGTGAGACACCTCCTGATCGGTATGACTCATCGCGAAAAGTTAAACAAAGAGCTTAGTACAACTCTTGAAGATACAACACGAGCGGGTATTTTTGCGAACCAAGGGCTTTGTGCACGGCGCCAAGGGCAAAGAAGACGATTACGTACTTAACCTGCTATACTATACCAGTTAGGTACACAATTCCCCAATGACAATACGGGAGCGACTAGAGAATTTAGGCGAGACGCCGCGCGGCAGGCGTACCGTGCGTGTTGCTCAGACGGTCTTCACAGTCGGGATCGTTCTGTTTCTGGTGTGGAAATTGCGGGCCGTGGAGTTCCGGGAGGTGCTTCAGGGGCTACCACAAAACGTGGAATTTTACGTGCTTTTGGTTGCACTGTACTTTCTTTTGCCCACAATACAGATACTGGCTTACAGATCGGTGTGGGATTTTCGTCTGGGAGCGGGCATCAAGGCTTTTATAAAGAAGCGAATATTGAATAAGGATGTGCTAGGCTACTCGGGCGAGGTATATATTTTTGCCTGGGCGCAGAAACATGTTGATCTGCCACGCCGGGCACTTTTGGAAACCGTGCGAGATATGAACATAATATCCGCAGCGGCCTCCACCCTGATGGCGGTGCTACTTCTTGCATTTTTTGTGCTGGAGGGCCGGATCAATATTCAGGATCTGATAGGAGAAAGACAGGCTTTTGCTTTGGTGGGAGCGGGGGCCTTTACGATTATTCTGCTTCTCATAATATTTACGCGGCGGCGATGGCTCTTTTCGATGCCATGGCGAGCAACACGCATAGTTTTTGGACTTCATATCGCACGTGTAATCTTGCGGCAGGTCTTGGAAATCAGCATGTGGCACCTGGCAATGCCGGAAGTGCCTTTGCAGACGTGGTTTACTTATGCGGCACTTTCAATTGTTGTAACGCGCATCCCCATTTCAAACCAGGACTTGGTGATCATGGGGTTGGCGGTAGGCATTGCGGGGGCGATGACCGTATCGGAGGCGCATATAGCTGCACTGTTTGGCGCCGTAGCATTGGTTAATCGCTTGATAAACCTGCTCTTTTTTGCGACGCTCTCAGTACGCTTGCCACAAGAGGAAGGCCAGGAATCTGTAACCAAAGCTGCAGCGGAAGCGTCAATAGAGATCAAGTCGTAGGGAAAATCGATGCGGGTTACGCCATTGCTGTTACTAATTGTTCTGACGAATCTGGCAACAGGCAGCGCGTTTTCGCAGGAAATTATGGTCATTGAAGACTTTGAGCAGTACGAAATCCGCAGTCTGCCTCACCTGTGGCGAATGCCAGACAAGAACATGAGAAGGATGCGTGATTTGCCTCCAGATCACGCGAGGCCTAATGAGTTCGTTAGTGTAGTTGCAGAGGGGGGCGGAAACGTATTGCGGGCGTACACGGAGGGGGAGTCCGTACAGGTCGCGCTATCACGGGCGGATGAGCTTGTCTGGAATCTGAATTCGTTTCCCCGGTTGCGCTGGCGCTGGCGGGCGGACGAGTTGCCAGATGGCGCGAGAGAGGATACACGGAGGTTGAATGATACAGGCGCGGCGCTGTACGTCGCGTTTGATTGCAATGATTGGCTCGGCCGCCCGTGTACGATAAAATACACATACAGCAGTACGCTTCCAACAGATACCCGTGTCCGCTATGGCAGGCTTTTTGCGTGGGTGGTGACCACAGCAAGAGATGTGATGGGGAACTGGGTTACCGTTGAACGCAACGTGGTCCAGGATTATGAACGGCTTTTTGGAAGCGCCCCTCCGGGTAACCCGATCTATATCATGATTTGGAGTGACAGTGACAATACGGGCGGGGTGGCGGATGTGTATTTTGATGATCTTGTGGTTTTGGCCGAAGGATGACAGCACTTTTTCGTCAATTGCGCGGTTGGATCCGGGTTGTCGTTCGACATCCAGGACTAGTACTGGTGGTCGCCCTTGTAATTTCTGCGGGTTGCGTAATACTTGCAGGGAGGTTGACCATAGATCCGGATTTTGCCAACCTGATCCCCAAGTCGTATCCCAGCGTCCAGGCTGTTGAGAAGATTCGGGAAACGATAGGCGCCGGCGAGGTTTCGGTTGACTTGGCGATAGAAAGTCCCTCCTTTACGGCGAACCTGGCCTTTGCCGAGGCTTTGGTTCCGAGTGCAATGGCGCTAGAGGATCCACAGACAGGCGAACGCCTGTTTGTGCGACAGGAGTTGCGGCGAGACACAAGGTTTTTGGCGGACAACGGATTGTATTTCGCGACGGATGAGGAGTTGTCGGCTCTCGAAATATGGTTAGAGGACAAGATTATCGAGGCCAAACTGGAAGCGAACCCATTTTTTTTCAGTCTCGAGGATGAGGAAGAAACAGATGAGGACGCAGACTTAGAGGAGCTGGAGTCTGTATTCGACCAGATTGTGGGTCCCGAATACCTGACTAATGCGGACAGCACCATCCTGGTTGTTCGATTTTTTGTCTCAGGATCCTCTTCCGATGTGAGCTATATCGAGACGATCTACAGCGCTATGGAGGATGCGATTCAGAACATCTCCCCCTCCTCTTACCACACAGACTTGAAGACGTACCTAGCCGGTCGATTGTGGAGGCAGAATATTGAGGTGCGTGCCATTACGGATGATGTTGTAGGATCTTTTGGCGTAGGGGTGCTTGCCGTGTTGTTTGTCTTGATGGCTTACTTTTTTACCAAAGCAGTCCGATTGCGAGGAAAGAGGGCCGCCTGGGCAGAACTTGCGCGAGCTCCACTTACCACGTTACTCATTGGAATCCCTCTTCTGATGAGTTTGACCTGGACTGCAGGAATAGGATTTCTGGTCTACGGGACCCTGAACCTGTTCAGTTCAACGCTCGGGTTGGTGTTGTTCGGGTTGGGGATTGATTACGGGATTCATTTTTATGCGCGCTACATAGAAGAACGAGGGGCGGGGCATAATGTAGAGACCGCGGCAGAGCGCACTTTTATGAGCTCGGGGCAGGCGATCGCAGTGGGAGCGTTGACCACAGCAGCAGCGCTGTATGTGTTGATGGCGGCAGACTTCAAGGGTTTCAGCGAGTTTGGATTTCTTGCGGGGACCGGGGTCCTGATTGCGCTGCTTTTGACGTTGCATGTGTTACCGGCCCTTCTGGTGTTGTGTGAGCGGATAGGTCTGTTGCATTTTGAACGGGATCAGCCGATGAAGTCCGTAGCACGCGGGAGATTAATCGGTGCACGGGGACTTCTGGCTGGCTGTATTGCCATAACCGTTGTTGCCGTTTTTCTGGCACCAGGTATTCGGTTTGAATACAGGTTTTCGCTCTTGGAGCCCGTATATGATGACTGGGTAATGGTGAACTCGAAGGTGGCGAGCGCTTATAGTGATTTCAATCGCCGGAATCCGGCATATATAGTGGTGGATGACCCTGAAGAAGTGCTGGCGGTCGCGGAAATTTTGCGGGCGAGGATGGAAACGGATACCACGCTCCATGTAGTAGACTCCGACACTTTCCAGACAACCATTCGAGAGGTTGAGACGCTTCAGGATCGATTTCCTTTGGAGCCGGAGGAGCAATACGCCAAACTTGCTCACATAGCTTTCATCAGGGACACGCTCTTGGCTGACCCTGTTCTGGTCGGAAGCGAGGGGCTTGGACGGGTACGGAGAGCTGCACAGACTCGTACTCCCATCGCAGTCGAAGATGTCCCTGAGATATTGAGTAAGCGTTTCATTTCCAAGACGGGTGAGCTGGGCGGCTATATCACGATATTGCCGGCAGTTGGTCTTTCGGACGGGCGTAAATCCATGGCATTCGCCGAGGATGTGGGAAGCATAGAAACACCAGATGGCAAGGTTTATCACGCAGGATCTTCGTCTATTGTGGCTGCGGATGTGTTACGTCTGATGCGTCAGGAGAGCCCGTACATGGTGTTGGCTACACTTGTCATCGTGATGCTTTTGATGTGGGTGAATTTTGGCAAGTTGCGCTGGGCGCTCCTAGCTATGTTGCCCCTAGTTATCGGGGTGATCTGGATGATCCTGTTTATGCAGGTCTTTGGTATGCGGCTTAATTTCTACAACCTATTTGTTATTCCGGCGATAATTGGCATTGGCAATGACGCGGGCGCGCATTTAGTGCACAGGTACAGGGAGGAGGGCCATGGCGCTATGTGGCGCACGTTGCGATCGACCGGGGAACACGTTACCATGGGCGCATTAACGACCATGGTGGGTTTTGGGGGGCTCCTGTTGAGTTTTCATCCGGGATTGAGGACGGTGGGCGCTCTAGCCATTGCGGGTATCGGAGCGACGCTTTTGGCGGCGCTGCTATTTCTTCCGGCACTCATTCAGTTGCAGGAAGATCGCGGGGTTCTTGGTTCGAGGCCTAACTCATAGCTCTTATCCGCCTGAGCTTGATAAAGTCGGAGAAGCTTCTTACGGTTATAACAACCGGCGGCGATGATCCCGGTTACATCATGAGGATTAATCACATGAGATGCATCACACCTGGTCGCCGGCAGAAGTCTGTGATGGGGCGTTCAAGCCATGACATCCTTCGTCAACCCTCATGAAAATGGCGCGTGTTGTGGGCCAGACCTCTGGGAGCCGGTACTTTCGTAGAAATATCCACCATAGCTGACCTGCATAACATTCTGTGCTGCCGCGACTGTTGTATACTCTGGAGGGCAACATCAATCTCGCTTGAAACGGCAAACTTGTGCACCATGCTAAGGAGGTCTTATAGTAGGGCTTTTTTTCCTCTCACTCGCTCAGCCCAGATCTAACAACTTTCCCACTTAAAAAGATGGAAATCCCCAAATATGTACAGTACGAAACCCGCCATGATTAGCTTGCTCGTGAGGCGTGAAGTTGCAATTGCCAGATCGTCCGGGGTAGCGGTTTCCCTGGTGGCATCGCTTCTAATTCTGGTGGCATCGCTGCGTCCGGGAGGCTCCGCGGAAGCCATGCAGGCTCACGTACCCGTGTTAACGCTAACGGAAGTATTTCGAATCGGAGATGAAAATGCAGAAGACGGCCTGCTTTTGGGAAGACCCAGAGACATGGCGGTCGATTCCCGGGGAAGGTTGTATGTCGCCGACAGTGGCTGGGACGGACTGCTGGTGTTTTCGGATACCGGAGTGTCAGAGGGTGTTATTGGGCGTGCGGGCAAAGGGCCCGGCGAATTCGAAAGGGTGTCCGCCGTCCATATTGACGCGAAGGATTCTGTCTATGTCTGGGACAACCTTCAAAAGCGGATCACCATATTCTCTCCTGACGACCATGAATATGTCCACAGCTTTGCGGTGCTGTCTGATAGGATGATTATAGGGGGCCTTGTGGGGGCCACTGATCGAGGGTTTCTGGTTCGGTATTACGGTATTCCGGGCTGGAGCTTGCCCGCCAGCATGGAGAACTTGGCGAAAGTCAAGCTCCTCGATTGGAGTGGCACAGCGATAATGGATTCTGTTGCGTATCTGCAGGGTCAGGAGACGCTTATGCATGACGTGAGGGGAATGCATCTGCCGTTTGGTCCTGAACCTCACTTTGTCTTGGCACCCGATCAGACGCTGTACTATGGCTCAAGCAGCGCAATACACTTGGTTCGAACGGCAATGGATGGCGCTTCCAATGAAGCCATTGACGTACCGCATATTCCAGTAGGCGTTTCGAAGGGAGAGCGGGACAGGATCATACAGGAGGAAGACGAGAGGGTATTCAGGCGCATGCTTCGGGATCGACTTCCCGAGATCAAGCCGGCCTTTGTCCGCATTGTGCCGGATGACGAGGGGCGAATCTGGATTGCTTTGAGCCACGCAGAGAATGTCGACGTAGTGGAGTGGTTGGTGGTGGATAGCACGGGAACGGTTGTGGCACGCACAGAATTGCCCGAGCACGTCAGGTTGTATGCCGTGAGAGATGGCCGCGCGTACGGGCGATTGACCAGTCCGGAAACGGGCGTGCCCATGGTAGTAGCTTGGGCAATTGACCATGGCGAATAGGTGCGACTTTCTAGGCAACGATTCGAGAGGTAGAAATGCTTCAGGATCGAATTCCTTTGGAGCCGGAGAAGCAAAATGACAAACTTGCCCACATGCTTTCATAATCATGCACTGCAAACGGTAACGTCACGAACCGATCACCGCTTCGAAGTTTTGTCTTGTACGGAGACTACTAGCATACTTGATCAAGACAATCCCGACTGAACCATAGGAAGTCAAGAAAGAATCAAGGCCCAACTGCGCGATAACCTGACTGTCGGCTCCAAATCTGGCTGCCGAAGCTCACTACATCCAAACTAGCGCCTCCTCTAAACGGCCAGCGGGAAGCGCTCTGTATACAGAGGCGCTCCCCGCTTTATGTCTTCAACAATTAGCTGCAGTTGATCACTCCAGTTCTTGGGTGCCGTGCTCCCCTTGCCCGGAGTCCGCTGCCCTGCTCACCACAGCAAATCTCAGCGTGGACACTTAAGGTCGCGAGTGTCTATGAGCGGGAGGACCCGATCTCGACATGGACGCTGTATGCGTTGAAATTGCTCTGGTTGCTGGCATTGAGTTCGACCGATTCGGTCTCTCCCGCAGCGAGATCTACATTCGGGGTGGGGCCAAGCTCCACTCCATTTGACAGATGAATCTCAACTCTGACCTTTGTGACCGTCGCATTCGTCGTGTTGGTGACCGTGCCAGTGAACACCTTGCGCGAACCGTCATAATTCATAACTAATTCGACTCCGCTGCGAATTTCCTTGGCTGTGTCGGTTAATGCGAACTGCGTTCCCGACTCACCCTGTTCCCCCATGGAATCGCATGCGGCAAGAGTGCCAATCATAAGGGTAAGAATAGCGAGCACTTTGAAGCTTTTCATGGTATCGTCCTGTTTGGTTTGGTGTAAAGTGTGTGAAACCCGAGTAGCTATGATGCATGCGTTAACTCAAAGGACGGAAAATGAGAAGGTTTGACCGGATCGTGCACATTGTGTGCATTGTGCTGCCCGTAATCCCGCACCCCACTCCATGAGGCCAACTGGAGTCGAATATGCATCAGGTGGCCCTGCGCCGGACTACTTTCAATATCATTGGTGATATCTACTGCTGACAGCGGGCTGTACCAGCTGGCTGATCTTTGTTGAAGCACATTCCTCAAAAACCGTGCCAAAGTGGCGTTTTTTTGTTCATGAGGTCGATCCACTTACACAAAACAGGCCAGATATACGCAATTAATGTGGCGACAGTATCCATAGGATAGAGGTTCAAAACCGGTGCCCCACAACATGACTACAATTAGCCAGTTTCAACTAGAATTGCCAAACTCAATGACATCCGACTGGACTAATCTCCTAACAAGCAAAGCGCGGGGCGCAAACTTGTGTATCCCTGTTTGCCTCAAGTTCGGGGGAAGAGAACAGCTTGGATCCCGCTGGTCAAATCAGCAAACAGTTAGGGACTGTTCTCCCCTTCCTCCTCACTGTGTCCACTGCCATGTTCGCCAGATCCGATCTCGACGTGCGCGCTGAACGTCGTGAAGGTCTGTGAACCGGCATCAAGTTCAACTCCTTTGCTCTCGCCTGCCGCAAGATCCACGGTAGGTGTGGGGCCAAGCTCGACTCCGTTTGATAGATGAATTTCAACCCGAACCGTTTCGATTGTTGCGTCAGTCGTATTAGTAACCGTACCATTGAACACTTCGCTGGTGCTATCGTAGCTGATGCTCAACTCTATCCCGCTCCGGATTTCCTCTGCAGTGTCCGCTAATGCGTACTGCGTGCCTGATTCTCCTTCCTCGCCTCCCTCTCCCTGCTCTGCTGTCCTCTCATTGACCATTTCCTCGCCGTAATCCGTCGTTTCGTCGTTCTCCCCGGCGCAGCCGGCAAAAACGCCGACCATGAGCGCAAGGATAATAAGTAAACTGGGGCTTTTCATGAAATGGTCCGATCGGTTAAGGGTCTAGCTCTACCTGGTGCGCAATAAGCAAATCCTACGGAACGAGAATTTAAAAGATTCAAGTAGGGCCATGCGTCTTGTGTGCATCATGCTGCCGGGGGTCATCTGCCCGCCTTCATTAGCGCCGAGCGTACATTGGAAAGCTGGAAATGTCTTTTTGACACCATTAAGTGTGACCTCGTCGCTTAAACAGCCGCTGCGATAATAGGCCTGTGCAGTTCGCTACTCAACCTGATTCAACCACGCGCGAATGACCGCCATTTCGCCGGACCGGACTTGGATGCCTAACAGATTACTGGGTACTTGCACACAGCGCTTCGAGGGTAGGGCGCGCATACATACGGCGGATGCTCACCAAGCCTACGCTCAACGTGATCAAGGTAGTCACGGCCACGACTGCCAGTAGCTGCCACACCTCTATCACGAAGGCGCTATTGTATTTGAGTGAAGCGATTATTGTACATCTTACAATATGTGGCTATCTCATTTAAGTACAATAAGTGCCAGAAAATAACGCGGAAGCACCCAGTTGCGGCAACTTTGTGGTATTGGGTTCCTTGCAACCATCCGCTGAGTGTGGCTTGTAGGAACGCTAAAGCCAAACTCCTGTATATTTATAGTCCAGGGGGGATGAGTGTACTGCCAGTGCTGCACAGGCCGGATTACTCTGTAACTCCTCTGTACAAAAGGGTGATCGAACTAACATCAATAAGCGTGGCACCATGAAACGTTTACTTTTATTTGCTGCACTGGCTTTTGTCGTTCAGGGGATTGTCCCCCAGAGTCAGGCGCAGCTTCGTAGGGCCAACCGGGAATTGGAGCGTGGAAATACTGAGGAAGCGCTAAGCTTGGCAAATGAGATGCTTGAGGAAGAACCGGATAACCACAGGGTCTGGAACCTGCTGGCGCGTATTCACAGCTCCCAGGCTTCAGCAGGTCCAACGGATGAGTACCTGATGCATGTAGAGGCAATGATAGAAGCCTACGGTAAAGTCGTTGAGCTCCGCCCCCAGGAGGAGACTGACATAGGAAACAGGATAACACTCTTCTACATGCAAACCTTCAATCAGGGCATCGAGGAGTTCAACAATGCCCGGGCTGTGCTGGATAACAATGAATTACAGGCAGAGCATTACAGGAATTCGGCAAAACATTTTCAGGCGTCCGCGATGGCACTTCCCGACTCGGTAGGGGCCTATGTGAATTGGGCCTATGCCTTGCTTGGAGCTGCTGACGAATTGGGGTCGATAGAACCCATGACAAAGGCACTTGAATATGGGGGGCCGGATGAAGTTATATATGATCTTTTGGCCAGGGTATACCTCACGAACGGTATGGAGGCGGACGCACTGCCATTATTGGAGGAGGCGGTTGAAGCGTATCCGGCGAACGCAGCCCTACAAAACTACCTGCTCAATGCATACGCTACAACGGGACAAAATAACCGCGCACTAGAGCAATATGCCGGAGCAGTTGCAGGCAGTCCCGAGAACGCGATATATCGCTACAATTATGGGTCATTGCTGTTGCAGGCGGAGCGGTTCGACGAGGCCATAGAGCAGCTTCAGGAGGCTGTTAATCTGGAGGAAACGTACGTTGATGCCTACTACAACCTGGGGGCAGCCTATATCAACAAAGCGAATGCCGTTCAGCAGGAAATCTCGGCTCTGGATGACGATATGCGTGCGCGTCGCGACGAATTATCGGAAGAGGAGGAGCAGAGTATTTATGACAAGATTGACGAACTTGCGGCAGATCGCAGGGGCTTGTATGAGACCTCGATTGGTCCATTGGAGAATGCCAAGAGGTATGCAGAAATGGAAGAAGGCCGCTCTGTGCAGGAAATCTGCGCCGCCCTGTTCCAGGCGTATGCTCAGACTGGCCAGGAAGACAAGGCCACAGAGCTAAGTGAGTGTGCCGGCATGTAGCTCGCGGAGTTTTCTGACATAAAGTTCTGCAACGTTTGGCCACCCAAAGTTGGCGGCGGTGTGTTTCCGGGTACGTGCGCGTATCTTCGGTGTGGCTGAGTGGTTCAGAATAGCCTCGGCGAATCCAACAGGATCACCGCTTGTGACGAGGTGGCCGTTTACTCCGTCCGTGATCACATCCTGAATGCCCTCCAGATTTGCTGCTATTGCCGGCGTTCCGCATGCGCCAGCTTCGAGCATGACGACGCCAAACCCTTCCATATCGCCCCTGACCGGAATATTGGGCATGACCAATAAGTCCGACTCACGGTATAGTTTTACGAGATCCTCATCAGAGCAGCGCCCCAGCAATTGTACGCGCCCTTCAAGGCCATGTCGATTGATGGCCTGCTGAATGGCCTCGGCTTCCGGTCCGGAACCGGCAATTCTATAGTGAACATGAGTCGGCAGCTCCGGCATTACTTGGTCGATAAACCAGGCAAAACCCTTTCGTTTGACCAAGCGACCAACGCTGGCCAGACGCAGTGACGCGCCCCCGCTGCCGGTACCGGTTCTGTATCTTGACAATGCAACTCCATTAGGGATCACGCAGATACGGGAAGAAGGCATCTCTCGCTTGGCACATTCAATACCTGTAGCCCGGCTGACCGGTAGCACAATGTCCAAGGCTCTTAGTGTGCGGCGCACCTGGAATGCTTGGTAGATACCGGGAAGGGTTACGTCGCGCCCGTGTGCAATCGCCGCCAACTTAATGTTTGCAGCGTTACATGGTCTGCGGATGAGGGTAGCAAGTGCACCGGTAACCATTGAAGAGAACAGCACCACATCCACCTCTCTCCGTGTGGAGATCCTGTATAGACGCGCTGCAGTGCTCGCAAGCCAGGGGGCACACTGCATGTGGTGCCATTTCCATGCACTGCGCAGCACTTGTTGCTGATATTGCACATCATTTCTTGCAGACAATGCATCTGCCAGTTCCACAGCAACGCGCTGCATTCCTCCAATACTTTCGAGGGGCCTGTTCTCCGGGGGGAACGAGTGAGAAACAAAGAGTAGACGCACAGCTAAGCAACGGCCTTTCGTACAGGGACATTTACGGCCGCGCCATGTGCAGCAACACCGTTGTTACTATCTCCGGTACGCGTATCCCAGATCTCTTCGTAGTAACTGGCCAGGTGTCCCATGACATTTTTCCACTCGAAAGCCTCCGCACGTGAGCGCGCGGCCTTCCCCATCCTTACCCTCAACGAGGGATCAGCAATGAGGTTTTTTACGTGTGTGAGGAAGGTCGGGGTGTCACTTGGGGGGGCCAGATAGCCGGTCTTGCCGTCCATAACCAGGAGGTCGCTGCCGGCAGCGTCCGCACACACTGTTGGAAGCCCGGAAGCCATAGCTTCCAATGTTACGTTGCCAAAGGTCTCGGTGTCGCTGGGAAATAGAAAGATATCGCTTGAAGCATACGCGGACGAGAGTTCTTCTCCGTGCAAAGGGCCCGTGAAAATGGTGTCCGTGAGCCGATCTCTCAGGGTATCACGGACTGGACCATCACCGACTACTAAGCTTTGATGCTTGATCCCCTGCGTTTTGAGGCTCTCAATTACTTCGGCAAAAACAGACAGTTTTTTCTCCCATACCAGTCGGCCCACATAAGTCACGATAACATCCTTTTCGGCAAAGCCGTGTGCTAAACGCCATTCAAGGCTGCGGTGGTCAGGAGAAAATCGCTGCGCATCCACGCCTCGCGCCCAGACCTTGATCCCGTTTGTAATGCCTTGAGCGCGAAGCTCGTCGCCAATGCTGGGAGAAGGGACGTAAATGTGCTTAACCTGAGTATAGAACCAGCGCCCGTACTTCCATGCCGTATTCTCCAGTAGGTCCATACGGTACAGCGGGTTATAAGACGCAAAGTGTTTCAGGTACGCGGCAAAATGCGTATGAAAGGAAGATACAACCGGTACTTCACGTGACTTCGCCCACTTGAGTGCCTGTGCTCCTGCATAGTCAGGGGTGGCAATGTGTACCAAGTCTGGATCAAAGGCTTCCAGACTGGACCAGCCTTTCCGCGAAATGCCAACCGTAAGTCGATAGTCGCTGCGGCCAGGAAATGGAATGGAGGGCACCGAGATGAGTGTACCGGTGTGACGCACCGCTGGGGGATGTTTATTGCTTGTGGGAGCAAAAACCAACACCTTGGCGCCCCTGTTCTCCAAGTAAAGAACCAGTCGATTGAGCGTAAGCGCAACGCCATCAGAGATATGGTTGTAGGCTCCCGCAAACAACGCAATTCGCCGTCCTGCAACGGGCGCGTGGACATTCATCTCAGTGAGTGGCGTCATGGTGGTGTTCCACAGGGTACAATTTCAACAGAAACACTCTAAGGGCAGTCGCCGTGAGATGAGAAAAAGAAACAGATGCACTCAGGCGAGTACTTTTTTGGATGCAAGAAGCGGCCTCAGGAATCGTCCCGTATGGCTTTCCGGGACTTGGGCAACCTCCTCAGGAGTTCCCGCCGCCACAATGTATCCACCATCAACCCCACCCTCAGGCCCTAAGTCAATGATGTAGTCAGCACATTTGAGCATGTCCAGATTATGCTCGACGACCACGACAGTGTGCCCGGCATTAGTGAGTTGCTGAAATGCGATAACAAGCTTCTGGATATCTACAAAATGTAACCCCGTCGTGGGTTCGTCAAATACATACAGTGTGCGTTGATCTACACGGTGTGCGATACAACTGGCCAGTTTAATTCGCTGCGCCTCGCCGCCGGAGAGTGTAGGCGACGGTTGCCCTAGGGTTACATAGCCTAGCCCGATGGTCTGGAAAGGCATTAGCAGCTGGCGAAGGCGAGGGGAGTCGTCAAAGAATTCCATTGCCTCATCAACTGACATATTGAGCACATCATACACGTTTTTTCCCTTGTATAGCACATCCAAGGTTGACTCTTTGTACCGTTTACCATTGCATTCTTCGCAGGGTAAGTAGAGGTCGGCGAGGAATTGCATCTGTACTCTGATTGTACCTTCCCCCTTGCACTCCTCACACCGACCACCGGGAACGTTGAATGAAAAATGTCCCGGTGTGTATCTGTGAATTTGTGCCTGATCGGTTTTTGCAAAAATATTCCGGATGATTTCAAAAGCTTTGACATAGGTGACCAGGTTTGAGCGGGAGGAGCGGCCGATCGGTGACTGGTCAACCATCCGTACATGCCACAGATTTGAAGGTACGCTAATGGACTCGTATGGTGTAGGGTCTGGATCCACACGGTACTCTCCCAGGCTGTGTTCCAGTCCTTTGTACAGTGTTTCCTGGACCAAGGAGGATTTTCCCGAACCGCTGACGCCGGAAACGCAGGTAATCAATCCCGTGGGGAACGCGACATCCAGCTGCTTTAGATTGTTAACGTATGCACCTTTGATTTCGACCTTGCTTGTCCAGTTGGGCTTGCGGCGTTCGCGCGGGACGGGGATCTGTTTCTGCCCGCTCAGGTAGGTTCCGGTCGCAGATTTGTTGTCCCTAAGCATCTCATCCAGCGATCCATCGAAGATTACTTTACCGCCCCGCGTTCCTGATTCAGGTCCGAGGTCTACGATGTAGTTTGCGCTGCGGATTACGTCTGCATCATGTTCTACGACAATGACGGTATTACCCAGATCTCGCATTCGCTCAAGGATCCGGATGAGACGCAAAGTATCACGGGGATGTAAACCAATCGTGGGTTCATCAAGGACGTAGAGCGCGCCGACCAGAGCACTGCCCAAAGCTGTGGCAAGGCGGATGCGCTGACTCTCGCCTCCACTGAGAGACATGGATGGCCTTCCGAGTGTTACGTAATCAAGTCCTACATCAACCAAAAAGCGTAAGCGTTTACGGATTTCCTCAAGCAGAATGCCTCCAACATCCTGTTCGTGTTGTGTGAGTGCGAGATCGTGGAAAAACTCCTTGGCCTCGCGGATGGTCATTTTAATGATCTCGCCGATATTCTTGCCACCTATTTGCACGTAGAGTGCTTCCGTCCGGAGGCGGGTGCCTTCGCATCTGGCACAGACTCCAAAACCAACATGTTTATTAAAATGGAGCCTGAACGCTTTGCGTCGAAGATTGTCCTTCAGATATTTGAAGAAACCAAAAATACCTTCGTAGGAGCCGTCGCCATGCCAAAGAAGGTGTTTATCCGCTTTCGATAGGTCGCGGTACGGTACATTGGTGTCAATCCCACGGTCCTTGGCAAAGGAAATCATGCGTCTCTTGAATTCATGCCAGGTCGGTTCCCCCTCAAACGGGGCCACGGCTCCTTCTCCAAGCGTCAGACCTTGATCGGGAATCACCAGATCCCGAAGCGCGCCTTTTGTACGTCCGTGGCCGTTACAACTAGGACACGCACCCAGAGGGCTGTTGAATGAAAACAGGTTGGGTGCCAAGCCTGGAAAATGCATCCCGTCGCATTCCAGCCATGCACTGAAATCCAGACGAGATTCCACAGAGTCTTTGGAGGCAGGCGAAGGTACAATGACGGAGCAGTAGCCATCGCCCTCCTGGAAAGCTGCTTCCACCGAGTCAGCCATACGGCTCGTAGTTTGTTCATCGCCTTGCCGGACAACAAGTCGATCAAGCAGGAAGAAGGCGGAATCCAGATCAATCCCCTCCTCCTTAGCAAGTGTTCTGACCTTTTCAGGATCCACGAACTCCAAGTGTTCATCGTGGTCTAGGAGTAGCCGGTGAAACCCCCTCTCAAACAGGACATCAATCCCCAGCCAGCTGCGATGATACTTTGGGATTGGAAAGGTCAGAAGAAATCGTGTGCCGTCCGGTAGTGTGGATTGCAACGTGTTTGCTACCGAGCGGGGAGAGTCACGCGAGACAACGCGACCACTGATCGGCGATATGGTTTTTCCGATCTGCGCGTAGAGCATACGCAGGTGGTCATAGAGTTCAGTTTGCGTGGCAACCGTGGACCGAGGGTTTTTGGACAGCGACTGCTGTTCAATAGCAATGGCAGGTGCGAGGCCTGCGATCAGGTCAACATCCGGTTTGTCCATGCGCTCTAGAAACTGGCGCGCATAGGAACTCAAGCTCTCCATATAGCGTCGCTGACCCTCTGCAAAAATAGTGTCGAAAGCCAGGCTAGACTTGCCCGAACCGGATGGTCCCGTTACAACGACAATGCGCCGCTTAGGCAGCGTCAGATTAATGTTCTTCAAATTGTGTTGGCGGGCTCCCCGAATACTGATATAGTCGCGAGGGCTTGGATGAGACATCTGGATCGGGTCAAAAACCGCTTTTACGCAAAGCCAGAATACTTTTCCCCCGCGTAACGGATGTAAAAAGGACAGCCACTTGACTCTTGTGATTCAGCAAGTGCAAGTGGAGCATGACGGTGTGGTGTTCAATAGGTCTGAAAAAATTAATATTACCCAGGTCAAACGCGAAGATCACAACTGAGCAGATTGGGGTTTCAAAGTAGTATGGGGCTATCTCTTCACGCACAACCCGACGGCCTGCGCATTTCGCCAAAGGCGCACTGCAAACACCGAACGGGCAACGTTGGAGGAAGAAGCCCTGTCCAGAACAGTCAAACGGTACTTGATGTCCGACTATCTTGTTCAATTTCCTGCGCAGCCTGAATAATCTGGCCGAAAACATTCGCTTGGAGGCTTGCACCTCCAATCAAACCCCCATCTACATCTTTCTCGCCCAGGAGGTCCTTTGCATTTGCGGGTTTCATGCTTCCTCCATAGAGAATGTGCAGACCACTTGCGATTTTTTCGCCAAACTGCTGGCGCACCAGAGTACGTATTAGTGCGTGCATATCCTGTGCCTGAGCAGGAGAGGCAGTTTCTCCTGTACCTATTGCCCACACCGGTTCATACGCGATAACCAATGCATTTGAGGATGACAAAGTCAAACCTTCAAGTGCATATTTCACCTGAGCGGCAACAACCACCCGTTCTCTTCCAGCCCTGCGTTGATCAAGATTCTCTCCAACACAAACGATAGGCACCAATTTCAACTTGATCGCTTTCGTGACTTTCCGGCTGACTTCGGCATCTGTTTCCCCAAAGTACTGTCGTCGCTCCGAGTGACCAAGAATCACGTAGCGGCATCCCAAAGAACGAAGCATCTCCCCGGAAACCTCTCCGGTGTACGCTCCACTACCAAGTGCATGCATATTCTGCGCGCCCAAGCTTACTCGTGTACCGTCAAGTACCTTGACTACGTTGCTCAAAAACACATTCGGCGGACAAATGGTTACTCTTACCACTCCCGCATTTTCACTCTCCCTAACCACGCCACGTGCGAGATCTACGCAAGAGCTCGCGTCGGTATTCATTTTCCAGTTTCCTGCTATAAGCATCTCCAATATCTATGATTACTGTTGCTCTGATAGTCCCACCATGTACTCGTAAAGCGCTGCCATGGTGCCTCCGATGTACTTGTCCACCAGATTGCCCTGAGGATCGATCACGTAGCGCGTTGGAAGGACATGTATGTTATACTGCTGTGCAACATCCAGGCCGCCATATACATGACGCCCCGGTGCAACCCTCTCCTCGAAAAACCCTTCATTAACCAGCGTATCCGGCTGCATGGAGATTGATACTATTTCCACCTGATCGGCTCCGAGAACGGTAAAGATATTGTTGCGACCAGGCAGTTCGCGCTGGTAAAGGTCGTCTTCGGGCCGGTAGAATTCGAGGATCACGTGCTTGCCCCTCAAATCCTGCAGGCTTAGAGAGTCTCCATTTGCGTCACGGACCGCGAAGTTGGGGGCTTCCATTCCAGGTAGGAGATTCAGGATTTCGTAGGCGGCCCGTTCGGCCCAAGTGGCCCACTGCGTGTCCACAAAATCTTCCCGCATGCTCTGAGCAACCGCAAGTGCTGCATCGAACTGCGAACTGTCCATATAGGCAAGCACACGTTCCGATGCAATTTCTGCTCTCTGAACGGAAGATTCAGTTCGTCCCGTCATCTCATCCAACAGCGCTAATGCGGCAGATTGACCGGCAAGGCGAGCCTGGGCATGCCTGGCTGATCGGGCCGCGTCGGTGAACCGTGCGTTTGAGCTTGAAAGTTCGAGCATTCGGGCGACCGCCAGGGAATCATTCCAGCCGGATCCCATTACGATAGCCTCTGCGGCAGCCAGCTCTCCTGCCATTGAGTTTGGAAATGTTTGCTGCAAACCCCACAGAATCGCTGTGGTTTGTGAATAACGGGCGCTTACGACCTCTTCTTCATAAGCTCCTGACTGCACTAATTCAACCAGCTCCCGCTCATGTTGAGCAAGCGTATTCTGATACGCCTGCCAGGCCGAGTTTTCCAGGGATCGGATGCGCATAGTCCGGCCATTCAAAGGAAAGGCAGCAACCAGCGAAGCTGAGTCGCCGTCCGCAATAATTATTCGGCCAGACGCCAAAATCTGCCCAACGCGGCTGATCACCAAGCCGTACATCCCCCGTGAGGGAGCAGTCACCTGCATGGAGAAATAGCCACTGCTATCAGTTACCGCATAACCCAGTGTATCCGGTTCGCCGTCCTTACTCTGTGCCACAAGAACTTCAAACCCACGGTAATTTTTTGAGGGATCTACTTCCGGGCGGATACTGATGGTGCCTTCAAATGAACTTTGAATTTGCGGAGGGCTTTGCTCCGCTCGTGCGCACGAAAGCCCGGAAATCGCAAAAATGACACAATACAGCACAGCCTGTCTCATGTTGCTGACTGGCTCATTCATGATTTCGAGAGTTTATCCCTTCTATCAGTAAGGTACGCACAAGCTTGGGATCAGGTGATCCGTCGAAGCGGCGCATGACCTGCCCGATAAAAAACCCGACAATAGACTGCTTGCCGTCCAGGTATATTTTAACCTGCTTCGGGTGCTCATCCAATACGCGATCCACGATCGGCTCCAATGCACCACGATCGGAAACCTGTATCAAGTTACGCTCTTTGGCAATAACCCATGGTGCGCGATCATCAGACAACATCGCTTCAAACAGGAGCTGTGCACCGCTTGAGCTGACCGTTGATTCTATGCGCAGATGCGCAAGCTGTGCCAGTCGAAGAGGCTGAATAGGAAAATTTGCTATCTCTATACCGTCCTCCTTACAGGTTCTCAGTACATCGCCCATGACAAAGTTCGACAGCATCTTCGCCTGAACCGGAAGGGATGCGTTTGACTCCGAAGACGTAAGCACATCCACCGCCTGTTCAAAGTAGTCGGCAACCGGTCGCTCTTCTGTCAGGACACCTGCATCATACTCGGGTAACTGGAACGCTTGAACGTAGTAGCGATGGCGAGCAGCGGGCAGTCTTGGCATCCCGGCCATAATGGCTGCTTTGGCGGCTTCAGTAACCAGAATAGGGGGCAAGTCCGGGTCAGGGAAATAACGATAGTCGTGGGCCTCCTCTTTTGAGCGCATAGAACGTGTTTCCCCGGATGCATCGTCCCAGAGCCGGGTTTCGTGCGTAACAGGAATTCCGCGCTTCAATAAAGCAGTTTGTCGACGAACCTCGTAATCAATCGCCCGCTCTACATGACGGAACGAGTTCATGTTCTTGATCTCGGTTTTCGTACCGAGCACTGGTGTCCCTTCCGGCCGAACGGATACATTTGCATCGCAGCGAAGAGACCCCTCCTCCATATTACCGTCGCTAATCTTAAGGTAGCGGACCAGTTGACGTACCTTCTGCATGTAAAGATTGGCCTCTGCCCCAGAGCGAATATCGGGCTCGGAAACGATTTCCAGAAGCGGCACGCCGCAACGATTGTAGTCCAGAAGTGTACTCGTTGGATCCTGATCATGCAACGATTTGCCTGCGTCCTCCTCAATGTGAATACGTGTGATTCGGATTCGACGCGCTGCCCCGATATCGAGATACCCGGCCGTGCAAATGGGGGATTCAAATTGTGATATCTGGTATCCCTTGGGCAGATCGGGATAGAAATAATGCTTACGTGCCAAAATACTGCGCTCGGTGATCTGGCAGTTTGTTGCCAGACCCAATCGCACCGCAAATTCAACAACCCTTGAGTTCAAGACCGGGAGTGTACCGGGAAGCCCTAAACTGACAGGATCCACGTTTTCGTTGGGAGAAGCGCCAAATACCGCAGAATCGGGGCTGAACGTCTTGGATTCTGTCAGCAGCTGACAGTGGACTTCCAGCCCAATCACGGGTTCGTATAGGGTTTCGGTGGTTACTGCATCCATACGACTATCACAACTCCGCGAATGCGTCCAGAATTTCCTTCCCGTGAACCATGTTCTTCGGACGCCTAAAAATCTTTACGATCCTTCCAGATTCATCAATCAGGAAGGTCGTACGCTTAAGTCCCAGGAAGCTCTTACCGAACATCATCTTGTTTCCCCAAACACCATAGAGATCAATGACCTTCTTGTCTTTGTCTGCTACCAGGAAGAAAGGCAGTTTATACCTTGCGGCAAAACGTTGATGAGACTTTGTGCTGTTGGGGGAGACTCCAATAACAATAATGCCCGCTGCTTCTAGCGAGTTCCAAGTGTCTCGAATACTGCATGCCTCCAGCACACACCCGGGAGTATCGTTCATAGGATAGAAATACAGGGCGATCTTGCGGCCGAAGAAATCACTGAGACGAAGCTGGCCGCCATCTCCTAACGGGCCTACAAAATCTGGTGCCTGATCTCCAAGTTCTAACATTATTGTGCAGGCTGAATCCAACCAGTTACCCCCGATTATACTGGTAGTTTCAGAAAATGCCGACATCCTCCTCCGAAAAACAGGGAGGTACACAAGTCGCTACCCGGATGCGCAAAGCTAATACCTGAGCAGGCGGTCAAGTGCTTCCTTGAGCCGTGCACGGGCAGAAAATATCTCGGTTTCCAGATTGAGCGAAAAGGGCACGGGGGTATCCAAGCTGGCTACACGCACCGGGGGGGCGTCCAGGTACTCAAACCCTTCTTCCACGATCCTTGCAGTAATTTCAGCCCCGAATCCACCGGTCATGGTAGCTTCGTGCAGCACTAAGAGTCGGCCGGTTTTTTTCAGGGAGCCCAAAACCAGCTCCTTGTCCCATGGCACGAGCGTTCGCAGGTCAATGACCTCAACGCTGGCACCGGCCTGCTCCTTTCGTGACTGGGCTTCTTCAAGCGCCCATTGAACACTAAGTCCATAGGTGACAATCGTCACATCTTCCCCTTGATGTGCGCAGACCGCGCTGCCCAAGGGGACATCAAAAATATCGTCTGGCACGGGTCCGCGTGTACTGCGATAGAGACGTTTGTGCTCAAAATACAGGACCGGGTTCGGATCGGCTATTGAGGCAAGGAGCAGCCCTTTTGCATCTCTTGGTGTTGCTGGAACAACAACTTTCAACCCCGGAACATGACAGAACCAGGCCTCCTTGCACTGGGAATGGAACGGTCCGGCTCCGATATGCCCTCCGAATGGCGCCCGTATAGTCACATTAACCGGTGCATTCCACCGGTAAGTGGTTGTTGCAAGGTTGTTTACAATCTGATTGAAGCCACAGGCAATAAAATCGGCGTATTGCATTTCTATGATTGGCCGAAAACCCTCCAGTGCCAATCCCAGAGCCGCTCCCAATATTCCACTTTCTATGATGGGCGTGTTCCGTACACGTTCTCGGCCAAACTTCTCTAGCAGACCTGCCGAGGTCTTGAAGACCCCACCGTACTCGGCTATATCCTGTCCCATTAACAGCACCTTGTCATCCTGTTCCATAGCCTGCCACATCGCTTCACGAATCGCATCAACGAACCGTATTTCGGGCTGGGTGCCGCGAGATGATCGTGGCTGCGCGTTGTTGGGAACGAAGACAGCAGCTTTTTCCCGTGCAGTAGTGCTCTCCACAAGGGGCTGCGCCAGTGCGTATTCAGATGCGGCGCTGACGGTCCCCGATAATTCCTCCCGCATATCTTCTACCTCCTTGGAGGAAACCACCTTTGCTTCGGTCAGCAGTTGGATATACTGATCTACGGGATCCTTTTGTGCCCATGCCTCCATGAGCGCCTTGGGGACATATTTCGTTCCGGATGCTTCCTCGTGGCCTCGGCGCCGAAAGGTCTTCATCTCCAAGAGTGTTGCTCCTTTCCCTGCACGCGCACGCTCCGCGGCAGTACGCACGGCTGCTACCACACTGAGCACACTGTTACCATCAATGGACTCCCCTGGGAATCCATATCCCGAGGCTGCGTCTGCCAGATTGGCGATGGGCAGTGCCTCATCGGTCGGTGTGGAGAGACCATAACCATTATTCTCAACGATGAACAACACCGGCAGCTTCCAGACTCCTGCCAGACTGCAGGCCTCATGGAAATCCCCCTCCCTAGTGGCCCCGTCTCCGCAAAAGACCGCCGCGAGATTCCCGCTGTTTTTAAGTTGGGTCGCCTGTGCTATACCGCAGGCCACCGGCAGCATAGCTCCCAGGTGGGAGATCATCCCCACGAGACGCTTTTCCGGAAGACCAAAATGAAAGGTCCTGTCCCGTCCCATGGTGTAACCTCCCTTCCGCCCCATTAACTGGCAGAACAGGGGTTTGAGTGGCACTTCCCGTGTAGTCCATACGCCCAAATTTCTGTGCAATGGGAGAATTACATCGCTGTGCCGAAGTGCCCAGGTGCATCCTACCGCGATGGCTTCCTGCCCATAGCCGCTGAACCATTTTGATATCCGGTTTTGGCGGATGAGCCGCAGCATATGTTCCTCGATAACGCGAGGTAGAAGAAGCGCACGGAGAAGTCCGCGGTGTTCGTCGTTCGGAAACTGGTCAAGGGCACTCAACGGCCGCCTCCGGATATTACCGCCTGAAAAGTCCGAAACAGGATCTTCAAATCCATGCTCAAACTCATATTCTCGATGTAGTAAAGGTCAAATTTAACCTTCTGCTGTACATCCTCAAGGGAGCTGTCGTAGTGCCACATTACCTGCGCCCATCCAGTAATGCCAGGCTTTATGCGGTGACGGCGATTGTAGAGTGGTATTTTGCCGATCAGTTTTTCTACAAAGTATGGCCGTTCCGGGCGGGGCCCCACCAGGCTCATATCCCCGCGAAGTACATTCCAGAGCTGTGGAATTTCGTCGAGGCGTGTCCTGCGCAGCCATCCTCCGACAGAAGTATAGCGTGGGTCGTCTTTGGAAGCCCAGACTGGTCCAGTCTGCGCTTCAGCATCCTGACGCATAGTCCTGAATTTGTACATGGTGAATGTGCGCCCTTTACGCCCCACGCGACGCTGCCTGTAAATTGCCCCTCCCTTTGATGTGGTTGCTATGGCAATCGTGATCCCGATCCAGAGTGGTGATCCTACGACCAGAACCAGCAAGGCGACAATCAGGTCAATAAATCGCTTCGTGTTCTGTTGCCAGGCGGGCATAGGTATCGGAAGTACCTCAATGAGCGGTAAGCCATAAATGTGTTCAGTGCGTGCCATACCGCCGATCACCGAGTAAAAATCCGGCACGATTTTGAGCGTCACATTCTTGCCGTCGCACAGGCGCAGCACTTCAGACAGTTCTTTATTGTCTTCGGAGCCCAGCGCAATCAGTACATCACGCACGAGTAACTCGTCAATCAGATCGGGCAATTGCTCAATGGCATGCTCGGGGTGCTGTTGTTGCAGATCTTCTCCATTTGAGGAAAGAGTTTCTTTCTGTCCCAGTCGCACAGCTGCAACAATTTGAAGCCCCGCAGCTGGATACTTGGCTACATCCTTGTATAGGCGTTCTACCTGATCGCTCCAACCAACCACCAGGGCACGATGAGTTCCATGGCCGCGCAGAATCAAAGCTTTCTGTACAGAACGTACCACGAGCCGCCCGAAGACAATCAGTCCAAGGACAAAAGCCCAGTAGATTGCAATGCTGGACAGCCTTCCCTCCTCGTCAAAAACGTCAATGAATATGCTGAATACAAGAAGCAGGACACCAACCGTAACTACTTTGATCAGTGACACACTCTCGTCAAGACGACTCGAGGCATGTCGTTCACGGTACATGCCTGCGAGCAGGAGCATAACTATCCAAAAAGGTGTAAGTAGCACCGGAGCAAACAAAGGGTAAATCACCCTCGCCACGTCGGGGTCGGGGTGTTCAAAGCCAAATATGTCGAAACTGCCTTGGAATCTGATCCACATATACGCGAACCAGGATGCTGATACAGCGAGGGTATCGGAGACGATCAGGGCAATAATTTCAACCTTACGGGACATTCCGGGGACAATTCTGCAGGGGCTTATACTCTACCAATCCGAATCACGTTGCCCGATCCAATATCGTGATTGAGGGAGTGGCCCGACCGTTCTTCTCTTGAGGCGGTCCCCAAATCTGCACAGTTTGCTGTGGTGTTTTGGGTTGCATTTTGGGGCAGGGGAGAAATTTGGAATATTTAAACGTGGTGCTGATACCGGCGGAGAACCGTTAACTAGTTTGAGTCGGTTGAAGCTCTCGTGGCGCAGCACATGAGAGAATATATTGAATGCCTTCAGCAATATTGTGAATGATACCTAAACTTCCGTGATCAATTCCCCCTTCACAGTTTGGCAGAGCTTTCCAGATACATCCGCTCTCGTCCTGAATACACAGCGGGTTTTTGTGCAAACAGACCGTACTTTGCACTAATAGAGTTGTAACAACCTATCTTCTGTTTTCAACCATTTGTCTAATGCATGCTGCTACGCGTGTTGTTTGTCAGCCCGTTTGTACTGCTACCCATTCTAGTCCAGGCGCAGGGGAATCGTCTGCTGCCTGTGAATGACTACGCCTACGAATACATTATACGGCTTCAGCGTCGAGGGCATCTACTTGAACTGAACCCCACATCGCTGCCGTATCGCCGAGGCGATGTTTGGGATGCACTGAGTCGACTGGACACTACTGCCCTGAACAGCTCAGAGCAACACTGGATGACACTGCTTCGCCGCAAGCTTCAACCTGTCGAAAAGCCTGAGGCTGAGGCTACGGCAGGGTACACCTTCATGGCGGCAGCTGATATCATCAACAGTGACCGAAAAGATCTTGTCAGACCCCAGGGGGAGTCTGTAAATTTCTATTGGTACGGTACATGGGCCACCGGTTACCTTGAAGCGGGACCTGCTGTGGCGGAGCTCTCCCTGCAGCATAACCGCTTTTACGAAAACGATCCTGACGGCCTGGATGCCACGCTGCGTTTATGGGCCCGAAGTGAACATTCCTATGTCGGGTGGCACACTCGTTGGGTATCGGCCTATGTTGGACGCTGGGACATTCACTGGAGCGCACCGGGTGAAGCCTCCACAATTGTCAGCAATAATGCACGCAGTAGAGACCAGATTCTACTGCGCATCGGGGGTCCCCGTGCATCCGTAACCGCAGTTCTGAGTGAATTGGACAGTGCGACAGACGGACGATACTACACGGGACGGGCTGCTGATGATTCAGTTGCTTTTGGCAGTACACGGCGATTCCATGCCGCACATCGATGGGATTACCGTCCGTCCAAGAAATTCGGGATCAGTTTTATGGAATCAGCCATTTATTCTGGACCCACCGCCGGAATATCCCTGAAGTACCTCAATCCGATGAACCCGTTTACTTTTGTGGTAGACAATGTGCCAAAAAACGATGATAACAATGGTTTTTTGGCGGGGCTTTTGTGGGCGCAGCTGAAACGACTAACACTTCAGGGGCAGTTCATGGTAGACGATATCCGTCTGCAGGCCAACACAGGCCCGGAGACAATCACTTTTGTACTTACCGGTTCGGCAGTGTATGCACTGCCTAGAGCGGATCTCAGGTTAACGCTCGAAACGGTTACGTCAAGAGCTTACAATGCTCCGCAGACTGAAGGACAATATATATTTCTCAATCGAGGGCTGGCCACGCAGTTCAGTGATTACGTACACACTTCATTGTCTGCCGAGTTTTACATGGACCATAAAGTCCGCGGACTGCGATTTGGACCCAAGCTGGATATGCTGCTGCAGGGGGAACGGGATATGCGCCAGCCATTCCCGGGCAAATTGGAACCCGTGCGTAATCTTCTCGATGGTGATGTAGAGCAAACCATTCGCGGATCAATCGGCGTAACCTATCAACCCATGGATTGGTGGTGGATTGCAGCTGACGGAGGCTATAATGTGACCGATAGCGGCGATAATCGATTCGTCGGGTTGATAAGCGCTGGGGTGATACTCACGTTTGACACTGCCATAAACCTCTGGAGCCAGTGAGGCGCCCCTTTACTATACTGGTTCTGCTTGCAGTTGCGACACCCTGTCTCGCACAGGATCCGTTCAGCAGTCTGGAGATGCGCATCCAGGCAACACAGAATGTGAACCAAAACATCCTACATGATCACTGGCACTCCGGTCGGGGCATGAAAGCGTCCCTGGTTACGCCATTTTATTTTGGTGACTGGGGGGTCAGTCTAGGTGTTCACCGTTTCTCTGCCCGCAGCGATGTCCCCGGGTTCGGGGCACTTTGGATTAGCTCGGATTGGGGGGTCAGGTTGCCACTTGGGTACCGGTTCGCACTGACGCCGGCGGTCGGTATAGGTAATTATCGCATGTCATTTGATGATGCAGTAACAACGTTTTCCGGCGAGAGCAGCGAGAGTGATTTTGTCAGCAGTGCAAGTCTGCGAGCGTCACTAAGAATTGGCCGGGATTGGTTTCTGTTTGGTCAGGCTGAGCGTCTTCGCGTGCAAACCCGTCCTTTAATGCAACTCTGGTTTGTCTCTGCGGGAATTGGCTATCAGATGGAAACAGGCCGACTCCTCAAAGCCATTCTGGAATGATGCTTTGCTGGTGCAGGACATCATTCTGTTTATTGATGGCGGCCGGCGCAGCAATCGGCGTTTGTGCACAGGTGTTGACTGCGGAATACCTTACCAGGGCCGGCGTACTAAGACTGAGTGATATTCTAGAACTTGCAGATGACTGGTCTGGCAGTTCTACTGAGGGATACCACTGGGATATTGCGCCTCTGGGGACATCCTGGGAGGCCAGCCCTGAATGGAGTCTGTTCATAGATGGGCGGCTGATCAGCTTACGGGCATTAAATCGCCAGAGCCTCAACACCTTGCCCATAGCACTTTCGGAAATATGTGAAGTGCGTCTGCACGCAACCCCCGTTCTCATTGACGGGGTGTTGGCACATGGAGGGGCGGTTCAGATTACCCGGTGCAAACCGCCCAAAGGTTTATCCCTGCGGGGACAAATTGGTGCTGGCAATGAAACCGGTGATCCTGGCCCGTACAAATACACGGAGCTCGGAGGGCCCAATGTAGACCGAACCGGCCCTACAGTTCACGGTGCCCTGTCCGGTAGCTCCGGCAACTGGCATGTTCGTGGGATGGCGGCCGCCGATGAACATCATGTAACTGATCCTCGCATCCGACCGCGGGTTCTGCAGCTTTTTCGGGGCGAAAAGGATGCGCGTATCATTTATCGTGCACTCGGCTTTGATGCCTCTTCCCCCAATTATACGGTCAGCGCAGCTGTCAGTCGGACAGAAGATCTGTTGTTCACGCCTGTTATGGGACGAGAGATTCCTGTTGATCGGGAGACCGCGATTGCGTCCATGTCTTCCGCCAGCAAATTACTTGGGTATTCTATTTCGGGCAGCTCTACACGATTAACCACACGTGAAAACCCGGAGTTGATATCTACCGACCTTGTTCAACGGCAGGCACGCGCGCGTCTGAATACAACGATATCTCTGGGAACATCGGCGATTGAGTTTGGCGCAGGCACGGTATTGGCGCAGGCACTGTTCGGTCCTAAACAAGTGCGCCAAACGCTTCACTCGTTCCGCGGAGACGCCACACTCAGCGTAGGGCCACCAGACCAGCTACGCATGAGCACCATGGCTGCAGTATCACTTGATGACAGCATATTGGGTTATGAAGTGTTCTCCCGCGCATGGCATGAACGGATTGGGCTTGACCTGAGGCTGATGCTCAGAAATAGGGCACCTGCTTCCGAAATGACGTTTGCTGACTGGGCAACGAGAGGATTTCGTCCTGGGAATGCCGAGCTTCGCTTCATGCCATTGGATATGCCCAGACGGAGGTCAACCTATTCTTTGGATGTTACCTGGGCCGCAGGCAACCGGGTCAAACTGTACCTGAGTGGTGGTTTGCGGAAGCTGACAAATCACGTACGCCCACGCATGCGTGCCACACTCGACTCAACCCGTATGCGCCTGGATACAATTACGGACATCGTGGCGGCCAATGGCCAAATTGCTCGGACAAGTGTGCGTATTCACATGCCTCTCACCAACCGGTTTACCGTGAAACTCTACGGCGTTTATGCTTATCCATGGTCAGATGCGGATGCATTTCGCAGTGCATGGTACCACCGTATGCAAATCGGGGGGCGGGGAGAATTTCATCCCAATGATCGATTTAGTCTGGATATGCGTCTCCGCTACGTCGGGGCAACGACCTGGGCTGAGTTTGAAGAGGCGGCCGCGGGTAACCCAGAGTTTTATACTACGCGGCTGCCTGGTTCAGTATATCTCCATCTTACCGTTCAGAAAAGATTCTGGGGGGAGAGACTGCGCATGAGTGCCACAATGCGGAATGTACTAGACCACCCGCATCTTGCTCACCCCGCGGGGGCACGAACGCGTGCGTTATTTCAGGTCGCGATACGTTACGCTATTCGAACCAGAAACGCTGGTTCCTCCTGATGCTTGCATCTTGCGTTATCTCTGCACTCCCCTTGCGGTATTTCAAACGTAATCTGTGGTCAGACTAACCGTTGCCGGGTGCTTTAATCTGACGGTCGACGGAATTTTTCTCGGTTCCAGGTAAAGTGCACGGAAATTCTGTGTGAATACCCCAAATCACGGACCAGTCCCCCGAAGTCCCCAAATCCGTAATCAATTGAAAGTGTTTTGAGGCGTATACCCGCACCCACAGAAGGCACCACATCCAGCCCGTAATTGTCCGTCTGAGCTATTCGGTTGATCCCTGCTCGAAGGGCAACAAGGTTCCGAAACGAAAACTCAGCTCCCAATCTTGGATGAAACGACAGTTCCCCTAGATTGAAAGCGTTCGCCTGCTGTCCGTCAAATGCTACGTCCAAATCCAGTCCAATGGTCACAGCGTTCCGGGAACCTGCGGGTAATACCAGGCCTGATCCCAAGCGAATCACCGGCAATACCAGGAATGTATCCCCAGTGGGTAACTCCTGGTCAAATACCTCACTGAAAGTATAGGGTACTCCGGTATCCGGGTTGGTGCCTTCAATGGCGAAGGCAGATGTGTTCACACTCCAGCTTTGGAGCATCGTTGATAAGTCCTGGATCTGTACACCAAGCATAAACCGATCTCCAAACCACTGAGCCCCAGCATCAAAACTATAGCCCCACGCATCTGCAAAGTCTCCAATTGTGCGTCTGATGATCTTGCCTGATGCACCGACGGCCAATCGCGAGTTGAGACGCCTTGCGTAGCTGACCAGAAAAGCCATATCCGCAGCTGAGAAGCTGGTTATGTGTGATTCAGGGTTCGCTTTGGGTTGATTACGCTCTGCATCCCAGGCATTAAGGGTGTTTTTGATGTCATTCACACCGCTCCGAAAAAAACTCACCCCCACGGTGGAAGTGCTACTTACCGGATAAGCGACCGCAGCAAAATCAAACGACACAATCCCAGCAAAGCGCTCCGCATGCATGTAGGCAACTTCGGGATATTCGGTGTGCGCCAATCCGGATGGATTCCAGTACACGCTATACACATTCTGGGTATGTGCAACGTTTGCTCCGCCCATGGCCAATGCCCGGGCATCTACCCCTCCCGCCAGGAAATCTGCTCCATACTTAGCAATCCGCTGCGCTGACGCAGGGGGGCAGATCATGGCGATGAATACTAGGAGAAATACCGTGAGTCGAAAATACATTCGGAATTACAGGTTCAACGTGTATACCCCCAAACCTATTGAGTTGACGTTTCGGCGGTTCGCAAATACGCGAACAGATCTTGAATTTCTTTATCGGACAGCACAGAGAGCAATTCTTCCGGCATTAATGATTCTTCGGAAACCTCCAGTGATTGTATCTCGGTGCGATTCAGCACAACATCCTTTTGTCCAATGGGCCGGAGTGTAACCTGGCGGTCACTTTCACCTACCAGGGTTCCTATATACGTACGTCCGCCGCGGGTCGTTGCGAGCACCATCCGGTAATCGTCCTGGATGAACTCGTCCGGGTAAACGAGGTTACTGAGCAGGTAGTCTACATCCGTTCGATTAGATCCCGTCAGATCCGGGCCTATAAGTCCGCCGACACCATTCATTTGGTGGCATGCTCCGCAAGCCTGCGCAAATACGATCTGTCCACTGGCGGCATCCGCCGGCATTCCAGACGTTACTAGGGTGTGATATCGGGCATAATCCGCGGCTTTATCTCCCGGAAGTTCGTCAATCGGTCCCCAGATTTCTACAAAACCACTTCCCACAACACGCCGCATTTGCCGGGCGATCCAGACAGGAATATCATTACGCTGGATTGAACCATCACGGAGTGACTCAACCAGCATCCATCCGTAGACTGGACGCGATGCCATGGTTTGAATGATGGCCTCTTTTTCGGCGGGGGTTGCATCCACGTACATTGAGAGCAGAAGTTGCCCCAGTTCCTCGTCATCGAAAGCTGCGACTGCCTGGATTGACGCAGTTCGCATACTCGGGTCATTAATTAATTCAAACAGGGCTTGTCTGAGTGCGTCAGGCTGTGATGGTGCAAGTGTCGTCAACGCCGCAATCCGCCGCTCTGGAGACAAAGAAGCATTCATCACCTCAGTCATAAGTGCACGTTCAGCCTCTGCATCGCCAAACAGCTGGGCAACTGTGGTAGCCAGTGTACGGGTTTCACGTTTGCGTCGCAGTCTCCGGTAGGTACGATCCCAGTCTTCGGGTGCTTCTATATCTCCCGCACCTTCCAAGCCCGCCAGCATTCCCCGCAACAGATGCTCATTCCGGCTCGTGTGAAGTGCGGCTAGCAGTGGAGTCATATGTCCGGCTCCAACCAGTCGCCGCCCCACAAACTCCGTCATTTTCGGATAGTCATCCGCATCTTCAATTAGCAAAAGTGCACGTTCAGGTGCCTCCGCCACTAGTGGCTCAAGACCTGTCCATAATAAGGTTGGAATATTTGGGTCCTCACCGTCCTCCGGGTAGTTCATCAACGCCGCAATGATTGGCCAGCGCCGCTCATTGGGGATCCGCTGAAGCATAGCTGCGAGGTATTTACGTACGACGGGAGAGCTCTCCCCCTCGGAAAGTTTCTCAAGAGCCAGCTGAACGTCAGGATCTATTACGTCCTGTTCAGTAATGAATCGAACGCCCCATGCCCTTATGTAGGGTTCCCTGTCCTGCAGTGCACCCGAAAGAGATTCAAGCGAGAAATTACCTGTTATGTACAGCGACCACAGCGCTCGCAGTCTGAGGGGCGTTGTAGCACCAGTTTCATAAAGCGTGTGCAGATGAGTCAGGGCTGAGGCATCCAGAGCGCGCGTACTCGCTCGGTGCTGCAATATTACACGGGCGCGCCGGGCATGCCAGTCACTTCGGCTCTCCTGAAGCTCTGCCAGCTCAAGGTCGCTGAGCTGACGCAAATCCCCATAACGACCATCCCATTCCACGGCATGAGACTCTGACGGTGTAATTCGAAAGATCCTCCCGGTATCCTTGTCCAGAACATCCCCTCCACAGATGTCAGCGTCGTGCCAGTCAAGAACATATAGTGCTCCCTCCGGGCCTATCTCCATACTGAAGCCAACCCATTGAGCATTATGTGCCATCATAAACTCATCTCCGTGACTGGCTACGAATCCACTACGACTTGGATGCAGGACATCACTCAGGACTGCGTGCTCATGAATGTTGGCCATGAACAGACGTCCTGTTTCCTCCGGGGCAAATGCATCAGATTGATAGATGCGGGCGCCCCCGTGCGCCGAACGGTGACGGTGGTCTACAATAGGAGCAATATCTTCGTATATATGGGGGTTTAAGTGAGTACCGCCCTGCCGCATGTAGATCCCGCCCGGGGTCACATGGAAAACGTGCGGGATCACACAGGCGCTTATAAAGAGTTCACCGTGTGCGTCGTAATCAATCCCCCAGGGGTTACTGAAGCCGTGTGCCACTGTTTCAAACTTGTCCTTTATCGGATGATAGCGCCATACGCCACCATTGATTTCCACACCGTCGGCCTGCAGTAGATCTTCCGGGAAGGCATCGTTATGTCCATAGAGCCGTGCTTCTGGCCCTGGTTTTCTTATCACCGATGAGGTGGCAAACCCTTCAAGGCCGTAGAGCCATCCATCCGGCCCCCAGTGAAAACTGTTAATCGTTTCGTGTCTGTCCCGAATCCCCCAGCCGGTAAGGCGGATCTCAATGTCATTGACATCTGCACGGTCATCGCCATTGCGATCGGGAATAAAGAGCAGATGGGGCGGGGCACCAATAAATACGCCATCAAAACCTATAGCCAGTGCACTCGGAAAAGCAATCCCTTCCATAAATACTTTTCGAACATCTGCGGTGCCATCGCGATCGGTATCCTCCAGGATCACGATACGGCTATCTCCAGACCCTGAGAATCCTGTCTGACGTGATTCGTAGTCTCGATTCTCTGCTACCCACAACCGCCCTCGATCATCCCAGGCAAATGCCATGGGCTGCGTGAGTAGCGGTTCACCGGCCCATGCGTTAACCTTGTAGCCCTCCTTGAGCGTCATCATCTCCGCTGCTGCTGTTGGGGTCAGGAATTCTGCTTCTCGTGCTTCCTGTTGTGCCAATCCCCATAGGGACGCGGTGGAATACATTGCACCGGAGCGGTCGGCATAGTCCTCCCATTTTTCCCGCATCGTGATGTCACTCATTTCTCCCGTATACACGAGTAAACGGTGCCGGATGGTTTCTGTATTACCGGCTTCAATGGTCCAGTCGCCAATTCTGGCACGAACGGGTCCTACCCCCAGTTGACCGTCCACACGCCAGGGCTGCGGGAAATCCGCATTATCAGGATGATCAAATATGGCTACATGGGTCATGTCTTCGCGCCCCGGCAGAGCAAGACCGACGTCCATCCACATGGCCCGCTGGCCCTCAGCAAAATGATTGCGCTGTCGTGCAGCGTTCACTGCACGTCCTTCCATACCCGGGGCCCAGGGCATCCGTAGAAACAGCCCGCCGTAATCATATTCGCCGACAACAATGTCGCTGATGGCCTTGCCTGTCCAGGTCAAATCCAGTACAACTGCACTGTCTGCTTCATGCATAGTCCAATTCTGGGTTTCCTGGAGAACAGGATTGCCGTTCTCGTCAAGTAGATTATAGACGGTAGCCCAGCCAATCGTGTCTCCGGCGGTTCTGGTTACCATCACAGTATCTCGCTGCCAATAATCCCCCTCCGGGTGATGGAAGTAATCCCGACCATTCAGCCGTGTGAAGCCCCAGTACAGGCCGGTCTGATGGCGATGATGGTCGGGGCTGAATTGTGTCACTGAGGTCGCACCATCCGGGGTCAGGATCGGATGCAAAAACGGCCTGAAGTCCTGCGCAGACTGCACCACCAGTGCAGTATCTCCACGGACATCGTTCAGTACAATAACCTGATCATCCGTTTCTAATGCCCTCAGGTGAGAAGTCTCGGTTACACTGGACGTGCAGCCTGCAAGGGCAACCACAACTACTATTGGAAACAAGTTTTTCATGGGTAGATTATCCGTTAGGAAACCTCGTTCAGTATCTTTTTGCATCCAGCCACCGGATAAGGTACTGTCTGCCTTCATTCAACCTCCTGAAAGTACGGATGAACAGTTATGTTCGGTACCAATAGCCTGAAACAACTGGCTATAGTGTCTGGGGTTCGCACATAATCTTCAGCACAAGGTAGCGACAATCTTCGTTTTGGCGCTTCCATTGACATTGCGTGCGATCACAGGTTTTCGCTCCGCAGTTACAGATCTTATACGGACACCACACTCATTTATCGGGTCTTCCCCTCAGACTGTGGCGTATGACACCTTTTTCATAAGCGACCTATTAATACTCACCGGAATGAGGGGCCAGAAGTATTTTCTCAATGTTCGCTAATTAATTTCCGCGGTGGGGAGACCCCATACAGAGGTAGGGGAAAGAATCCATTGGTCATGGTGTGGTTAAAAACGAAGATATCCGCCCATGTGAAAGAGGACAATAGGATCATCAAACACATTTCCCAGATGGACAGTAGTACGTGCTCCGTAGCGCCGCCCAAGAACCAGACCTACTCCGAAAGTCTGGGAAACAGTCCCCCCATCGTACTCAATACCTGTTCTTAATTCGGGTCGCACAAGCCAATTGGAGCGAGCTGTCAACACTGAAACTCCGATTCGGATTGCTGATCCCGTTAGGTCCTGACATCTATAATTCTCCACCATACCATAAAGTGAGAGCGGACCAACGACCTGTCCGGTGACGCGAATGTAATGCGCAGGGCAAGCTTCCCCGCCTCCTCCGACGAGTCCAGCTTCCAGCATGAAACGGTCAGGTGGTTCCTGAGCAAGTAGTCGTGACGGCGCGACT
The DNA here is from genome assembly GCA_022821385.1 of Rhodothermales bacterium. Lineage (GTDB taxonomy): Bacteria > Bacteroidota > Rhodothermia > Rhodothermales > Bin80 > Bin80. Next base: position 81,070 of record JAJEDR010000089.1, read on the forward strand.
AGAGAAAAAAAGATGAATAGTATCCAGATATTGAGCTTCATGTTATTCTGCAGTTAGTCACGGACTACCTCTGTCCTGCGATGGGTGCTCCAGGTGAGATAATTCCCCGCTTTCCCTGATGTAGATGCCGTTTCAATGGTTCAAAATGGTACCTATTGCTTGAAGTCATTGTCTACTCTGGTGGAAGATGCAACTGAGCAAATTCCCTTAGTCCATCACAGATACAATGTGTTCGTACCATCGGGGGATCGGTGAAATCAAAATTCAATTGTTCCACACGAGCCGCGGCTGAACCAGTAAGAGGGCCTACGCGGGCATGAGTGATACTGAAGATACGATCCCGTAATCAGTACTTTACCAACGGGCACAGAGATGCCCCAATTAAAGTGGGGTATGGGAGCTCTTGATTTCTGGCAATGTGGTGACTTTGGATTTGACCGTGTTGTTTCAGTACTCGGATCTGGGCTTCTCAGTGCCCGTTTTGCGGGATTGGAGTAAGAGATCGTTGTTCAATGTCGAAGCGCGCCGTGGCAATCCTGTCGTTGGTACTGATTCGAATCCGACCGTCGGGTGCTTCTCCGTTTCGTGTTCGTAAGCTTGCGATTGATGCACTCAGTGATATTCGTGGTTCAGGTCGATTTTGCAGTGGCTCGGCGGCTCTAGATTGTAGGTGGCAGAGGTTTCCTCCAAGCCTCCTTTAAGCGGGACGCTGCCTGCGGACATCAGGATTGCAGGATCGTAATCAGTGTGGTCTGATTTTCTATTGCTTGTGCACATGTTCGGACCGCAAAGGCCGCTTGAAGCTCCTTCTTTATCTGTTCGGCAAAGTCTTGGTTGGTGATCTTGGAGGTTATCTTTTCCCCGTTTTTGCCGCCGGCTGGCTTTTCCCAGGCTACTTGGACATTAATGCAAAAAATCACTATCTTGTACTTTATGATAAAATATTGTTTCTCATGCCTATTCTAAGATTTACCTTGATGTTTAGTCTAGCATGTTCGGTGGTTCCCACTGCGCTGGCTCAGATGACTGTCCGTGGGACGGTTAATGACGGAGAAACCGGAGATCCATTGGAGTTCGTAACGGTTGTCATTGAAGGGACTAGCATAGGAACTACTACGTCGTCAGATGGCACATATGAAATTGAAGTTCGCTCTGAGAATGACATCCTGGTGTTCTCGTTTGTCGGATATGTGACGCAACGCCTTTCGCCTCCGATGGATGGGGAGGAACTGAATGTGACACTTGTTCCATCCATTGAAGACATTGAGGGTCTGGTTGTTGTTGGGACACGGCGACTGCCGCGACTTGTTACCGATTCAGCAGTGCCCATTGATGTCATCTCTCCGCGGGATCTGCGGAGCACCGCGAGCACGGATATTGATGATATTCTCCGCTCCCAAATCCCCTCCTACAACGTCCAGAGGCATGAGATTGATGGGTCTACCACTTTTGTAAGACCTCCGACGTTAAGGGGGCTGTCACCTGATAATACGATCCTCCTTGTCAATGGGAAACGCCGCCATCGCACCGGTTCTCTTGCTTTATTTGGGAGCGCGCTGATCCTTGGCTCCCAAGGACCGGATATGAACATGATCCCGAGCATTGCAATTAAGCAGTTTGAAGTATTACGTGATGGGGCATCCGCCCAGTACGGTGCAGATGCGATTGCTGGAGTTTTCAACCTGCAACTCCGCGATGCGGATCACGGGTTTTCTGTTCAGTCGCAGGTAGGGCAGTATCACCAGGGTGACGGGCGCTACGTGACTATTGCAGCCAATGCGGGCTTTCCGCTCACCGACGATGGCTTCGTGAATGTGAGTCTTGAGTATCGTAATACCGAGCCGACTAGCCGTTCAGTGAACCAGGTGGCTGCGACAAATCTCGAGAGTAAAGGGTATCCGGTCAAGCTTCCTGGAATTATCTGGGGGAATCCAGACATTGATCATGCCATTACCGCGTTTGTGAATGCTGAACTGGATCTTACCGCATCCACAGAGTTGTACGCCTTCGGAGGGTATGGTCAACACTCTGGCAATGGGAGCTATTTTTTCAGAATGCCGGGAGGAAGTATCGCTCGTGCCAATGTCTTCCGGTTTGGGTCTGGTGAAGATGCAATTCGTGCAGTTGCAGATCTTGATCCAAATGATGGAATTGATTGCCTTAGTTCGGAAATTCTTCCCCCACTGGATTCAAACTTTGATGCAGTTCAATCTTTCGTACAGCAGTACCGTGGGACCTGCTTTCTCTTCAACGAAGACTATCCGGGGGGCTTCACTCCCCGGTTTGGGGCGGACATCTCAGATGTAAGTGCAGTCGCCGGCGTTAGGGGGTACACTCAGTCTGGGCTGACTTGGGATGTGAGTGCAAGTCTGGGCAGAAGCCTCATGGACTATTTCATTCGCAATACCGTGAATGCTTCCTGGGGCCCCGAGAGTCCCAGCGAGTTCCGTCAGCGTGATTTCGTGCAGCAGGAATACAGCGTTAACCTGGATATGAGCTATCCGGTTGATTTGGAGAGCTTTTATTCACCACTGAATATTGCCTGGGGAGCGCAGTGGCGTACGGAGATATTTGAAACCCTGCCTGGGGACTTCCATTCATACTCGGTCGGCCCTTATGTACGACAGGGCCCTTACACTTTTTCTGTCGGCTCTAATGGAGATCAAGGAATTCCTCCCGCGTATGCTGGAAGTTGGGGGCGCCCAAACTATGCCGCATACATTGATCTGGAAGCGGACATCGTTCGGTCCTTCCAACTTGGCATTGCCGGACGCTACGAAAACTTCTATGAGGATTTTGGTACTACGATCACCGGAAAGGTAGCAGCATTGTGGCGTGCAACACCAGCGATGAGTTTACGGGGTTCCGTCAGTACAGGAGTTCGTGCACCCACGCCTGGGCAGGTCAATCTTCAGAACATCCAAACAAATTTCCACCCCGTTTTCGGGCTGATTGATGCCGGGCAGATACCTTCCTATCACCCGATTTCGCAAGCACTTGGTGGAAAGCCATTGACCGAAGAATCCGCACTGAACCTGACATTTGGTACGATCCTTCGACTTTCACCTGATCTGGTTCTCACCGCGGACATGTTCAGCATTACGCTGCGGGACCGCATTGCACTCAGTGGTAGTATTCCACTTTCTGACGAGCTTACAGGAATTCTCAGACGATCTGGACAACTCGCCGGATTTGAGACATTGCAAGAGGTGAAGTTCTTTTCTAACGACTTTGATACTCGTCAATTCGGGGTTGACATACTCCTGTCCCTTGACAGAGAATACGGTGATAACCGGGCGACTATCGCGAGCATCGCATATAATTGGACTCGTCCAGAACTGCTGGATTTTTCAGAGCCTACCACGATCACCGAGTTTCTGGGAGAACGTCTGACCGAAACTACAGAAGTCAGCATCTTGTCTCCGAGACGTAAGGTGGAAATGGAGCACGTAAATCCACATCATCGGATTATTGCAACGGGTCGCCAGATGATGGGCCCTTACCATGGTATGCTACGCCTCAACTATTACAGCGGATGGAAAGCGTGTGTTCTGTTCAGTTTTACCTGCACACTAGGCGGGGAGGATGTCCTGCGGAGCTACACTGGAAGCTGGATTGTAGATGCAGAAGTGGGGTATCGGTTTAGGGAGAACTATGCTGCTGCATTCGGGGTCAACAATATCTTTGCGATTGACCGTCCTGCCGATCAAATTGAACAAGACAGTCAAGGCAATGCAAACGTCCCCAGTACACCATGGGATTACAACGGCGCGGCATTGTACTTGAGACTCTCAGCGGACTTTTAGTTCGTGTTCAATGCTAGGCAGTGATTGTCGGCGGAGGTAGGAATACAGTGATTGCGGTTGGTGTTGCCAATAGACGAGGGGCACCAGACGTGCCCCTGATTTACTGAGAGTTCGGCTACGGAAGGGCGCACTCCAAATCTTCGAGCGTGGTGGAGGGTGTACTCAGTGTTCGGGGCGTAATACTTGCCGGTTTGAAAGTCATTGGAATCAGCTGTCTTGTAGCAGGTGACGTCCCACGGTATCCTATAACGGGGATAACTTCTGACGGGACTTAAGTGAGCATCGCGTAGCCCCTTTGATTCTACGGGTAGTTCTTCAAGCCTGTCTGCGCAGACGAGCTGCAAACGCACCGTCCATGTTGTGTTGATGTTGCAGCGTGACCATATATCCAGTGGAGTTTACAAATGCTGGAGAGAGTAATTCTCCCGCGTTTTCCAGGGTGAAGTTTGTTCGGCGCTCAAGAAAAGCACTAATCCGCGATTCGTTCTCCTCCGGCTCAATAGAACAGGTACTGTAGACGAGGAGTCCACCAGGGCGCAAACGATCGGCGGCTGCATCCAACAGTTGGTCCTGCAATTCGGCCAGCTTCACCATATCATCTTCACTCCGCCGCCAGCGTAAATCGGCTCGCTTACTCAAGACTCCAGTGCCGCTGCACGGCACATCCAGAAGGACACGGTCGGCTTGCATATCCGGGCCAACAAGGAGGCTGGTTTCGATAGTATGAATGTTCTCCAAGCCCTGTACACGCGCCGAGTCTCTCAGCTTTTGTAGTCGGCTTGCATGAATATCCCAGGCATTCAATTTTCCCGTGCCTCGCATGCGACAGGCAATGGCTGTGGCTTTGCCCCCAGGAGCCGCACACGCATCCAGTATGGTTTCACCGGGTTTGGGGTTGAGCAGTTTTACGATCAATCCCGCACTTTCATCATGCACCGCGCATTGACCGCGATCCATATAGCCCTGCCTGATCAGTGGACCCAAGGAGTCAACGGTGAAGTAGTCCTCTAGGGAAGGTGAGGCGTGCAACGCCACTCCCTTCGAATTCAGTTCGTCCAAGAGTTCTTGTACATTCGCACGTGTTCGGCACACACGAATACTGTAAGTTGGCGGCATATTGTTGCACTGCAAAAGACGAAGGGCTTCGTCCCTGCCAAAACGCTGTACATATCGGCGTGTGAGCCAGGTTGGATGTGACCAGCGAATCGATAAATCACGAATTGAATTTCCTGTATCGGGTTCAGGTAGCCTGTCCCTCGCACGTACTACTGATCTGAGCACACCATTTGTAAGCCCGGTATGTAATCGCATGGATCGTGCCAGGTTTACGGTTTCGTTGACAACTGCATAAGGGGGCGCATGCAGGAGGATGATTTCTGCTATTCCCAAGAGAAGAAGCTGCTCCAGTTCTGGCTGAAGGCGTTGATGGTTTTTCCGCCGAAAATGGTGTAGCAGGAACGACAGATAACGCCTCCATCGGGTTACAGTAGATACCAAGGCAACGACCCGTGGACCCGTTCCGCGATCAATCAGGCTCCGATAAGCTCCATCATGTGTGATGCGCAGTAACTGTTCCACCGCAGTCCTGCGATCATTAGATGATTTGGCAATAGTTTTAGTCCTCGTCTTGCCCATGCCGTGTATACGCTGCATATCCGCTTGGGACGCAAAGTGTTACACTTCACGGGTTAAGTTGTATACCTGTTTATTCACGAACACTCATGTTGCACGTAGACCACATTGGCATAGCTGTAAATGACGGCACGGCAGTGGAAAGGTTGCTCATGAAGCTTGCCGATTCCGCACCCGCCTTGCCGGAGGATGTAGACAGGCAGGGCGTGCGAGTCCGATTCTATGGATCCGGTACAAGTTTGGAAACACTTGAAGCTCTAGTGGCAGAATCCGCGGTAGCCAAGTACCTGGCAAAACGAGGTGAGGGGCTCCACCACATTGCGTTCAGGGTAGCCGATGTGCAAACACATTTTGACCGCATGCGTGCGGCGGGTTTCCAGCCGCTGACTGAAGCCCCTGTCCCGGGAGCTTCCGGGAAACGTATCTTTTTTCTGCACCCAAGAGATACCCATGGATTCTTGGTAGAATTCTGTCAATCCGCGAAGCAGTATGCTGTATTATTTGAGCATTGTGCAGAACTGGAGGAGGTTATGCATAAAACGGGCTACTGCCGTCCCTCTGCCCAACAATCATCCGGACATGTCGTGGCCGGTAAAGTTCTGCCCAAAGTATGTAAGAGCCTCGTTGTACATAACGCTTCGTTGGTGTTATCTCGGGGAGAGACCGACGCTCCGCGGGTACCAACTTTGATCAGTGAGGTCAGCAAGGACGCATTTTATGCACAACTGTTGCAGCTGCAATGGCCCGAAGCTCAATTGGTAATCCTTCCCGAAAACCTGCAGCTCACGCACCTGCCTGCAATTTTGCTGGAGTTCTGGGCATCAATGGAAGATGAGTGAATCCTCAAACAACAAAGAGGGGCTATTGGAAAAAGTAGCCGTGTTACCTACCGGGTGCGGAGTCTATCAATTTCTGGACAAGAATGAAAGTCCACTCTACATTGGTAAGGCAAAGAATATTCGCAGCCGCGTCAGGTCATATTTCCGTAAGGACAAGGACCTTTACGGACGCCTGCGGATTATGATTGCCAAGACCGTTGATGTGCAGGTCATCGTAACCGATAACGAGGCAGAGGCCCTCATACTTGAGAATAATCTTATTAAGGAACGTCGTCCACGCTACAATATCAATCTTCGGGACGACAAGACTTATCCCTACATCTGCATTAAAAACGAACCTTTCCCCCGTATTTTTCCGACGCGCCGCATTGTAAAAGATGGTTCCAAGTATTTTGGCCCATACACTGACGTTTCGAATATGAAACGTGCCTTGGGAGCCATCAGATCAATATTCAAGATTCGTACGTGCTCTCTGGATTTATCACCGGAGCCGATCTCGCGCGGCAAATACCAGGTCTGTCTGGAGTTTCATATCCAGAAATGTGCTGGTCCCTGTATAGGCAATCAGTCTTCCGAATCTTACGAGGCCACTATCAGCCAGATAGAAACGCTTCTGAAAGGCCATACGGGAGCATTAAAGAAAGTGCTTGTGGAAGCTATGCAGCTGGCCAGCTCTCGACAACAATACGAAGAGGCTGCCCGTCTGCGCAATCAGATCAGCGCAGTGGAGAAGTACGCGCTACGCCAAAAGGTGGTAACCACAGAACTGATTGATCGGGACCTTTTTGCCCTGGCAACTGCACGCGAAGAGAACGCTGCTGTAGCGGTCTGTTTCAAAGTCAGAGAAGGTAAGATTATCGGGCGTGAACACAAGATTATCCGTCAGATCGAGGGATATGATGACCCCGTCCTGATGCAGCGGTATCTTGAACATTACTACACGCAGAGTGCATTCTTCCCGGATCAGGTTTTTCTTGGTACATCGGTTACCGAACCTGAGGCCCTGACCACCTTTCTGACAGGACAGCGGGGCAAGAAGGTGGTCCTGCATATGCCGCAGCGCGGGCAGAAAGCGGAGCTTATGCGAATGGTACAAGCCAACGCTGAACTTTTGCTTGGAGAATACAAACTGGCCTTAATGAAGCGCGGCGAAGATCGCATCCCTTTTGCAGTGCAGGCCCTGCAAAATGATCTGCGACTGCGAAAGTTGCCTCGTCGAATCGAATGCTTTGATATATCCCATCTAGGTGGTACGGGCACGGTCGCGTCCTGTATAGTCTTTCATAACGGGCGGCCACGGAAAAGCGACTACCGCAGCTACAAGATTCGCAGTGTACCGGACGGCAAACCGGACGACTTTCTTTCGATGGAAGAAGTTGTTCGGCGAAGATTCCGGCACATTCGGAATGAGGATGGGCCCTGGCCGGATCTCGTCGTAGTGGATGGGGGGAAAGGACAACTCTCCAGCGCGGTTAAGGCACTCAAACAGACCGAAATCTATGGTAAATTCCCGATCATAGGCTTGTCCAAGCGGTTGGAAGAAGTGTATTTTCCAGAGGATAAAGATGCCTATCATATTGCAAAGCAGAGCGCATCGTTACAATTGATTCAACGTGTTCGAGATGAGGCACATCGTTTTGCAATCAACCTTCAGCGCAAGCAACGCAAAAGCCGGCTTCTGCATTCAGAGTTATTAAATATTCCAGGAGTGGGTCCCAAAACAGTTCAAAAACTCATTCAAGCGTTTGGGTCGGTGCGGAAGGTCAAAAAAGCCAACCAAGGGGTGCTGCAGGATGTCGTAGGCCAGTCTGTGGCAAAACGTATTCAAGAACATTTTGCAAAGCAGACCAATGCCCAATGATCGCAGAAAATTCCTGAAAACTTTGGGCTCGGCAAGCCTTATCGGGGGCTGTGCCAGCACAGAGCGTGTACCGGAAGGATACTTCAAAGACCCTGAGCCCTTTATCCAGCACGGCCGAGCTAATCTGGAATCAAAACTCGAGGATCAGGAAAGTTTTATTACTCCGGTAGATCAGTTTTTTGTACGCAATAATGATGTGAGCCTTGATCTACCGTTGGATACTTATCGTCTTGTTGTGGCGGGCGATGCCATTGAGCGCCCATTGACCCTGACCTATAATGATTTGCGTTCGATGCCCAGCCGCACTGTCTTTGCCTATCTGGAGTGCGGAGGCAATCAACGTGCTTATTTCAGCAAACTACTCAATCAGGCAGCAACTGGTACCCAGTGGGGGCGCGGTGCCGTCGGAATGGCTGAATGGACCGGTGTTCCGCTTCTTGAGGTACTTCAGGCTGCCGGGATCCAGGAATCTGCCGTTGCGGTTCAGCTTATTGGAATGGATCAAGGTGCACCCGAGGGTGGATTCAGGAGACCCCTGCCGGTAGAGAAGGCAATGGATCCAGATACACTACTTGTGCTGCGTATGAACGGGGAATTTCTCCCCAAAGACCATGGTGCCCCGGTGCGCGCACTGGTACCCGGGTGGGTCGGCAGCAGCAGTGTCAAATGGCTCGGACGCATTGAAGTCTCGAACGCTGAAGTATGGAGTCGTAACAATACTACTTCTTATGTACTGATTGGGGACGATTACTCGCCTGAGGGGGAAGCTCTCGGACAGGTTGCCAATAAACAATCCCTCAAAAGTGCTCTGGCACTCCCATGGCCAGCCACGCTACAAGCCGGGCTATATCGCATCTACGGGTATGCCTATGGCCCGGATGGCCCGATTGAACAGGTTCGCTGGAGTGCTGACGGGGGTAACACCTGGGAGGATGCGCAGCTCCTAGAGCCACGCATGCGTTATGGCTGGACCAGATTTGAATTCAACTGGGAGGCAACTCCTGGCCGACATACGCTGATTACTTCAGCTGTTGACACGCTGGGGGCCGAACAACCGGAGACGATCCCGTTCAATCAGAAAGGCTACCTCTTCAATATGCGGTTGCCTCATCCCATTCAGGTTGTGGGATAATGCACACAACATTCAGGTTCGTTGGAGTATTACTAGTTGTATCTGCCTGTGCACGCCCCAACCCGGAAACGCAACGGGCTTTGGGAGAGACCGTCTATGCCACCTACTGCCAAAGCTGTCATGAAGCCCCGGGAACCGGACCCAGGCTGACGCCCGCGATCCTCGCTTCCCGGCTTAATGCTGCTCGACTGTACGCGTACAATCTGCAGCAAATGCCCTATGAGGCAGGAGGCGTACTCTCCAATGAGGACTACCTGAATGTGACAGCATGGCTTCTATATCGCGCAAGCCTGATCGAGTCAAACAAAATGCTAACCATGCGTAATATGGACGAGGTTTCACTTGTTGCTCCTGACCCTAGCCCCACTCAATGATCAAATCTTATTTCACATGCTGAACTATATCTGGGGCGGTCTGATCGTTTTGAGTCTCGTGTTTGCGCTCACGAGCGATATCAATGACTTTGCCCAAGACACCTACCGCAACGACGCACCTTTGCCCGTGACGGTCGTCTTTGAAGATGAGTACGCGCCCACTGCCCGTCGGCAACCCCTGAGATTGGAGATTTCAGATAGCGACCTCGTTGCCCATTACGGTGACAGTTCAATGACCGGCGGTAGCTGGGAAGGAATATTGCTACAAACTTCTGCGGGGCGGGAGATCCGGTTTGCGGAAGGAGTCACGCTTCCCGAACCTCTGGCAACGATTTGCAGCGAAACGGGTCAGGGCGACTGTCGGGGTGCGTTGCAGGGTACCCCCACTGGTCCCGAATGGCGAACAGCAGTCACATTTTCCCCGGTGCGCTGGGTCAAAATGAATGCAATTGCTGCCGCCGCACTGAGCTTTGCAGAAACAGCAGTTACCCTGGCTCTTGGGCTCATCGGAGGATTGGGGCTTTGGATGGGGCTTTTAAAGATTGCGGAAGCCTCCGGTATGCTGCAGGCACTGGTCCGAGTTACGCAACCGCTCATCCGTCCTCTTTTTCCGAAAGTCCCCAAAGACCATCCAGCACTGGGAATGATTGTGCTAAATCTGTCTGCCAATATGCTCGGGATGGGCAACGCAGCAACCCCTCTCGGTATTAAGGCAATGCAGGAACTCCAGACACTTAACGAAACCGAGGACACGGCCACAGACCCAATGGTTATGCTGCTGACCATGAATACCGCCAGCGTACAGATCATGCCGCCGGTGACCTTGGTAGCAATTATGGGACTGCAGATCAACCAATTGTTTTTTTCAATCTTGATTACGACCGGGCTTTCCCTGGTCGTGGGCATAACCGCCGTAAAACTGCTGGGTCGGCTCAAACGTTACCGTGAGGTTACACCATGAACATACTGCAGGTATTCCTTGACTACGCATCCGCACTGGTTCTGCCAGCTATCCTGGTGGGCTTTCCGCTCTACGGAATGATCCGCAAGGTGCGGGTCTACGAAGTATTTGTAGAGGGCGCCAAAGAGGGCTTCAATGTGGCCGTAATGATTATTCCCTATGTAATCGCAATTCTATTCGCGATTGGTATGTTTCGCGCAAGCGGTGCGATGGACTTTCTGACCGATCTCCTGCGACCGGTTGTGGGATTGATCGGCATCCCTGCCGAGGTTATCCCGATGGGTATTGTGCGTCCGCTCACCGGATCCGGTTCGGTCGGCATAATCCTGGACATGATCAACCAGTTTGGCGAAGATTCAATCTTCGTCAAAATGGCTGCAACCATGTTTGGCTCGACGGAAACCACGTTCTACGTGATCGCCGTCTATTTCGGTGCTGTCAATATCCGCAAGACGCGCCATGCCGTACCTGCGGGGCTTATCGCAGACACCTTTGCAATGCTGGCTGCCGTTTACGTCGTCCTGTTACTCTTCGGTTAGAGCGCCAGGACGCTGTTTTCCGAGAAATGGGGATTGGGCGCGGACCCATCGGCCTGCGGCTCGTTGTGCCATTCGTGTCCGTCAACGAAGTAGCGGAATTCCACTTTGGTACCCGGCTTGAATGACAGTGCACGGGTCCAGACCCCTTTGCGGGAATCACGTTTCATGGGATGTTTGGCCGTATCCCAATTATTGAAGCTGCCGGCAATGCTGACGCTGTTCTGGGCCTGTTCTAGGGGAAGCTCAAAGGTAACACGGATCGAGCGTCCCTTGGGACTGAGTTTTTTAAGTACCATCTGAATGCGAAAGTTGGTGAAAAGCGCGTTTACGCCGGAAAATGACTTAGTTCAAATTGTAAGCGCTTCCACATTTACAAAGAAGAAATATATTTGACATTTGCCGAAAGCCGTTGCTGGAGTGTGCATTCAGCTGTATCTGGGATGTTTTCTGTTCAATAGCGGCAGTTCTTCGTGTCCGTCCTAGATTTAAATGTGGTTCACCCGGTCCGAAGTAACTTGGACGAAGAAAACGCACAGCAGTTGGCGTTCGTCAAGGTTAAGCCCAACCAGTTGCATTGGATCAAAAGGGTGCCTTCAGAATTCTCGTCGCACCATGGTCAAAAAGGAGTTATCAAGCTCTGCGGCGAAATTCGTACGAGTCGCAATCTCCCAGTGGGCGGGGCATTCTGTGTCAGAAATATCCGTGCTGCATAGATGTAGATTATGCATTTGGAATGCACAATGTACATTGATTAACGCTGATTGCGAGCATTCACATTAACTTGTGTTTGCGTTTCATTTCGGATTCCGCATCGGCTCTACTTGATGAACGTCATGCGTCCACTGGCCTGAAAAATCTCTTCCCCCATTTGCGCCGTGACTTGATAGACATACACGCCGGAGGGCAGATGAGGAACTTTGAGGGGCAAAGGCTGTGAAGGACCGGCCGCTACAGTCGGGAAATCTTTCCGGTGTATCCGCTGTCCCAGCATATTAAATATATCTACGGACACTGCTGCCGTTTCCGGCAAATCCAGCAGAATGGTGGTTGACGGATTGAATGGATTGGGGTAATTTCCGAGCAATTCAAAATCCTCAACCAGAGGTGCTTGCGCTACATTGGTGGCGACACCCACGTGTATCGTAATCCAATCAGGATCTGAGGCTGCATGTCCTAAGCTATTGTCCGGCCTCCCTTCTCGAGCGGGAGTTGCAATCAGTCTAAAATACAGTTCTCCTTCCGTCATTGGTGCCGTAAAGCTGGGCATGGCCGTGTCTCCACCTGTCAAGGGTAGTGCCCCTGAAATAGGAGTATCTGATTCTGGACCGTCTACTTGAGTCCAAGTCCATCGAACGAAATTCCCCCATGGTCCCATTACGCTGCCCGGAATAGAAACCTCAGTTCCCGGCTGCACGGTTAGATCTGCGCTTGCGTTGACCACCGGACGGAAGGGTGCTCCTGGGTTATGGTAAAGAATTAAGCCGACTGAGCCGAAGCGATCAACCAAGTACAATTCAGTAAGGTCTTCAAAAACGCCTTCAGGGAGTGTATTCAGATCGTTTTCACTCAAATTGAGCCAAGTCAGTGAGGTCAGATTATCAAAGATGCCCTCGGGGAGCACGCTTAAATCATTATCGCTTAAATGAAGCTCAGCCAGGGAGGTCAGTGGATCAAAGATGCCCTCGGGGAACGTGCTCAGATCATTTCCCCACAGACCAAGTGAGTACAGCGAGGACAGTTCATCAAAGATGTCCCCGGGAAGTGTGCTCAGACTATTACCGCCCAACCAAAGCGTAGTCAGCGAGGTCAGATCATCAAAGATTCCGTCGGGGACCGTGTCCAGATTGTTACCCCTTAAATCAAGGAAAGTAAGCGAGGTCAGATCATCAAAGATTCCCTCGGGAAGTATGCTCAGATCATTCCACTGCAGCCAAAGCCTAGCCAGCGAGGTCAGATCATCAAAGATTCCCTCGGGGAGCGTGCTCAGAGCATTACTATGCAAGTAAAGCCCAAGCAACGAGGTCAGATTATCAAAGATGCCCTCGGGGAGCGTGCTCAGATCATTCCCGGATAACCTAAGTTGAATCAGCGAGGTCAGATCATCAAAGATTCCCTCGGGGAGCGTGCTGAGAGCATTACCGCCCAACCAAAGCGTAGTCAGCGAGGTCAAATCATCAAAGATTCCCTCGGGGAGCTTGATCAGATCATTACTATTCAAGAAAAGCCACTCTAGCGAGGTAAGTTCATCAGAGATGCCTTCGGGGAGTGTGACCAGATTGTTACTCTCCAAATTAAGCCTAGTCAGCGCAGTAAGTTCATCAAAGATTCCGTCGGGGAGCGTGCTCAGAGCATTATTGTTCAATCTAAGCACCTCCAGTGAGGTCAGTTCATCCGTACCTTCGGGGAGTGTGACCAGGTCATTCCAACCCAAATCAAGTCCCTCCAGCGAGGTCAGTTCATCAAAGATGCCGTCAGGGAGCGTACTCAGAGCATTATCACTCAAGTAAAGCTCAGTCAGCGAGGTCAGATCATCAAAGATGCCGTCAGGGAGCCTGCTCAGATCATTACCGCTCAACCGAAGCCAAGTCAGTGAGGACAGTTCATCAAAGATGCCGTTGGGGAGCGTGCTCAGAGCATTACCATTCAAGTTAAGCCCTTCCAGCGAGGACAGTTCATCAAAGATGCCATCGGGGACCGAGACCAGAAAATTACCGCCCAAACCAAGCACATCCAGTGAGGACAGTTCATCGAAGATGCCATCAGGGAGCGTGACCAGATCATTTTCGCTCAAATCAAGCTCAGTCAGCGAGGACAGTTCATCAAAGATGCCTTCGGGGAGCGTGGACAGATCATTGCGCGCCAAATCAAGCACACGTAACGAGGACAGCGGATCAAAGATGACGTTGGGGAGCGTGACCAGATTATTGAACCTCAAATCAAGCGAAGTCAGCGAAATCAGGCCATCAAAATCTCCAGCCTTCAGGCTTGAAATGTTTTTGGAGTCTAACCGTAGGATCCCCGTGATTGCGGCTAATTGTGTACTCGTAACGATTTCACACTTAGTTGTACCAGGGATCTGACTCAAGATCGCATTCATTACGGCAGCCGTTCGATCACAAATATTCATGCCCGCATGTACGACTGGCTTTGCTGCCGAAACTGCGGCCACAGGCATTTCCCCGTAGAACTTGTTCTCAAAGATCCCGCGTGTTTCTGCCTCCAGCCGGAAACGCACATACTGATCAAGAATTGACATTCCTGTGTCTATATTCTCCCATCTTAGGTATTCCCATTCTCTGAAGTCAATCTCCCTGGAAAGCGCATACTCCGGCATCTGTGCGAGAACTGGACCGAGCAGAAATGAAAAAAATGCGACCAGAGAAGAGAGACATACAAGCCAACGATGAGCCTGTCGCGCTATGGGGCTGAGATGACAGAATGTGGTGCTGTGCCTTCCAGTGGTGCAACGCACGCCGGCCCATACGGGTATGTTTGTGATCTTCCCCTTTATGGAATCTGATTTTTGCGCCATAAGGAATTTCATTCCCCTGGATTTTATCCGTCGCTATGAGAACTTTGTTACGTCTCCTCGCTTTGCTGAAAAGCTAGGTTCAAGTTACGGTTAGGTCATCAAATGCGCTTCAGAATTAGAGACTTCCTAGAAATATGCTTGAAATGGTCCCTGTCTCAGAAGACCATTTGGACACAGGGGCCGGGCTCCCATTCGCCCGGACGTTATTCCTAGGATTGAAGTTCATGGAACCCAAATCAGGTTCACAATCCCCCGATGCGCGGGGCACTCCGCGTCAGATATATCCGCGCTGCATAGGTGTAGATTATGCGCTTAGAACGCACAGCGTACATCAATTAACGCTGATTGCGAGCATTCATACTAGCCTGTGTTTGCGTCTCTCTTCGGATTCAGTACTGGTTCTACTTGATGAGCGTCATGCGTCCACTTGCATGATGGATTTCTTTCCCCATTTGTGCACGGACTTGATAGACGTACGCGCCGGAAGACAGATGAGAAAGATTGAGGGACAAGGACTGTGAAGGGCCGGCTGCTACAGTCGGGAAATCTTCCCGGTGTATCCGCTGTCCCAGCATATTAAATATTTCTACGGATACTGCTGCCGTTTGCGGCAAATCCAGCAGAATGGTGGTCGAAGGGTTGAATGGATTGGGGTAATTCCCGAGCAAATCAAAGTCCACAACCTGAGGTGCTTCCGTTGCATTGGTGGCGACATTCACGCGAACCGTAATCCAATCCGGATCTGAGATTGTATAACCTTTGTCCTCGGGCGGCGTCCCTTCGTGCCCCGGAGTTGCGATCAGTCTAAAATGCAGTTCTCCTTCCGTCATTGGTGCTTTAAAGCTGGGCATGGCCGTGTTTTCACCCGTCAAGGGTAATGCCCCTGAAACAGGAGTATCTGAATCTGGACCGTCTACCTGAGTCCAATTCCAGCGTACGAAACTTCCCCAAGGCCCCGTGACGCTGCCTGGAATAGAAACCTCAGTTCCCGGCTGTACGGTTAGATCTGCGCTTGCGTTGACCACCGGACGGAAGGGTGCTCCTGGGTTATCTTGAAGATATAAGCCGACAGAATTACTCGAGTACAATTCAGTAAGATCTTCAAAAATGCCCTCAGGTAGCGTGACCAGAGCATTATTACTCAAGTGAAGCCCCTCCAGCGAGGTCAGTTCATCAAAGATGCCCTCGGGAAGCGTGATCAGATCATTACCGTACAACCAAAGCGCAGTCAGCGAGGTCAGTTCATCAAAGATGCCATCGGGGAGCGTGACCAGATCATTTCCCAACAAAGAAAGTCCAGCCAGTGAGGTTAGTTCGTCAAAGATGCCATCGGAGAGTGTGCTCAGATCATTATCGTACAACCAAAGCACAGTCAGCGAGATCAATTCATCAAAGATGCCCTCGGGGAGCGAATTCAGATCATTTTCGCCCAAACCAAGCTCCTCCAGTGAGGACAGTTCATCAAAGATGCCCTCGGGAAGCATGCTCAGATCATTTCGTTACAAACCAAGCCCCTCCAGTGAGGTCAGTTCATCAAAGATGCCAGCAGGAAGCATGCTCAGACCATTACCATTCAAATTTAGCTCGGTCAGCAGGGTCAATTCATCAAAGATGCCCTCGGGGAGTGTGACCAGAGCATTTTCATTCAAGTGAAGCAAAGTCAGCGAGGTCAGTTCATCAAAGATGCCCTCGGGAAGGATGCTCAGATCATTACTGCCCAACCCCAGCCAAGTCAGCAAGGTCAGTTCATCAAAGATGCCCACGGGGAGCGTGTCTAGATCATTTCCATCCAAGAAAAGCCAAGTCAGCGAGGTCGGTTCATCAAAGATGCCCTTAGGGAGCGTGACCAGATTGTTACTCCACAAATCAAGCGACGTCAGCGAGGTCAGTTCATCAAAGATGCCGTCGGGGAGCGTGACCAGACCATTACCATACAGAATAAGCCCACCCAGCGAAGACAATTCATCAAAGATGCCATCGGAGAGCGTGACCAGATCATTACCGCCCAAACCAAGCACATCCAGCGAGGTCAGTTCATCAAAGATGCCGTCGGGGAGCGTGGCCAGATCATTACGCTCCAAATCAAGCACACGCAGTGAGGTCAGCGGATCAAAGATGCCGTCAGGGAGCGTGACCAGATCATTACCATTCAAGTAGAGCCCCTCCACCGAGGACAGTTCATCAAAGATGCTGTCGGGGAGCGTACCCAGATCATTTTTGCCCAAACCAAGCACATCCAGCGAGGTCAATTCATCAAAGATTCGGTCAGGGAGGGTGGCCAGATCATTTTCGCTCAAATCAAGCGAAGTCAGCGAGGACAGTTCATCAAAGATGCCCTCGGGGAGCGTGGCCAGACTGTTGCGCAACAAATTGAGCGAAGCTAACGAAATCAGACCATCAAAATCTCCGGCCTTCAGGCTTGAAATATTTTTAGAGTTTAACGATAGGGTACCAGTGATTGCAGCTAGTTGAGTACTCGTAATTTCTGCACAATCATTCGTACCAGGGATCTTGCTCAAGATCGCATTCATTACGACATCCGTTCGATCACAAATACTCATGCCCGTATGTGCGACTGGCTTCACTGGCGAAATTGCAGCCACAGGCATTTTCCCGTAGAACTTGTCCTTAAAGATCCCGCGTGCTTCTGCCTCCAGCCGGAAGCGCTCATACCGATCAAGAACTGACCTTCCTGTGTCTACATTCTCCCATCTTAGGTTTTCCCATTCTCTGAAGTCAATCTCTCGGGAAGGTACATGCTCCGGTATCTGTGCGAGAACTGGGCCGAGCAGAAATGAGAAAAATGCGACTAGACAAGAAAAACAGACAAGCCGACGATAAGTCTGTCGCGCCATGAGGCAGAGATGACGGGATGTGGTACAATGCTTCTCAGTGGAGCAATGTACGCCGGTCCATACGGATGTGTTTGTGATCTCCTCCCTTACGACATCTGCAATAAGCACCGTAAAGGGTTTCATTTCCTGAAGTTTATCCGCAGCTGCGAGAACTTTGTACGCCCCTTCACTCACTGTAAAATCAGGTTTAAGTTGCAACTAGGTCATCAGAGACATTTCAGAATTAGAGACTTCCTGGAGATATGCTTGAAATTGCTCCTCGTATCAGAAGACCATTTGGATACGAGGACCGGGTTCTCATTCACCCGGACACTACTTGGAAGTTCGGGGCTCATGGAACCCATACCAGATCATAACCCCCTAATGAGCGAGGTACTCTGTTGTTGCCGCTATCCGTATTCCCGGAGACACAGCAAGACGACCCGTACGATAATATCAACGGGCGTGCGCGCAGTTCTGGCAGTGAAGGCCACGCGTGGCTGAGCGATCAACGAGGCCTGTATCCTGTAATTCTTGGACCTAGATATGGCAAGCCCGCTAGACCAGACTAGTCGTCGTTGTCTAGAATGTCGTCAATGCGTGCACTGACATCTCTCAGATGCAGCCTCGTCATGCTATCTCCAGTTCTTCGGGCAGCGCGGTCTATTGCTGTCTGCAGCGACTCAAGCTCTCCTCGCACGTAAGCGCGAATATCTGACTGACTCACATCAACCGGCGCCATACCGAAACTGGAAAAGAAAGACGGAAGAGACGGACCCTCTTGGGTCATCAAGTATTCCAGACGCTCCAAGTGTCCTCGCTGCAAATTGCGCCGGAATGGACCGATGGCCGAAGCTGCCGGCAACTCCGTCCAAATCCCGTCACGCAGATCTTCCAGGAGTTCTGAGAGCGTATACACATCTTCGCCATTTGCCAATGCCTCGGTTTCCATGAGGCGTCCGATGCGAATCGGATCGAGCAGCGTATTCACTGCGCCGACCTGGTAACGGCGTACGCGATCCATAGCTCCTACTCCCTCAATGCGACGAAGAACTTCGCTGTTCAATATCCAACTTGGAGTTGCGAATGCTTCCTGAGAAAGCCATTCCATGGAACCGCGCTGGATTTCAGCCGGCACAGGCGTGTAAACAACGCCTTCCTGATCGTAGGTCTTGAAGTTTTCGTAATGTCCGCCTACATTGGCAGCCACATGACCGATATAGCGATTCCACTGTGTGGCGATTTGCCCGTAAAGCTCGTTCAGATCGCCATAATCCTTGGCATCTTCGGCAGTCCAGCCAATAAGTTCGTTAAGGATAATCTTGAGATTTGCGATACCATAGTTACTGGCCGCAACAGCATCATCTCCTAAGTCTTCATTTTGTGAGCGTGGATCTACACGGGGGCCTTGACGCCCATAAAAGTAGAGTGGATCTCCCGCACGCTCAACAACCCATGCATTCAGTGTTTCTCGTTCTTCGTCTGCCGATTCTGCATCCGGCAGTACTGTGTAACCCCATTGCACTGACCATTTGTCGTAAATCCCGATGTCAGGCATCAGGCTGGTCACGCCATCACCCGGTTGCGCAACATAGTTGAACCGGGCATAGTCCATTATGGAGGGTGCTGAACCGTGAGAGTCCGTGAAAGTAGGCGACCGGAGTGAATCAACAGGATAGGCGAAACTGGACCCCCAGTTGTGCGGCAGCCCGATCGTGTGACCCACCTCATGCGCAGATACAAAACGAACGAGACGCCCCATGACTTCGTCCCTGAATTTGACTGAGCGGGCATCAGGGTTGACGGCAGCTGTTTGTACAAAGAACCAGTTGCGCAGCAGGTTCATCACATTATGGTACCAACCGATATCGCTTTCCAGGATCTCGCCAGTGCGCGGATCATGGACATGCGGGCCGAACGCATTCTCTATGTCGGATGAGAAATAACGGATCACAGAGTAGCGAACATCTTCCGGGCTGAATTCCGGGTCTTCCTCTTTACTGGGAGGATCCTTCGCCATGATTGCGTTTTTGAATCCTGCAGCCTCGAAAGCTCTGTTCCAATCATCAACCCCTTCCTTCAGGTAGGGCCTCCATTTCATTGGCGTGGCCGGATCAATGTAGTAGACAATCGGCTTGACCGGCTCAGTGAGTTCACCTCGCGCATACGCTTCTGGATCCTTGGGCTCGAGTCTCCAGCGGGTTATGTAACAACGCTCCTCGGCCTTCTGTGCATCTCGTCCGTAATCTGTCATCGTCACGCTGAAAAATCCCACGCGCTGGTCACAAAGTCGCGGTTGCATCGGATCTGTCGGCAAAAGAATCATGGACTGATTCATCTCAACGGTAATGGTTCCCGCAGAAACGTTCGACGGCGGCTGAGCCGCATCATAGCTCAGCACATGCTTGATCTCAATATTGAGAGGATAACTACTCGCCGATGAAATGTAAGTCCGGTCAGAGTCTAGACGACGTACGCGGTACATCTCCCGCCGGAATGATGGCAGCCCAAGCGATGGTACATCAGACGTGAACAGGTCAGTCACCTCAACTACGGTGGCTGTTGAATCTTCATTCAGCGTCTCAATATCAAATGCACGCAAAATGGGCTCAAAATTTGAGTTGCGCACCGCGTTGTATATGGGTTCGTCTTCGTCCGCAACATTCTCGTACGAGACGATTCGCAGCATAATCTTCTTGGCCTGCTTTTCCCATCGCAGCACCTGTGTGCTCGTTTTCATGCCGCCGTATCCCAGGTTGTTCATAGTTGCCGCTGTACGTGTTACCAGCAGCATCTCTGCCCCTAGAAGTGAGTCAGGGATCTCGAAGTAGAGCTTCTCCTCAATCTGATGGACTTTGAAGAGGCCGTCATCGGTCACCGCATCTTCGGTGATGACGTCACTGTATTTTTTTGAGTCGTCATCATCCGAACTCGTGGATTCAGTGGGTGCCTCGGCCGCAGGAGGAGCGGTTTGGCGTGTGGATGAGCAACCTGCAATCAGGAATAACGTGAGCAATACGGCAAGTGCGCTGCGCAAGGGTTTCATGGCGATGGGCAAAAAATGGATGAGCCCTAAAGATACAATAATAAAACCTATCTGGACAGGATCTGCGCCCAGGTGAGTAAGCGATCGGTGTTCAAGACTCTATCAGAGTAATAGACCAGGCCAGTGTACCACTGATCCGTACGTGCAAATCGTAAAGCAAGTATCGCGCGCGTTTGTTTTTCGGTAGATGTGTATTCGTATTCATAGGTTCCCTGTTTAAGCAGCTTCGTACTGGTATATCGTCCCGTAGCGGGTACCCAGTGCATCGCGCTGCCCGAATCCATGCGCCAACCGTTGAAAGCCCCCGTAACATAAATGTCGTCGGGTAGTGGCATTTCATTTGGCGGTACATACTCAAAAGTGACTTCCACATACTCAGCCCTGGTATCCAGAGACGGATCAGTATCAGATATCACGGCCTGCCCACGCAACCGCAGACCTGATTCCAGGTCTGGAAAGCGTGCGTAATCCGGTTCCAGCACGGCACTGTACGGCGTCGTCGAGAGATCAACGCGCTCAATACCGGTTCCGGGGCGGAAGTCACGAAGGTCCACCAAATACCGGCCAGTCTGTGCTGCAAAAGACTCCTCTGGATCAAGGTAGTAAAGCAATGTTGGCTGCTCAGTCAGCGAGGGGCGTTCTGTGCATCGAGGCGTCAGTAGATGACGGTCCTGCGCAAAACAAACCGTTACATTGAATTCCGCCGGACCCATTTGCCGGGATGGAATGAATCGCAGCAGTGGTTGCATCACTGCCTGATTACTACGTCCGGCGAAGTGTAAATCAAGTGAGAGCCTCGCTCGTGTGATGTTCTCTGTCACCCAAAAGGGACGTTCAAAAAGCACTTCGTCTTCGCGCCCTTGTTCTGTTATTCGCACAATGAAATTGCCGCTAATCCGGAAGTCAATCGACTCGTTCGGGAATTCATATTCGTAGTGAACGTACTGATTGAGTGTACCGCGAGAAACTTCATAGTCAAAAAGATCGTCCCGCAAATAGGAGTCAAGGTACTCACTAGGTTGCAGATCCCGCCGCCATGTGCGATCTGCGTGGTAGAAATATGCTGACAATGGTCGGGCGTCCCAGTTCATAAGGTCGAACTCCAGGATCAGTGGAGGCCCATTCTGCATCTGATAGACGGGCGGTGCCTCCTCAACACCTGCGTAGAGCTGGATACTTTGCACTTCCGGGGATTCAATATAAAAGCCCGAAGACCGCGGCTCCTCGGGTGCAGGTACGAATTGTCCGCGAGGCACTGCACAGCCGGCAAGACAAACTAGAATTCCAATACAGACCCTCTCCCTGATGAATAATATTCCAGGCATTCCACGTGATTTTAGCGGCGGTGCAAAGCATTCATGGCTATAATATAGCCGTATGACACGGTTGTCAGGTACAAATCTATTGATATTGCAATTGCCTCTGTGCGCACGAATGGTTCATTCCAAGCATAATTTCCAGGAATGCATCCGAAAACGGTCGTGCCAACTTGCTTGGGGCGGTAATTGCTTTTGTCAAAGTAGGAAGTCCTTTGTGCCTGACAGTTGTCCGTTGAAAGGAATGGAGAAGTCGTAAGAATGTAATAGGCAGCGAAGAAATCACCAACCACGGGAGGTTTCAGCGTGAAAGTGTATCCATAAGCTAGACGTCATCCGATCGATGTCATCCCGATCTAGTCAACATGCCCCTAAATTCCCTTTCCGCTTGTACCCTATTGATGATCGGGGGAGCTAAAATCATCCCATTATCCAGTCATACAGTAGTATGTTCAGAGTAATCAAGCCAGAAGTTGTAAAGATTGAAGATGCGTCCACGCCTTACGTGCACCCCTAGCACTCTATCTCCGTCGTTCGGCGTAACTTTCCAAGGCAGTTCGCCCTACAAATATGCCTGAATTCTGCCACCTGCACTGCCATACCTCCTATTCTCTACTGGACGGAGCCGCACGCATTGATATGCTCATGCGACAGGCACGTGAACTGGGAATGAGCGCCTTGGGCATCACAGATCATGGCAATCTTTACGGTGTGCCGGAATTCCACGCAACGGCCCGAAAAAATGGAATAAAACCTGTTATAGGGTGCGAATTCTACGTGACTCCGGGCTCCATGAAAAAACGCGATACCCGGGTACGGTACCATCAGGTTCTATGGGCAAAAAATGAGCAGGGCTACCGAAACCTGATGAAGCTGTCCTCGCTCTCGTTCCTGGACGGGTTCTATTTCAAACCTCGGATTGATTTCGAACTTATCGAAAAGTACCACGAGGGTCTCGTAGCAACAACCTGTTGCCTGCAGGGGCAGGTCCCGCGTGCCATTATTGACGGGAATCTGGAAGAGGCCCGTCGCTCGTTCAAAAGGTATCTGGATGTGTTTGGTACGGAAGACTACTACGTGGAAATCCAGAATCATGGTATTAAGGAACAGATAAAGGTAAACGAGCAACTTCTGGATTTGGCAAAGGAATTCGACGTTGAGGTCGTTGCTACAAATGATGTTCATTATGTGACAAAAGAGGATGCCGATGCGCAGGATATCCTGCTCTGCCTCCAAACTGGTAAGGATCTTGATGACCCCGGACGTCTCCGTTTTGAAAAACAGGAATTCTATTTGAAGTCAGCGAAGGAGATGCACGCCGCTCTGGGAAGAAAGACGAAGGCGGCTGCCTGGATGGAGACCAGTGTGGCCATTGCAGAGAAGTGCCAGTTTGAGTTACCAATGGGCAAGCTTCTTATGCCTCATTTTGAGATTCCTGCAGAATTTGGGGGCAATTCTGACAAATATCTCAGACATCTGGTGTTTGAGCGTGGCAGGGAGCGGTATCCTGATTTTTCAGAGGATGTCCAGGCGCGCTTGAACCACGAACTGGGCATAATCCAGAGCATGGGCTATGCGGGCTACTTCCTGATTGTACAGGACTTTACGACTGCAGCACGTAAAATGGGGGTATCGGTAGGTCCTGGGCGCGGTTCGGCTGCTGGCAGCGCTGTCGCCTACTGTCTCGGTGTCACGAACGTGGATCCGCTCAAGTATGATCTGCTCTTTGAACGCTTCCTCAATCCAGAGCGGATATCAATGCCGGATATTGATATTGACTTTGATGACCATGGCCGAAGCAAAGTGATTGATTACGTGGTCGAGAAATATGGGCGCCTCAACGTAAGTCAAATAATCACGTTCGGTACCATGGGGGCACGCACCGCCATTCGCGATGTGGCACGCGTTCTCAAAATCCCGCTTCGAGATGCCGACAAAATTGCCAAGGCGATCCCCTATGGCCAAACCGGTTTAGACGAAGCTTGGGATTCCATTGAAGAATTGAAAGAGTTCAAGGCCTCCAAAAGTGAGGACATCCAGAAACTTGTCAGGATTTCTCAGGCTTTGGAGGGGTGTGCCCGGCATACCGGGGTACATGCTGCCGGCGTCATTATAGCCCCCGGTACGGTCAGCGACCACGTTCCAGTGGCAACCACAAAGAACAAGAACGAACAGGTACTGACGACCCAATATTCGGGAGATTGGGTAGAGGATTTTGGTCTGCTCAAGATGGATTTTCTGGGACTTTCAACCCTGACCATTATTGATGAGACGTGCGACCTGATCAGACACCGGACCGGTACTGCACCGGATATGGATGCATTGCCACTGGATGATTCCAAAACATTTGAACTCTTTCAAAGAGCAGAAACGAATGCCATCTTCCAGTTTGAATCGGAAGGTATGCGTAAGTGGTTAGTCCAGTTGAAGCCCACCTCGCTGGATGACTTGACGGCCATGAATGCGCTCTATCGACCAGGGCCTATGGACCTGATTCCAAACTATATCAAACGAAAGCACGGTGACGAGGAGATACAGTACCCGCATCCAATGCTGGAACCGGTACTTAAAGCTACTTATGGAATCCCCGTTTTTCAGGAACAGGTCATGCAGATGGCCCAGGTTATGGGCGGTTATTCGCTTGGAGCAGCTGACGTCTTGCGACGAGCAATGGGCAAGAAGAAAAAATCCGTGATGAGAGCTGAGCGTGAGCGCTTCGTTGAGGGAGCAAACGAACGCGGCGTTTCCGATGGAGTGGCGAATGAAGTCTTTGACATGATGGACAAGTTCGCGGGTTATGGATTCAATAAATGTGTGGAGGAGTCGACCCTGGTTACCGATGCACGCACCGGTGCACAGGTAACCGTCCGAACACTTCATGAGCTGGGATGTGAAGATTTCCTGGTCTATGCGCTCACAGATGAAGGGGCTATAGTTCCCAGGAAAGTGGAAGCCGTCTATTATAATGGATTTAAGCCGGTTTTCGAACTGATCACAAATAATGGACGCCGCATTCGCGCAACATCTACGCATCGGTTTCGCGCGCAGGGCGGCTGGCAGCGCCTAGGGGATTTGCAGGTCGGTGATAAGGTGGCAACCTTGGAACCGATAGAAACGATTCCCCAAACAAATCCCGGCGGCGTCCTTGCTTGTGCAGAAAGGATCAAAACTAGCATCACCTGGGAGAACATTGTACGGATCGTATATGCGGGACATGCCCACACATACGACCTCACTGTGGCAGAAAACCACAATTACTTCGCCAATGGCTTCGTGGTGCATAACAGCCATAGCGTAGCTTATTCGCTTGTTGCGTACCAAACCGCATACCTCAAAGCTCACTACACTGCTGAGTTTATGGCAGCGGTGATGTCTAATGTATCGGGAGATTCCAAGAAGTTCATCGCCATGCTGAACGAAGCGAGGCGCTTAGGGCTCAAGATTCAGCCCCCGTCGGTTACCTACAGCACGGGCGATTTTTCTGTCAACAAAGAAGGGGTCATTTATTTTGGGTTATCATCTGTAAAAGGGGTTGCCCGTGGGGCGGTTGACGAAATCGTAGAGAACAGGAACAAGAACGGTCCAGCAAAGACATTCTTTCAGTTCGTGAAGCGTCTTGACCCTCGTATTCTCAACAAGAAAACACTTGACTCTTTGGCGCGAGTAGGTGCCTTGGATAAGTTTGGCGAGCATCGGGCGCAGATTGTTGCCGCCGTGGATCAGGCCATGCGGTATGCCGAATCAGCACGGAAGGATGAGATGTTGGGACAGGGGTTTTTGTTTGCCGAGGAGGGTTCTATGACCGAACATCCGGAACCAGCACTACCCAAGTGCACAGAGTGGTCACGGGGCGAAATACTCGAGCAGGAACGCGAGTTGGCAGGGTTTTATATTTCCGGGCATCCGCTGGATGACTGGAGGATTGAACAACGTTCCTGTACTCCAGACACTTTGGCGGATCTGTCCAATTTGACTGCCAACGGGGATCAAAGACCTTCCTGTACGGTCTGTGGTGTCATCACAGCGGTAAAAATCAGGAAGACCCGCAAAGGAGAAGAGATGTCTAATATCACACTTGAGGACTATACCGGACAGTCTGAGATTGTCTGTTTCCCCTCCACACATGCCGAAGTAAAAGACATCCTCACAGAAGGCGCGATGGTGATGGCAGAAGGTTCAGTAGAGGATAGTGGAGGAACCCTGAAAATCCTGAGCCACCGCATAACTCCATTGGATGCGTTGCGCAACAAACTCCTTGATAACATTGTCATTACCCCGGATTTAGAGCAACTGAAACAAGAGGACTTGAACCGTTTTGTGGACGCTTGCAAAGCTAACAAGGGTGAGAATGAGCTTCACTTCGTGATTAAAGTGAATGATCAAGACCTGAGATTGGTCAGCGAAAAAGCTATAGTAGCGGCAACCCCAGAGTTTATGTCAGTCCTGGAGTCTACGTTCGGAGTGAAAAGGGTCTACCTTGAATGGAGAAGAAACAATCAATATGATGCGTAAATCTAAAGTATTGTTTGTCTGTACTCACAATTCCTCCCGCTCGCAAATGGCTGAAGGCCTGTTGAGGCACATTTTCGGAGACTATTACGAGGTTTACAGTGCAGGAACCGAACCAGGTAGTGTGAGCCCATTTGCAGTCGATGCTATGGAAGAAATTGGCATTGACATCAGTCAGCACACTTCCAAGGGGGTTGACGAATTTTTATCAGTAAACCTGGACACGGTCGTGACCGTATGTGATTCAGCACATGAGCACTGTCCGTATGTTCCAGCCAAGAATAACATACACCGACGCTTTGAGGATCCGCGTGCAACCACTGGCTCCGATCAAGCAAAAATCAAGGCCTTCAGGCGTGTACGGGACCAGATAAAGACCTGGATACAGGATTACTTCAATCCTCATGACTCATGAAACCGCGCCTAACTGACAACCAAATTCGCCCGGAGCTGGATTTGCACGGATGTTCCGTTGATGAGGCATTGCGTTTAAGCCGTGGGCTGATTACTGAGTCTGTCCGCCGGGGCAGAGATTCGGTGCGAATTATTCACGGAAAATCTACAACAGGTTCCAGCAGGCGCACCATCAAGTCTGCATTAACCGAATTGATTGACAGCGGACAGTTGTCTCTACATGTAAGTAGCACCTACAAATCTGAAGGCCACATGCTTGTTGCTCTGCGCAAAGGTGGCAACAGGTATCGCTCCAATCGCATTACTCTACGTGATATCAAAAAACGCCCGTGAAACCATTAATAGGCATAACGACCTCCTTTGAGGATGGAAAATACCGGCTTGATCATGCTTATGTGAATGCGGTGAAAGATGCCGACGGACAATCAGTGCTCATGCCACTTGTCGGCACTGTTGAAGAAGCAGCACAGTTGTGCGACCAGATTCATGGGCTGATCATTCCTGGTGGGCCGGGCATAGTCGTCGGGATGTTGGGAAG
Organism: Rhodothermales bacterium; assembly: GCA_022821385.1. GTDB lineage: Bacteria > Bacteroidota > Rhodothermia > Rhodothermales > Bin80 > Bin80. Next base: position 108,403 of record JAJEDR010000089.1, read on the forward strand.
CCTGCCCGCTCAGCTGCAGGCCGTGAATCCGGAACGATGGGAATCAGATAACCTGATCCTGGATACCGCGGTCGAACGAAATCTACCGATTCTCGGTATTTGTTATGGAATGCAATTACTCTGCGTCCGGGCCGGTGGATCATTATATGCTGATGTGGAAAAGCAGGTAGACGCCGCCTCTGTCCACAGCGAGAAACGTGGGGCACAGAACCATCCTGTGGCCATAGTGCCGGGAAGCCATCTAGCGCGGATCTGGGAATCGGACTTGGGCATGGTGAACTCGCGGCATTTCCAGGCCGTGCGTGATGCGGGCACCAACTATTCGGTGAGTGCCAGGGGCGCTGATGGTGTCATTGAAGCAATAGAGCGTACGGATGGCACGCACATCGGCGTACAGTTTCATCCAGAACGGATGAGGCTAAAATCTTTATTTCGCAATCTCATACGACAGGCCAGAGAATATCGGGATGCTGCGCGAAGAGCTGCGCTCACTTAGTCCAAACCGACGTCAACTGCGCTCCTTTGGCATCACACTGGGGGCCGCGCTTCTGGTCGTTGCAGGCGTGCTTTACTGGCGCGCTGTTCCGGGAGTAATTGTGATATCCAGTATAGGGGTATTGCTCTTAATAGCCGGACTTGCAGCCCCGGCAATTCTGAGGCCATTATACAAACCATGGATGGCATTGGCGGTGCTTCTCGGGTTCATAATGACCCGGATCCTGCTGACCCTGATCTTCGTGTTGCTGTTTATTCCCACCGGCTTGCTCATGCGGCTTTTTGGCAGAGATCCACTACGTCGCAAACTTGATCCCGATGCGAAGACGTACTGGATACGTAAGCAATATAACCCCGAGAGCCGCGAACGCCTAGAACGCTATTATTGACCTTGGTGTGGACTGTAAATTACCAAGTCATACGCCGACCGACTCGCGCGAACATGACCAAATTCCAATTGCCGATATGAGCCGCAAGACACGACATCGCTATTGCTGCGTGCCCGACTTGTTTTTTCCGACGATCATGCTTGTCTTCGGGCTGTTTGCTGCGTCGTGTACCCAAGAATCGGATCCGCCAAATGTTCTCTTCATTGCTGTTGACGACCTTAACGTGGACCTCGGTGCATACGACCACGATCTGGTAAGCAGCCCGCACATCGACCGCTTAGCTGCTCGCGGCGTTAGGTTCGATCGTGCATACTGTCAGTATCCTGTCTGCAGCCCTAGTCGATCCAGTTTTCTAGCCGGACTCTACCCTGAACAAACTGGCGTACTGACCAATCAGGACAGCCTCCGTCAACACATTCCAGATATTCCTACACTTCCCCAATGGTTTAGGGAGCACGGGTACCATACAGCCCGAGTAGGAAAGATCTTCCACTATGGCGTTCCAAGCCAAATTGGCACGGACGGCATGGATGATCCTGCGTCGTGGTCCGAAACCGTTAATCCGCGCGGAATTGATCGCGAGGTTCACGACCGCATCCATACTCTCGTTCCAAACCAGTTTGGCGGAACGCTAAGCTGGTTGAGCATGGACCCGGAAGATGGACTCCACACGGACGAGTTAGGCGCGGCTGCAGCTATTCGGATCATGGAAGAGCAGCACCCATCTCGGACGGGAACGCCCCTGTTCCTCGCGGTCGGATTTTATCGCCCGCACACGCCGTTTGTGGCTCCGGCTCCCTACTTTGAATTGTATCCGCTGGATCAAATCGATCCCGTTCTCGAGCAGCCAGGTGATCGAGTTGATATCCCGATCGCGGCGCTGGCCGATCGACCGAGACAGCGCGAACTGACCATGGAAAGGCGTCACGAAATCATCCAGGCCTACTATGCGTCAGTATCGTTTATGGACGCGCAGGTGGGTCGCCTCCTGGATGCACTGGAGCGACTGGATCTGGACGACAATACAATTATTGTGTTCGTCTCTGATCACGGATATCATCTGGGCCATCACGGACTCTGGCAGAAAGGCGATCTGTTCGAGGGATCCGTTCGTGTCCCACTTATTGTTGCTGCGCCGGAGGAGCTGCGGAAAGGCGCTGGCTCAGAGGCACTAGTAGAGTTGGTGGATTTATATCCCACACTGGTGGATTTGGCCGGCCTGCCCGCACCTGAGCACCTCAAAGGGGCAAGCCTGCGCCCCATTCTGGAGGACACAGATCGCCCCGGCAGAGCAACCGCCTTTACGGTTGCTTGGAGCAGGGCCGCATGGATGCATCCTGAAATAAGCGCTCGGAGCGTGATGGGATATTCGATTCGCACCGAACGATTCCGGTACACCGAATGGAATGGCGGAAATGCAGGTACCGAACTTTACGATTACGAAGTGGACCCGATGGAGATCAACAATTTGGTCAACGATCCCATCTACGCAGACACTTTAGCTCGGCTGAAGCAATTGATGGAGTCTCGAAAACGAGCCGCGAAGTAGCCATGCATTTGGATTCCATCACCCGGCGGCGCTTTTTGAAGGGTGTGGGACTATCTGCACTTGCTGCAGCGGTCAAGCGGCAGAAGACACACGTGATCACGCTTAGCTTCGATGATGGATTCCGTAAGTCGAGTCTAGAAACGGCGAAGATTTTCGAGAAGCATGGGTTGTCGGCCTGCATCAACGTTATTGCCACGGCCCACCATGATGACTTCGTTCCACCCGACGATTATCACCGTTTTCCAGTGGGTGACTTTGGGTTATGGAACGAATTGGTTGCGCGCGGTCATGAAGTCATGCCTCATGGGTACAAGCACCAAAATCTGACCGAGGTACCGCTACGGGTCGCAAAGGACTTGATCATGCGCTGCCTGGATTACTTCTGCGAAGCACTGAATGGATTTGAACCCCAGCAAGCCATTTTCAACTTTCCCTACAACGCTTCAAGTCCAGCCATAGAGGAATGGCTTGCCGATCAAGTGAAGGCTTTTCGAACGGGTTATGCACAGATTAACGCACTGCCACACGCCGGGCAGAAGAAGCTGATCTGCAGCAGCTACGGTCCCGGCAATATTGATTCCTTTCTTTCGGAGGAGATTAATCGTTTTCTGGCCTCATCCGGCGGATGGCTGATCTTCAACGCCCACGGTTTGGATGAAGAGGGCTGGGGCCCTTTGTCCGCTTCGCATCTTGACAGGCTTCTTTCCGAATTGAAGACGATAGAAAAGGTCCTTATAATTCCCACTGGACGAGCATTGGCAGCCGTGTGATCCGTCAGAACTGCAGCCGGGATTCATGCATAAAGGAGGTCACCAAGACGGCAGCATGGAGCGAGTGCCCAGATACAAGCCACCGCTCAGCAAGCCTGGTACGTCCATTCAAGCAGATTCTCGAATTGCGATCCTACTACTGGAAAATCAGACAACAGCCTACACTGCAACCTTGATCATATTTGACACCGCCCTCATCCAGTTCAATGAGGCCTCGTGGGACTGATGCAGTTTTCGAAGTTTGTCCGAGCCCGAGAAATATTTTTTGTAGGACAGATGTCCCCGCTCATCCACCGGACGAATGAATGCGTGAATATGCGGTCGGGATTCATCCATGTGCAGCACGGCTTTCGCCAGCTTGCCCGGACACTCGTTCCGGAGCCGCTCCAAACTGCTATTCGCCCAGATCCGTAAATCTTCCTGTCTAACGACAGTTACTTTTTTCACCGATGACACTTAAAAGTTTCACTCGAGGGGACTATCTGAATAGGCTGGCAATTTGACCTGAATATACAGCCTCGCCCTGTGGGGCGGGCTGATCTATGCAGCCATCAAGGTCTGGACCTTCTGCTTTGGCTATCCCGACCAGTTCTGGGAGCCGGCGCTCTTTGCCGTGCTGGCAGGGGCACTGCGGGTGCAGGGCGCCCTAAAGCTGCGGAGGGATTGATCGGAGCGGACGTCAGAGGCGCACGCATACGGTGCATCCTACGCCGTCGAATTTTCTATGGGGGTTTACCCCTATGAATTGAATCTCTGCTACTGTTCCAGAATTGAAAGGGTTGAATAAGCTCGGGATTCGATGGTCCCGCCGAGCCCGTTGTTAACGCATTTCTTGACTAATGCGCCAGCGTTGCACAGTTGCAGCAATACTCGCGACTCATTTTGAACTGATTTCTAGATTCGCAACACTGAGCACACCGAAGCCTTTACTATTCCTCCGCACAAGGTATAGACGATCAGCCGTGTCGATCCACTGGATGCTGATGGACTCCATTACGCGAGTGTTTCCGTTTAACTCAGGGTTATCGAATTGCAACTGGCCATAGCCAACCAAGTCCCCATTCTGATTAAACAGTTCCGCTCGTGGCTCAAAATCCTGTTTCAGTGGGGTCCGAACAGGGAAATGTAGGATCTCACCTGTGCTCAGGATAGCCACACCGCCACTCCTGCTGAGAATCCTCGCACTGTAAGTTCCAGTGGGGCCTGATGTTGTTATAGAACCCCTTCTAATGTCTTGGTTCTCCTCTATATCTTTCAGGCTGACGGGTATGAATGCCCTCGTGGGGACAGGCCCCCCTTTTAGCTTCTCCATGACCCACTTGTCATTTGACCGTGTGTATCGGTAAATGTACCCGCCGTACACGGTAGGAGCCAAGACTATGGTGTCCGTCCCATTGGTTGCCACATTCATCCCCCTGGGCGAGTCGGAATACGCGTTCAGGAATGGATCGTCCATGTCGTAGATATCATCCAATTGGGCAAAAGTCTCTAATCGGTTAAAATCCGTATCGTGTGTATGAAGAACCCTGTCGTCCTTGATACTTGGGCCTCCTTCAGGATTTGCAAAAAGCTCCACATACTTGAGCACAAAGGAACTGTCAAGAGACAGGATTGGCCTCGGCTGGATCGTCCCCCCGTCTTCTGCAAGAGACTTTGTTGCGAAGCTCTTGCCCATATCCGTGAAAATCGTGAGACGCCGGCTCATTCGGTCGGCCACAATTAGCCGGTCGTCGCCATCTACGTGCATACCGAAGACTTCCCGCAATTCGCCTGGCCCTTCGCCTCTTTTGCCGACCGTAGTTACATATCGGCCATTCGCGTCAAAGACCAGAACGGCCGCGCTTCTTCCATCTTTGACGTAGATGTTACCTCGCGAGTCCGTACGTACCATTGCGGGGTAATAAAAGAGGTACTCGGATGGTGCCTCTTCGTCATCACCAATGATCAAGTGCTCGTGAAGCGTGAAAGACAACTCCTGAGCCTGCGCGGTGACCAGCATGCTAGCGCCTATGGCAAGCGTAGCACAAATTCGTCGCAAAGCACGGTTAGCATTCATGTCTACCTGATGTACTTGTGGCAGGCCAGGTGAAAGACTTCATCGTATATCTGCCAAAACGAATGGCTACGGCGAAGCAGTTCGGCCAATCTACAAACTGACTTGGTCATTACTGACACGCCTCTGGCCTAAAGTGAATGGAGCGAGAGCACCGGCAAGGATGTACTCGTGGCTGCCCAGATCCAGCACGAGGCTGACAGAAAGCCCGTACCCCCCAGTGCGACAATAAGATCGCCCACTCTATGTTCTGTGCACCAATTGAGGGGACCCTTCCAATGCCCCCTAATTGCACTTGCAATAGTCTCCGGATACTTCGCAAGCTATCCACGGCGGCATCGTAAAATAATCTAACTCGCATCCTTCCCAACCCTTGTCAATATCATCTGAACCGTTCTCGCACTCTTCTTCCGATCCACAGCTCCTACAGCACTTGTGCTCTTCGCCTTGAACAGCGGCACTCCCAAGGACCGATGCCTGCTGACTGTACACGAAGATGCACAGGCAGCAAAGTGCGAACGCAAGCGCACGCTTTAGAGATTGAGTCATCGTATTCCGTTTCATCGTATAGCCTCCTAAATTTGGTTGAGTCGAGTTGTCTTAGCGGGAAAGCGCCTCATAGGCCTTGCTGACTAATGCGCCAGTGTTGCACAGTTGCAACAATACTCGCGACTCATTTTGAACTGATTTCTAGATTCGCAACACTGAGCACAGCGAAGCCTTTACTATTCCTCCGCACAAGGTATAGACGATCAGCCGAGTCAATCCACTTGATGTGGATGGACTCCATTACGCGAGTGTTTCCGTTTAACTCAGGGTTATCGAATTGCAACTGGCCATAGCCAACCAAGTCCCCATTCTGATTAAATAGTTCCGCTCGTGGCTCAAAATCCTGTTTCAGTGGGGTCCGACGAGGGAAATGAAGGATCTCGCCTGTGCTCAGGATAGCCACGCCGCCACTCCGGCTGAAAATCCTCGCACTGTACGTCCCAGTGGGGCCTGAGGTTATAACAACACCCCTATAAATGTCTTGGTTCTCCTCTATATCTTTCTCGCTGACGGGAATGAATGCTCTTGTGGGGACAGGCCCCCCTTTTAGCTTTTCCATGACCCACTTGTCATTTGACCGTGTGTATCGGTAAATGTACCCACCGTACACGAAAGGAGCCAAGACTATGGTGTCCGTCCCATTGGTTGTCACATACACCGCCCCGGCCGCGGTGGAATACGCGTTCAGGAATGGATCGTCCAGGTCGTAGATATCCTCCAATTGGGCAAAAGTCTCCAATCGGTTCAAATCCGTATCATACGTATGGAGAACCCTGTCGTCCATGATACTTGGGCCTCCTTCAGGATTTGCAAAAAGCTTCACGTACTTGAGCACAAAGGAATTGTCAAGAGACAGGATTGGCCTCGGCGCGATCGTCCTCCCGTCTTCTGCAAGAGACTTTGTTGCGAAGCTCTTGCCCATATCCGTGAAAATCGTGAGACGCCGGCTCATTCGGTCGGCCACAATTAGCCGGTCGTCGCCATCTACGTGCATGCCGAAGACTTCCCGCAATTCGCCTGGTCCTTCGCCTCTTTTGCCGACCGTAGTTACATATCGGCCATTCGCGTCGAAAACCCGAACGTCCGCGCTTCTTGCATCTTTGACGTAGATGTTACCTTGCGAGTCCGTGCGTACTATTTGGGGGTAATAAAAGAGGTACTCGGATGGTGCCTCTTCGTCATCACCAATGATTAACTGCTCGTGAAGCGTGAAGGACAACTCCTGAGCCTGCACGGTGACCAGCACGCCAGCGCCTATGGCAAGCGCAGTAAAAATTCGTCGCAAAGCACGGTTAGCATTCATGTCTACCTGATGTACTTGTGGCAGGCTAGGTGTAAAGACTTCATCGTATATCTGCCAAAACGAATGGCTACGGCGAAGCAGTTCGGCCACTCTACAAACTGACTTGGTCATTACTGATACGCCTCTGGCCTAAAGTGAATGGGGCGAGAACACTGGCAAGGATATACTCGTGGCTGTCCAGATCCAGCGCGAGGCTGACAGAAAGCCTGTACCTCCCGGTACGACAACAAGATCGCCCACTCTGTGTTCCGTGCACCAATTGTGGGGACCCTTCCAATGCCCCCTATTCGCACTCGCAATAGTCTACAGATACTTCGCAAGGTGGCCAGTCTTCCGGCTCTAAATTGCAATGTTCCCAGCCCCACTGAAGATAATCTAAACCCTCGTTGCACGCTTCCTCCGATCCACAGCTCTTACAGCACTTGTGCTCGTCGCCTTGAACAGCTTCACTCCCCAGGACCGATGCCTGCTGGCTGTACACGAAGATGCACAGGCAGCAAAGCGCGAACGCAAACGCACGCTTTAGAGATTGAGTCATCTTGTTCCGTTTCATCGTTTAGCCTCTTAAATTTGGTTGAGTTGAGTTGTCTTAGTGGGAAAGCGCCTCATAGGCCTTGCTGGCTTCCCACAGTATTTCCTCCCTTACATCCGGCGCAGAACCTGCGCCCAATGCAAGTCGCGCCCGAAAAAACACGCGCCCTGTATCTGGATTAACCATTAACATCTGGTGTGTTACTTTGGTTGTCCCGAATGACTGAAGTTGATCACCGTACACCTCGCCCGTGCCGTACAAGACTTCCTGATCGAAATCGCTAGTCCGAGCAAAACGTTTCGCTACGCCCAGATCATCACCCACAACAACGATGTCGGTATGCACCGACTTGCCATGCAGGCCATCCAGTTTGTACAGTTCAAGATAGGCATGCACGTCATTCTATTCGGAGAACTTGTGCACTGGGTGTTTGCGAGCCAGCAAAAACGGGGCGCTGTTAAGACACATTGCGTACCAAACCGACATGAGGTGATTCCTGGACTTGATATTGCGCTCACATTCAAAGACAGTGTGATCATGCTGCTCTTTTCGTTTTTCATAATGGGGGTGATGCAGTCCGAAGCACAAGACATCTCTCCTGAACGTGAAGATGGACACGGTGTGCGGGATGCGTGATTGGATGGTCCCGCCGAGCCCGTTGTTAACGCATTTCTTGACTAATGCCCCAGTGTTGCACAGTTGCAGCAATACTCGCGACTCATTTTGAACTGATTTCTAGATTCGCGACACTGAGCACAAAGAAGCCCTCACCGTTCTTCCGGGCAACGTATAGACGATCAGCCCTGTCAATCCACTGGATGCGGATGGACTCCATTACGCGAGTGTTTCCGTTTAACTCAGGGTTATCGAATTGCAGTTGGCCAAAGCCAACCAGGTCTCCATTCTGATTAAATAGTTCCGCTCGTGGCTCAAAATCCTGTTTCAGTGGGGTCCGACGAGGGAAATGAAGGATCTCACCTGTGCTCAGGAAAGCCACACCGTCACTCCGGCTGAGAATCCTCGCACGGTACGTTCCAGTGGGGCCTGATCTTGTAATAGAACCCCTTCTAATGTCTTGGTTCTCCTCTATATCTTTCTCGCTGACGGGCATGAATGCTCTTGTGGGGACAGGCCCCCCTTTTAGCTTCTCCATGACCCACATGTCATTTGACCGTGTGAATCGGTAAATGTACCCACCGTACACGGTAGGAGCCAAGACTATGGTGTCCGTCCCATTGGTTGCCACATTCAGCGCCCTGGGCGAGGTGGAATACGCGTTCAGGAATGGATCGTCCAAGTCGTAGATATCCTCCAATTGGGCAAAAGTCTCTAGTCGGTTAAAATCCGTATCATATGTATGAAGAACCCTGTCGTCCATGATACTTGGGCCTCCTGCAGGATTTGCAAAAAGCTTCACATACTTGAGCACAAAGGAATTGTTAAGAGACAGGATTGGCTTCGGCGCGATCGTCCTCCCGTCTTCTGCAAGAGACTTTGTTGTGAAGCTCTTGCCCATATCAGTGAAAATCGTGAGACGCCGGCTCATTCGGTCGGCCACAATTACCCGGTCGTCGCCATCTACGTGCATGCCGAAGACTTCCCGCAATTCGCCTGGTCCTTCGCCTCTTTTGCCGACCGTAGTTACATATCGGCCATTCGCGTCGAAAACCCGAACATCCGCGCTTCTTGCATCTTTGACGTAGATGTGACCTTGCGAGTCCGTGCGTACTATTTCGGGGTAATAAAAGAGGTACTCGGATGGTGCCTCTTCGTCATCACCAATGATTAACTGCTCGTGAAGCGTGAAAGACAACTCCTGAGCCTGCGCGGTGACCAGCATGCTAGCGCCTATGGCAAGCGTAGCACAAATTCGTCGCAAAGCACGGTTAGCATTCATGTCTACCTGATGTACTTGTGGCAGGCTAGGTGAAAGACTTCATCGTATATCTGCCAAAACGAATGGCTACGGCGAAGCAGTTCGGCCACTCTACAAACTGACTTGGTCATTACTGACACGCCTCTGGCCTAAAGCGAATGGGGCGAGAACACTGGCAAGGATATACTAGTGGCTGTCCAGATCCAGCGTGAGGCTGACAGAAAGTTTGTAACTCCCGGTACGACAATAAGATCGCCCACGAGCATGATCCGTGCCCGTGCATTGCCTTCGCCAAAGACAGCTTTGGTGCGCGTGGCATCAATCGGAACCAGAGTAGCGTTCTCCACATAATGTCGGAGGTCTTCCAGGGACGAGAGCGTACGTACAGGATTTTCTACGGGGATCAGGTTTGTAATCCTCCTAGCAAAACCTTTGAGTGGTTCCACCGGCACAAGAGGACCGTGCATTTCCGCTTCTGCACACAGACAGTCCCTCAAACCTTGAAGCAGTTCAACCATGGTTACGCAAAAATCGCGGTGCATCCCATAGCTATTTAACCCGCCAAAGACAAAATGCTCTAACAAAAGGGCAAGGCTGTCCGCCAAGTTTCAACAGACTACACTGCAAACTTGATCATAAACGACTGCCCCTCCGTACCGTTGGGAGCTCCACGATCTTCTGTCACGGGTTTATCTGGTGTAGGTTACCGGATCTAAGGTTTCCAAGTACGCCCAGATTGTCAATACAATTGCGGAAACTCAGCCAATAACTCACGCCGTAAACAACTTGACTACTTCTCGCCAAGGCAACAGCATACACAAACTTCAATCTTCAAAAAGCTTCCTATTGTTGATTCTGAGCAGGTATCGTTTCTGGTTCAGATATTTCTTCTGCAGTCTGCCCCGGTCCTCACTACCCTCAGGGGCATTCATCATCTCATGTCTTACGCGTTGTATCTCCCTTTTTACAACCGCCCCCTTGACGCGCATCATACAATCCTCGGCAATGCGTTTTGATTTTTCGTTCAGTCGGGGAACATTAATCTTCTTGGCACCCCATCCCTTGGAAATTTCATGCCGGGGCATAAGAATATCCACAATCAGTTGCTGGGTGATTTCATCAGCATTCGCCTTTCCCGAACGAAATGCAGACTGCACTTCGTCTCCATGCGCTTCGTGGGTCTCTATCAACAGGTCTACAAGTCTTTGGGATGGTCCTTCCTGAAACTCATCATATGCCATGTTCCCGAGGATATACTTTATCATCGGGGCACCTTCTTCCAGCATTAGCTGTAGGAGAGTTTTTTCTGATTCGGAGATCGCATCGAAATTAACGGGTGCGGCGCTGGCGTTTTCTTCCCGCAGAGTCTGAGAAGGTTGTTGCTGCGCTTGATTACTACTGGCCTGCCGGGTGATTTCATAAGCCATGTCACGCTCGGAAATCGCGAACAGCTGACTGGCTTTTTGTACATACATTTTCCGAAGGATGTCATCTTTCATGTAAGCGATGCGTTGGGCTACTTTGGAGATTGCCTGTCGCTTCTTGTGAAGAGTGCCAAATCCGTTGTCTGAGAGAGACGCTAAGAAAAAAGCGTCAACCCAATCTTTGGTAGCCGTTTTAAGGTGCAGCCTAAAAGCATCCGCCCCTTTTTCACGCACAAATGAGTCCGGGTCCTCTCCTTCCGGTAGCGATACGACGCTTGCAGCTACTCCCCCTTGAAGAACAACATCAATTGCACGCTCAGTCGCCGCTGCGCCCGCACGGTCCGCATCGTAGAGTAGCCGGATCTCCTTCGCATATCGCCCCAATAGTCCCACCTGTTGAAGGGTAAGAGCAGTCCCGCAGCATGCTGCTGAACCAATCCCTGCCTGATCCAATGCCAAAACATCCGTATATCCTTCCACGAGAAGGATGCTCGCTTCCTGGCGCGCCATCCTTTTTGACTGAAACAGGCCGTAGAGAACAGTGCTTTTATGATAGACCTCCGTTTCAGGTGAGTTGAGGTACTTTGGTGCTTTTGGATTATCTGCAAGGAGCCGTCCCCCGAAACCGACAAATTTGCCCACATGTGATTGAATAGGGAACATAATCCGTTCCCGAAATCGATCGTAGTAGCCTTTGCCGTCTTGCCGCTCAATGACCAAACCGGCCTTTTTCAGGGTTTCGAGCTTGATGTGCGCTTTTTCTGCTGCCTTTATTAGGCCATCCCACGAATCAGGAGCATAGCCCACACTGAATCGCGATATAGTTTTCTCAGTCAGTGCACGTCCAAGCAGGTACTCGCGTGCTTGCGCGCCGGACGCTGGGTCGTTAAGCTTGCCAACATAGTACTCGGATGCAAAGCGAAGAGCTTCGTACACAGATTCCCGTTTGTCGTACGCTTTTTTTCCCTCTTCGGTCTTGGGGATTTCTATTCCTGCACGGTCTGCCAACCATCGAATGGCATCTACAAATTCCAGTCGTTCAATCTCCATCACGAAGGTGATCGTGTCGCCACCTTTGCCGCACCCAAAGCACTTGAAGAATCCATTCGCTGGACTCACATTAAAAGACGGCGTTTTCTCGCGGTGGAAGGGGCATAACCCCAAATAGTTGCTCCCTGCTTTTTTCAGCCTAACATAATCCTGTACAATGCTCAGAATGTCTGAGGTATCTCGTACTCTTTCGACAACGTTTCTTGGAATCCGCATACTCACTCCGTTACGGCAGCGCGGCAACCGGCGGTGGTTCCGGCTTTTCAGAGCATTGGCAGGCACCGATAGAAAGAAAACCCACAAGAAGTATGGCAAGTAAGAGTCTGGTCATGAATTTAATATCCAATATTTTCCGTCCGACATGGCGCAGATAGTGCCAATAATCTAAGTTACGCACTATATTCCTGTTTCTGCCACACTTATCTGTATTTGAGTTGGAAGTTCTCGGAATAGACATAGGTGGAACCGGGATCAAGGGAGCTCCGGTTGATATAGTATCTGGGCAACTGACCTCCGAGCGTTTTCGCCTTTCTACGCCAAAGGGCGCACGCCCGGAAGAGGTCGCGCAAACTGTGCGGGATGTTGTTCATCATTTTTCCTGGCGCGGAAGGATCGGCGCGGCAATGCCCGCACGTGTCCATAAAGGGATTGCCCGCACAGCAGCTAACATCGATTCCTCCTGGATTGGTACAGACATAGAGGCATTGTTTTCTCGTGTCACAGATTCGGATGTGGTCACGCTCAATGATGCCGATGCTGCCGGTTATGCAGAGATCCACTACGGTGCAGGTAAGGGTGTTCAGGGTAAGACGCTTGTATTAACTCTTGGTACAGGAATTGGCTCAAGCCTGTTCGTAGGATCCACACTTGTGCCCAATATTGAACTAGGTCATTTGCAGATGCACAACACTATTGCGGAGGCCTGGGCCGCAAACAGTGCACGGAAACGGGAGAATCTGTCCTGGGAGGACTGGGCTGAACGTTTGCAGGAGTACCTGAGTTATGTTGAGTTCCTGTTTGACCCCGAATTGATCATTCTTGGAGGCGGTGTCAGCAGACCCAAGCGAGTAAAACATTACTTCCATTTACTCAGAACAAGAGCACGCCTTGCCCCGGCACATTTCCAGAATGAAGCGGGCATCATAGGAGCTGCCTGCGCCGCACACAGTCGCTAGATCTGAATGACGCCTTCCCGGTCAAGTATCCAAGAGCACCTTGAGTCTAATGACCCTGACCTGCAGGCGCTTGGCTTCGACCACCTTATAGAAGGTCTGAATACCGGAAGAATACGCGCTGCTTCCCAAGACGCAGTTGGCAACTGGGTAGCCCACGCCTGGGTAAAGAGGGGCCTGCTGTATGGATTCCGCACAGGTAAACTTGGAGAGCTTGCCGCTGCACCGGCCCCCTTCTTCGATAAACACACCTTTCCTCTCAAACCCCTCGGGGTGAACGATCAGGTCCGGCTTGTACCGGGTGGATCATCTATTCGGACCGGGGCATATGTCGGTGCTGGCGTCATTTGCATGCCCCCGATGTACATCAACACTGGAGCCTACGTAGACGAGGGAACCATGGTTGATTCGCATGCTCTTGTGGGCAGTTGCGCCCAGATCGGAAAACGTGTTCACCTTTCCGCTGCCGTACAGATTGGCGGAGTCCTGGAACCCCCGGGCGCACTCCCAGTCATTATAGAGGACGACAGTTTCATTGGAGGAGGTTGCGGCATCTATGAAGGCTGCGTAGTCCGCGAAAGTGCAGTGTTGGCTCCGGGCGTAATATTGACAGGCTCTACGCGCTTGTACGATCTGGTTCACGAACGCATAATCGAAACTGGAGAGGTTCCTCCACGGGCCGTTGTTGTACCGGGAAGTCGTGACAAGCCGGATCCATTCGCACGAGAGCACGGGATAGCCACGTATGTGCCGGTTATTGTTAAGTATAGAGACGCGCGGACGGACGCGGCAACGGAACTGGAATCAGCCCTTCGGTGATTCCTTACTCAACAATCACCTGGTCAGGAGCGATGAACGAACTAGCGTAACTTTCCGCCACTACTTCGAGCAGGCGTTCAGCGTTGGCACGACTGATAAAGTTACCTATCCGAACCCGATAGTAAGGGGCCCGAAAGTCCTGATAAACCGGTGGTTCCGGCTCGGATCGTGGGTACAGGTCGCTGAGTGAAGTGTCCTGCTCAAAATCTCTCCACCAAGTAAGAGCATCCTCGACTGCCTGATCTGCTTCCTGTTTACTGAGCGTAGATACGATCTGAATACGAAAACCCGATTGTTCTTGACGGGAATAGAGCGGCATGTTGCTGCGGGAAAGCAACATTTCGGGTACATCATGTACCACCTCCACCGAAGCGGCAATCGGAGGCTCCCGATAGGCATCCAGGTCGAAATCCTCATGCGCAGACCAATCAATCGGAACATTCTCCTCCGTAGACCCACCGTCCACAAGCGGCGTTGTCGCCGGGCCTGAACAGGCAACTGCGAGCAGTAAGAAAATAAGGGGTAAGGTATTAGCAGTCCTGAACATTCAATCAAGTTCTTGGATTATCGCCAGCGAAGAACTGGCCCCAATCCTGTCAGCACCCGCACGTACCATTGCAAGCGCAGAGGCTCCAGTGCGTATCCCTCCCGCTGCCTTGACTCCGAGATCGCTTCCAACAGTGTTACGCATGAGAGACACATCTGCTTCCGTTGCTCCCCCGCTTGCGAACCCTGTTGAGGTTTTCACGTAGGCGGCTCCAGCATCACGTGCCAGTAAGCACGCTGTGCGTTTCTCCTGCTCTGTGAGCAACACGCACTCGAGGATCACTTTTACCAGAGCCTCATTCTCGCAAGCTTTCACTACCATTTGGATATCATTTGCCACCGATTCGTATGCTCCACTCTTGAGTAATCCGATAGCCATAACCATATCAATTTCCGTTGCGCCGTCTTCAATCGCAGTCGCCGCCTCCATTACCTTGACGCTGCTTTGGCTTCCCCCCAAAGGGAAACCTATTACGGTGCATACCTGAGGCGATTCTCCTGCGAGTATTCGGGAAGCTTCCTCGACATAACATGGAGGAATACACACGCTGGCAAAACCGTGTTGGACAGCCTCCTCACATAGAACGTACACTTCCTGCACCATAGTGTCTGGAGCAAGCCTAGTATGATCAATGATTCGGGCCAACTGGCTTGATGTCATTCAACTCTTCGAGGCGAAGGATTAACACCTTCGTGACTCACTTATGAGTAACAAGAGATCTTAATGTAACTTACTGCCTGTTAACCAGTACTGCATCCTCCACCCAAAGCCATGCGTCAAGCTTGCCTGCTTTGCCTACTCTTCATTGGCTGCTCGTCTAATTTTCCCGGGGAACGGACTGTAGAGGACGATTTTGGACGTACTGTGGTATTGCCACCGACAATAGAGAGGATCACTACGCTTGCTCCAAGTGTGACAGAACTTGCATTTGCTGCAGGGGCTGGATCAAAAATAGTGGGGGTAACAACATTCGACGACTATCCTCCAGCCGTTGACTCGTTGCCAAAATATGGCATGCTTCCAACAGATTTTGAAGCTATTGTTGCTCTGGATCCAGAACTAGTGCTTGCGAGTGAGCAGGTAAACAGTCCGAAAGAAGCTGATATCTTCTCGTCGATGGGCATTCCGGTGTATTTCGTTGCAGTGAATGCACTCCCTGATGTGCCCCGGGCGATTCGAGATCTGGGAGACCTACTCGGCACCTCAGAAGCAGCGACGCGGCGGGCCATTGAGCTCGAAGACTCGCTCGCGCAATTGGCAGTGCTTACTGCCGGCTTATTTGAGCGACCGCGTACACTGTTCTTGATCGATGACGTAACACTCTATGCTTTTGGGCAAGGAAGTTACATTCACGATATGATTGATTTAGCCGGTGGTCACAGCATTACACGAACACTGACAACACGCGCTCCTGTACTCACTGACGAATTCGTACTGAACTCAAGGCCTGAAGTGATTGTGGGCTCATTCGGTCCGCGGTACGATGTCACGAAACTTGTTCTGCATCATCCAACCTGGGATATTGTACCCGCGGTAGTGTCTGACCAAGTCTATGGACTGCACCCCGATTATTATTTACGGCCTGGACCACGTCTTGTGTCCGGGGCATGGGCACTTGCGCGAATTTTGCATCCAGACGTGGTAATTAATCCATGAATCGCTGGATAATTGGATTACTGGTACTGGCATTTTTTAGCGTAATCATCTCCGTGAGCGCGGGAGATGAGGTATCCTTTTCCGAAGCACTGTCCGTGCTGTGGCATCATATTACGCTCGGACACGGCATCGCCCCAGATCCTATTGCAGACCGCATCGTGTGGAGGCTTCGCCTTCCTCGTGCCTTGCTTGCCCTTATTGTCGGGGGAGGGTTGGGGATTATCGGTGCAGCGATGCAAGCGCTTGTACGCAATCCCTTGGCGGAACCGTATATCCTGGGGATTTCCAGTGGGGCGACTGCAGGTGCATCATTGTTTTACCTAGGTTTCCTGCCTCCCTTGATATCTAAGGCGGTTTCTATGCCGGTGGCAGCTTTTGCCGGAGGTTTATGTGCAATTCTCATCGTGTACAGTGTTGCGGGTGGTCGGGGGCATCTATCGGTTACCCGGTTACTGCTGGCTGGTGTCGCTGTTGCCTCGCTCATGGGTGCTCTTTCTTCTTTTATTACCCTATCGTCGCCGGAGCCCGATAAACTAAGGTCAGTGCTTTTTTGGTTATTGGGGTCTCTTCACCTCGCAACCTGGAGTACACTGATCTGGCCTTCAATAGCCGTGCTAATAGGTCTAATCTCGTTACTTGTGCTGGCACGCCCTTTGGATGGGATGCTTACCGGCGATGAATCTGCTCACTCACTTGGGGTTCAAGTTGAGTCTATAAAGCGAATCCTGATAATTCTGGCTTCGCTGGTTACAGGATCTATCGTGGCTGCAAGCGGAGCGATTGGCTTCGTTGGTTTGATCGTTCCTCACGCCGTACGCTCCGTAACCGGCGTAACCCACCGGCGTGTACTGCCGGCAAGTTTTATTGCTGGCGCCGTGTTCCTTTTATGGGCAGACCTTGTAGCGAGAGCTGTTCTCCCAGGGGCACAGCTGCCGGTTGGCATTGTGACGGCCATCTGTGGTGTGCCGTTCTTCCTGATTCTGCTGCGGCGCAGTAACTATGGCTTTGGCTGATTTTCGCGAGCCTGCAAGTCGTAACGTCACTGTCTGGTACGCCTGCGAGCGCATGTGCACGCTTTCGGGAATTGTTCAGAATGATGTTAGGCCGTCCAAGCCATCCGAACGCGAGATTATCAAGAGGAGGTTCGGTAGCAGAAATGTTCGGATTGGGCAAGAAAGAGAAGAGGGATGGTTGACTTACGACCTAAAAAACCTCTGATAGCGAGAAAAACTGGTGTGAGGATAAATGAGGATGGTTTATTGGGTCCCAAAACCAGGGATATGTACGGTGACATTATGGGAGTAAATGGACGGTTAGGGGAAGATGTCCATAAAAGGACCAAAATCGGGGCATTTGCTTGCAACCGGGTCGTTTGTCTCAGAATCAGGGCCAAAAACCACTCTACATTCAGAACACGCCTCGGAGAATTATTAACTCATCCCCGATTGAACACCATTGAACAAGTTGTCGTTTATAGCCGTCCTGCAATCAGGTCAGACTGGATGGTGGCAAACCGGGCGGAACCTGCGATCGCGCTGCGAGAGATCCAGTCGGTTGTGGATGATGACATTAAGGAGTTTTATCATCACTTCAAGGCCGCAGTACGTGTAGAGCATGGGCTCCTGAACCTGATTATGCAGTATGTGTTGCGTCAAAAAGGTAAGCGTGTCCGACCGCTATTGGTGCTTCTGGCAGCAAAGACCTGTGGGGGCATCAGCGAACGCAGTTACCGCGCTGCTGCACTGGTAGAACTGCTTCATACGGCTACGCTGGTGCACGATGATGTCGTAGACGAGTCTGAAAAGCGACGTGGATCCTTCTCAATCAATGCGCTCTGGGGCAATAAAGTAGCCGTACTGCTCGGCGATTACTTTCTGAGCCGCGGCCTGTTGCTGGCCCTGGAACACGATGATTTTGACATGCTTCGTGTTCTTAGCAATGCCGTGCAGCGTATGAGCGAAGGGGAGTTGCGCCAGGTACAGCGGACACGAAACCTGGATATTGATAAAGATTCATACTACCGGATTATATCAGACAAAACAGCCTCTCTTCTGGCCGCATGCACTCACTGTGGTGCTTTGAGTGCAGATACTGACGAAACCAGTATACAGCATATGTGTGAGTTCGGCGAACAGCTGGGGCTGGCTTTCCAGATACGGGATGATCTATTCGACTTTGGCTCCGGCGGAATCGGAAAGCCCGTAGGTGCTGATCTGCAGAAGAAACTGGTTACACTTCCCCTGATACACGCCCTTAAAGCCGCAAACTCGGACGAGCGCCGGCAAATACTGAGAATTATACGCAAGGGTAAAGGAACCCGACAGAACCGTAAAGTCATTCTTGCTTTTGTTGAAACCACAGGAGGACTAGCCTATGCACAGGAACGCATGGAATACCATGTGAAAAAGGCACAGACCTTGTTGACGAACTTCCCGGATTCGGATGCACGCCAGGCTATGCACGCACTTAGCCAGTACGTGATTGAACGAAAAAAATAGTCGTTGCTATTTGAGGTGCAGCGCCCGTCTGGTCCTGGCTACCATCCCAGTTATAAGGTCCTCTACTTCCACCTCAACGGTGTAGCTTCCGGCCGAAGCTTCCCCCAGGTCAACGGCTACGTAAGATAGGGGCGAGGTGCTGGTGCTCTGCTGTTCGCTAGTCTGCAAGGTAATTACCCCCTCCTGACCGGTGTCGACAGGTATGAGTGTGTATGCAATGCGGTACCTCGTTCGTCCGTCTGGTTCCTGGGTCAAATTGTAAATCTCGAAGTACACGAACGGAGCTGCAGGTCTCTCGAATTGTCCAGATGGATTCACATACAGGATCACTTCATCGCGCTCAACCGCATCTGGAAGCGCAGAAATACTGTCCGCCAAAAACATATCACTCAACTGCAGGCCGGTATCCGTATATCTGGGCACGGTATAGTCGAATCTGTACGCACGAAGATGTACGCCATCCAGCACACGGGCATGAAGTGCAAGATTGAATCGATCTGCGGATAAGTCGACCTGGAACCGGTCTACAAAGGCATCGTCTCCACGGCCATATTGCGATTGTTTCCGTGCATAGTTGATGCGCTCCCAGTCACTGGTATGAATTGCGAAGCCAGTTTCTACAACAACAGAGTCGGGGCCGCGCGCACGCGCAGTTTCGTGCAATGGAACTTCGTAGTAAATCTCCACTAGGGTTCGGCCGTCAAGCCCACGGAATGCGCCAACGATGTACGGCACCTCCCATTGCCGAGTATCAGATGACCACTGATGCCGGTCTGTGCTCAATCCATCTACGAGAAAGTCCACACTCCTCCGTTCCGCGTCCAGCGCATCCAGACCCACAAGTGCCGGCTCAAATGTTGGTCCAACAGGCGAAGGTACAAAGTGCTCTGTAACCCCGCATACCTGACCTATACAGGTCGGAGCAAAATGGAAAACCAGCAGCGAGTCATTGTAGAGCCATGAATTGGCTTCGCCTATGGTATAGTCGTCGGGTTCTCCGTGCCGCATGAAAATGATGCCGCGATCATTAAAATCAGAACTTAGCTCGTAGGTGGCCGGAAAATAGGTCTCATCGTGTGTGAATGCACTCCGGAACCACGAACGGAACCCATTAAATAGAAAACTCTGCTCAGCAATACGCAGACGACGGTAATGTTCGGCCATGCGTGCGTTGTAAGCGGCAGCCGGCATGGGATCCCGGCTGGCCCAAAACGTCCTGAAAAAACTGCGGTACCCTTCCAACTCGTAAATGCGGTCAAAGGCTGCTACTTCTGCCGGGCTGGCTATAGTTTTTATTTCTTCAAAGAAGACTAGAGCATCTACCTTCGTATCTATGCCGGAAATCGCTTCTTCGATGGTTTCCGTACCAATCTCCGGGCGCATTCGTGCAAAGCTCAATCGTGCCTGTGCAAGAAGCAGGGGAGTTTCTGCCGCATCTTCGTCCTCAGCATAGATTGCTTCCGCCGTATCGTACATGCCCTGCCGTTCATATGCGCGACCGACAAAAAGCGGGGCCAGAGAGCCTGATTGACTCCGTAACCACAATCTTGCCTTCGGAGGCGCAGTCGTCACGACATAGCGCCAGTAAAACGACAACAGTCGGGGCAGTACGTAATCCAGGTCCGGCCGGTGCGCCAGTTGGGCTTCCCCCAATGTGATTGCTCCCTCCAAATCATCCTTATACCGCTTAAGGATCGCGTATTGAAAGAGAACATCCTGATATGCAGAGTCCTGGGCAACCACGAATTCAAAATCAGCCTCACTGCGCGCCAGAAGACGCTGAATTCGATTTTTGAGTGTGGGGTTCCGGCCGCGTTCGCGCAATGCGATCCCACGAAGGTAGCGGCCTTCAATATGGGTATTGTCTGATTCGAGGAACTCGTCCAGCAGCTGGATCGCGCGCCCATACTCCTGACTCTCAACAGCTTGACGGGCCGCCTGCAAATCCGTCGCAGGGACCTGTGAGAGCAACAAAATGAGGAAGCACCAAGACATCGCAGATTTTCGGCAAACCTGGGGGCTCTGCCACTGCGACGCACCTAAATAATGGCGCTGATCTTTTGAAAGATCTCGCTCCTTGGCTCACCGGTTTTATCGTGAATGAGTTGGACCATCTTACGCATATTTCCGCGCGCCTTCTTCATCTCTTTCTCATTAAACTCCGCCTCGCTCCAAATAGCCGCTATCTGGCTGCAGACCTGGTGCCAGCTCTCGTTCATACGCTTAGTCGCCATCAACGCTGAATTAGATGTAATATGTAGGGCATAAGATGCACTGAGGGTAGACGCCCCAAGGCACAGCAAAGGTATATGCCTAAGCGATCAGTCTGTTCCAAAACATAAGAACCAACAGGATCAGCCAGACCAGGTGACCGATGCCCGCACACATGGAGATTTTGCGGGCGTGCATTGATGCCTCACTGCCGTTCGATTCTGCTTCCGTGTTTGCGCCTCCCGCTTCGACAGCGGCGTGTAATCGTCTCCACGCCGGACGCAGGAACACGAACTGGATCCCCAATAGAACAGCAATCAAAGCAGAAGCTGCATGGTACTGCATTTGTCCGGGATATCCGTTTCCTGCCATCAGCAGTGTCATGGAGAACACGAAGGTGGCTATGAGCATAATGCCCATTAGCGACATGGTACGCAGACCGTCGACGGCTACGGCCAACTGACCGGTCGCCGCAAGTTTGGCTTGACTGCCCAAGCGCATGCTTAGCCCAAACCAGGCCGACGCAGTCAAAACGTGAAGAATAATCAGTAGTGTTACGATCATGGGCCTATGCTCATATTTTAGTACGCCGATGCGTGATGACGCAGGTATGACGCTTCGTCAAAGTCATCAACCTGGATTGCTTCCCATGAGGCCTTCGCTGCCTCGTGGATCTTCGCGGCTTCCTCGTCGGTGATAATTCCAGACGCACGGGCTCTATCAAACCGGGTAGACTTGGGTTTGCGGGCCAACTGACCAACACGCACAGCCTTTGAGACCTTTGCCTCAATCGGTCGAACAGCTGCCACCAGATTCAGTGCGTGCTCCAGGCGTTGCAGCCCGCGCGTTTTGTCATGGCCCATATAAACCCCCGCTGCAATTCGGTTACGCTGTGGGCCGGGCATCTGCATAAGCTGGGCAACCTTGTGTCCCACCCGATCGGAGGGGCCTTTCCCGAAGCTGTTCAATCTGTGCCATAGTAATGCCGGTCCACGCATCCACCATGTAAAACCCGGCACGGTCATGTTCGCAAACAGACCTTCAAAGGCTCGTTGAATTTCGCCGAGTGCATACTCCATGGACCACCGGAAGTATGGGATATCCTCTTTGCGCGATCCCTCGGCTTCAAATCGACGAATTGTAGCTGAGGCCAGATACAACCAGGAGAAGATGTCGGCAAAGCGGCCGGTGATCTTCTCTTTTCGTTTCAGTGAGCCTCCCAGAGAAGCCATGGCCAAGTCGGCCAGAAATGCGAATGAGGTTGAGGCCCATGTGAGTCGCCGAATGTATTGTCGCACGATTCCCCGACCGGGAACCATAGCTGCATGGCCGCGGGTAATCCCCAGCAGAATACATCGCGCGGCATTGCGTACTACATGTCCAATATGCCCAATGAACGCACGGTCGAACAAGCCAACATCTTTTGCAGCCAACGCCGAAATTTCCTTGTAGGCCCAGGGGTGGCAGCGCAAGGCCCCCTGACCAAAGATGATCAGCGATCTTGTGAGTATGTTCGCACCTTCAACCGTGATCGCAATCGGGTTGCTGAAATAGAAGTGGGCTAGAACGTTGCGGGGGCCGGATGAGATCGCGTTGCCTCCCAGAATATCCATCCCATCGTTAATAACCTTCCGCCCAAGTTCGGTCAGGTGGTACTTGAGAATGGCCGTAACTACTGCCGGTGCCTCTCCGCTGTCAATGGCTCCAAGTGTGGATACACGAGCAGCATCCATGAGGTAGGTAAAACCACCAATGCGCGCCAAGGGCTCTTCAATCCCCTCGAATTTGCCAATTGGAAGCCCGAACTGGCGTCTGACCGCAGAATGCGCAGATACTGCCAGGTAGACTGCCTTTGAACTTCCGACAGCAGATGCAGGCAACGATATCCCACGGCCGGCAGCCAAGCTCTCCATAAGCATCCTCCACCCATCTCCTGCCCCCTTTTCTTCGCCAATGATTGCATCAAGAGGCACGACTACATCATGACCTTCAAAGGGTGCGTTCACGAACGGAACCCCCAGCGGATCGTGTCTTCGGCCCCGTTTGATTCCCGGGGTATCCGAAGGAACCAGTGCACATGTTATACCGAGGCTCTCCCCTCGGCCGAGGATGTCTTCTGGATCCCTGAGCTTGAATGCAACCCCCAGAATTTCTGCTACAGCGGACAGCGTGATGTATCGTTTTTGCCAGTTAAGCCGAATTTTCACTTCTCCAGATTCATCCCTGAATAATACCCCGTCCGCTTGTATCGCCCCCGCATCACTGCCGGCAGCTGGTTCTGTGAGCGCAAAAGCAGGAAGAAATGTGCCATTGGCCAGATGGGCCAGGTAATGTTCACGTTGCGCTTGCGTCCCATAGTGGATCAACAGTTCTGCAGGGCCCAGAGAATTCGGCACCATAACCGTTGTTGAGAGCGGATTGCAATGCGACTGTAGCTTCGCCACTACTGCACTATTTGCCATTGCGGAAAACCCGAGGCCGCCATACTTGGTAGGAATGATCATGCCAAAGATCTTCTCGCGCCGCATCAACTGCCAGGCTTCCTCAGGAAACTGCCGGTTTGTCCACACTTTCCAGTCGTCTACCAAGTCACATAATTCCTGAACCGGACCGTCCAGGAACGCCTGTTCCTCCGAACTCAGTTCAGGATACGGCGTTTCGCGAATACGTGCCCAGTCCGGGCGTCCGGAGAATAGTTCACCCTCCACCCAAACCTTGCCCGCCTCCAGGGCTACCCGTTCCGTATCCGAAATAGCCGGCAATAATCCCATACGGTCTATGGTCAGCATGACCGGACGCGTAAACAAAGTTCTTCGCCATGGCGGTATGACAGAGATTGCGGCAACAACTATCGCCAATATGATCAACCACAGGGGAGATCCTGCGACGTAAAAAAGAAGAAGAATGGCAACTGCCCAGACCCAGATACGTGCACCGAAGTAGGCTAGGAGCAAGCCCGCGATTAAGCTGACGCCAATACTTTGCCAAACTGCCCAAATACCATATCCGTATTGCTCCATTGGGGTCTAGTGTTGTCGGGAAACGTTACACCAGCATACTGTTTAGCGGTTTCCCTGATTCTGGCATCGAGTCCTTGATCAGCGAGATTTGGTCCCCTTTCTTTGATGTGTGGCAGCGGGGCACATTCTGATCGTTGGTGGGGTCACCAATGGATGAAGAAATTGAGTATCGTTGAACAAATCTCCGCGCAAGCGCGGCAGGATGCTTCGCGTGTGATCCTCGGCTTGGGGCATGCAATCTGCAATTATCAGTGAATTAGCTCAGGTTTTCGAAGATTGCCGCCGCACCCATACCGCCGCCGATGCACATGGTGCATAATCCGTAGCGAATGTTCTGGCGCTTCATGGCGTGCAGCAAAGTGGCGGTGAGCTTGGCTCCGGTGCATCCCAGTGGATGACCAAGGGCAATTGCCCCTCCTTGTACATTAACAATGGATTCGTCCAGACCTGCTTCTCTGATTACCGCCAGTGCCTGCGCAGCAAAAGCTTCGTTCAGCTCAATCAATCCAATCTGGTCCAGGCTGAGTCCAGTCTGTGCAAGGACTTTTTCGATGGCCGGTACGGGCCCAATTCCCATTAACGCCGGAGGCACGCCAGCCACGGCAAACCCAACCATGCGCGCCATTGGCTCAGCACCCAAGCGAATTGCCATGGTCTCCGACATGACCACGGTTGCCGCTGCACCATCAGACATCTGAGAGGCATTCCCAGCCGTCACACTACCCCCATTCCGAAATACCGGACGCAAATGACCGAGTGCCTCCATACTGGTATCCGCCCGCGGCCCCTCGTCCAGGGAGAACGGGTAGGTGACTGTTTTTGAATTCCCGTTCTGGAAGTTCGTTTGCTGTACCTCCAGCGGGATGATCTCCTGTTCAAAAAGCCCCCCGGACTGGGCCGCAAGTGCTCGCTCATGGGATCTAAGTGCAAAGCGATCCTGGTCCTCGCGTGATATACGGTACTTCTGTGCCAGATTCTCCGCCGTGTTACCCATTGAAACGTAAACTTCCGGCCTGCTTTCAGCTATGCCGGGCTCTGGCTGAAAGTAATATCCGCTCATTGGCACAAGCGTCATACTCTCGGTCCCTCCCGCTACAATGCACTCTGCCTGCCCCATACCTATGGCCTGGTTGGCCATGGCAATAGTTTGCAGGCCCGACGAACAAAAACGATTAATGGTTGCTCCGGGCACAGAGTCGGGCAGCCCTGCCAGATTTGCAATGATGCGCCCCACATTCATACCCTGTGATCCCTCAGGAAAGGCACAGCCGATAAGTACATCATCAACGTCTTCTGCAAGAAGATTCGGTGTGTGGTCCACGGCAGCCCGAACCGCCTTGGCGCCCATGGCTTCAGGGCGCATAAAACGTAATGCTCCCCGTTTGGCCTTTCCAACTGGTGTACGTAGACTGGTTACAATAACAGCTGACGATTGCATCCTCGAATTGCTCAATTACGAATAGGTCGATTGGTCTTAAGCAGACCAGCAATGCGCTCCTGTGTCTTGGGTTGGCCCAAAAGGCCCAAGAACACTTCCCTCTCCAGGTCCAGTAAGTATGACTCGGACACTTCCTGTGTCCCGCTTAAATCACCACCCGTAAATACATAGGCCAATTTTTTGGCCAGATACAGGTCATAGTCACTTATGAATCTGCCCTGATGTAGTTGGTAAACAGCCGTACTTAGTGCTGCTGCGCCAGGCCGACCCAATACACGAATTTGTGCAGGTACAGGTGGGCGATATCCTTGATTTGATAGTCTCAACACTTCGTGTTTCGCCACATGGAAACGCCTGGCACTATTCATTACGATGCACGCATGACCAGGCAGGAAACCCAGATCACGAGCTTCTTCCGCACCCATTGATACGGTAGCCTTCGCAACTGTTTCGAAGTATTTCATCACACCAGGCAAAAGATTGCTGTCATAATAGCCCTGGTTTTCTTTACTGGCTTTGGCTGCAAATCGCATACTGCCTGTACCAGCCGGTATCAATCCAACGCCCAGTTCTACAAGCCCGGCATAGGTTTCTGCTGCGGCAACCGGGTTTGGGCAGGCCATGATGAGTTCGCATCCTCCCCCCAGCGCACGCTGATGTGCAGCTACTACTACAGGTTTACGCGCGTAATGTACACGTTGCATAGCAGACTGAAACCGGGCGATGTATTGATCAATCTTCCCAAACTCACCTGACTGGACTGCTCCGGCCATTTCTGCAAGGTTGGCGCCTACTGAAAAATGACTGCCTTCGTTGCCTATGACCAGTCCGTGAAGGTTGGGATTATTCTCGATGTAATCAATCGCCGCAAACAATCCGCTAATTACATTGAACCCGAGCGTGCACGCCTTGGAACGAAATTCAAACAGAGCCACCCCGTCCCCCAGATCAATTAATCCAGACTCTTCGTTCGACCACAGGTCCTTGCCCGAATCCAACTTGATGGATGCCAGGGACCGTTCGTCTGCCGGTCTGTCCTCAGCGACGTATTCTCCGCGGGATGGAAAATAGACGCGCAAGGGACGGTTGATATAGAAAGATGCATCGTCCGGCATGTCCAGAACCCACTCTGGCAGAGTAATTCCATCCTTGACCATAGCTTCTCTGACCCGGGCGAATCCAATCGCATCCCACGTTTCAAAGGGTCCCATCTTCCAGCCGAAGCCCGAGCACATCCCCCGGTCAACTCGCGCGGGGCTGTCTGTGATTTCGCCTATTCGTCTCGCAGCATAGGCCATACCGTCGAGCATGGTCTTCCGAAAGAACCCGCCTGCACGTCCCTCGTCTTCAAACAGCGCCACAAGGCGATGCCGAAGTGCGCCTGCCGCCTTGATCCTGCCCAGATCTCCGAGATTAAGCGGGGCGGGATCTTCGTACTGCCCTGAAGACAGGTTCAGTGAGCGGATTTTGCGCCCCTCTTTACGATAGAATCCGGCTCCCGATTTGGCTCCGAGCGCTCCGTTGGCTACTAACTTTTTCAATACCTCCGGGACTCTGAATCGCACTCTGCTTTCGTCCTCCGGAACACTCTCGTACAGATTTTCGCATACGAGCTGCATCACATCAAGTCCAACCACATCCGCCGTCCGGAAGGTGCCGGATTTTGGACGACCGACTAATGGACCCGTCAACGTATCAATTTCCTCTATCGTGTAGGCGCCACTGGCAAACTGCTCAATTACTCCCGCCATGCCATAAATGCCAATCCGGTTGGCAATGAAATAGGGCACGTCGTTCGCCTGCACAACATCCTTGCCCAAATGGATGCGAGCATACCATCCTATTTTGTCCAGCACGTCAGGCCTTGTGTCGGCATGCGCAACGACCTCTAGAAGGGAGAGGTATCGCGGTGGGTTGAAAAAGTGTGTGCCCAGAAAATGTTGCCGAAATTCTAAACTGCGTCCGGAGACGAGCGCATGTATCGGGATTCCACTGGTATTGGATGACACGATGCTCCCCGGGCTTGCGTGCATTTCCACCTGTTCCAGCAAAGTCCGCTTTATATCCAGTCGCTCAATTACGGCTTCAACGATCCATTCCGCATCCGCAATCTTTTCCAGATCGTGTTCAATAGTGCCACAGCTTATGCGTCCGTGAACAGCTTTCGTAAAGAACGGATTGGGCTTTAGCTTGGTAACAGCTTTCAGGCGCTTTTTTACCAGTGCACGCGGCTCGTTTCCTTCCGGGGCTGCCAGATCCAAGAGCAGTACTTCGACTCCAGCATTGGCCAAATGGGCAGCTATTTGAGCCCCCATAGTGCCTGCGCCGATTACCGCCGCGCGTCTGAATGGTAAATACGTAGAAGTGCTTCTCATTTGGATATTTAAGGGTTCACGCCTGCTTGGATATATTTGATCAGATTATGCACATGCGGTTCCACATGAATCTGCGAGATCGTTCCTAATTGCAGCATGATGCCAGCGAAATCTCCCCATGTACTCACCAAGCGGTTGGAAGATGTTCAACTCAATTGGTGAGAAGTTTGTCGAGGAAATTACAGGGAACCGCCGACCTTGTTTTCTATGCTGATATTTTGGTTCCAGTGTTTGGCACATCAAAGTTGGCAGAATCAAACGCCCGGGTCGCCGTTAAGATATGCATTGACCAACTATGCTCACAACTTGTAACGGATCGCCGCGATCCTTTACCTCGTACCCCGGCAACGGTTCACATTTTGAATGTAATGCTGCCGTGGGCTTGCATTCACACGGACGGGTTTAGCGTGGGGAAAAAGGTGGATCCGACCACGACTCCAAGCATCCACACAATTCTCTGCATCCAGCGTGCGCTGTGGGCTTCACAACTCACTACGCAACCTTGATGCTTGTAAACTTCTCATGGTGAAACTTTTAACTCCTAAAGCTCTACTATCAAGCCATCGTCAGCTTCATTGCTTAATTGTCGCCGGACACCCGCCTCTGCGCGTATTCGGATACCGGGCAGCCCTGCTGGCAGACGATGGTCTGGCGGGCCGTAGGTTGTGCGCGGGAAAATCGCGGCGAACCGCGAGAACGACAACAACGTAGTATTTGTACACTAGTCTGAGCCACGTAAATGGAGCGAACTAGCCCGGTAACGGTTTTGCTGATAATGCTGCTGGTGCATACGCCCGCAGATGCGCAGTCGTTTGGCAAGGCTGCATGGATTCGGCAGGTCTGGACCACGGACTCGGTAGGTTCTATGGATATTGCGGTCGGCTCGGGTGAAGAAGTCTTTCTGACAGGCACCCTGTCTCATCGCATGGATGTCTATTTCGAGGCTTCGCCGTCAGATGCCGACTTGATGGACACGCCGCTATTTTTTAGCGGATTCCTGGCCCGGTACGATGGCAGAGACGGGAGTCTGGTTCTTGTACGTTCTGGATGGGATCGGCACGGGCCCGAGTTTCCTATCAGGAGCTACCGTTACGGCCGCTCCGTGGCGGTAATCGGTGATCGCCTGTTCCACCACGAAAGTTCCGGGCTACAGCGGGATACCGTGTCTGACATGGTTACCGTGCGTGATTTGGAAGGATCCAAACTGGAGAGGATCGGGCCACACGAGCGCACCGCGGCGTATCCGACAATGGGCATCAATGGAACGGAATTTGACACTCGGGGCAATCTCTACATGGTCGGTACATTCGGGGAGCCCCTGCACTTCTCACCGGACATGGTCCTGACCCCATCCCGAGTTGCGATTTGGTCCCATCCGCCCAATGTAATCTTCCTGGCCAGCTATGCACCGAACGGCACGCTGCGCTGGGCACAGCAAATAGGCAATGACAGCATGAGTCTGGTGCGAGGTTCATTCGACTTGCCGGGCAAGGCCGCTTTCGACGTAGATCCAGACGGCAATACGGTGCTGGGACTTGGCTTTCGGGGCCAATGGGGACCTCCCGATGCATTCAGCACGGCCGTAGATGGTAGTGCGCTGGCCTGGTACAGCCGCGACGGAACGTTGTTGCGCGTGCAGACACTGGAAGATCTCGCGATTTCCTATGAACCCTCATTGACTGAGCTACGCGATAACCCGGTTCGTGCTGGCGAATCATCAATAATGGGTGCCAGTAACTTCATACTGTATCCGATCATTGTGCGTCATGACAATAATGGAAACCTGTACGTAGTGTGGCGAAAGGATTCGGCCAAAGACAGATCCAACTCGGTGACGGTAAGCGATACAACGTTCTATCCCGGAGAAAATCGGTACCTATACGTCCTGACAAAGTTTGACGCGCAGGGAGCACTCCTGTGGGGTCAGCATCTTGAGCACGACCATTCAATGACGCCTAAAGGCATTGAGACCACGGAGCATGGCCACGCATATCTGTACGGGGACTTTTATGGCAGGTATCTTATTTTGGGCGGCGTCGAGTTAACGCAGGAAGAACCCAGATTCTATGGTGGCTTTGTGGCGCATTTCGACGGCGACGGCCATCTGGTTCGGGCGCTTCATGCAACCGGACCCGGGGTCCAGTCCGTGAAGACGCTGGCCCTTGGTCCTGACGGCGACGTGTACGTTGTTGGCCACAATTACCGCGCCGACGCGGTGGTGATTGGAGCGGACACGGTGCATGCAAAGGGCGCCAATAACGTGTTTGTAGCAAAGTATCCTGCTGCGCCCCGATCCTCGACACACTAGGCGGATATCTGGTCGGCAATGATCCAGGCTTCCAATTGACCCACCCCCTTCAATCACCTACGGCATGCCGCCCGGATGGGCGCATCTGCCTAAAAGCTACCAGTAAGTGTGCAAGGAGAAGGCTCGTGCGGCGCAGGTGAGCCATGGACGCGACGCTGTCGTCGTACACGACACCGTAAGGGCGAGCCCAACGCACACATTGTTTGACCTTGATGTTGCGTCCAGAAGCCGAAACGGCACAAATCGTGCGTGTGTAGCGTGTGGTTCAGGAAATGTGCGGCAATCTGTGTGAGCAACGTTATGCGCAAAATAAATGCCGCCAAAAGAGTGTTTTCCCAGCCGACCCAACACTTGACCGGTCATTTGGCCGCACGCCGCTTTTGAGGAGGGACACTCATTGCGTCTATCAGATCTTATAGTTTGACTATTTCGCCACGTTGTCGGATCAACCATCAACCTGCTTATTGCCCTCATGCCAGCATCGAAGGATCAGGTACCCTATACCGTTCGCCCAAGAGTCATCGGAATGTTGTAACTGGGAATTCAGGCCAAGCCTCCGAATCCTTCTGCCCGCTAACATATAGAAGGCCCGTGAGTGCAAACAGGTTAGCGCAAATCAGTCCGATCCTGTCGGGGATCCTCGACAGTTCTCTATTGCTGTTGTACTTCGCGCTATCCTGTCACCAAAGTTTCCGAAGAGGCATTTTTTCCATGACGTTCTGAAGTAAATTAGGGGCAGCCTTCACTGTTGATGAAGTTGTCGTCGATGCGTACTTGGTGGTTACCGACACCATAACCACAAGCCGTGCGGAAGAACGAGTCCCCGAAATTGAGAGATGAATATTACGCCATGTAAGGGCTCGGACACAACAGTCTTCCGGGGTGTGGAAGCCCAACAATGCTGGCATCTGACAGACAGGTGTAGAACTCTTGGATGCGGGCTCTATGCTCTATGGAGCTTGGTCATTTTCATGGTTTGCGTGAATATCACGAATGCACAGCCGGTTGAGTTGGAGCATTTCCGGTTTGTGAAGGCAATCACGCTTTCCGATCCAGATTCAGTCTACCCAGAGCCCTTGCTGATCACAGAAATAAAGAGCCTGGATGTAGCTGCGGATGGCCGAATGCTTGTAGTCGACCTGCTCGGCCAACAGGCTTTTCTGTTTGGACCGGACGGCAAGCTTTTGGCGGTGCTGGACCCATCTGTTTGTCATCCTGGGTTTGAGGTGCGTCCTGTGAACGCCAAGTTCATCGGAAATCAGTCCATATTTCTGTCCAATGCCGGCCCCTGGGGATACCGCTTCACCTCCGAAGGAGGCTGCCTAGGAAGCGTTGATCCAGATTTTATCATGGTGGTCAACCCCAACGCTCTGGATACTGACGCGCAGGGCGGCCTTGTTAGCTTTGACCGGTACCCGGACAAACAGGTTGTCCGGCGCATGGACGCCAGCGGAAAGCTGCTCCAAGAGTATACTTTGCCCGCGAGTGACTACCCCAAAGCAACCAACAGGATTGCTATGGGAGGCTTGATCGCAGATAAGACTCACCATTTCTACGCGGGCCCAGCTGAGCCGCATATCCTGAAACTAACAGCTGACGGTGAGGTGGTTGATCGGATCGCGCACCGAACGTCCTGGTTTCGCGATGTTACGCAGGACCTATCTGATCCAGGCAATCTCGGGGGAATAATACGAGCGTCTGGCCGGCTGAGGGCATCCAGCACAGTTGTATACGGGCTATTTGAGTTGACGGATCAAACCATCATGGTTCTGTACACTAACGGAGATCGGGGGCGAGGCTATCAGATCTTCACCAAGGCGGGACAGCTTGTTGCGCAGGAGCTGGGGATCCCGGTGAGTTTCAAGTACGGTGCGTCCGGCCTAGTTTATCGTGTGGTCCGACCAGAAGTAGACGCTTGGGGAGATTTGTACAACCACGTTATTGAAGTCTACCAATTCATCACACCCTAATGGAGGGTAAGGACTATACAGACATCCGTGAGAATAGTGCTGTTTAAAGGTCTTGATTGTGCTGCTCGTGGCAGTAGGGTCATTGATTGCCCGCATCGAAGGATCAGGTACCCTATACCGTTCGCCTACGAGTCATCGGATTGTTGTAACTGGGAATTCAGGCCAAGCCTCCGAACCCTTCTGCCCACTAACATATAGAATGCTCATGAGTGTAAGCAGGTTAGCGCAAATCAGTCCGATCCTGTCGGGGATCCTCGACAGTTCTCTATTGCTGTTGTACCTAGCGCTATACTGTCACCACTGTGTCCTAAGAGGCGTATTTTCCATAACGTTCTGAAGTACATTGGGGGTAGCCTCGACTGTTGATGTAGTTGTTGTCGATGCGTACCAGGTGGTTACCGGCACCATAACCACAAGCCGTGCGGAAGAACGAGCCCCCAAGATTGAGAGATGAATATTACGACATGTAAGAGCTCAAACACGACAGTCTTCCGGGGTGTGGAAGCCCAACAGGGCCGGTATCCAACAGACAGGTATAGAATTCTTGGATGCG
>JAJEDR010000006.1 GCA_022821385.1 Rhodothermales bacterium
GATGGTTGGGATGAGTTCAACCAGGCACAGGGGCCAGGTTTTTATGGCTGGCCACTGTTCACGGGCTACAATGATCCATATCCGCATTATCATCTGGCTGAAAAGGAATATGTGGAGCCGAATGCTGCTGCACCGCTGAACGAGTCAGAATACAATACAGGTGGACGCGAGCTTCACGAGGCGCTTCCGGCCTGGATTCGGTATTACTATGGACCCAGCGAGGAGTACCCAGAGCTTGGTGCTGGAGGTTTGAATCCAATGGCGGGGCCAACATTTCATTTTGATGAGGTGAATGCGATTGACACGGCTCTTCCCCCCTACTATAACGGGAAGGTCATGATTTACGAGTGGATGCGCAACTGGGTACAGATTGTTACGATTGATGAAGATGGGAGTGTGCTGGAGATTGATCCTTTCCTGCTCGGCAATGACTACATCAGGCCAATGGACATTGAAGTGGGGCCGCATGGCCGGCTCTACATCATAGAGTGGGGAGACGAATTTTGGGGCAGCAACGCAAACGCACAGTTGGTACGGCTGGATTATTACGGTGCTTCGGGTCCGCCAGAGAAGGAGGTTCCAGAGATGCCTCCGGCCCGATCATTGAGTCTCGACTGGCCTCCTGATGGCGGGATATTTGATTTTGATTCGACGTATACCTATCGCGTTACGGTGAATGATCAGGCGCGCGCGGACGAAGTGATTGTTCGCATATACACAGGGTTCGACACATCCCCGATACCGCTGGCAACCTATACGAGACCAGAGGGGGAATTCCGGATTACATACGCCTATACACATAACCCGGATTTGCATTATGCGGACCGGTTTGCGATTGTGGAAGCATGTCTGGATGCCTCTTGTGCGCGTGCGAAGTTACATCCACGTCTGAAAGAGGCGGAACATGCGACCAGCGCGGAGAAGTCCGCTCGGAAGACGTATTCTGCTCGACCTGCGAGTAAGCATTGGGGGCGCACTGCGCTCACTGCTATGCCACTCGAGAATGGGTCAAGGCTCACATATAATCCCCTGAATCTTCAAGGGATTAACAGACTTACATTCCGCTTCAGGGCGACGGGAACAGGAACGATCTTGCTCTCTGCGGAAGGTAGTGAGATAGCTTTGCCGAGTATTCAAATTTCCCCTGACACGGGTCAGGCCATCGTGCCGCATCAGGCAGATTACACAGCCGGGGTACCGCCGGACTTTCCAGGTATGGGATTGTTGGCAGAGGATGCTTACGATAATTGGCGTGAAGTATCAGTGGAAATCCCATCCATCCCAGAAACTATCACATTAATGCTTACCTTTGAGTCCGCAGAAGAAGATCCTGTTGTAGAACTTGACTGGATTCGCTTTGAAGATGCGGGCTTCATATATTGACCATCGGTTAAACCAAATTCAAAATGCGTACAACTCGTCGTGATTTCCTGAAAACAAGCGCGCTGGCAGCAGCCGCACTTCCTCTGTCTACTCGGGTGTGGGCTGGATCAAAGAGAAAACTCTTTGATATTTCACTCGCTCAGTGGTCCTTGAATCGCTCAATTTTTGCCAAAAAGATTGACAACCTGGAGTTCGCTTCTGTTGCAGCAGAAAACGGAATTTTGGGCTTGGAGTATGTTAACCAGTTCTTCATGGACAAGGCGGAGGACATGGATTACCTGAATGAAATGAAGGCGCGTGCAGAGGATGTTGGCGCGACCAATATTCTCATCATGTGCGATCGCGAAGGGCGCCTGGGCGACCCGGACGAAAAGTTGCGACGCGAGTCAGTAGAGCGGCATTTTAAGTGGGTAACCGCTGCCAAACATTTGGGGTGTCACTCAATTCGCGTCAACGGGTACAGCGAGGGCGACTATGACGAGCAAATGAGGTTGGTTGCCGACGGGTTGCATCAGCTATGCAATTTTGGGGATGAGCATGGATTGCATGTGATTATTGAGAATCATGGTGGGTATTCGAGTAATGGAAAATGGCTTGCGGACACGATCAGGATGGCGGATCATCCACGGGCTGGTACGCTTCCGGACTTCGGGAATTTCCGTATTGATGAGGACAACACCTATGATTCGTATCGCGGAGTAGAAGAACTAATGCCTTATGCAACTGGTGTCAGTGTAAAGCCAAACGTCTATGACGATGACGGCAATTCCAGTCCGCTGGATTACGAGCGCATGATGCGGATAGTTTTGGCAGCTGGATACTCTGGGTACTGTGGCATTGAGCATGGACCGGCCGACCGTGAGGTGGAAGGCATTCTGGAAGTTAAGGCAGCCTTGGAGGCGGCTCGCGAAACACTCGCGGCTGAGATGGAATAGCCCTCTGCCTCGGTAGAGTGGGCGGGCAACTCCAATCCAGCCATACTATATCGGGGTGGAGTTTTGCAAACTGAGCAGCGCACGGGGACCTCACGTGTCATGGAACGAGGACCTGTGTTGCGATAATGAGGCTTGTGGTTGCGACGGTTATCCCGACCAATCAGCGAATCAGACAGACTCCAATTGCTCAACTACTTTTGAAGTAGTCTTGGAATCCCGTGTGACAACTGTACCGCTTTGCGAGTTTCGCCGGATTGGATCTTACAAGGCTTAACCGGTGCCATAAAAATATTTTAATGGTGCCAGACAAGCGGGCAGGACCTCCAAGGTTATTTCGGATATAACCTTCAAATAAAAAACCATTTAAGTCACGAACACCAGATCCTTGCCTGGCCACCACAGATCCTCCAGACGCGTTAGTGAAAAGTCAGGTTACTTGGCCGTCAAATGTTGTCCATCCCAGTAAACGGTCTTTTCCATCTCCAGTGAAGAGTTGATCATGTGCGCACATGCGGCGGCATGATGTCCAACCTCTGCGTTTTCCTTGGTAGCGCTGCCGTTTCGTATCGCATCCAGCCATTCCTGAATATGAGCAAGAATGGAGGCCTGTCCTTCGGAGAAGTAAACCTCTTCACCTTCCACAGCTGCCTGGGGGCGACTGGAGGGCATTTCCTCAAGGCGAACGGCTGGATCGGCGATATAGGCGTCTGCCAAGTCCTTTGGCCAGCTGTCAGTGATCCAGCCATTGCTTTCGTTAACACGCTCAGGGATGAAGCGCAGTCCACCTCCAAACACCAGTGAGCCTTCCGTACCCAGAATTCGCATACCACCACCGCTGCCTCCCTGATTATTGAAGGTGCCGCTCAGGCTCACCATAAAGCCCTCCCGGTACTTCAGTGATGCATTAATAGTGTCGGGTACATCGCGGGAGCGGGTCCATCGGTACAATCCGCCCATGGCCATAACGCTTTCAGGAATTTGTGCCCCCATGACATAATTGATGGTCGTGCATGTGTGGACATAGAGATCAGTGGACATGCCGCCTGAATAGTCTTTGTAGCAGCGCCAGCGGAAGAAGCGTTCAGGGCTGTACGGTCGCTTGGGTGCTGAGCCAAGGAACAGATCCCAGTCAACGGTTTTCGGTGAGGCGTCCGGCGGTATCGGGTATATCCATGCGCCGGAAGCAGTGTTGCGGTTCGTGCTTGCGCGCACCATGGTAACCTGCCCAAGTTTTCCCTCCCGGATCATCTGGCGTGCTTTTTGGACAAGCACACCGCCGGGTCCGGGGCTACCCACTTGTACGGCGAGGTTAAGCTTCTTTTGCGCCTCAATGATGTCCAGCCCTTCCTCTATAGAATAGGTGAGCGGCTTTTCTATGTAAGCGTGCTTGCCCGCATTGAGCGAATCAACAGAGTGCCGATAATGCCAGTGATCAGGGCTGGAAATCACAACTGCGTCAATGTCGCTGCGATTGATGATTTCCCGGTAGTCCGCCATGATGTCAATCTTCCGCCCTGTTCGGTCCCTCATACGATGCAGGCGTCCCGTGTAAGCATCGCAGGCAGCCACGACCTCCATTTCGGGGAACTGCTTGAAAGCCTCGACCAGTTGATGTGCTCTGGCTCCTGCACCAATCATGCCGATCGTGATACGATCGCTGGGAGCCACAACTGCCGGACGTGTCGCGCCCATGGCAAGTCCGGCGGTGCCAATTACACCGGTGCGCATAAAATCACGCCGGGAAACTAAAAAACGCTGCGCCATTGCTGAGAAGGTTATAGGATTGGAGTTAATACGAGATTTCGGTACAGAACACGGCCGTGATCCCCTTGAAGATAAATAGGCCCAGGCGAGGCTTCGTCAGCCGTCATGGCACCACCAGTCACTCCGAGAACAGGTTCATTGTCAATGATCGTTGTTCCGTTCAGAATCACCGTGAGGTGGCGCTGATAGAGGGTAATGTCCAATGATTGCCATTCACCGGCAGGCTTCTCCGCGCCGGATGAGGGTTTGATTCTGCTGTAAAGGGCCCCCATGTGATGACTGTCCAAGTCCCTTCCGTAGGTATCCGCAACCTGAATTTCATAGATGCCGCGAAGATAAACACCGCTGTTGCTGCCCTCAGGTATATTCACGTCCAGCGTCAGACGAAAGTCCTCAAAGGTAGCGTCGGTGCGCAGGTTTCCGTAACTGATATGCTCACCATTTTCCGGTTGCACCGGATCGTTAACAAGCATGCCCTCCTCGGCCTTGAAACCGTTGGTTTGCCGGTCGTTGATTAGACTCCATCCAGTAAGATCTTCGCCGTTGAACAGATCAATGGGATCTCCATAGGTTGCCTGCGAGAGATCTGGTGCAGGGGGCATTTCGGGAATCCGAACTGCCTCAAACTCTGTTGTACTGGTACCCATTCCAGATCGGTCTGGAAAATATGCCGTACCTGTCAGGCGCTCGCCATCGGGTCGGAGCTTGAGGGTATTAGTGAGGATGTGACTACGTGTACTCCCGTCTTCAAGCTCCCGGTTGACGGTTTGTGTTCTCGTGACGGTCAGTACGTCACCAGTAACGTTCGCACTGGACACAGGGAGTACGCTGCCGCCGTACCAGAGCAGAGATGCATCTACAAATCCCTGGTCATGAGTGACTTCAAGCCAGCCAGCTCCACCAGGCAGGTACAGGGTCCATTTACCTTCAAAGGCGGAGATATTATCCTGAGCATTGGCTGAGATCGCAATAAGGGATAAGAAAATTGTGAGAGTTAGTCGCGAAAGCATGACTTTATTGTTGTTTAGGGTTAGATAGTTGATAAACGGTCAAACAGTCTATTCGGCACGGCGCTCAATAGGCGCCTGAGCGCCAGTAAGGACCATGCGTCCCCACGTAGCATCGTCGTCACCTGTTCCGTAAATCATGAAATGTCCGCCATAGGGGCCTCCATCTGGATCACAATGTACAATTTCGAGTCCATATACATCACCAACGTGAGGAGGTGTCCAGCGAGGATCGCTGGCCCCCAGTGTGGGAGCCATCCTGACACGTGCTTCCAGTACAAAATCGGCTTCTCCTGTACCCCAGGGGTTGAATTGGAAGGCGTATGACACAGCATCTGACGGGATTGGCTCCTCCACGTATCGCTCCTCGGCAGTTCCATGCCGCCACCACGCAGCGTAATCCGGTCGGGATGCGTCCGCTACAAAGCAGAATGCGTTATCACCCTGCCCGAAATATTCTGGAGCTTCGTCCCGCGGTGCCTCGACAAAAAAACAAATGCTGTCGCGCAGGTACCACGCTCGTGGCTCCTGTCCGGGAGCATCAACATCGTTGGCGTTGTCTTTCACTTCGGCCCCGAAGTATAGATGTTCAGCATCCCAAGCCACATAATAACGGGCTTGCAAGTCGTCTTCCGGGTGAGGCTCATTTCCATGGTCCGTGAGCCGGTTACGCCGGCCATCGTCATACCAAAATGTGTGGCGAAGGCGGTAAATATCCCAGATTCCATCCGTGAACGCCAAGTCTTTCCACTCGGATAAACTCCCGTCTATGTTGGGGGTGGAGTCCAGTTGGGGGACCAGGAGTTGGACAGTCTGTGTTGGACGCGGGGCATCCTGACCTGCTACCAGATATGCAGGTATAGTCAGTAGGAGCAAGAAAACTGTGCGCTTGATCATGATCAGAGTAAAAGCGGACTGTAGAAATAGAAAGTTAGTTGTTGTGCGCATACTGTGCACGATTTACTCGTACTCCCATTTGAGAATCCAGGGATCGCCCGTCCTTTGCTGATATGCGCGCAGCCTATTCTGATAATCTTCCAAAATAGTCAGATGGGCAGGGTCTCCGGCGAGGTTGTGGATTTCGTGCGGGTCATCCACAAGATCGTACAATTCAAACCTCGGCCGTTCAAGGTAGTCCTTGACGGGGCGTTTACCGTAGTGCGTCAATCCTCTCGAAAGTGTACCCTGCCAAGTCTCTGAGGCCCAGAGATCGGTGGCAAAGGGGTAGGGTAAGCCGTGAGCAATATTCCAGATGAGTTTGTAACGGCGTCCGCGGACTACTCGCATGGGGTAGTACATTGTGACTTCATGGAAAGTATGTGAAGCAAAGACCTCATTCCATCCCTCGGTTGAGCTTTGCGTCATTGCATTCCTGAAGCTGCGCCCGTGCATGGCGGGGGCTTCCAAGCTCACGCCTGCCAGATCCAGGAGCGTTGGCGACAGGTCGGCCCAGGTTACCATAGCATCACATACTCCAGGGGCGACGTCAGGTCGTCTAATAACGCAAGGCAAACGCATACCTGGATCATAGAGTGTGGTCTTTGCCCCGGGAAAAGCCACACCGTTGTCTGAAATAAACACGACGACCGTATTCTCCCATTTACCCGAACTCTGAAGGAGTTCAATCAGACGCAAGAGACCGCGGTCAGCACGTTGCACGGACATATAGTAGCGTGCAAGTTCCCTTCGGGTTTCGGGCAGATCCGGTAAATAGTCGGGAACGAGCACGTCGTCGGGCGATACAGGATCACTTCCGCCTCGCACGAAAGGCCGGTGCGGTTCGCTGGTGCAGAAGTACAGGAAGAAAGGACGGCCTTCTTCTTGATCAAAAACGGATGAACAGGCCTCTGCGCGCTCCATTGGTGAAGTGCCAGAAGCTGTAATCTCTTCCTCAAACGCATAAACAGAAGGGGGTGCAACATGGTACTTGCCCGTTCTCACGGTACGGTATCCTGCGCGATGCAGCAGTGTTGGCAGCGATTGCACATGGTCGAAGGTTTTGAAATGATGAAAACCATGCATGTGGCCGTACTGCCCGTTAGCATGGTTATAGAGACCGCTCAATATGACGGATCGGCTGGCGCTACAGGATGCCGTTGTGCAAAAGCCATGGGTAAATCGTGTGCCATGTTCTGCCAGCAGGTCCAGCCCCGGCGTCTTGATCACGGGATTGCCGTAACAGCCGGCATCATTCGTTCCTTGGTCGTCCACCACAACCATGACAATATTTGGTTGTTGGCGGATGGTAAATTTACCTGCCAGTATAGCACTGGCAGATATGGTTTGAAGGAATTCCCTACGTGTGAAGTGACTGTCTGGCATTATTGATTGGTTTTGTTAGAGATTGCTAGTTTGGTGTCATACATCAAAAAATATTGAATATGTATAGAGAAGGTTACTGAAACATTGTTGCATAATAAACCGTCGAACCATACATCGGTACGAATCTAACCCGTCGGACTGCCGCCCAGAAGGGGGATATATCGGGGTCCGGCTGATCAAACCCCAAGGACGCTATACGCGTCCTTGCGCTTTCAGGGGGAATTTGTAATAGAGATTGAAAGATTGGACAGGTCGTACTGCAGGGTTCATGTTTCCAGACTTCAGGAATTATGAGCTCTTAATGCGTGACGAAGACGATGAATCTAACACCGATTGGGCAAAAATCGGTCCCTCACTTGCGGTAGCGGCAGCAAACATTGTAAAAAGTGCGAGGCCAACAGAGTTCCAAGGGTTGAATTTTTACGAATCCTATGGACCGACAGAACAAGGGCGAAAGCGTAACCAATGGGCGACAAGTCTGATCGGCACTCGTCCAGGGTGCGGTGCCGATATGCGTGGAACGGAGGAGAGGGGTGTTGATCTACGCATGGCAACAGATATGATTAAATTGGCATGGGTTGACAATTATGATGTAGCCGTGCTGGTTTCCTCAGACGCAGATTTTGTCCCTGTGGCTGAATTTCTTGAGACGAGGGGAATAAAGGTAATCCATGGGGCATTTCCTCCAAAAGGACACCATCTGAGTTCTTGTTGCTGGGGACGAATAGATCTGCACAAGCTGCGCGAGGTATTTCGTTTCAGGAAGGGAGAATGAGTTGATAGCCCATTCTCATCGTGTCATCAAACATCCGGTTCTTGGAATTTTTCTCAAGTCAGGAGTCCTGTCAATATCTTTGTATTCGCAGGAACACGTGATAGCGGAAATTGATAACTTGGGAAAAATTTCGCAAAAAATGTCTACTCCCCTTAAAACATCGAAGATGACCTTACACAGAGGAGGTATTAGTGCTTTGGTTGTACTTGTGACATTCTGTGTGCAGTGTGGATCTAATCCACCGGGGCCAGTTCTGTCGATCAATGAAGGAGATCATATTGTGCTTATTGGCAACAACCTTTGCTCGCGTATGATGAATTTCGGGCATTTTGAAACGGAATTGCATCAGCGGTTTCCAGAGCATAAGTTAACAATCAGGAATATGTGCGATGGAGGTAATACTCCTGGGTTTCGGCCGCATCCGGGTCGTGTTTCTCCATGGGCCTTTCCTGGAGCAGACAGTTTTTATACGGAATTGGCGCAGCCTTCCAACAGTCAGGGGCATTTCGAGACGCCAGATGAGTGGCTGACGCGACTGCAGACCGATGTGATTGTGGCTTTCTTCGGCTTCAACGAATCCTACGCAGGCCTCGGGGGAGTCGACGCCTTTGAGGCAGAAATGGAGGCGTTCGTCCAGCATACGCTGTCCCAATCTTACAACGGAGACGGCCCGCCTGGTCTGGTACTGGTGTCTCCAATAGGGTTTGAGGATCTGTCGCATTTACTCGATGTTCCTGACGGTAAGCAGGAGAATGTTAACCTGGCGGCCTACACGGAAGCTATGCAGCGTGTGTCACAGCGCCATGGACTCCCTTTTGCCGACGTCTTTTCGGCTTCCAGGAGGTGGTACAGACGTACAACGGAACAGCTTACCATTGACGGTTCACAGCTCAATGAAGAAGGATATGTCTTGTTGGCGGAAAGTCTGACGGATCAGCTGTTTGGGGGTAGTCAAGTACTTGACGATCAGGAACGTGTCAATTTACTGGCTGCTGTGAGAGACAAGAATTGGCATTGGCACAACGATTATAAAATCCCGAACGGCGTGCACGTGTATGGGCGTCGGTATAACCCGTTTGGGCCGGACAATTATCCGGCAGAACTGGAAAAGATTCAGCAGATGACTGCGATTCGGGATACCGCAATCTGGCATGTCGCGGCGGGAACGACCATGGATATAGATGAAGCCGATGCGCGGACGCTTGAGCTTCCTGAGGTGGTTACCAACTATGTACCGAGCAATAAAAATGGGGATCCTGCTTACCGCTATGGAGAGGAGGCCCTGGCGACCTTCACCACTGCGCCTGGATTCGAGTTAGAATTATTTGCTTCCGAGGTGGAGTTTCCAGACCTAGCGAATCCTGTGCAGATGTCATTTGATAACCAGGGGCGTCTGTGGGTGTCGGTGATGCCTAGTTATCCGCACTGGCGGCCGGGAGATCCGCTTCCCAACGACAAACTCCTGATCCTTGAAGACACAGATCAGGATGGAAAGGCAGACCGGCAGATTGTATGGGCCGACAGTCTGCATCTTCCGGTTGGCTTCGAATTCGCCCCAGAAGGTGTGTATGTAAGCCAAGGTACTAATCTTGTACTGCTTTCAGACACCGACGGGGATGATCATGCAGATACACAGCAGATTATACTGAGTGGTTTTGATGACCACGATACACATCATGTGATCAGTGCATTTGTGGCGGATCCATCAGGCGCCATCTATATGGGGGAAGGGGTGTTTCTTCATTCAAACGTGGAGACATCGTATGGTCCGGTTCGCGCAACGAATGGGGGATTCTATCGCTACAACCCGCAACGACGCCACCTTGAGCGCACTGCGCAACTGTCGATCCCTAATCCCTGGGGGATTGCTTTTGATGAATGGGGACAGCCTTTCTTTGCGGAAACTTCCGGCCCAGATGTACGGTGGATGTCACCTGGAACCGTGAAACCACGTTATGGGGTGGCCACACACAAGTCATATAACCTGATTGAGGATGCTCATCGTGTGCGTCCCACTTCCGGATTAGAGTTCGTACACAGTCGACATTTCCCAGACGAAATGCAGGGAGATCTGTTGATCAACAACACGATTGGGTTCCTAGGGATGAAGCAGCACACGATGGAGGATGATGGGACTGGATACATCAGTACGCATCGTCAGGATCTGGTACAAAGTACTGATGGGAACTTCCGGCCTGTAGATATGGAGTTCGCGCCGGATGGTTCGCTTTACTTTGTTGATTGGCACAATGTGCTGGTTGGTCACATGCAGCACAATGCACGTGATCCCCTGCGCGACCATGAGCATGGCCGGATCTATCGAATAACTTACCCATCAAGGCCACTGGTTGAGCCTGCTAAAGTGGCTGGGGCCACTATTGACGAATTGCTGGAGAACCTGACCTTACCGGAATATCGTACCCGTTACCGAACGCGCCGGGAACTACGGGGTCGTGATCCCTCAGAGGTACTGCTTCGCCTAGATACCTGGATAGCAGATCTGGATCCGGATGACGAGGGGTACGAGCATCATCTATTGGAGGCCCTCTGGGTAACCTGGGGATTGAATCAGGTGGATGAAGCGCTATTGGAGCAGCTGTTGGGCGCGAGTGATTTCCGGGTTCGTGCTGCTGCCGTTCGTGTACTTCGATACAATCCGCAACTAGGAAGGCAGACAGAACTGCTTACAGAAGCAGCAGATGATCCGCATGGTCGCGTTCGACTTGAAGTGATGGCGGCCGCTTCTTGGATGGATCCAGAACGAGGGCTGCCTATTGTTGAAAAGGCAAGCCAGCGCACACTGGACAGGTGGAACATGAATGTTTCCGTAACGGCTATAGCTCATTTGCGAGATCAGCGTGTGCAGTCCGATCGGCCCGAAGAAGAAACACCGGAACTGGAAGGTTCGGATCTAGCGCAGTACACCGCCGGCAAGGAGATTTATGCGCGCGACGGGTATTGCAGTACCTGTCATAGGCCCGATGGCAACGGATTGCCGGCGTCGGGTTTTCCTCCACTGGCCGCCACAGACTGGGTATTGGGGGATTCAGAGCGCCTGATCAAGCTCACATTGGATGGTCTCATAGGGCCTATGGAAGTATTGGGCGAGAGTTATCCGGGCCAGGTGCCTATGACGCCGTTTCGGGGTTTGCTGAGCGACGATGAGGTTGCTGCCGTGCTAACCTATGTGCGTAACGCATTCGGGAACAGTGCATCAGCAATCACTCCAGCTCAGGTACAAGCTGTTCGTGCCAGTACAGCGACTAGGCAGGGCTACTATACAGTAGACGAGCTTTTAC
Source organism: Rhodothermales bacterium (assembly GCA_022821385.1). Classification (GTDB taxonomy): domain Bacteria; phylum Bacteroidota; class Rhodothermia; order Rhodothermales; family Bin80; genus Bin80. Next base: position 11,486 of record JAJEDR010000006.1, read on the forward strand.
AGAACAGATGAGAAATTACACGACCAGCATGCGATTCATTATTCCTGTTATCTGGGTCATAACGATTGTTCTGGGAGGATGTCAGACATCAGATGGTCCGCAACGTCCCAATGTTATTCTTGTTATCACCGATGATCAGGGGTATGGGGATATCGGTGCGCATGGCAATCCTGCAATCAGGACGCCTGTACTTGATCGACTGCACGACGAAAGTGTGCGTCTAACCGACTTTCATGTAGACCCAACATGCTCTCCAACGCGCTCCGCACTCCTTACGGGACGTTATTCTACCAGGACTGGAGTTTGGCACACGATTATGGGACGATCCCTGATGGCCCCGGAAGAAGTTACGTTGGCCGAACTGTTTGCCGACGCGGGCTATCGGACGGGAATGGTTGGTAAATGGCACCTGGGCGACAACTATCCGCTTCGTCCGCAGGATCAAGGGTTTGAAGAAGCATTTTACCATCCGGCGGGCGGTGTTGGGCAGGGGCCTGATTATTTTGGAAATGACTATTTCGACGACACGTATGTGCGTAACGGGGTCTTGGAGGAAACCGAAGGGTATGTTACTGATGTTTGGTTTGATGACGCTTTGCGTTTTGTGGAGGCGCACCAGGATGAACCGTTCTTTTTGTATCTGTCAACGAATGCCCCGCATGGTCCATACTTTGTGGAAGAGGAGTACGCGGCACCGTACCGTGAGATGGGATTCCCTGAGGTCATGGCGCGGTTCAGTGGTATGGTAACGAACATTGATGACAATATGGGTAGGCTGCTGGCGCAGTTGGACTCTCTCGAGTTGAGTGATAACACCATTCTCATCTTCATGACGGATAACGGTTCAGCGGAGGGCTGGGCCAACTGGCGTGGCCAGGAGGGAGCATGGGAAGGTTTTAATGTGGGTATGCGCCAAGGCAAGGGATCCGAGTACGATGGGGGGCATCGTGTGCCATTCTTTTTGCGTTGGCCGGTTGCTGGTTATGTCGGATCGCGGGAGGTGGATGCCTTGACGGCTCACATTGATGTCTTGCCCACGCTGGCCGAGCTCTGTGATCTATCGGTGCCAGCAGATCTGGATGGCATGAGCCTGGTACCATCGCTGGACGGAGGAGAACAGGCGGAACGCACGCTGTTTGTCCATTCTCAACGCGTTCCGTACCCGATCAAATGGCGTAAGTCTGCTGTCATGACCGAGCGTTGGCGGTTAGTTAATCAGGATGAGCTCTATGACATTCAGGAGGATCCGGGGCAGGATAACAATGTTGCCGAAGAGTATCCAGAAGTGGTCAATGAATTACGTACAGCATACGAGCAGTGGTGGGATCATCTTGCTCCTTCGTTTGATGGCTATGTACGGATTGGGCTTGGGTCTGACGCGGAGAACCCGGTGGCATTGAATCCACATGACTGGCATGTAGACAATCAATCCCAATCAGTTTGGAATCACAGGCAGGTTGAGAACGGTATGATGGGCAACGGCTATTGGGCTGTTGAGGTCGTCGAATCTGGTAGATACACTTTCGAGCTGCGTAGATGGCCCAGACACATGGATGAGCCTCTGGAGAGTACTGAGGCGCGAATTAAGGTAGGGGAGCAGGAGGCGAGCATGGGAGTTGCCGAAGATCAGACGGCAGTAATGTTTACGTTTGATCTCGCTGCGGGTCCCACTACTGTGCAGACCTGGCTTGTCCAGCCGGACGGGCAGGAACGCGGTGCCTACTTTGTGTATGCAGAGCGCGAGTAACGGTATCTGTTCTACCGGAAACACAGGATTATCGTAAAATCTATCTGGATGTGATTCTGGGTCACTTTGTTTATGGTTTTGTGGACTCCTCTGCCAAGTTTGAGGTATGTCTCGCGGAATCTATCTCTTTTCCCCGAATCCGAAATCAAAACAATCTGGATGCAGAAATTCTGCGAGAATTCCTACGGATCCCACAATCCTTGGACCGGGGCGATTAAGGGATTGATCGCCGCCTCTGGTATAAACACCTCCGTTCTGCACGGCGCGTAAATCCATCCACTGGGAGTTCAGGCTAACGAACCGGAGATCATTAATCGCCAGATAGGTCTACCCCTCCCATGGACCTGGAGGACTACAGGCCAGTGCCAGTACGGTGTTGTCGTCGTTGTATGTTAAGTTCATGTCATAAGCCACTAGTGTTTTGAGGTCGTCACTATCGGAGTATATGACAGCGTCGCAACTCTCGCTAACGCGCTGTATACAGTCTGCGAAGTCTTCAAGGCCGAGAAATCCAGCTTCCTTGTTCATTGTGCAGTCGGAAGTTGCGAGAGCGCTGTAGGCGTCCAGGTCCCCCCGTCGGCCAAGCTTCGCCCTGGTTTTGATTTGCATTATCGTGAAACGCGTGAGAAAGTCACCGACATGTGCGGCGCCCCAATGTCGCCCATCTGAAAGTTGGCCTGAATTGTCCCACTCAAACAGAGCGTGGTAGTCAGGAACCGAAGTTATAAGGACGAGCCTGTGTTCTTCCCGCTCGGCTCTTATGAGCGCCTCTATTTCGGTGGAGCTGTCCTGGGATGCCTCCCGTACAGAGGAGTTGCAGGAGGCAAATAGCGCAAGAATAATTGGGGCTGCAAGTATGCGAAGGATGTGTTTCATTTTGCTAGTTGGTTTCACACGGCACCAAAGTCATACTACCGTCGCTGTGTGTTCCGAAATGTTATACTTCGTGGTGGCAATGGTTTCATCACCTTCCCTCACGAATTGCTGGAGATCCACACTCCAAACCTCCATCATGGCTTCAATGCGTCAGGTGTAGGCGGCTGCCGCGTGCTGGCTCGGGACAACTAGTAAAGAGCAAGTCATCAGAGCATTGACCTAGTCCCAAATTTGTCACGCGCAGCGATTATTAGACTAAATTGGGTAGGTGTCGCATAGTGGGTGGAGCTGCTGCATTGGGACCACTGCCGGTGCATTGGATAAAGCGCTGAGTATAAAGTTATTGGCGGTAGATTAGGTGTAGTGAGTAGGATTTAGTGGAGTATATCGGAAACTGAGAGGATGATTGAGAGTGTACTGGGAAGACAAACGAGATAAAATGTCGACCGTTAAAAGATTTTCCTGGAGTTTCTTATTCCCTTTGCTAAGCTGGAGTATGTATTGGAACTGGGGTAGAAATGATCTTAATTTCGGCGGGACTGAATTCCTGATTGTCACAATTTCTGCTTTCGCTGTAGGCTGTCTTGTTTTTGCATTGTCAGGCTTGATTGTAGAACTGGAGATAAGGAGTAAGGTTGGTTTTTTATGCGTTTGTGTGTGGATAGCTTGTCTGGGTTTAGGGGTTGCCCAGTCGGTGCAGGATATTGATTCATGGGGGTGGCCGTTGACGTCTTTCTGCGTGTTTGTACCAGTGATGTATATAGTGTGTAAGCAATCGAAGTATCCTGAGTATGGACGTGGACGGAGGAAACTAGTTTACACTGATCGAAAGGGAGAAACTAAATCTGTCACCTTCTAACTGTCTGTAGCCATCTGATTGCCGGGTATTCACCCGCACGCTTGGTTACCTGTACGTCCTTTTGAAGCTATCTGGATACAGATTACTCTGGTTTCGTCGTTTTTGTCGCGTGAGTTTTTGCGTCCTCGGAAAATGCTGAGGTCTCATCTTCACGGTACACGCGCAAACTCTGCCGGTAACATCAAAGGAGATCAATTGCCCGTAAGCGCTTCAAGGAAACCCTCATAGGCTGGCTTGGGCCTGTACGCTGCATCGAACAGAAGACCCCATTCTGGATTACCCCAGAAATCGATCAGCCAACTCTCTGGATCACGTAATCCCCACCATGTGATTGCAAATTTATTGGCTTCAGGCAGGTCCATGAAGGCAGTGACGATGTCCTTTACGCGTTGCTTCTGAAGTTCACTCCGTACAGTCGTGAGCTCAGACAGATCACCCTGGGGGTTGACGCGGACATCCATTTCAGAGATATGTATCAGAAGACCTCGCTGAACTATGGCGTCCATCACTGCAACAATATTGTTCAAGGGAGGAGTGTTGAAGGTGATATGCATCTGTAGCCCAACGCCGTCAATCGGTATGCCGCGGGTTTGAAGGTCATCTATCATGGATAACATCGCATCTCGCTTGGCGGTATCCCAGATCGTGCCGTAGTCGTTATAGAAAAGCAATACATCGGGGTCTGCATCCCTGGCATACTGGAACAACCGGGCTATGTAGTCTGGCCCCATTCGTCGGCGAAACACTGAATTGCGCAGCGCTCCCGATCCATCTTCAAAGGCTTCATTAATCACATCCCAGCTTACGACATCATCTTTGTAGCGTCCGACGACATTAGTGATGTAATTCTTGACGGCGTCCTCAAACTCAGCATCGGTCCCGCTGAAATTTTCCAGCCAGGACGGGGTAGACTGGTGCCAGACCAGTGCGTGGCCGTGCACCTGCATTTCATTTTCTTTTGCAAACGCAACCAATGCGTCGGTGGGGCCCCAGACATAGTTTCCTGAAGGATCTGTCATGTGCCGCATTTTCATCTCGTACTCAGCAGTTACGCTGTTGAAAACGGTGCTGACAACCTGTGAGTGGGCCTCAGAACTCAATCGGCTTGATTGAAGCGCAACCCCCACAGGAAAGGGGGCCACAGAGCGCAGCGGCGTGTATTCGTTGCTGGGTTCGGGCTCCTGCTCTGCGACTGTGTTGTCTTTGCAGCCGAGAGCAAGTATGGACCAAAAGAAGAGAAGAAACAATCTCGAATGTATGCAATTAATAATAACTCCCATTAGTTTCCGCCGTAATTTATATAGGCGCGCGCATTAAGCGAATAGCCATGAATGGTCAAGTAGTTTACCGCCTCGCCTTCTGCATTGTTGCCGTGGTTGCAATCTTGTTGCAGGGGTGTACCCGTTCAGACTTGGCGCACGATCTACCTGACAAGGTAGATTTCAATTATCATGTACGCCCCATTCTGTCCAACACCTGTTATGTGTGTCACGGGCCTGACGTCAGCACCAGGGAGGCGGAGTTACGTCTGGACACCTATGATGGTGCCACTGCCCGGCGTGAAGGTGGTCAAGCTATTGTGCCAGGTAATGCAAAACGCAGTTTGCTCATTCAGCGCGTCAGTGCTCACGATCCGGAGGAGCGCATGCCTCCGCCTAAGATCAACAAGATACTTACTGAATATGAAATCGCACTTCTTTCCAAATGGATTGATCAGGGTGCGGAATACAAGACTCATTGGGCATTGATTCCGCCGGAAAATCCGCCGGATGAGGCTACAATTGATGCATTTTTGCAGGCAGACATTGAAAGAAGTGGCATTCAGCCTGCGGCCATGGCGTCGAGGGCCAGTCTGATTCGACGTGCGTCTTACGTGTTGACCGGATTGCCTCCCTCACCAAAGGACGTTGAGGCATTTGAGAAAGATGAATCCCCTGATGCCTATGAAAGGGTATTGGATACCCTCTTGGCTTCTCCAGCCTTTGGTGAGCGTTGGGCACGTCACTGGATGGACCTTGTGCGATATGCAGAGGCAAGAGGGCATGAGTTTGATTTTACAATTCATGGTGCGTGGCAGTACAGGGATTACCTGATCCGGGCCTTCAACGAGGATGTTCTCTACGACCAGTTTATCCTGGAACACCTTGCGGGTGATGTTCTAAAGGAGCCCAGACGCAATCCAAAAGAGGGGTTTAACGAGTCTGTTATTGGGACCGCATATTTCGCACTTGGCGAAGGAAAGCACAGCCCAGTTGATACGCGCATTGATGAAGCTGAGCGCATAGACAACATTATTGACGTGACCACCAAAACATTTCAGGGGCTAACCGTAGCCTGTGCGCGTTGTCACGATCATAAGTTCGATCCAATTCCAACCACGGATTTTTACTCGCTGTATGGCATTGTTGAGAGTGCGCGATTCACGCCTGTTCCCATTCTGTCGGAAGGTTATCTGAACGGGTTGCGCTCGCTGATTGATTTCAATAAGACACTGCGCCTGGATATAGCGAACCGGTGGCAGTCATCCCTAGGCGAGGTTCCAGCCGTTCCGGCCAGTATGACAAAGTATCCGCCAACCGTACGGGATACAACCGCATCGTGGGAGCTACTGGGTGATTTTCGCGAGGGATCGTTTGATACGTGGTTCACGGACGGTGTGGCGTTTGAAGGTGGCACCTCTCACGGTCCCCCCGTGATAGAGGATGCCCGTTTGGTGCAGCTTTCTGAGGGAGTGGCGAGCAGCCGGCATATATCAAAGGGTATTCCAGGGGCACTGCGGTCACCCACTTTCACTATAGCCCATGATACGATCACGGTCATGGCAAAAGGCTATAAGTCAGCGCTGCGACTTGTGGTTGATAATTTTCAGCTTATACGAGCTCCGATTCACGGCGAGCTTGATCAAGTACTCAGCAGTGATGAGTTAAGACCCTATCGATTCCCTTTAGATTTATGGCAGGGGCATAAAGCCTATATAGAGTTGCTTGTCGGGACCTATGACAGGAAACAGTTTCTTACCGACCAGCACATGCTCGTTGTTAATGATTCGTCCTACTTTGAAATTGCTTATGCCGTAGCCCACAATGAGGCTGCTCCCGCTTTGCCGCCCCGGGAACTTGAACAGGCCCCGCTCCCGCAATCTGTAAGTGCCTGGGCTGCACAGAAAGCTAGTCCTGCGCAGGTGGCCGCCATTAACCAGGCTTTGGAATCCGGTGCGCTGGAGCGGCCACTACTAAATGATGTCGTTAGTCAGAGGCAGGAGATCAAACAGGCCATGCCCGCCGCGGAGTTCTTTATTGGTATGACTGAAGGGGACGTGGTTACGAGTGCGGTCTTTGGGCGCGGCAACTATAAAACCCCTGTGGGGGACCCAGTACCGCATAGATTTTTGACCGCACTTGATCCTACCGGTAGTACTTTTAACAAGACGCCCAGCGGGCGCTTGGAATTCGCCGAGGCAATTATAGATCCTGCCAATCCTCTCACTGCACGTGTTATGGCAAACCGCCTGTGGCATCATGTTTTCGGGAGAGGGATTGTAAAGACCGTAGACAATTTTGGGGGGCAGGGGAGTCTTCCGACGCATCCAGAACTGCTTGATTATCTGGCATTGCGCTTTGTGGAGCTGGATTGGTCAATGAAATCCATGCTCCGGGAGATCCTGCTTTCGGAGGCTTTTCAGCGTTCTACTCAGGTCCCTGAAAATGCCGCTGAACTTGACCCCTCGAATCTACTATTATCGCACTATCCTGTGCGGAGGCTGGAGGCCGAGGCAATTCGTGATGGCATATTGGCGGTGTCGGGAGCGCTAGACACCACCATGTATGGTCCGCCGATACCGATTCATTTAACGGAATTTATGACGGGTAGAGGACAACCCGCTGTTAATGGACCATTGGATGGAGATGGTCGGCGAAGTATCTACATTGCTATACGTCGCAATTTTCTCTCGCCGATGATGCTCGCCTTTGATATGCCGATCCCGTTCTCTACGTTCGGGGCTCGTAACTCCAGCAATGTGCCTGCACAGTCCCTTACGTTGCTCAATGATGCGTTTGTTGCAGAGCAGGCTGTTCACTGGGCAGACACGCTCGTGGGGCAACCCCATCTTGACATTGCGGATCGTGTGCGGCATATTTACTTACAGGCGCTGTCTAGGCTTCCAGACCCTAATGAGTTGGAGGAAGCTCAGGCCTTTATAGATGCAGAAGCCGAGGCACTTGGCCTGCAGTCCATAGAGATCATGCATGCCGCAGAGCTCTGGGCAGCATATTGCCATGTGGTGTTCAATCAAAAAGAATTTATTTACCTGATCTGATGAAAGGTCCACACCGGTTAACGTGTCGAATGACACGTAGAGAAATGCTTACCATGTGTCGCAACGGATTCGGCGGTGTGGCGCTAATGGGGCTTATGGGAAGTTCTGCGTTTGGCAATATCATTAAGCAAGTTGCCCCATCAGGGCCTCACCCATTGGCTCCGCGCCCGAGCGATTTGATCCCCAAGGCAAGGAGCATCATATTCCTGTACATGGACGGTGGTGTGTCACAGGTGGACAGCTTTGATCCCAAGCCGCGCCTTGCCAGAGAGCATGGGCAGAGCCCATACGACAAGTTTACGGTTGATGCCACTCAATTCAACAGTATTGGCACAATCCTTAAAAGTCCATGGGATTTTCAGCGCTATGGTGAGAGCGGCATTGAGGTGAGTGACCTCTTCCCCCATGTTGGTGAGTGCGTGGATGATCTTGCAATCATCCGATCTATGGTAGCGGATTTTCCAGAGCATACGAATGCCAACTATTTTCTTCACACAGGGATAGGGATCCAAGGACGCCCTTCCATGGGGGCTTGGATAAACTATGGGCTTGGAACCGAGAACCAGGATCTGCCAGGTTATGTAGTCTTGGATGGTGGACTGATTCCGCCGGGGGGACTGGATAATTTTAACAGTGGATTCCTGCCTGCGTCGTATCAGGGATCAATTTTCAGGGCAGGTGATACTCCCCTGGCGAATATTGAGCCCAAAGAGCCGACTTCGGAGCTACAGCGTCGCAAGTTGAATCTTATGAGCCGAACGGACAATCATTTGCTTGGTCGTATCGGTAATTCTGATCAGGTGGAATCAGCAATCACCAATTATGAGTTGGCCTATCGGATGCAGGCTTCGGTTCCAGAACTGACCGACCTTTCAGGTGAAACGGAAGCGACTAAGAAGTTGTATGGGTTGGATTCAAGTGAGCCTGACACACGTATTTACGCTGCGCAGTGCTTGCTGGCCAGACGACTGGTTGAGCGCGGCGTGCGGTTTATTGAGTTAACCTGTCCAAATGTGAGGGCTGATAGATGGGATCAGCACGCAAACCTCAAAGAAGGCCATGAGCGCAACGCCCTTGCAGTAGATCAGCCCATAGCAGGCCTGATCAGAGACTTAAAGGCACGTGGTATGTTTGAGGATACTCTCGTGATTTGGGCCGGGGAATTTGGACGAACCCCCTTTGCACAGGGTACCAACGGAAGAGATCATAACCCGTCGGCATTCAGCATTTGGCTGGCGGGGGCAGGAATCAAAGGAGGTACTGTGTACGGTGCTACCGATGAGTATGGCTATCGGGCTATTGAAAACGTGACCACGATCCATGATTTACATGCAACCATGTTGTACCTGTTGGGTCTGGAGCATGAGCATCTCACATATCGCTTCAGTGGACGCGATATCCGGCTCACAGATGTAGGTGGAAATGTCATCAGAGGGATTCTCGCGTGAGGTTGGCCATGCAACGGTACAAGAAGGTTGAAAATAGAATTATATACCACACTACCCGTACATCGCGGTAGCAGGTATGCCAACTTCACGGATCAGGGAGGTGCCAGGAGCAAGCCGCTCGCCGTGCGGCTCTGTCTAGTCTGTGGGATTCGTGCGGCCCCCACTCAAGTTATAATCACTCCAGGGCCGTAACAACTGAACAGCTCCAAAGATGGCAAAATTGCATTAGTTTACCCAAGAAAGGGAAAGAAAACTCCGTACATGAAACTGGAAGGACGTGTAGCACTGGTTACGGGCAGTACAACCGGTCTTGGAAAGGCAATGGCGCATGCGCTGGCTCGTTCGGGAGCTACCGTTGCCCTCAACTATGCGAACAATGAAGTTAGGGCGCTAAGTGCCTTGGCCGAGTTTGAGGCTGCGGGCACCCGAGCAATGTTGTTCAGATCCGATGTATCGGAAGAACACGGTGTTCGTACGCTGGTTTCGCAGGTCTCTAAGAAACTAGGCCCTATTGATATCTTGATCCCGAATGCGACCCCCGATCAGCCGCAACGGCGGATTGAAGATTATTCGTGGCAGGATTACGAGCAGATGCTGGATTTTTTTGTGAAGAGTCCATTCTTGCTGACGAAAGCCTGTATTCCCCATATGAAGCAACAGCGATGGGGGCGCATTATTAATATCATCAGCGAGGTTTTTTCGTTGGGGGTTGCGCCGTTTACGGCTTACGCAGCTGCTAAAGGAGGGCAGGTGGGGCTTTCGCGCAGTCTCGCAACCGAGCTTGCACCGTTTGGGATAACGGTGAATATGATTTCTCCAGGATGGGTTCCGGTTGAGCGCCACCAATCGGAGTCACAGTCAAAGAAGGATGGTTATCTGCGGACAGTGCCTGTGGGTCGCTGGGGAACCCCGGATGATGTTGCCGCCGCAGCCTGTTATTTCGCAAGTAATGAAGCTGGTTTTGTGACGGGACAGTTCGTTACGGTGAACGGCGGGCGCTCCTATGGTCTATAGTCGATGATTCACAAAATTCCAATGCTGCAACAAACAAGTTATTATGTTCATTGTGCGGTGATCGGGTTCCTGGTGCTCTTTCTGGCCGCCTGTAGAACCTCGGACGAAGCTGATCGACCTGAAGTTGGCTTTGTCACAAATGGTATTGCATCTTTCTGGACGATTGCGGATCGCGGCGCTAACGCAGCCGCGGAAGCGTTTGATGTAGATGTATCGGTCATGATGCCCCCGGATGGTCCATCGGGGCAGAGCCGGATGGTTCAGAGCCTTTTAGCCCGAGGGGTGGACGGGATTGCAATCAGCCCATCTGATCCAGCCAATCAAGCCGGACTCCTCAATGAAATCGCGCAAAACACGTACCTCATCACGCACGACTCGGACGCTCCAGAAAGCCAGCGTTTAGTGTATGTGGGGATGGATAACTATGAGGCTGGACGGATGTGTGGTCAATTGTTGAAGGAAGCCATGCCTGAGGGAGGTGAAGTTGTGCTTTTTATTGGTTTGTTGGGCCAGCTTAACGCGGATCTACGACGCCAGGGGGTAATTGATGAACTCATGGACCGCAGTCATGATAACAGTCGACGCGATCCGGTTGATCGGGTTGTAGCAAACGAGCGCTATACAGTTCTGGATACGCGAGTTGATCAATTTGATTTTGCGCGTGCGAAGGGACAGGTAGAAGACGCGTTGGCGCGATATCCAGAGCTGGATGCAATGGTTGGCCTTTTCGTGTATAATCCACCTCAAATATTAGAGGCTGTACGTGAGGCTGGAAAGCTTAATCAGATTACCATTGTTGGTTTTGATGAGGATGATGTAACGTTACAGGCCATCCGTGACGGTGAGATTGTTGGAACCGTGGTTCAAAACCCCTATCGGTATGGGTATGAGTCTGTTCGTGTACTGGCGTCACTTGCACGCGGTGATCAGTCAGTAATTCCCGAGAACCAGTTTATAGACATTCCCGCACGGCGCATCACTGCAGACAACGTTGATGTTTTTGAGGCCGAACTGAGGGATCTCATCGGCAACTAAGCAAGATGCGTGTGCCTGGGGAGATGCCGCTACTTGAGGTTCAGGGGATCACAAAGCGGTTTCCCGGGACGCTCGCGCTTGATTCTGTTGATTTGCGCGTTGGGTACGGGGAGGTTGTTGCGGTTATTGGCGAGAATGGGGCTGGTAAGAGCACACTGATGAACATCTTGGCAGGTGTGCTCTTACCCGACGAGGGTACGATCCATCTGGATGGTCAGATTCAACAGTTTGCATCTGTAAAGCAGGCACATGCTGCAGGCATTGCGCTGATTCACCAGGAGCTCAGTCTGCTTCCAAACTTGAGTGTCGCCGCGAATCTATATCTGGGTCGTGAACCAGCCCGTGCAGGCTGGATCAATAAAGAAACACTTCGCACACAGGCGCTAAGATATCTGGAGCGTGTGGGCCTCAAGTGTGATCCACAAACGCTGGTTGCTACATTGCCGATAGGGCAGCGGCAGTTGGTAGAGGTGGCCCGTGCACTAGCGTCCAATGCACGGCTCCTGATTATGGATGAACCGACTTCAAGCCTAGCGGAAGAGGAAGCCGAGGTATTGTTTGATGTGATTCGTGAGTTACAGGAACGGGGGGTAAGCATATTGTATGTATCTCACCGACTACGGGAAGTGATGTCAATTGCTGATCGTGTAGTTGTACTTCGTGACGGGCAAGTCACCGGAAGACTAGCGCAGGAATCTGTCACACGGGATGAAATGGTGAGGTGCATGATTGGGCGGAACGTGAGTCGTATTTATACTCGGAAGCGCAATGAGCCAGGTCCCGTGGTCATGCGTGTGGAACGTCTTGTTACGAGGAATACAAAAAAACGAAGCCTGTCTTTTTGCCTGCGCAAAGGCGAGATCGTCGGACTTGCTGGGTTGGTTGGATCAGGGCGTACGGAATTGCTTAGAATACTCTTTGGCGTGGATATGCCGAAGAGCGGACTTGTTACCGTAGCCGGCCGACCCGTCGAGTTGAAATCCCCGCGCCACGCCATAGCGGCCGGTATTGCACTGGTTCCCGAAGATCGGGCTATGCAGGGCCTGATACTGGAAATGTCCACACAGCCCAATCTTAGCCTGGGAGCATTGTATCGACATTATCTGGGTTGGAAGTTGCTGGATCGTGCATGGGAGAATGATGTGACAAAGAAAATGGTTAGCCAGTTGAACATCCAAGGTGTTCAGGCGAGTAAACCAACCCGTCACTTATCCGGTGGTAACCAGCAAAAGGTCGTACTAGGTAAATGGCTCACGCTGCATCCTCACGTTCTGTTACTGGATGAGCCTACGCGTGGTATTGACGTGGGAGCGAAGCAGGAGACCTATAAAGCTATTGACGAACTGGCTGCTAGAGGGATGGCGATCCTGTTGGTTAGCAGTGAATCTGACGAAATCATTGCACTTTCTGATCGCGTGCTGGTCATGCAGGATCACACCATAGTCGGAGACCTGGACCATACCGAACTCACCGAAAGGGCGCTAATGCAACTAGCTACTGGATCGACTCACGAGTCCCCCATTGAGGAGGAAAGTATAGGGGAAGTTGCATGAAAAAAATATTTGGAATACTCGGAGTGTTTGTTGCGGTGTTTGTGCTCACAGCGATACTGGAGCCGAACTTTCTGACCGCCTACAATCTGCAGAACACGCTGCGATGGACAGGTCTCTTCGGAATCATAAGTATTGGAGCAGCCTTTGTCATTATTACCGGTGGTATTGATCTGTCCACAGGTTCAGTGATTGCGCTTGTCGGTGTTCTTGTACCGATGTTGCTGGTCGATGTCGGTATGTCTCTGGTACTCGTTCTGCTGATCTTGTTTGGTGTTCTCCTGGTTATGGGCATTTTTCACGGAGTTTTGGTGACTAAGCTCAACCTGCAGCCGTTTGTTGTGACACTATGTGGATTACTGGTTTACCGGGGGCTTGCCCGTTGGCTTGCAGGTGATCAAACGCAGGGTTTTGGTTCGGCTTTTGATGGTTTGCGACAATTGGCTATCGGCCGCATTCCTATTGTCGGTGATTTTGGGCTTCCAATTCCTTTCGTGATCCTGATTGTTTTGGCTTTATTATCGGCGGGATTTCTGCATAACACGGTTTGGGGACGCTACCTGTTGGCACTAGGATACAATGAGGAAGCCGCACGTTTTAGTGGGATCAACACGAGTCGGATGATCACGGTAGCGTACGTGATCGGCGTGATGACCGCTGGATTTGGGGGGCTGCTGTTTTCGCTTGACGTGAACTCTATTCAGCCAGCCGTACATGGTAATTTTTACGAGTTGTATGCGATCGCGGCAGCGGTTCTTGGAGGATGCAGTCTGCGAGGGGGCGAGGGATCGATTTTTGGTGTAGTGATCGGGGCAGCAGTGCTGCGCCTCCTTTACAATGCCATCAACATATTGGGTATACCAACACAGCTGGAGTTCGCTATTATTGGCACGGTTATTCTCGTTGGCGTTAGCACAGATGAGATCGTTCGCCGACTAGCGGCGCGTCACGAACTAAAGACAACGCGTGACACATAAGTGCAGAAAACAGGTCCTTGCGTTGTATTTTTGAAACACACACGTATTGTTAATCCGAAACCAAATGCATCTTGCGATTCACAACTGGATGAAAGTCGAACCGATAGAGGTTACCGTTGAGCGGTTAGCCAAGTACGGTTACAAGGGCCTCGAAATTCAAGGCGAGCCCTACAAATACGATACCCGTAGGGTCAGGAAGCTTCTGGATGACTACGGGGTGCGTTGTTGGGGCAGTGTCACCTTGATGCTTGATGAGCGCAATCTCCTTGCAAAAGATGAGGATCAGCGAGCAGAGTCAGTGACTTATGTGAAAGATTGCATCACGATGGTGGGCGAATTGGGTGGGGAGGTTATCTCGGTGGTGCCCAGCACGGTCGGGAAAATCGTTCCGGACTCAACTCCAGAGATGGAGTGGGATTGGTGTGTTTCTGCTTTGCAGGAGATCAATGAGCATGGGCGTCAGTGTGGGGTCAAGATCGGCATTGAGCCCATTAATCGATTCGAGACATATTTCATCAACCGGGGTGCTCAGGCGATAGCCTTGGCTGAGGCGGTGGCCCCGGATTGTGGGGTATGTCTGGATATCTTTCATATGAATATTGAGGAGGATGATCCGATTGCTGCAATTCACGAGGCCCAAGGCCGTCTGGTGAACTTTCATGTTGCAGATAACAACCGCATGGCCTGTGGCATGGGTTGTCTGGATTGGTCGGCAATCGTGCAGGCATTAAAAGAGGTTGGTTACGAAGGTGCGATTTCGGTTGAGTTTTGTCCGCCACTTGATCGTACGCCGGCTAATCGATTTCCGGGCAGCGTAGATTCCAACCCTGAGGGGATATCGGATTCTGAGCGCAAGTTCCTGGAGGATCACGGCAGCAGCGTATTCAGTTCTGATTTTTATGATATGCATGTACGCCGTTCTGCCGAGACGTTATTGCCGCTAATTTGAGTTTGTTATAGGCAGCTTATGTGGCGTGCGTTTGAATTCCTGAAGTACGATCTGCAGACACACATTTGTTTCTGCCCGGGTGGAATGTTAGGGTTCAATGATCTTTGATCGCACGTCCAGAGAGGCGTGAAGATTGATGTTTCTATTACTGGGAATATCCATACGTTGGAGCTCGGAGGTGGTACATGGTGGGCGTGACAGATAACGGGCTCCTTCAAGGCAATGACTCGTGAACAGGTGGACTCGCTTGATAAGTTAGTGATTAAAGTAAGCTCTGGTCGCTTCGAACCGAATATTCCTAATGGCAATACCGTGATTTTTGTAGGGGAGAACCATATTAGTTAAAGATGCTACGCACAATTATCCCAACAGCGAACCCTTGACCTCGATTGGAGTAATGCAGATAATCCCAACCGTGCGGTAGCTTGGTTTCATACCGAATTTACTGCAATGGATTCTGAACGCCGATCAAGTTGCCATAATGCCAAAAGTGCAGGTGAGGTTGTCGAACGGGGATGAGTGCGGGAATTTCTTGTTGTCTGACGACAGTTTGTAAAAAATAGATGTTTCGAGCGCATCACTTCCATGCCGCAGAATAACGATTTTTTTCAGAGCTTTTACTGCTTGGGAGAGTTGATAAAGCGGTCGATATCTGAACTGAGTGATCAGCAGTCCAAGAATATGAAGATTGATGCTCTCACTACTGGGAACTTCCATGTGCTTGAGTTGAGGATTGAGTGATGGTGCGCGACGAGGACATTCGACAGCGACTAAAGCTGGGCGAGGACAACAAATGGGAATTCAAGCAGGTGGAATTCTCAGGCGGACATCCTGTAGGCCCCAGTCGCAGTGATATTGCTGCCGAGATGATCGCGTTTGCCAACGCGGACGGAGGTCGGCTCTTGATGGGTGTGACGGATGACGGGATCCTTCAAGATATGACTCGCGAACAGATGGATGCGCTTGATAATTTAGTAGTTGAAGTGAGCACTGACGCCATCAATCCGAGTCTGCGTATCGAGGTGTATCGCCGGAAGCTGGATGACAGAGCCTTCGTCTTGGTTGAGGTACCCAGGGGCGACTCGCTGTACGAGTGTGGCGGCCGAAGCTGGATCCGGGTTGGGGCAAGCAAGCGTCGACTGACTGGTGACGAGCCAATGCGGTTAGCGCAGCGGCGCGCACAGGGTCGGTATCTGTCGTTTGACGAGAGGCCAGTGGCAAAAACCGGGTTTAACACGTTGGACCCGGTGCTATGGAGGTCAATGCTAAGCACCGAGGGTGCCATTGAGCCGGAGGTAGCGCTGGCGAAGCTCGCGTTACTCACGTCGGATGAATCTGGGATGCAATGTGCGACCGTAGCCGGTGTGTTGTTGTGTACCCGACATCCTGAGCAATGGCTGCCCAACGCTGTCATCTCAGCAACCCGCTATCGCGGAGCGGATCGTACGACCGGCCAAGTGGACTCACAAGAGATCACTGGTCCACTTCAGCAGCAAATCGCAGATGCGCTAACGTTTACGGGGCGGAATATGCAAGTGGCTGCTCGTAAGACCCCTGCACGGATTGATATGCCGCAGTACAGCGAGAAGGCAATCTTTGAGGCGGTTGTCAATGCTGTAGTGCATCGTGACTATTCAATTCGTAGCAGCAGAATCCGCCTGTCTATGTTCTCAGATCGTTTGGAAATCCAATCGCCCGGTGCGCTCCCCAACAGCCTGACACTTGAGAGCATGACGCTGAGGCAGGCGACACGAAACGAGATCATCGCCTCTGTAATGGGACGGATGGGAGTGGGTGATATTCGTGGCTCTGCGGATAGACGCTACTTCATGGAGCGCCGCGGGGACGGTGTGCCCACAATCATCCGAGAGACCCGCGAGCTTTCAGGAAGGGCGCCGGAGTACCGATTGATTGATGATGCAGAGGTCTTGCTGCGAATTCCCTCCGCACCGCAGGAATCCGTCTCGTCCCGCGTGGTTGTCACGGTTAGAACTGACGGGCAGCCCCTGCCCGGAGCAAATGTTTTGGTGCTGTTTCCGAACCGGACCTGGAAACAGGCGGTCTCGGATGAGAATGGCGAGGCAACCTTGGATCTGTACACGACCGAACTGCCGGTGACCGTATTCGGAGCGGCACTCGGATACTCAGCGGGCCTGGTACGAGAATGGCTACCCGCTACGGGAGCTCTCGCTCTTGATCTGGCTCCAATGCCGCGGGGTGGAAGTGTCATCTTTGCCGAGGCAACGGGTCATGTTCCCGGCTTGAGGGGGCGTCTAAACCCCATACGGGATGCGCTGGAGCGCACCTATCTGTATGCTTCAGATCTCTCTATTGACCGGGGTCGGCCGCAGCCCGTTCAATTCGTTCTCGGCGAGACATTCCAATTGACCGATTCAGACGGAGTAGAGCGCCGTGTGCGCATCGTCGAGATTATTGGCCGTTCCGCGCTATTGGAGCATTGGGTGCCGGAACCGCCGGAATAGTGCCAAGGGGACTTGGGTCGGAGAAATCGAAGCCGCGGTTTGAACAAGTCGAACTGTTTGAAGACTGTATCTGACGAGGGACACATGCCGTCTGTTTATATCGCCAATTGATGAAAATCACGAACGACTTTTGTAGTTTCCCGAAAAAGAGACAAAAAGGAAACTAAAGCCATTTAACCTAATTTGAATGCTCATGGCCGAGCCATCGCTTAACACAAACAAGCTGTTCTTCTTGTTGCGAAAGCTGGCCAAGGCGAACACGTTCTCTTCCAATGAGACAACCGAACTAGCCAACGAGATTTACAACATGGCCGCTATCAATACCATAGAGCGCTTCGGCTCGCAGCTGGACGCATTCATTGAGTCCAACAAGGCACAGTTGGCAGCAATCCACGAGTCCACCAATGTCCGGCTGGACGCACTCAAAGAGTCAAATGAGGCACAACTGGATGCGTTCCGAGGATCCAATAGGGTGACGCGCTGGATTATGGGAGTGGGCCTCACGCTCATTGGACTCGGGGTCACGGCGATTGGGGTCATGGTCGCCTACGGCATGTTCTTTGCCGGATAGGAGCGGCATGAAGTCTTACGGTCGGGTGAGGATTTGGAACAGATTGTTCACCTTGGCAGCATGCATCAGGGCGACGGATGATGAAGCACCAAAAAGAACTTGAATACCCTGTGTATTCAAGTAGAGCGGTGTTGCTACGTCTGTTCGCACGCTTGTACCATCATGTGAACGTTTAGGCATGTTTCCTCCACCCGGTCATGCAGGATCGCCAGAACGACACTGCACAGGGTGATTCGTTGCGCAATAGTCAACTGGCGGAAAGCGCAGTGCGCGTCCCGGGATATGCAGATGCCCAAACTTCATGGGTTACCATCGGCTCCGCTTCTGGGCGGGAACGGGGTCAACGGAAGGTATCTACAGTCGGAGGGGGGCGGCGCAATGGGGGCGTACTTCTCTGCCCAGTCGTCCAGCATCCACTGGACCGATCCCTACATCGGCTCCTCTTTACGGACCGTCCACATTATTAGGGAGTCCGCCAGTATTGCGGGGACGATCACATACGCTTTGCGCACTTCGTAGCCAGGTGGAGAGGCTTTCAGAGCGGATCCTAGTTGAGAGCGGGATCGCAATGGTCGGTGATCTGGCCTGAATTACCGTGGGGAATTCAGAATAGCTCTGCCTTATGCAAAGAAAAACAATTTAACAAGGAGCACTTTTCTGCAAATTTGGGGCTCGCGAAAAAACAATTTATCCAGAAAATCTGTCCGTAGTGAAAGCGGCTGATCCATTCATTCTTTGTGAAACACTTCAAATGACTGATTCAGACGGAATAGTGCGCCATGTGCGCATCGTCGAGTTAGTCGTCCGCTCCACGCTACTGAAGCATTGGGTGTCGGGATCATATAAAGAGCGCCAAGACTTTTAGTGACCATTAATATTTCCGTCAGTGACAATAGTATCCTCACGGGCGCAAGGTTATAGCATCCTTGAGTCTTTATTCCGCTGAAATTGACGCACTTTTGCCAACTCCTAGGGTTCTAAGAGTGAACAACAGCATAGTGGTTTGGAAGAGCAGCGTGCTCTTTGTACGAACGCAAAATGGAAGTACTTAGGTGTCCGTTACATGACCCGATCCACGAAGTCCCGGCTATGTACTTCAACAGGTACCTTCATGAGTTCCAGTACTCCACGGGCTACATGTTCAGAGAGCCTACGAAAGGCCTCCTCCCCCTTCTCCTTAGTGGCGCGTAGCGGATTGCCGATAACCCCGCTCTCAATAAACTCGTGGTGATCCATGGGGAAATTGAAATAATTATATCCCTCAAATTCCACGTCAGGCATTCCATCTTTTTTAGCAAAGGATCGGGGCAGAAAATCAGGGATGTGCGCCTTGGTGTATGCTGCCCGATCCATTCGAACCAGTTTCTCATTCCATGCGAGATCCTGGGATGTTTCCAGCTCACTGGAATGCCAACCGGGTGTCTCCTCGGGCGGGTTTTCCATCAGTCCCTTCAGGATTCCCGTGTAGCGCTCCATGTACGGTTTAACGAAGCTGATAAGAGCACCTGTCTCGTAGCGGAGCTTTCTCAGGACTGGGTCAACAACCTTGACATTTGAACCATGGCCATTGATGAAGATGATACGATTGAATCCATGGTGAATCAGGCTACGTGCGACATCATGCATTACAGCTAAGAGCGTTGTACTTCGAACCGTGATGGTGCCCCGTCCTTGACCGGGCTCATGCATATGCTGCGGTGAGTAGCCCATCCAGATGGGCGGCGAGTGCACAACGCCAATCAGGTGTGCCACACGCTGAGACATGTGAATTGCGGTGATAGTATCCGTGTAGAGCGGTAAATGCGGTCCGTGCTGCTCTAGACTGGCTACGGGCACCAAGACAATATCCTTGTGCTGAAGATAAGTTTTGATGTCCGTCATGGTCAGGTCTCCCAGATCCCATGACAGGAATTGTGCGCGGAATTCGTTGTCGCCGGAGGTTAATTTCGGCAGGTGGCTAAGGTCGTTGGGTGATGATGCGATCATGTTTGCTGTGATTCCATGAGTTGGATGAATATATCTGCCACGGCGACCCCGAAACCTGGATCGTTCACATGGCAGTCGTAAGGCTCTATCGGAATATCCGTTCGTAGGTGTTGCTTTAGCTCGCCGATGAATCGACCGTCAGCTTCAGGATCCCAAAATACTCCCTTGGGTACATTTGGGATAGACAGACCTCTTAGAGGAATGACCATCTTGACGGGGCCTTGGGCAGGATTCAGTTTTCGGGCGAAGATTCGGCCAAGCTCAGCCATTTCATCGCTGGAGGCGCGAACGAGTACATATTCGGGGTTATGGTCATACTTGGGGCGGCTGCGCAGCTTTTCGGGGACGGTACCGGCATTCCAGACGCTGAAGTCAATACATCCCGGGACAACGACCTGAGGCAATCCAAGGCGGCCGATAACTTCCAGACGGTCGGGACCGCCGTCGTGAATGCCTCCTACGAGCGGGTCGTAGACCTCGTTAGTTGTGAAATCAATCACACCGACGAATTGGTTTTGCATTGCAAGTTCCTCCATGGCTGGGCCACCCACACCATTGGAATGGAAAATAACGGCTTCGTACCCGGCACGCTCCAAGTGATCCTTTGCCGCCATGACTGCCGTTGTTGTGTTGCCCAACATGGTGATCGCAACGTTGCGTCCCTTAGGTGGGACTAGACCGCGGCCATGCAAGACCATTCCGTACAACGCTGCAGCTACGTTGTCAAAGATGCTGCATGCAATAGGATTCAACCCCAAAATGTCCACCACGGAGTGAACAATCATCATGTCTCGTGTACCAACCAGCGGTGCGAAGTAGTGGAATCCTGAGGCAATAGGAGATACTAGTACTTTGGGTACACCAACTGGAAGCACCATCATGGCTGCGGCTCCCATAACTGCTCCTTCTGCACCGCCCATACTCACGATCGCGTCAAGCCGTCCAGTGCTGTACAATTCCGATACGAGATTCTTGAGCGACTCACGCATCAGATCAACAGCTTTTCCCCGGCTGCCGGCGGTACGCATGGTTTCCAAGTTGGAGCCCGCGTAGGTTGCCGATTCTTCATGTGGAATATCTGGCACGATTTCCAGTGGCTCGCCGAGAATGCCGGAGTCGATCACGATGGTGGATAGCCCGAGTGCTTGGAGCCGGTCACGCAGATAGGCAATTTCTGGACCTTTGGTGTCCAGTGTGCCAATAAGTACAACCGTCTTGGCCATCACGAATGAGGAGGTAGTTGTGTGAGCAATGTCTCGTAGAGACCCTGTATATGCAGGTTGCTTTCATTGCGAAGACGGAGTTCATAGAGCGTTACGGGATCGTCGCACACGATAGATTGTGCACCACGATTGATGGCATCCTCCAGCCGTGCCTCGGTCAGCCGGACGCCAATATCAGGCCGAGTAAACTGAATCGCTGTGCTTCCAACCGGGTGTGCACGATCTTCTCGCCAAAAGAGCTCCAATGGAGCATAGCCCAGAGCGACCTCACAAAGTGTACGCGCAGCATCGAAACGTCTAGGAAGTCGAACCGCATGCGTAGGGTCTACATAGGCCGTGGCATTTTCTGCGGTTCCAGCAGGTGGGATCATTTTGAGATTCGGAACCTGACTGGCCAGAAAATCAACCAGATCAATAATTACCACATCTTCGGGCCAAGCAATATCCAATCGCTCCTGGTGCATCTGGAGAAACGCGAAGAGATCCTGCGGCGAAAGCACCAAGAGCTTTTTAATGCCGGTACGCTGAACCTCTTCTATGCACAGACGGGCCTGCGCTTGTGCTGTCCTGGGATAGCCCAATGAACAGGGGATAAACCCACTGTCAAGTCCACAGCCTACTGAAACGACATCCAGTTCGCAGGCCTCCAGCAGTTTTAGGGCAGCTCGCATAGTCTCCTGAGCGAGGTTGAAACCTACATCCCCAACAAACAAGCCCCACTCCCCCTGCTTAGTAGCAGGCTCATAGCTTCCGAAGGCTGAATGATTTTCAGCGATCCGGTCGTGTGCTCTGACCACTTCTGGAGGAGCAAGTCCATCGTCGGCTACTTCTGCACGAATGGCGGCGATGGCAGCGGGCAACGGTTGATCCGTCACACAGTGTGCTCGACAGTTTCCTCCGTCAGGTTCAGCGTACAGAACATCCAGCGTGCTGGGATTCCAGGTCAGTTGTCCTTGGCGTTGCATAGCTGCTACAAGGGCGATACCATGCGGAGTGACGGACTCGTTATGAGTTATATGGCCCACTGGCGCCACATGTCGGCACATGAGGCAGAATCGACAATTCTCTATGGCGCCAATCGCTGTGTTCATTTGCTACAGTTTAATGTCCAAACCCAACTTTGCCTGGATTCATGATTCCGTTTGGGTCAAGTGTTTTCTTGATCCGATCCAGTAATGGCCATGCATCTCCATACTGACGACGCATGAACCGGGAGAGTTTCAAACCGACACCATGATGCTCATTCACCATTCCCCCATTCTCCAGGACTGCAGTCATGGCCGTATTCCAAACCCGGTTGTGAAGCCGAACGGCTTCTTTGGCATCATCGGGAGGATTGCGGATGATAAACCGTGTATAGACCATCACCCCCCAATGGAACCAGTGGGAAAAATGACCAATGAAGTCGATATCCCACTCTTTGTAGCCTTCTTCGACAGCTTTTTTTTCTGCGAAATATAGTTTTTCAATCTTATCGTAGGTCGTTACGGTTTCTGTGGTCCCGTACATCCACGGCAGCTTGAGGCTTTGCGGAGGATAATAAAAGTCGTAGCGATGATTCCACCAGGCCTCGCCAGGTTCGCGTCCGAGGTCACGAGCCCCAAACCCATTGATAATGTCCATAGCCTTTTCTTCCTGCAGAGTTGCAATATCTTTATCGCCATCAAATCCCAGCACCATGTAGGCACCCTCAAGTTCGTACCCCAGAATTTTTTTCACTCGGGATGCAGTTGAACGGGGATCATACAGGCGAATCACAAAGGGCTCCAGTCGGCGTGTCATGATTTGTCGCCCCGCCTCAATTGCGTCCGTTAAGTCTTCGAAAAGCACGGCACGAAGCAGGCGGCATTCGGGCAGATAGTCCAGCTGCATGGTAGCTTCTGTGATGACACCGAAGGTACCTTCGGAGCCCAGGAACAACCGATAGAAGTCAGGTCCAGCTGCATGTTGAGGTACAATTGGGGTGCGCAAAATATGTCCGTCCGGCAGCACAACCTGCATGCGCAGTACTAGGTCCTCGGCCTTGCCGTACTTGGTACTGATTGTTCCCGTACCGCGAGGAGCCAGATATCCTCCCAGTGTTGCACAGTTTGCCGAGGCAGGATAGTGTGGAAGCATGAGGCCTTTCTCGTTTACGGCCCATTCCAGTTGCTTGCCGTTGATGCCGGCCTCGGCGGTGACGGTTAGAGACTTTTCGTCAATCTCGATAATCCGGTTCATTCGCTTCGTATCAAGGACTATGCCCCCGAATACGGGCAATGCACCTCCCTGAGAACCAGATCCGCCTCCCCAGGGAATAACTGGGATTCGATAGGCGTTGGCGACCTGAAGAATAGCCGAGATCTCCTCTGCACTCTTGGGACGGACAATAAAGTCGGGCTTACGCGGGATTTCACCGCGGTCCAGCCACATTTGTGGTAGCCAAAACCAGTCAGTTGCATACACGAGTCGGTCCGCATCGTCGGTTGATACATGTGCATCACCCACAATCTCCGTGAGTTCGCTGCGAACCATTTCGGGTTGAAGACCCGTCCACTCCATTCTAAGCACTAGGCAAGGTTAACAATTACGCTGGGGCTTGCGCTAACGCAAGTCTCAATTGATTCATAAATTTGTATAATGGATGATAAGATACTCACTTGTCGGATAATACAGCTATGATTACTGCACTGCATCTGGTATGGAGCTTGGTGTTAAGCTTCGGGACCCTCAACCAGTCGTCTGTACTGATTGTATCAGGGCAGAACAATCATGACTGGGAACGTACCGTTGAACATCTTGAGCGGACGCTCCTGGATGTTGGGATATTTTCGGTCGATCTGACGCTATCCCCGGGTAAAGAAGCTGACCAGGAAGCCTGGGACGGTTGGCAGCCTAACTTTGGTGCGTACGATGTGGTGGTGTTGGCCTATAATGGAGAGCCTTGGCCGGAGCGTGTGCAAAAGGATTTTGAAGAGTACGTCTCTGGGGGCGGCAGTATTCTGGTCCAACATGCGGCAAATAATTCGTTTCCGGGATGGGAGGCTTATGAGGCCATGGTTGGGCTTTTATGGCGAGGAAAAGATGCCGGTCACGGAGCATACTGGGATGAGGAGCAGGGCCTGTTGCGCATACCTCCAGGAGAGGATCGTGGTGCTGGTCATGGGTCGTTACATGACTGGCAGATCACGACACGGGACGCCGAACATCCTGTTATGGCAGGTTTACCAACGGTGTGGATGCATCCTCATGATGAGCTTTATCACGGCCAGCGCGGTCCAGCGGAGGGAATGAATGTGCTGGCGACCACATGGAGTGACCTCGAGTTTGGCGGAACCGGACGGCATGAACTAATGGTCTGGTGGACGCCGTTTGGTGAGGGTAAAGCCATGACGTTTTTACCGGGTCACCTTTGGGGAGGGCAAGAGGACGACCGCGCGCTTCGTTGTGTCGGGTTCAGAACACTATTGCAGCGCAGCGTGGAATGGCTGGCCACGGGGGAGGTTACGTTACCCATACCGGAGAATTTTCCGACTGCGGAGAAGGCCGTCGTGATCGGCGAATAAATGGAAGGGGAATGTTCAGGAATTACCCCGCTGGAAGAGGAAACTTGTTCGGGGAGAAAAAATGAAAACACTCCACAGGGAACTGAATGCCCGACAGAGTCTAATTCGCCGAGCAGAAACAGTTAAAGGGAACTCCTGTAACACGTCGTCTTGCATGAGCTCACTCTACATGGTATGGTTCTCCTGCCGTTTTTTGGCTGGACCCAAAAGGAATACGAGATTTCTTGGTCTACGAATGAATTCTGTTGACATTACCCGAAAATGAAGATATCAAAACTGAAGCTTAAGAATATTAAATGTTTCAAAGACATTGAGATTTCGTTTGAGGATGACAAAGGTAGTATTAAGAATTGGTCTCTTTTCGTGGGAGATAACGGATATGGAAAGACAACTATTCTTAGAAGTATGGCTGTGGGGCTATGTGATAAAGAAGGCGCATCTGGGCTTTTGTTGGAATTACATGGAGAATATCTAAGACGGGGTGAAAAGGAGGGGACCATTGAGATAGACTTAAAGAGTGATGAAGACGAGCGTTTTACGATTCGAACTTCTATAAAGGTAAAGGGGGATAGCGAATCTGTTTCTCAGGAAGTAGAACCAGTTGGTGAGAGTAGTCGAGGCGAAACCAGAGACGCAGATTCAGATTCTGTAAGAGAAAGAGTTTTCGCAGCAGCATACGGTGCAGGCAGATCTATTACAGGTACAAAATCTTATGAGCAATATGCAACGGTTGATGCTGTGTATACACTCTTTAACTATGAACATCCTCTGCAGAACCCAGAATTGGTGGCATTTAGGATTAAGATTGCTTCTGAGGATGAATGGGAAAAACTTAAAAACACATTAAAGAAAGTTTTGATGCTTCGTGATGACGTTAAAATTTCTCTGGAAAGAACGGGGTTATATGTTAAGACTAGCGGAGTAAAGGAATCTTTAAATTCTATGAGTGATGGGTATCAGTCATTGACTTCCGCTATACTAGATTTTCTAGGCTGGAATTTGATGTACAGGAAAGATGAAGATTTTGATTTAAGCAATCTTTCAGGAATTTGCTTCATTGACGAACTTGAACAGCACCTCCACCCAAGATGGCAGCGAAGTATCGTGAAAATTCTCTCAGAACAGTTTCCAAATGTACAATTCATATGCAGTACGCACACTCCCATCTGTGCCTTGGGACTTGGCGATTTGGAAGGTGGGTCTTGGCTTTTCAAGACTCCTATTCCAGACGGATACAGCGATATTGATAGGTTCAATCTCCAAGAGGACTTCAAGGGTTACAGGGCGGATCAGATATTGACCTCAGGCATTTTTGATCTTACGGATACAAGGAGTATTTCCGTGGAAAGTAAACTGGAAGCGTATAGAGATATATATCTTAAGGAAGAAAGTCAAAGAAGTGAGAAAGAGAAGCAGAAGTTTCAGTCTATTGAAAATGAACTGAAGAACTTACCTATGTGGGACCACTTAGAAGATTGGCGGCAAAGGAAAAGGCTTATTGAGTTAATTGAAGGCCGTTACGAAATCAAAAGTAATGATCAAGATTGAGCGTGGAAGCCCCCCTGCCGATACTGCTATGGACAGGAAAAGAGAAAGAGTGCTGCGGAAAATTAGGGAATTAGTAGGGTCTGGAAAATCAAACTCTACTAAGATTAAGTTCAATACATTATGGTCCGCGCCAGAAGTCAAAGATTTCCTGTACGAATCTCAACTTGGCAAGTGCTGTTACTGTGAAAGAAACCGAGACAAAAAAGAATTCGATGTAGAGCACTTTCGTCCCAAAGGCAAAGTTAAAGAAGCTGAATTAAATCATCCGGGTTACTGGTGGCTCGCCTATGACTGGGAGAACTTACTGATCGCCTGCAAGACATGTAACCAAAAGAAGAGCTCACATTTTCCGCTGAAGGACGAGAAAAACAGAGCCTACCTAGAAGATACTGACCTTGGAAAGGAAGTACCTATTTTGATCAATCCCCTGAATGAAAACCCTGAGTTGTTTATAGACTACGATGTCAGAGAAACTGGACTTATGGTAAAGGCCATTGGAAGATGTGAACGAGGTGAGAATACAGTCAACGCACTGACAGGAATAAATGATAGAAAAGTGATGGAGGAAAGAAAAGGCAAACTCGAGGAATATGAGTTGATACGACGTTTATTGCGGAATGGTGGTAACGAATTATACTCAGCGGCAATTGAATTTATGCGAAAATATGTATCTCCTACCAGTGAATTTTCAGGATTTGCAAAATTCTATTTTCGGAGGGAAGGATGTCTCCAATAGAGGTTCCTTTCCGTGTAGAACAGCTTGATAGAACCCCAGCGTTTGTCTACAATCTTGGTGAAGTAAAAAACAGAACAACTTTTCTTTCCGAGATAAAAAACAAATCCAACTGTAAAGTCTTTTATTCGACAAAGCCGTTACCTCTCTTAAGGATCTTGGAGGAAATGGAATCTCTGGAAGGATTTTCTGTAAGTTCTCTTTTTGAAGCTAGGCTGGCACAGAAAGCTTGCAAGAACAGGAAAGAGATTCATTTTGTCAGCCCAGGGATTAGGAATGATCAATGGGAAGACATCTCAACTGCTGCCAGTTATTTAACATTTAATTCGTTAGAGCAGTTTTCATACTTTGAATCTAAACTCGGCAAGCAAAGTTACGGGATAAGAGTGAATCCAGAAATCTCCTTTATTGAAGATCCCAGATACAACCCCTGCCGTGAATTTTCAAAGCTCGGTGTTCCCATTTCTCAGATCAATAACAAGATTTCCACCGACTCGGATTTTTTCAAAAAAATAGAGGGAATTCATTTTCACACGAACTTCGAAAGTAAAGACTTCTCTCATTTAGCTGAGACATTGTCCAGACTAGAGATTGGACTCGCAGATCAGCTTAAACGGTTTAAGTGGATTAACTTGGGTGGCGGTTATTGTTTTGATGAGTCAAAAGACCTATCTCTTTTTTTTGGACTAATAGATGAACTTAATCACAGTTACGATTTCGGTGAAATTATTATTGAGCCTGGTAACTTTCTAGTCCGGGACTGTGGATTTCTGGTTTCTTCAGTTATTGATCTTTTTCGGAGGGATGGAAAATACATTGCTGTTTTAGACACTACCGTGAATCATCTTCCGGAAGTCTTTGAATACCAATACGAACCTGATGTTTGGGGAGATGCCTGCTCCAATAAGAACGAGTATATATTAGCAGGGAGCAGTTGTTTGGCAGGGGACGTTTTTGGCGTGTATCGCTTTGAGGATGAGTTGGCACTGGGTTCAAAAGTCATTTTTGAGAAAGTGGGAAGCTACTCTCTGGCTAAGGCACACATGTTTAATGGGATCAATCTTCCTGATGTTTACTGTCTTGAAGAAGATACTGGACTGAAAAGGGTAAAAAGTTTTACTCTTGAACACTATATGCACTATTACGGAGGATAAGTTATGCGGTTTTTAGAAAGGGAACTGTCCTTCCCCAAGATCCAGGACAACAGAGATTTGCTGTCATATATTGAAGAGCAAACATCCTCCCATCTGAGCAAGGAAGGATTGCTACCTATAAGAATTTCTGTTACCGATAGCTCAGGTTCGTACTATAATTGCGAAGTCGGTGCTTTGCGCACGGAGGATACAAGCAGCTTTGAGGAAGCGAAGTTAGTATTTAAGTTTAGAAAGCGAAGGTTTGAAAACACAAAGTATTTCAATGTGGTTTTCTTGATTCCTACTGGAATTGGCTGCGAGATCGGGGGCCACGCAGGAGATGCTACACCGGTTGCAAGACTATTATCTTCAAGTTGTGATAACCTCATCACTCATCCAAATGTTTTTAATGCTTCCGACCTCAATGAAATGCCTGAGAATAGTCTTTATGTTGAAGGGAGTACAATCTGTCGCTTGATGATGGGGACCGTAGGTCTGCAACCCGTAAGATCAAATAGAATTCTTGTTATCATAGACAAAAATGAGCACGAAGTCTTTGAGAATGCGGCTGTTAATTCTGTCAATGCCGCCAGAGCAGTCTTGGGCATAACATGTTCCGATGTGGTGAAATTAGATCCCTCAATAACTATGGAATCCAGATATTCCTCTTCCGAGAGAGCTGTCGGCACCATTGACGGGATTGATAATTTATTCTCCGTTTTGAAGAGGTACGAAGGAACATATGACGCAGTTGCCATCTCAACGACAATTGATGTTCCGAGGGAGTATCATACGGAATACTTTCGCCGTAGAGGAGAAATGGTTAATCCTTGGGGAGGGGTAGAAGCCATGCTTACCCACGCTGTCTCCTACAAGCTAAACATTCCTTCGGCTCATTCCCCAATGTTTGAATCACCCAAAGTTGCTCATGAAGATCCTGGAGTTGTTGAAGCCAGAATGTCAGCGGAAGCCGTTTCCACAACCTTTTTTCACTGTGTCTTGAAAGGACTTCATAAAAGCCCCAAGATAATTACTGATCAGGCGGCGTTTCATTATGATGATATTATTTCGGCAAAAGACATTTCCTGCTTGGTCATTCCCGATGGTTGTTTAGGGCTTCCTACTCTGGCGGCTTTGAAACAAGGGATAAAAGTTGTGGCGGTAAAGGAAAATAAAAACCTGATGAGAAATGATCTTAACGAACTTCCTTGGAATACCGAACAATTCATTAGAGTTGAAAACTACTTAGAAGCAGCTGGTGTTTTAAGCTCAATAAAGCAGGGCATTAATCCTCAATCAGTAAGACGGCCTTTTAAGACTTTGAATTTTGAAACATCAGATATTCCCCGTTATATTGAGCGCCAGAGTCCAAGTTTGAAACGAGTCAACGGGTAGGTATCAGAAAAATGAATACTCCGCGGAACTTGGACAGCGGATTGGATCAAGGTGTTCCAATGATCAAATCCTCCGGCGCGCAACGTGGCTCACTTCTATCGGATTCAGTGGCCCACTTCGTCGGAATTTGCATCACTATTGATTGGGCTTGCTACCCTTTCCCTGTTCCCCGGTGGACCTTGGCTTTTGGGGGGTGACCGGTGGCTTAGGTGCTCCACCATTCTGTGGGTCTGGCTGGGATCCTCTGCTTCCAAAATAGAAACCAACCACAGCCCCGGCCACTCCTGCCAATGCACTGAGAGCCTCCACGAAGTACTTCAGATCGTCAGTCCCCCTGTATCCAGCGCCAAGTGCAGCAATAGCCATGAATGCACCCACGATAAGGAGTGCCAGCATCGAACGGACAGAACCCTTGGGGAGTCCGAGCCCCAATCCATTTAAGTCTATCTTACCATTGGACCTTCCCCTGGATTTGGACACCGCGATTGACGGGAGAAGAATTAACACTATGGCAAACAATATGCCGACGGCCCAAAGGAATGCTGTCTCGAAATTATTCATGGGCGATTGTGTGATTTGTTAACGAAATGTCGTGAAGGGCGATTGGTCTATCGGTTCATTCATTGTCTTGCCTTGGTCAGTGCTAGAAGCATTCTTGGGAACACGCGGATTGAATTCTCAACGCAACTCCGAACAGCCACCTGTCTCCACGGCGATGCATCTCAGCACTTGGCTCTACAGATCCGCAGGACGCATGTCTGGTTTGAACTTATCTCCGAACCCGGAATTGTTCGGGTCGTAGGGGGCAGCGAACGATGCATCGGCACCTTCATCAGGAATATCATGTCCCAGAGCCCACAGGATACCATTCAATGCCAACTTTCGCATGGAAACATCCTTGAAATCATATGGATGTCCCAGTGTCGTGAAGAAGACTCTCGCAGGCTCTCCGCTCGTTCCGGTATATGTTTTGGTCCAAGCCACGGGGTTCGTGAGAGGAAACCGATCCAGACGTCCCGCATTGGCGTGGCCTGACTGTAGTGCTGTACCATTGAGTAGCGGTTGACTGTCCCCATACAAGCTCCATTCACCGCCATGGACGTGGTAGAGCCAGGAGAAAGCATCAAAGTCGGTGACCCCGTTCAGGATTGGATGCGCCTGCATGTCCTCAATAATTTCCACGTGC
This sequence comes from Rhodothermales bacterium, assembly GCA_022821385.1. Classification (GTDB taxonomy): domain Bacteria; phylum Bacteroidota; class Rhodothermia; order Rhodothermales; family Bin80; genus Bin80. The sequence continues at coordinate 42,062 of JAJEDR010000006.1, forward strand.
GTCAGAGGATTGTTGCCGTCATCAAAATGACCGTGATGCGTGATCCATTGTTGCCCGAAGACGCGTGTAGGCCAGTCGTTATTTAGGTGTTTACGTTCTTCGTCATCCTTGTACAGAAACGCATGTGTTGTCGTACGGAATCCGGCCATTGGTTTGCCAGATTCTGCAAACTGCAGGATATAGTGAGCCTGTGAATCGGGCAATGCGCGAAACCGGGTGAAAAGTACCATCATATCTGCATCCTCAAGTTGCTCCAGGCCGTCAATATTGTCCAGCACGTTAGGATCTATGTATCCTTCCTCATTCAGTGCGTAGCAGACGCTGACCTCAAAGCCGTAGTCTCGTTTCAGAATCTTGGCCAGCATGGGCATGGATTCTTCTGATCTATATTCTTCATCTCCGGTTACAAAGACGATGTGTGGAACGGTAGGCGTCTGTGCTGCACTGGTTCCGACAAGCAGCAATCCAATTAACGCGGCGAATAGAGAGCGCATGATTTCGAGAAAATGGTTCTTGACCGTAAGGTACGACGTTCGTTGGTAAGATCGGATTAAATGGCTGTGTATTTTAAGGTTCATTTAGTAAACATCTCGCGATAATGTATAGACTAATTCCCGTTTTGCTGCTTGTAGCAGCCTGCAGTGTCCCCCAGGATGATCCGGTCAATGTCTTGGTATTCTACACGGACGACCAACGATTCAGCACGATTGGTGCGTTGGGTGATGAGGCCGTGCAAACCCCCAATCTGGATGCGCTAATGCAGCGTGGCACAGCATTCACGCATGCACATACGATGGGCGGCCAGCACGGTGCACTTTGTGCTCCCAGCCGGTCGATGCTTATGACGGGGCGTCCCCTTTTTCGATTACATGCCAGGGGAGACAGCATCCCGCCAAACCACACCATGCTGCCGGAGCTTCTTGCAGAAACGGGATATAGGACCTTTGGTACCGGCAAGTGGCACAACGATCGTTCGTCATTCGCGCGTGCGTTCCAGGCGGCGGATAACATCTTTTTCGGAGGCATGCACTGGCCCAATCAGGGAGGGCACGAAGCCCCTCATCTAAATGAATTTGATTCTACGGGCGCCTATCCGAGATCGGCGCGGCGACAAGTGGAGGGATATTCAAGTGTGCTCTATGCGGATGCAGCTATTGATTTTCTGGCCGAGGCACGCACGATGGATCAGCCCTTTTTTGCCTATGTGTCCTTCACTTCACCGCATGATCCAAGAACTCCGCCCGAGCCGTACGCCAGTTGGTATCATCCAGACTCAGTTTCGCTGCCAGCCAATTATCTGCCTGAGCACCCATTCGATAATGGGGAATTGTATGTTCGCGATGAAAGGCTTCGTGAGCATCCACGCACCGAAGCCATTGTACGGGAGGAACTCGCGCTGTACTATGGAATGATCAGTGAGCTGGATGCCCAAATTGGGCGAGTCATGGATGCGCTTGAGGCTAATGGACAGTTGGAGAACACTCTCATTGTGGTGGCAGGCGATAATGGGCTGGCGGTCGGCAGCCATGGACTTCTTGGAAAACAGAACCTATATGAACACAGCATGCGGGTTCCGCTCATTGTAGCCGGTCCCGATATTCCTTCTAATGAGAGGCGTAGCCAACTGGTCTATATCTTTGACATTTTCCCGACTATTGCAGAGTACTTGGGTGTTGCATTACCCCCGACGGTTGAAGGTGAGAGTCTGCGGCCCATCATAGAGGATCCGCAGTTGCCAGGTCGAACGGCGGTATTCTATGCGTACCGTCATTTTCAACGCGGGGTGCGCACGGCAGATGGCTGGAAGCACATACAATATCAGGTGGACGGGGTCCACACTGAGCAGCTTTTCAACCTCAATACGGATCCACACGAGACGCAGAATCTGGTTGCAGATTCCACATACGCAGCGCAACTTCATGAGCTGCGTGAGCTACTCATGACGGAAAGTGTGTACTGGTCAGATCCGCTGGACTTGACAGCCCTCAATTGGGGACGCTAAGGGGGCATCCAAAGGATCCCTATCTCTCATGTGGCAAACATAATCTCCATCCACAGCAATCGCGTGGAAACCTTGGTAACTAGAGCCCTTCATCTTTGCAGATGATAAAGCACTTACCCAACCATTTATTCCGACTGACAGATCGCGAAGCCACCCTTTCGGGGGAAATTCGGGCTGGCTTTGCGACTTTCATGGTAATGGCTTATATCATTTTCGTCAACCCCAGTATACTGGGCGGGGTGGTTGACAGCACCAATGCCGTACTGCATCCTTCTGCAATACTGAGCCTAACCTGTTTGGCTGCAGGAGTGCTGACTATCATAATGGGCCTGTATGCAAACTACCCATTCGCATTAGCACCAGGCATGGGACTCAATGCACTCGTTGCATTCCAGCTGGTCGGTCAGATGGGGTTAACATGGGTTCAGGCAATGACAGTCGTATTCATAGAAGGAGTCATCATACTGGTGCTCGTTCTGACACATTTCCGTGAAGCGATGATGGATGCCATCCCAATGTCTTTGAAAAAATCAATTGGTGCAGGCATAGGGCTATTTCTAGCCATGATCGGAGGTGTCAACGGCGGAATCATAGTGAATACTACCGGAACACCACTTGCCCTGGGAGACTTGACTCAATTGAGTGTGATTACATTTCTGATCGGGCTGTTGCTGACCGTGTGGCTACTGTCCAGAAGGATAAAAAGCGCACTCCTTCTGGGCATTGGTGCAACTACAGTCCTCGCCATTATTCTCAACCTAATCGTTGCCGATGGTACGGCATTCAACGGTGCTGCACAGATACCCACAGAATTTATTGGGCTTCCCCAGGGGATCTTTGGAGCAGATGCCATATTCGGCCGACTAGATCTGGGGTTGTTTGCAAAGTTGGGATTACTATCTGCCGCTCTGGCGGTTTTTTCACTCTTGCTGACCGATTTTTTTGATACGATGGGGACCGTTGTTGGGCTGGGAGAAGAAGGTAAATTCCTAGCAAAAGACGGTAAATTGCCAGGTATAAACAGAGTGTTACTGGTGGACTCGGTAGGTGCAGCATTTGGTGGCTTTGCAAATGTTAGCAGTAACACGACCTACATCGAAAGTGCTGCAGGAATTGCGGAAGGTGGGCGTACCGGACTGACTGCTGTGGTTACGGGCATACTTTTTCTGCTCTGCATGTTTTTTAGTCCGCTCGCAAACATCATACCCCCCGCTGCTACAGCTCCCGCACTCATACTTGTAGGCTTTTTGATGATGTCCACACTCCGAGACATCCCGTGGAAAAACTATGAGGAAGGAATTCCGGCCTTCCTAACATTGTTCTTCATGCCTCTGACGTACAGCATTACCAATGGTATCGGAGCTGGTATCATCGCATACACAGCACTCAAGTTGCTATCGGGAAAATTTCAGGAAATTCACTGGCTCCTGATTGTAGCAAGTGTGGCATTCATAGTATACTTTGCCTTCCCCATATAATCCAATTCCGGAAAGCACGAACACGAGCAACTGAGGCTAGCATTTCCTCGTGGAACTGCTACTTCGCCCACCGAATTGTGTGCGAGTGTGTTTGCTAAAAAGTTTTTTTACAGCATCTTCATCTCCTTATGGAATCTCGACGGACATTTCACGTGACCCTTACATTGATCTGCCCGTAATAGAACTAGACGTATTTTTGTCCGAGTAACTGCAACAAAAAAAGCTCGGCGCTCTTCTTCAAGCGCCTTATTGCTGTTATTTTTCTGGGTAGAACGGTCTGGACAAAGGATTTGGGTAGTGTTGGCATTGCAGACCGGAACGAGAGCCCGGCTAGCCGCACTCGCTGACGGCGATCAAAGGTTTGACGCGGCCGTAAGTGACAAATGGAATCTTCAATCCAGGCGAAGCCTTGCTTCATGCTCAGCGCACGACCGTCATGGTTTTCACAATGGAATAGTTGCCGACTTCCAGGCGGTACAAGTATAGGCCGCTTGGCCAGGCGGATGCGTCCAGCCGTGCCGAGTGCAATCCCGCACTTTGCTGCTCGTCCAGAAGTACGGCCATTTCACGCCCGAGCACGTCGTATACGGTCAGCCGTACTCTACCCGGTGCCGGGACGCTGTACGTGATTGTCGTTGCGTCGCGAAAGGGATTCGGA
>JAJEDR010000058.1 GCA_022821385.1 Rhodothermales bacterium
CTGAAGTCGAAAGGGTAAGGTTAGGCCGAATCCGGTGATCCAGGTTAACGCGGACGTTCCTGCGCTGGAGACCTGTCAGACCCTGAATAGCGCCCTGTTCAACAACATTCGTGAACGAGGCGAGGAAATTTGTCTTAGCACTGTTCTGGCTTACCCCGACGTAGTTGGTCCATGTATTCCCAGGATTGAAAAACTGGTCAAACGCGTTATAGAGCGTGCCTTGATACGGGTTGTCATAGAAAGCGGCACCATGCGGATTTGTATCCTGGAGCGTACCCGGGCCATATCCATTGCTCAAACAGGTAGTACACTCATTTTTTGCTCCTGTATTATCCAGGAAATTCCCAGATCCGTCTACCCGCAGATCATGAGACGTATTAGCCTGGAATGACTTGACCACACCACTCACTCCATATTCGTTACGAACCGTCACGCGGGTCTGGTTAAGCGGAATGGATCCGCCCCGCCGCGTTGTGATATTGAACACACCATTCTGGGCACGCGACCCATATAGTGAAGAGGCGGCGGCTCCTTTGACGATCTCTACATTTTCAATATCAAGCGCATCAATATCGACCTGATTAGCTCCGAGAACTACCCCGTCAACGATGAAGAGCGGCTGATTACTACCAGTAATGCTTGTGGCTCCCCGCAGGCGCACGGAAACCCCATCCCCAGGAGTACCACTGCGTGCCTGAACAGCCACACCGGCAACCTTACCCTGGATTGAAGCAACCGGGTTTGACGCCGGTGCCAATGTAATGGCCTCCGAGTCCACCTGGCTCACGGTGAAGGCCAGTTTCTTCCTGGGCGTAGCTTCGGCAACACCAGTCACTACGAACTCGTCCAGCTGCAACGGATCAGGAGCCAGGACAAAATCTTCTGTCATAATGCCCTCGCTGATCGTAATGGTTCGAACTTGGTCTGTAAAACCAATGTAGCCAGCGGTGAGCTCCAGTGACTGTCCAACATTTGCAGCAGGCACCTGGAAGGTGTAGTTTCCATCTATGTCGGTGGACGCACCTATGACCAGGGACTGAATGAGCACATTCGCTCCAATGAGCGGCTCACCTGTATCATCGGTAACCTGTCCAGAGATTACACTCTGTGCGCTCACCAGCCCCGGAAAAAGCAACGCACATAACAACGCTGCTGTCAAAGAAAACGTTTTCATTAGTCTTCCCATGTTTTTTGAGTGGATTTAGTATGAAGGGACAAGGGACCAACAGATCGCATGACCTGTAGGCTCCTTAAGATACATAAAAAGCACTAAAGAAAAAACGACCCCGCTATTCCGATGTACACCGTTTATCGCCTAACAGATAAGGAATTGCTTGGCGTACGGACGTCAGTTCCAGCTACCCGATGTACTACTGACCGCCCAGAATCAATGGCAATCCATCACTGCCGCTGCCCACAATTACGGTTTTGGCGTTCGTGGAATTTGCCAGTTGCTGCGTAGCTTCAATTCCCTTGAAGCGGAGGAATTGAGACGAGAGACTTGCAGTGATGATCTGCTGATAGGCCGCTTCGCCCTCTGCCTCAATGCGTTTGCGTTCGGCCTCGAGGCGTTCCTTTTGAATGGTAAACTCGTAACGCTCCGCTTCCTGCTCCTCTTTCAACTTATTCTCAATAGCTACCTTAATCTGCTCAGGAAGCCTTACATCTCTGATAAGGATGGCCTCGACAACGACATTCTCGCTTTCTACGCTCTCCTTCACACGGGAAAATATCTGATCCTGTAATTCGATTCTTCGACTTGAGTAGAGTTCCTCGGGGGTAAACTGGCCAATCACCTCACGCACTACACTGCGGAGCTCTGGACCAATCAGCTTCCGGAAATAATCAACCCCGTAAGCCACATGCAGCACCGGTAAAGTTTCCGATGCTGGCCTCCAGCGTACGGAAATATCCGTGCCAATAGACAATCCATTGCTAGAGAGGGCCTCCATATTTTCCAGTCTCTCCTGTACCCGAACATCGTATTTAATCACTTTCAGCCACGGAGCATGAAGATGAAGCCCCTCACCATATGTACTTTCCATCTTTGTGCCTCCGATGAGAGAATAGCGAACCCCAGCCTGACCCGAGACTATGGTCGTAGTCATACAACCAGTAGCTAATGAACCAACAACCAGAATCACGGCAAGTAGTATAGCCCCTCTGGTCAGTAAACGTGTCGGGTTCGAAAAATTTGGTCGGTTGTTCATTTTCTTGCGCAAGTAATAAGTTTACAGTTTGGTGGGATGACGATCTACGTGACACGGGTACAATCAACAATTTGCTTTGTTGCAGGTTGCCCCTTCAATTAATTTGTTACCGCGTATGAAACGAGCGCTTGAAAATCTTCTTGGTAAAGACACCGTTCGCGAGAATGTGGTACTGGCGCCGTACACAACGATGCAATTGGGAGGCCCCGCAGACCTCTTTGTCGAGGTTACAAATGCCGACGCACTCGCGCACGCAATAAAAACCGTGCGTGAGCTTGACTTCCCCCACTTCCTGTTGGGCTACGGGGCCAATATAGTCATTGGAGACGCCGGTTTCCGCGGTGTCGTCATTCGTAATGCTGCTCAAAACATTGACTTTGACGGCAACCGGGTTACCGCGGAGAGTGGTGCCATTGTGTATCCCGACCTGATTGAAGCATCTGTTACTCGGTCCCTGTCCGGCCTAGAACATTACGTTGGCATCCCCTCCACCGTAGGAGGGGCACTTTGGCAGAACCTTCATTTTCTTTCCCCGGCTCCGGCTCGCGACCGAACCATGTTTATTGAGGAGGTTCTCGAACATGCAGATCTCATAACCGAAGAGAACGACCTTCGGCGTGTGGGTGTAGATTACTTTGAGTTTGGATACGATTACTCCATCCTGCATCGCAGAGATGACATTGTGCTACGGGCGACTTTCCGGCTTAAGCCCGGACTAGAGGCGAATTTACGCAAAACAATGACCGAGAACCTTGCTTGGCGTGCCCTAAGGCACCCTCCATTGGATACCGAACCCAGCGTTGGGTCTATCTTCAAGAAGATTCAGGGCATCGGCGCCGGGCGTCTGATTGATGAATGTGGACTTAAGGGCGCCAGTTTTGGAGGCATTGTAGTTACGCATCGCCATGCTAACATCATGGTCAATCAGGGAGGAGGTACCGCCGCAGATGTACAGGCACTGGTAGCCTACATTCAGAAAGAGGTAGCTGCGCAGACAGGCTACCATCTGGAAACTGAAATTGATTTTATCGGTGAATTTGATCAGCCGACCGGAGGGTCCCCCGTGTTTATCCCCCGTCCGCCCGGGTTGATTACGGCCGAAGAGCTTGCTGCACGCCGCATAACCTGATGGCTTCGAGAAAATTCTCAAGTTGGACCAACGGAGCCCTAGCAGTACTACGCAAAGATCTCCAATTGGAACTACGTAACAAGTCAGTCCTAGGCACGCTGATCGTTTTTGTCCTGAGCACAATGTTTCTGATCCTTGTTGCAGCAGGTAGAGGCGACCTCGAGCCGCGAACAGAGGCAGCACTTCTCTGGATTGTAATCTTCTTCACTGCAGCTTTGGGTCTTGGACGGGCATTCCTGTCAGAGAAAGAGCAGAAAACCAGACTTTTCTTGCGGATACATACGCGGCCCCTCATGGTCTACGCCGGAAAACTGTGTTACAGTTTTCTTACGATACTATGTGCAAATGTCGTTTCGGCGTGCATCTTCCTACTGCTGCTGGGTGTAGAGGTGACTCTGCCGGGCTTGTTTATACTCACAATTCTCCTGGGGACGCTTGGGCTCGCGGGGGCAACGACACTTTTAGCCGCAATTATTGCGAGAACAACACGAAGCGGGATACTCCTGCCCGTGCTGCTGTTTCCGCTTCTGGTCCCCCTTCTGCTCGCAGCTGTTGAGTCTACATACTTCAGTTTCGTTGGTCAATCTCTCACTGAAGGGGCTTGGGCCGCGTCTCTCGGATCCTTACTCACTATAACTAGTTTCTCCGGCGTAGTGGTCGCTGCATCTGTTCTGTTGTTCGACTACGTCTGGCAGGATTAACGAGTCTTCCCCCTAATGCCCCGTAAATACAAGACCATACGCCTTGTAATTATTATCTGGATGACACTCGTATTGTTGGGGGCTTTTTCCTTCGGCGGTGTGTGGCTGAATATTCCAAAGTTGGCGATGTTGGAGCATACTGCTCGGAACCTGTATTTCCATGTTCCCATGTGGTTCACAATGATGGCGTTGACTGCCCTTTCGGCGGTACATGCCATCCAGTGCCTCCGAACGAATAGCCCTGTTAGCGACATCAGATCCCGTACAGCGGCACTAATTGCAGTGATATTCGGCTTACTGGGTCTCGCCACAGGCAGTGTCTGGGCACATTATACTTGGTATGAAGGCACAAACATATGGTGGAATTTTGACCCCAAGCAGTCGATGGCGGCTGTTCAGGTCTTGATTTATTGCGCATATTTCGCCCTTAGGAGTGCACTGGACGATCCCCGCAAGCGGGCTCGCATTGCTGCCGTGTACAATATATTTGCCTTTGTAACCGTCCCCTTCCTGCTTTATGTGCTTCCTCGTCAATTGGAGAGCTTGCATCCTGGTGCGGAAGGCAATCCCGCCTTCAGCGAAATCACGGATCCGATCATGCGAGTAGTCTTTTACCCCGCTGTCCTTGGATTCATAGGCGTTGGTTGGCTACTCTACACTCAGCGAGTCAGACTTGCCCGTGCTTTAATGGCGTTACAGAACATTGGGGAAGACAAGCATTTTCGAACATGACCATGATATTCCTGTTAATACAAGCAGCCCAAGACATTGAGACCATTATGTTGGATAACGACAAACTGATGGTCGTTCTGGCCGTTGTACTTATTATCTGGGTGGGAATCACGGTCTTCATTTATGCTACAGATCGAAAAATTGAGCAACTGGAATCCTCGGTGAAAGCCCTGAGCAGTGAAAAAAAACCCAACGATTGATCCGAGTTAACCGGACTCAGCCATGCGTAAACCTCGCACCATTATCAGTCTTATCGCCTTGGTAGGCTTCGCCTCCCTGCTTCTGTTCAGTTTTGGAGACCAGGTGGGGGTGTATATGCATTTTTCTGAAGCCGAGGCATCCGGGACACGCGCTCATGTCGTTGGCATCTGGGCCCAATCCGAGACCACACACTACGACCCAAAAGAAAATCTTTTCAGATTCCATCTGCGTGATGACGAAGGAACGGTGCGAGAAGTGCACTACCGGGACCCAAAGCCGGCGAGCTTTGAAGATGCCGAGAAGATCGTCGTGGAGGGATACTTTAATGGAGAAATATTTGAAGCCGAACATATCCTCATGAAGTGCCCTTCCAAATACAGTGCTACGAGTGCATTGGATGAGGCAGTGCCTGCTTCAGGTACGGGCAAGTCCGCTCAACATTCTGAGTAGATTTGCCAAGTATATCTGTCAAGTTAATATGTAATCTCGGTGACCAAAATGCGTGTTGTTCCTTTTTGTCGTTTTGCAGTTGTGAGTCTATTCGCAGCATTCGCTATGCTTGTTCCCGATGCTCTTGGTCAGTCACCAAAAGTTACCGATGGCGTCGTGTTTGATGTTCTTTCTTTACTTGAGGATCAAGAGCCTCTCAGTTTGTCGGTAGGTGGTCAACAATCCAACAACTGTGTATCGCCAGTAGTTGGGCTTGATGATCGTCCTACCCAAGTTCTGTCGCCGGTGCGCTTACTGCCGGGCATCAACTCTCTAGAACAGATAAAAACACCACCTGAATGTGTACTCACAATTGACTACACGAGAAAACAGAAGAGTAGATGGAACAAGTGCAGAAAGGATCTACCTTGCGACTCCTACCACATGTGCTCTAATGAACGCGGCGATAAGTTTGCTTCTTGCAAAAAGAAATACTGTTCTCAATCGGGGACAGCAATATTAAAACAACCAACGGGTGGCACATAGAGCCGCGCAGTCTACGCATCCATACGTCTGTGATTTGCAGACATTATTCCACGTATGAGCATTTCCTGCCGAACAATGTAATTCAGCGTTCGCTGAATCAGCGTCACGTGCTACGGTATCTCATGGTCTGACGATTGATCCATGCTCTTCCTTTATTGTGTCCAACGGATAGACCAGCTATAGAGCCCGACGGTGGACCACCGAGCGAGGGTGAGGAAGATATGACGCTGTCTATTTTGATTAGGGTGAGCCCCTCGAAAAACTCCTGATAATAGAAGTAGGGAAACCTTATGCGATATTCCCGTGCAATGAGAAACTTTCGATACACTGGTCGGACCCATACCTATCCTGATAAAGGATAGATTTGCTTGCGTCCGAGACAATCAAGTTCATTCGTGCATCGTACAACGCGCCACTGATAGACGAATGTATCTGCTTTGACCAGATCACTGCTCTTTATCTGTCTGATGGTTGCCACTCCATGCATGGCGCAGGAGTATGCCCTGTCAATCGCACGCGTTAAATATGGCGGGGGAGGAGACTGGTACAGCGACGAACAGTCGCTGCCTGAGCTGCTGTCCTATGTCCGAAACGAAACACTGGTTAATGTGAACCCTAGACCGGATGTCGTCGAACTTTCGACTGACCGGCTGTTTACTTTCCCCTACTTGTACCTGACAGGACACGGAAACGCCGTGTTCACGGAACAGGAAATCACCCGCCTGCGACAATACCTGGAGCACGGAGGTTTCCTGCACATAGACGACAACTACGGCCTCGACCTTGCCATCCGCCGTGAAATGTCACGCGTATTTCCGGAACAGGAATTCGTAGAACTCCCGTTTGATCACCCCATTTACCATACACATTTCTCATTTCCTAACGGCCTCCCAAAAATTCACGAGCACGACGGCAAACCACCCCAGGGATTTGGACTGTTTGACCAGCACGGGCGCCTGTGCGTTTTCTACAGTTACGAGAGCGATCTGGGAGATGGCTGGGAGCCGGAATCAGTGCACGACCTCCCAGTGGACATCCGGGAACCTGCCCTGCAGATGGGGACGAATATTCTGGTGTATGCTCTGATGGGTGCCAGCCCGTATAACTGAAAACTACCATGAACCATCTCGCATCGCAGGACCCCAGAATCTTTGCGGCTATTGAACGTGAAGTGGATCGTCAGAACCACGGATTGGAGCTGATTGCCTCGGAGAACTTTGTGTCCCGAAGCGTCATGCAGGCAATGGGCTCCGTGTTCACCAATAAGTACGCAGAAGGATTACCCGGACGACGTTACTACGGAGGCTGCGAGTTCGCTGATACTGCGGAAGATTTGGCTCGCGAACGCGCCAAACGGCTCTTTAAGTGTGACTGGGTTAACGTTCAGCCACATTCCGGTGCATCTGCTAACGCTGCGGTTTACCTTAGCTGCTTGAATCCTGGGGATACATTTCTCGGCCTAGACCTTGCTCACGGCGGTCATCTGACACACGGAAGTCCTGTAAATTTCTCTGGAATATGGTTCAAGGCAACCTATTATGGCGTCGAACAGGATGGGCATATTGACATGAACCGCGTCCGGGAAAAAGCAAAAGCTGTACGCCCAAAACTCATCTCTATCGGAGCCAGCGCATATTCCCGTGACTTCGACTATGAGGCCTTTCGTGCTATTGCTGATGAAGTGGGGGCACTCCTTTGGATGGATATGGCCCACCCGGCCGGGCTCATTGCTGCAGGACTGCTTAATGACCCGCTGCCATACGCGCACATCGTCACAACAACAACCCATAAAACGCTTCGAGGACCACGCGGCGGAATGATTCTTGTCGGACGTGACTTTGAAAATCCATTCGGGAAAGTCGCACGAAAAAGTGGCCGTGTCCGCAATATGAGTGAACTGCTGGATTCAGCTGTGTTTCCTGGTATGCAGGGGGGACCGCTCGTGCATGTGATCGCAGCCAAGGCCGTCGCCTTTGAGGAGGCGCTGCAACCCGAATTTGTCGCGTACTCGCGGCAGGTGCAACGCAACGCAGCTGCAATGGCAAACGTCTTTTTGTCGCGAGGCTATGATGTCGTTAGCGGTGGAACCGACAACCATCTTGTCCTAGTTGACCTTCGAAGCAAAAACACCACGGGAAGGGATGCAGAACGCGCATTGCAGGCGGCGCACATTACGGTCAATAAAAATATGGTCCCCTTTGACGACAAAAGCCCCTTCGTTACAAGTGGGATTCGTCTCGGAACCGCCGCGGTCACTACGAGAGGTTTTAAAGAAGCAGACATAGAACGCACGGTTGCGCTGATTGACAATGTGTTGAGCATGCCGAATGACGAATCGGTTCTGCACCAGGTGAGGAAAGATGTTTATTCGCTCTGCACCGCTTATCCACTGTACGATTTCGTGATCGCCTAAATGACCGGCGTGTATATCCCCGATAGATTACAGTACAAGATACCCGGAAGCAACGGAAGACTCTGTGTACACCAGCTAATAATTCATGGCCTATCGTAGATGACTTCGAGTACGACTTTCGTAGCCAAGAGCTGTGAAACCCGCCCTTTGAGCGATTCAGCCTGGACACAGCCAGACTATATCGCATCTGAACCGAGCATCTTACGCTTGGTATACTCTGGGCGTGTTTCACGCGGATACGACAGATGACACGAGAGAAGAAAGATTATTGGCCCTATCTGCACCAATCTGGTCTGTCCCAAAAGATCTACGACAAGGCCTTGGTGTCGGGTAGTCGCGAAACACTTCTTGACCCCGAAGGCAGGCTCGTTGAGTGGCTCCTGGATATGCGTCTCCCCCTCCTGGATGGCAAAATGTCCCGTGAGATTGGAGAATTGATTGCCAACCGATTACGCATGATTGGAATAAGACAAGTCGCCGGTTCCGGTATTGGTGCCAGCGCCATGGTCTGCGCGACAATTAATGCATCCGGCTCACCGCCCCTGCGGGGAGGACTGGTCAGACTTCAGCCCAAACCCTACGGACGACGACGCCTGATCGAAGGGCCGCTGGATCCCGCGACTCCGGTGGTAATTCTGGACGATCTGCTCAACAGTGGAGGAACGGCTAAGCGCGTTCTCAAAGAACTCAGAAGAGAGGGATTCACGGTTGAAGGATACCTGACCATCTTCGAATTCGCATGGGGGGATGGCCGAAAGGCACTTGAAAAGGAGGGATTGTGGGTTGATGCGTTGATGGAGTTAACCTTAGGGCAGGACAATGCTGGCAGTTCCGATTCGGCTACGCATGCGTAAAAATAATGGCTTTCAATTGGCGAAAATCGTTTAGGCGTGCTAAAAAACCGGAAGCATCCACCGCAGTCCAAGCCGCAGATCCCCAAGCGCTTGCTGAACCTCGCGAGGATATGCTGCCGGAGGGCAGCGAAATGTCCTTCCTCGATCACCTGGAAGATCTACGCTGGACAATCATCAGGGGAATCAGTGGCGTAGTCGTTATGACTATCGTCGCAGCAATATTCCATGACTGGGTAGTTGATGTAGTCCTCATGGGCCCTGCCAAGTCGGACTTCATCACATACCAGCTCCTTGGATTCAACTTCGAAAATCTACATCTGCAAAACCGTACAGTGGGCGGACAATTCTTCGCACTCATGGGTATTGTTATGGCTGTAGGACTCGTAGCCGGTTCCCCCATCCTCATTTACTCCATCTGGAAGTTTATTGAGCCTGGCCTCTATCCGAAAGAAAAAGCCGGTATGCGATTCATCGCTGCCTTCGCAACCATCTTTTTTGTGATCGGCATCCTGTTCGGCTACTTCGTGATCACGCCATTAGCATTGAATTTTTTCGATAACCTCAGTATATCTCCCATTATCCGGAACGAGTTTGATATCACAAATTATTTCAGCAGTGTGACTTGGTGGGCCTTCGGTTCTGGAGTACTCTTTGAACTTCCCGTTGTAATCTATTTTCTTGCAAAATTGGGACTTGCCACATCAAGTCGGCTGCGTGCCTTTCGCAAGTATGCATTTCTGGGAGTATTCGTACTTGGCGCCCTCGTTACTCCTATCGACCCTTTCTCAATGTTCGCAGCTGCCATTCCGTTGTACCTGCTCTATGAAGGCTCAATACTTGTGGCTGCCTGGGTAGAGCGCAAACGAATTCGTGAACTGAATGAAGCTTTCGGAGATGCGCCTTAACTCAGTTGCCCCCAAACCCAAACTAGCGTCCGACCACCAAGCCCGGCGCATATAAGTGTCACCAGGATTCCAAGCCCCAAGTACCAGTGCGGTAGAGTTACGGTTTTTTGCCGCACCGCCAGGAACAGCACAAACACGGCTATGAACGGCAAAAGCAGTCCATTCGCCGCCTGCGCAGCAATAATAATCTCCAACGGGTTCCGTCCAAATAGTGCAAATACCATTCCCGTAAGCAGAACAGATATCCAGACAATCCGAAACCCCGGATGCTTCGCATCGTCTGGCCATCCAAAAATTTCCCGCACGCCACAGGCTGCTGCCAAAGGGGCGGTTACCGCTGAAGTAATTCCGGCTGCAAACAGGCCTACTCCAAAAAGTATCTCCGCAAATGGTCCCGCAGCGGGGCGAATCACCGGGGCAATTGCCGCCACCGACTCCACCGCCTCAACCTCCAGAGTTGCGCCGGCAAGAAGAATCGCAACAGAAATTATTCCCCCAAGCGGCAGAAAAATGGCCATTCCGGTTAGCTCACGCCGCCAGGCAAACTGGGGATCCTCCTGAGCCCAATACTTTTTGGCTGCACTTCCGTGCAAGAATAGATTATAGGTTACAACGGTAGTGCCTACCAGCGCAATTGTGCGCACCAAACTGCCGTCGGGAATTCGAGGAATCACCAGCCCCTGCAATGCAGCCTGCCAATCTACAGGTGCAAGAAACACTGTGACCAGAAAGACTGCACTCATGAGCGCAACGAGCCCTGCCAGCAGTTTTGTTACCATTTGCAGCCGCAGCAATAGAGCAGCCGCTGCAAACAGACCAATAAGCAAAACCAGTACACTTCGCGGAAGCAAGCCGCCCGTGAGACTGCTGACTCCGGCTACAGCGCCAGCAATATTACCCGTTTCAAATGCCGCAGTGCCGGCCCAAAGTCCCAGCACTACCAGAGCACTTATTACCCACCGGATCGGCGACCGCTCGGTGTACACACGCAGAGCTTCCCCCATGCCAAGCCTGGACCAAATTCCCGCTCCGGCCGTGAATGACTGCAACACAAACGTGGCTCCGACAGAGAACAATAACACCCAACCCAATGCATAGCCAAAGTCAATGCCCGCAGTGGCACAGGTCAATACCGTACCTGGACCAACAAAAGCAGCTACAATCAGGGAGGATGTCCCCAGTTTTAATCTGGACTGTTTCACAGCACACCAAGGGGCTACTGGATGGTCCAGGTATCAGCTGCGTACAGCAACGCATCCAAGTCTCCCTGACCCTGTCTCTCCGTGATTGCCGAAATTTGCTCCCACAGCAACTGTTCGTAAGTCGGGCGTTCTTCGCAGAAAAACACCCCAAACGGTCTCGGCATATCCGGTCGCTGCGACATCCGGCTCACGATCCCGGCGAGTTCTAAAGATGTTTCGTCGTAAACAATGGCATCGTTCACTGAGAAATCGCCTCCTTCAATATCGAAAACACTTGTCCTGAATCCGTCCAGCCTGATACCCTGTTTGCCATTTGCAAAAAGCATAGGCTTTCCGTGCTCTAGGTAAACCGTCCTATCAGCCTTGGTGGCTCTCTCAGTAAAGTCAAAAAAAGCGCCGTCATTGTAAATATTGCAGTTCTGATAGACCTCCACAAATGCGCTGCCTGAATGAGTATGTGCACGCTTAAGCACTTTGGTAAGGTGCTTTGTATCCCGGTCAGCCGTTCGCGCCACAAATGACGCCGAAGCACCAAGCGTAAGCGAAATAGGATTGAAAGGGGGCGTAATTGAGCCAAATGGGCTACTCTTGGTCACTTTACCGATTTCACTTGTTGGACTGTACTGTCCCTTGGTAAGCCCATAGATCTGATTATTGAACAATAGGAGCTGCAGGTTCACATTCCGACGCAACAGATGAATCAAGTGATTCCCTCCAATAGACAATGCATCACCGTCCCCTGTTACTACCCAAACATCTAGATCCGGCCTAGAGGCTTTGAGCCCTGTAGCAATCGTAGGGGCGCGTCCATGAATGGAGTGCATCCCATACGTGTTCATGTAGTAAGGAAATCGGCTTGAGCAGCCAATACCACTCACGAACACCACATTTTCCCGCTTCACTCCCAGCTGCGGCATTAACCGCTGCACGCTCGCGAGGATTGCGTAGTCTCCACAGCCTGGACACCATCGTACATCCTGATCACTGGCATACTCCTTGCGGTTTATCCTGGCCTTCGGTGGGCCCGCTCTGCGCGGTCCACGACCTGGTGGTCGTACAGGTTTCCTGGAAGGGGGGAGCGTTGGCATTTAGTTGATCTCTTCGCAATGATTGATGGCAGCCTCGACAATTTCGCTGGCTTTGAATGGCTGCCCCTGAATTTTGTTAAGAGCGGCAAATGGCAGCAGGAATCGATCTCGCAGAATGCGAATCAGTTGCCCCTTGTTCATCTCAGGCACTAAATAACCATCAAAGCGCCCCAGAATTGCACCAAGATCTGACGGTAGAGGATTGATGTAGCGCAACTGAACCGTACCTACTTTCAATCCACGGTTATGCAGTTGATCCACGGCTGTCTTGATTACCCCGTCTGTAGATCCCCAGCCTATTATGAGCAAATCTCCTTCCTCATGCCCGTATATCTCTGTAGGTTCAATGAACTGTGTTACCCGCTCAACCTTACTCGCCCGGAGATTCGTCATGAATTCGTGATTCTCCGGATCGTACGAAACGTCACCCGTCTCGTGCTGCTTCTCCAGACCCCCCAAACGATGCTCTAAGCCTGGCGTCCCGGGTTTTGCCCAGGGCCGAGCCAGCGTAGCCGCATCCCGCACATAGGGCAGAAACACTTCTTTACCATCCACCTTCCGATTCGTCTTCCCTGCAAACCTGACATCAAAGCCTCCGAGTTCGCTGGACGATGGAATACGCCAAGGCTCAGACCCGTTTGCTACATATCCGTCCGCTAACAAAATGACCGGTGTCATATGACGGATCGCTACCATACAAGCCTCATATGCCGCGTAGAAGCAATCTCCGGGAGTTGAGGCCGAAAGCACCGGTAACGGCGCTTCACCATTGCGACCATACATGGCCTGAAGCAAGTCACTTTGCTCGGTCTTGGTTGGCAACCCTGTTGAGGGTCCGCCACGTTGCACGCCAATTATCACCACGGGCAACTCCATCATGACCGCCAGTCCTGTACTTTCCGCTTTCAGCGTCAACCCCGGTCCACTGGTTGCACAGACTCCCAGATTCCCACCGAAACTGGCTCCGATAGCTGCGCCAATAGCCGCAATTTCGTCCTCTGCCTGAAAAGTCTTAACGCCAAAATTCTTGTATCTGCTCAAATGATGGAGCAGATCTGAGGCAGGGGTAATTGGATAACTGCCATAGAACAGGTCTAATCCGCTCTTACTGCTGGCAGCAACCAATCCAAGAGCGAGGGCCTCCACTCCGCGAATCGCCCGATACGTACCAGGTGACAGTCGCGCCGGAGCAACCTCATACCGTACAACAAAATCTTCCGTGGTTTCGCCGAAATGGTATCCCTTCTTCAGCAAATGTATATTTGATTTCGCAAGCTCAGGACGTTTGGAAAACTTCTTTGACAACCACTCTATCGCAGGCTTAAGTGGACGCGAATAAAGCCAAAGTGTCAATCCCAGTGCAAACATATTCTTGCTGCGATCGACAGCTTTCTTGTCGAGCCCAAAGCCCTTGAGTGCCTCCTCGGTCATCCGGGACAGCTCAACCTCAAAGACTCGATAGTCGTTCAATGCTCCTTCGTCCTCCAGCGGATTACTTCCTTCATACCCTGCCAGTTTTAAGCTGTGAGGCTTAAAGGCATTCACGTTAACGATGATCGCCCCACCCCGTCGAACGCGTTCCAAATTGACCTTAAGCGCAGCCGGGTTCATGGCCACTAGTAAATCAACCTCGTCCCCCGGCGTTCGAACATTCACGGATCCGAAGTGCAGTTGAAAGCCACTAACACCGTACGTCGTCCCCGCAGGTGCACGGATTTCCGCCGGGAAATCTGGCAGGGTTGCCAGATCATTCTGGGCAAAGGCAGTTGCTAGGGTAAACTGAGACCCGGTTAGCTGCATACCATCGCCTGAATCTCCCGCAAAAAGCACGGTGACTTCGTTGAGCGACTCCACGGGCTTCGTGGCAGCAACAGTACTTATGGGAAGATTCTCCATGAGCTAACGTGCAACATTCAGACTGCAGAACAAAATATACCTATCCATTTCAACAGCTTGCTTGTTGGCGTGTTGCGATTTGCCCCTATCATGGCCTACGCATACACCACTTATCCCCAAATGGTGCTTTTTCAGTGACTAATCTGCAGGTACGACAAATGCCGTTCATGTTCCAATCGACACGAGGCCAAGTTCAGCGCACGACAACACCAGGAGATCGAAAAAATAAGTGCTTGTGGCAAACTACTTTCGCCAGCCCTTACAAAAATTATTGCTGCAGCATCCTCCGCATTCTGCAGACACTTAAGGATAACCACCAAGAAACAATTTTGTCTCATCCCGCAAAAGAAATTGTCAGTCAATCGCACTCGCTGACACGCGAAACAGTTTGCAATCCGCGGCAAGTTAAGCAACATGCGTTGAAAGTGTATCACCGATAGGAGGAAAAACCGTTGACTGGGGGGCACGCGTACGTACCATATACGCCTCCAGGAATCCCCTGTGTTTACTAGGAGCTTCGACTGCTTCAACTATCCTCTCGTGGTTGATGGAGTTGATACGATCGCACGCGGCACGTATAGCATCCATCGAAATCTTTAGTGCTACATCCACCGGCATGCGCTCTGGATTAATGTCCAGACCGTACCAAGCGTCGTACCCATGCATTTTGAGCACGTAGAGCCCCGCCTCCATTTGCTCCGGTGATACTAGGCCTGCATTAAGGTCCTGATCGTAATTTCCCAGCGGTTGACTATTCCAATGCGTATGCGCCAGACGTCCCTCCGACAAGGGCCAGCTCAGAGCATATGCAGTGTCTTCAAACCCCATAAGCAAGTGTCCAATTTCGGGATTCATACAGACCAGTTTGTGGCCTTCCGCGAGTAACGATTGGTTTTCCTCGTGCTGCAACATTCCCTCAACCTGCTGCCCAAGTAGCACTCCCTCAGGGGTCAGACTGTAGAGGATGCGTCCTCTAGGCTCATAAGGTTTGGGTTCAAATGCGATACGCATGCCCGGTGCTGAGTCCAATGCTTCCGCCAACCCCGCAGCAAATCGCTGACGCATATGAGCCATGTTCATCCCAAACGGATTCTCATAACCATCAATACCAGGCCACACGACTGAAAAATCACACTCAAGCTCCCGGGCCAGACTCAACGAGCGTGCCGTTCGATCAATCGCCATCTGGCGAACCTTGTTGTCGGGGTTTGAGAGCGAGCCAAATTCAAATTCCGCATCGTAAAAAAGCAACGGAATGACCGTCAATAAACGGATGCCGCTATCTTGGGTAAAGGCTTTCCAGAGTGGAAGATTATCTTCATTTATCTCGTTGGGATAATGTGCTTCCAAAGCATCCAGACCGTAATCTTTCAAAGATGCGGCGATCTCGAGCCTGGCCTCAATTGATTCATCCGGCTTGTACTTAGCATGAAATCTCGAATCTGCTGGCGAAAAAAACCAGATACCCGCAGAAAACCTTGGCGTGAGGTTAAATGAATTCAGATGAGCGACCAAGTCTTCACCTATCCGTATCCTTGCCTGTCCGCGCAAGTCAGCTAGGGGCATGAGTTAAAATTGTTTTTTCTTGTCAAAAGATAGGAGGAGAACAGCATCACCGATGATGCTCCTCATAATGAGTTTCCAGCCAACCTTCTCCGTAATCGTTACTGGGATCTCTGACAATCGCGTGAATATGATTACTCCCGTTCTCATCTCCGCCAACTCCCCGTTCACGTACATATTCAATCAGTAGAGACGGGCCGTGCACGCGATAGTAGTATCGACGGTCTACATGCTCTGTCGGGCCAATCCACGCGAAGCGTAACGCTTCCAGACCATCCGAGCGAATTTTCGCTAACTGTGCATTTGCAGCGCGTTGATCAGCATTGCGGACATACTCCTCAATCAATTCCCACAGTAAAATCTGCTGGACTTCTCCCAATGCAGAGGCTTGTATGCCTTCAATTGATTTGAGCCTGTTACGCTGTCCCGGACCTTCGAAAATGTCGTTTGGTACAGCCTCCCCCATTACAGCTATCGCACGCTGCTCATCGGTGAGTGTCTGCATGAGCCTGTATCCACGTTCCCGTTCGTGGGATAGGATCCGCCAACCCGCATAGGGGCCTGTTTCGACAGTATATGGTTCCGCACCCAAGAATAAAGGAGTGAACGCAACATTATCACCGACTACGGTAAAGCTGGCAGCAAGGTGATGTCCAGTCAGAAGCCAGCCCCATTGCTCATCCGTCTCTGGGTTTCCGAAAATAGAAATCCAGTAGTTTTCTGTCGACCAGCTCTCAATCAACTCAGCCATTCGACCGGAAGCGCCACGCTCCGAAGCCGCGTCACTGAGCACATCATCAAGCCACATCACACCCGCTATTTTCAAGTATCCCTGACTGCTGGATGATGCCCTCATCAGAGTATGAAGATGATGACGCTGAGTTACGGTCATATCCCCGGTGCGCAATCCTCCACGCTCATAAAAAATACTGGGCAGATTGCTCCACCGTGTACGGGCATCCTTATCTGAGAACTCAAACTGAATCTTGGACAACTGCACACTATCAAGCGACCCAAGAAATGCCACAGCCGCCGCGCGCATATCCTCCGGGCTGTGTGGTTGAGCCATGACAACCGGCTGCACCGCAGCGTTTTGTGCAGTTCCCGCTTCCTTTGGTAAGCCAAAAGGGAACAGGCTGAGAAAACCGAGCAACACAAGCGAGCGACGCGCTGAACAGTTCATGAAAATATCTGCTGAATAAATGCCAAATTGAAGGATGTTACACCAGTGCAATGTTTGGGTTTCGGAGACTTTCGATATCTACTCCAAGGCAGGATGTTTTTGTTGTGGCTGTACTTCGAGTCCTGAGCAAACTGAAAAACTGGGCATCAAACCAGATTTTGGAGAACATTGTCCTGGGATATAGACCCGAGCCCACAGGATCCTGGACTCCGTATTCTAGGCTAGTTAGTGCTTACCTGCAAAATAGGGGTTACCTAGTTCATGGTGATGTAGCGATTTTCAGGGGCAGTATTGGCCGATTTTCGGCCCACGGCACTCCATAGGCATCGTGGATGTGCTCGCCGTTTAGACGAATTATTGGGTGAGGTAGATCTAGCAGTAGAAGGTATTAGTTCGGCAGCGGCATGCTACTATCGCCAATCTTCGGAGGATTGCAAACCGCTGGACAGTACTCCAAGCAGTAGCGGCGGGGAATGTATCTTGAGGAGACTTCCTTGTTTTTAAAGTTTATCAATCATCTACGCGCCTAGCACGATGACAATACCCACAGCCATATTCAGAGGAATGCCAGTTCTACTGACGCTATCAATACTTGGGACAGCAACAGCTCAGGTGCCGGATGTGGAGATCCTAGAACAGATGTCTGGAGTCGAGGTGCTGTTCATAGGAATAAGCCCGGTCGACGAGTCTGTAGTGTGGATAAGCGGAACCAATGGTACCTATGGGCGCACCCTTGACGGAGGTGAGCATTGGGAAACCGGCGTTGTACAGGGAGCAGATTCGCTTCAGTTTAGGGATGTTCATGCCGTAAATGACAGTACGGCCTACCTGCTTAGCATCGGCAATGGAGATCAGTCCAGGATCTATAAGACAACGGATGGAGGAGAATCCTGGACCCTTCAGTTTATGAACGCTGAGCCTTCTGGATTTTTTGACTGTATTGATTTTTGGGATGCACACAGTGGGATGGCCTTTAGTGATTCCTTCGAGGGTGCATTCTACATTATTACTACAAGTGATGGTGGAGAATCATGGCATCGCGTGCCGCCTGAAATGTTGCCACCTGCCCGGCCCGGAGAAGGAAGTTTTGCTGCTAGCGGGCACTGCCTGCATGCAGGAGGAGACAGTACGGCTTGGATTGGTACGGGTGCCCACGAATCCGGGCCTGCTAGAGTGCTTAAGACAACGGATCGGGGCATGACTTGGACGTATCACGATACGACCATTCCGGGAGGATCTGTACGGGGAATCACCTCTGTGGCATTTCTTGACCAGGCAACGGGTGCGGTATTGGGCGGAGATGTTGCAGACATGACAAGTCGTGAAGACAACATTGCGCTGACTTACGATGGGGGCATTACTTGGAATCAAGCCGGCCGACCTTCCTTTTCTGGACCAGTGTATGGGGCCGTTTACGTGCCCCATGCTCCCGTGCCCACGCTGGTTGCCGTAGGACCCGAAGGCTTGGCCATTACAACCAGTCAGGGAGCATCATGGACAACGCTCTCTAACGAGAATCTGTGGACCGTTGGATTTGGCGGACCCTCGACAGGCTGGGCTTTGGGGAGGGACGGCCGGATCCTGAAGATTTCTCTAAGCTGGTGAGAACGACCTTCCAGAAAGGAGGTATCTCCGCACAGAGAACCGGATTGACCCCAATTTTCGGGTTCGGGTCTGCCCAGCGAATACACCTTGGGAAAGCTTCATTACGACACTACTGCACGACCTCCATTAATACACTATCTTCCCGGTGAAATCACGTCCCAGTATTCGCAGGGCCCCCTAACAACAGACTGTTCGCTTATCGACTACCGCATCAAGCAATCTTGCTCCAGCCTTGGCGGTCTCATCTCAGACCGAGCAATCAAATCACTGATTCTCGCTCTCAAACCTGAGTCCCCTGGAATAGCCCTCTGGCACAACATACCGGGTATGATATTCCTGCCAGTCTGAGGAATGACGCTTATATACCGGATCCGCCTGCAATCTGCCCGGTGGCTCATCGTACGTAGGATCCCCGTGCGATGGCAGGGGGCGTAACGTCGTGGAAAAGGTGGTATTATAATCACCGTCCTTAACCCAACCGTCGCCAACCAGGACAAAATCCCTCTGCCAGCCTGCCTCAACTGGATTTATCTCTGCGAAGCGCAGTTGTATTTCGTCTCCCGCATTCATAATCACATAGCGATCGTCCACTTTTTCCAGCAGCGGCAATACGTCACCGAATCGAGTGTGATATCCAATCAGGTCACGCCATACCTGCACAGTCCCACTAAGCGTACCGTACTCGGGTAACTCGGGCGAAGAGCGGTCCGCTTCGCTAACTACGGAAAACCCGCGATATCTGAGGTCCGCTTCTGCGGGCAAGAGAGGCGTCACCTGTCGATCAGAATCACTCAATTTTGCTGCCGTGTACAATGCATCCCAGTAAATCTCCATGTTCGTATGCAAGCGTAATCGCCGTGAGCCAAGTTCCCCCACTGCTTGAACCAGATCTATTAGTACAGTTTTTGTCTTCCCACTCGGAAACCCAAGGTTGGCGTGAACAGTTTCCCAGGATCCGTCAGGTAGCTGTGCTTCTACCCGCAGTCCACTTGGAGGCGCATGCTGTCCCTGGCTGATCGCTACATTAATTGAGCTGTCGGTAGGCCAAATCCATCCTCTTGCAATCAACCAAGCATCCTGGGGAGTTTCGTCACTTATTTCCACCTCCAGATAATGATGCCGTGTTATCCCCTGGTAATCTCCTTTTCCAAAGAAGTCTGCATACCTCTCGTCCTGAACAGCAACGAGCTCCAATACATCCTTACCTCGGTCATCCCACGCACCGGTGATGGGTACCAGCTCACCAGTCACATGCACTTTCAACTCTGGTGGGGGAAAAGCAAATCGCTCATCAACAAAAACTTCGGTACCTACGGGATGATCGACTATCATGAGCGATATATGATCGAAAAAATGCGTCTCCCATAACTCGGCTGTAATCCGAACATCGTAATAACCCTCCCGTGGCTGAAGTTGATCTCCTCTGATCTTGACCCAATCTTCGGTGGTCATAATACCGGCCGTCTCCTGGGCATTGATTCTAAGTCCCAGAGGTGAACGCCAGATAAAATCGGTAACAAAGGTCATCTCATCCCCATCCCACGTAAAGAGCCACGGACAGGATCCTTTCAAGCGTTGCGTGGCACTCACAATTTCATCCGAGAGCAAATCAAACTCGGCCTGAACCGAGCCATTTGGCCAGGTGATTCGAGCGACATCTGCGAGCGACTGCGCTCCGAGACCAAAGTGCACAACAGGCTGCGTGATGGGCTGCTTCTGATACAGCAATCCGGCGCGAATCTCTACCTCTCCTCCGATCCCGAACGAATTGATGCGCTGATCCCCGACCGCGTGTGCTGCACGTGGTTGGATCTGCTTCCAGTGGTAACCCTTGGTAGTCAGGATTCCAAATCGTGTCGGTTGACGGTTAGCACCTAGACCGATCAGATCCAGACGACCTGCAAAGCGTGTAGCACTAAGCGCATAGGCTTCCAGGACCACAGGATCCCCGTGTGAATAGAATGCATAGTCCTGATCTTGTAGCAGAATGTGGGACTGCCCCGCCTCCGTTACAACCAGATCCACTCCACCATTGTTGTCCAGATCCCCTGTCAAAATCTGTGCGCTGGATGTCTGCAGGTTTACCTGCGCCAATTCTTCTACTGTTTCCTGGTATCCCAGCGTGATTCGAAATATCTGTCCGGTTTCTGCAAGAGCTAGAAGCTCAATCTTGCCATCACTGTTGCTGTCAGAGACTGTGATATCCAAGTAGGTGACCTCAGATGTTGATACTGGCACTGGCATGAGGGTGAATCGACCTTGCCTCTCATTTTGCATTACCACCAGATTTCCTTCGGCATCCACGAATCCAGCATCTGGGTCGCCGTCCTGATCAAAGTCTGCCCAGGCAAACGCCTTTACTCCGGAAACACCAGAGAACCAATCATCACGCTCAAAGGTGCCGTCTCCATTGTTACGTAGCGCTAAGAGCTCATTTTGGGCAGTATTCAACAGCAAATCTATATCACCTTCCAAATCAACATCTGCAGCCCAAACACCCGTGTACGCTGCACCGGTAATTGCTGCCTCCAAGCCCAGTGTAGCAGTCACATCTGCAAACTGCTCAAGCGAATCCTGACGTAATAGGCGCATTCCATCAGCCCCTGCCAGAATAATGTCGGTACGGAAATCAAAATTATAATCTATCCCAATACCTGCGTCATGACCACCAACGCCCGGAGCTTTCCACGCCTCATCGCGAAGCGTTCTAACGGAGTCCCGCCCAGCATAGAAAACAGCTGGCAGTGCCTCATTCCCCAACGCAATTGCCGCAATCCATTCCTGAGGTTCATCTGTTGGTATAAGCGATAGATCAACAACAAATTCCAAAGAATCATCCAGCGACGCCGGGGTGGAAGTGGGGCTTGCTAAACGAATAAAGCGTGTAATCGGGTCTCCTACACGCTCAATGGGTACACGCACGGAGGCTAGATCCTGGCGGTACTGCGGCTCACTGAGAAGTACATTGCGTAGAAACGCCAACTGCGTAGCCGCGTCACCAGTACCAAGCGCAGCCTCGCGCAAAGCCTGAATCTGTTCATTTACGTCCGGCCCCCATTGATGACTGGCCAATTCGTTAAGCAGCTCCATATCCAGTGTTTCCAGAGTCGCAGACTGTTCCAGGCGCTTTAGTAAGACCGAAGTGTTTCCGGGAACGGCATTATCGAGTCGTTCCATCATAACCGTGATCTCATCCGAATTGTCAGGTAGCAGATGAACGAGATCATAAAGTGCACGAGCATTCAGGGAATCACTTTTAACAGCTTGCTGGAGATGACGCACCTGTTCTGTTTCATCACCAAGCATTCGCGCATGAGCGGCTGCCAGAAGTAAGATCCCACTGTTTGTTGAGTCCAGACTCAAGGCCCGGCCTAAGTGCTCCTGCGCCACTTCCGGTTCATTCCGGCGCATTGCCATAAGGGCTAGGTTTGCCCACGCGGCTGGTTCCATAGGAGCAAGCTCCGTAACCAATGTTAACTTGGCATTGGCACGCAGGTCTTCGCCCACCTCCATAGCGGATACTCCCGCATAAAAGGCGCTAACCGTACTATTGTATGTTTCAGATCCTGGTTGCGGATTACGGGGTCCCCTACATCCTAGGGCTACAACGAATAAAATGATTAACAAAAAATGACTACGGACATGCAACATGAATATCTATGAAATTTTCATTAACCTAAAGCCGTCTTTTACGCAAACTTAAAGGGCATTGTTTGAACAGAGCGCGGAAACCTGCGTACCGCGCTCACTAGCAGAAAGCCCTGCCGCACATATGGTCTTACGTCGATATTATTTGCTGCTTGTGTTTTCCTTCATGGTTGCACCGTGTGCAGGCACACAGTATGCTCAAATGCCAGAGCGATACCAAGCTGCGGTTGATTCGGCCCAAAAAATGATCCTTGAAGCGTGGCATAAGCAAAAGTTTCCGGGAATGGCCGTAGCCGTAGCAGCCGAGGGTCAGCTGATCTGGTCGGATGCGGTTGGCTTTGCTGATCTGGAACAACGCGTACCAATGTGGCCGCACAGCCGCTTCAGGATTGCAAGTATATCGAAACCCATAGCGGCCGCTGCGGCCGCTATGCTCTATAGTCAAGGACGACTGGATATAGATGCAAGTGTGCAACAATATGCACCGGATTTTCCGCGAAAACGCTGGCCTGTCACAACACGCCAACTTGGTGCACATCTCGGCGGAATTCGCAGCTACCGACCAGGTGAAATGCTGTCTGCCGCGCCCTATGCTTCAGTCAGCGACGGCTTGGAAATATTTGCTGCGGATACGCTAATGCATGAGCCCGGTACGCAGTATCTGTACTCCAGCTACGGCTGGAATCTGATCAGTGCAGTGATTGAGGGAGCCACCGGAGCATCCTTTCTAGATCACATGCGACAGGAAGTTTTTCTCCCTCTTGGAATGCTTAACACGGTTGCCGATCACCCAGATAAGCTGATTGCGCACCGGGTACGCTTCTATACCCGTAACGAAGAAGGTCTGTTGCTCAATGCACCCTTTGTAAATAACAGCTATAAATGGGCCGGCGGTGGGTTCTTGTCTACCCCGATTGATGTGGTTCGATTTGGGATAGCCCATTTAGCGTCGACTTTTCTCGACGAAACAGCAAAAGAATTACTGTTTACAGAACAACTAACCAATACGGGTGAACCTACCGGATACGCCTTCGGCTGGAATGTAGAATTGCACGCAGATGACCTTCGCTACTTCAGTCATAGTGGAGGAGCTATTGGAGGTACCTCGCTCCTCGTTATCCAGCCGGATACCGGTGTAGTGGTTGCCGCTATGATCAACATGAGTAATGCCAACCTGGAAGTCGTTCAAGAACTGGTCTCCCTTTTCGTTGCCACCGTTCAACATTAGGTCATACCGCAATCCTGTAGGTTGATTAGATTTGATTCCACGGTGCACGTAGAACAGAAATTTAAATATTGCATACAAATCGCGGCAGTAACGAATGCGAACGCTAAGGCGAAATTTCCAAAGTCATCCAAGAAGCCAGTGTGCAGGTCAGCGTCGTCTGGTGGTTACTGGAGCAGTTCAAGGCGGCCTTCGGATGTAAAACATGGTCCGATGCAAGGCAGTATTTCCAACGCTGTTTTGAAAGTGTGCAGGAAGCGGCTGCTAAGGAAATCAGGCAAGTAGCGGAGATGTTGGTCATACAGGCGCCTTTAAAACCACTTTGCTGCGAACAACCCAACGCCAAAGCGGAGTGCATCGATGAGAAGATCCAAGAGGTCAAGACGATTGGCAGAGAGTACATGAAGATTAGAATCTCAGACCTGCAATTCTCCTCTTTTGCGGAGATCTGGACCTCTATCCACAACGTTTGCGGTAGAACCCTCTGGACATAGGATTGGGCAGTGTTGGTACTGCAGACCGGAACACGTGCCTGCCAAACCTTACTCGCTGATGGCAGTCAAGGGTGTGACGCAGCCGTTATTGACGAATAGAATCTTTAGTCCGGGCGGGGCCTTGCCTCATGCTCAGCGCACGACCGTCATGGTTTTCACAATGGAATAGTTGCCGACCTCCAGGCGGTACAAGTATAGGCCGCTTGGCCAGGCGGATGCGTCCAGCCGCGCCGAGTGCAATCCCGCACTTTGCTGCTCGTCCAGAAGTACGGCCATTTCACGCCCGAGCACGTCGTATACGGTCAGCCGTACTCTACCCGGTGCCGGGACGCTGTACGTGATTGTCGTTGCGTCGCGAAAGGGATTCGGA
>JAJEDR010000056.1 GCA_022821385.1 Rhodothermales bacterium
ATTGACGATCAAATCCGCAACATCATGAAAGACAGTCTAACACCACACAAGTGCCCCACTTCGCTCGGATTGGTGCCCCGCATCGCTCGGATTAGTGCCCCACATCGTCGGAATCAGTGCCCCACATCGTCGGAATATGCACTCTAGGATGATAAGTCCCAATCGCGGAACCTTCCCTCACTATCATATCTTTTCCTGGACCATCAAGAAAGGTGTTGAAATGTTCGAGTCTCATGCGCGCGAAAACCTCTCATTACCAAAAGGGTACGACAGTGCATGTCGAAACTCGTCCACATAAAACTCAAGGGTTTTAAGTCTATCAGGGAGCTTAATCTTGAATTGGGACCCATCAATGTACTGATCGGACCTAATGGAGCAGGAAAGAGCAACTTCATCAGCTTCTTCCGAATGCTGAATGCGTTGATTGAGGGGCATCTTCAGCTTTTCGTTGGTCGTTCCGGTTATGCTAATGCGATACTGCACTACGGAACGAAAGTGACCAACTGCATCGATGCAGAATTATACTTTGGCCGTAACGGCTATGTGATCCAACTCATACCAACTGTAGATGACAAGCTGATTTTTGGACAAGAAATTTTATACTTCAAAACCACAAATTCAAAACCCCACAGAGAATACCTAGGTCGTGGGCACAAGGAGACTCTCGCCCTTGAAAGATATAAAGAAAGGAAGTCCAGCGTTGCTGGATTTGTTGTACCCGCGCTGCGCTCTTGGAAAGTATACCACTTCCACGATACTAGTTCGACAGCTCGTATAAAGCAGACTGGTGACCTCCATGAAAATGATCGACTGGAGCCTGATGCCGGTAATTTAGCGGCTTTTCTCTATATGTTACTCAAGCGACATTCTCGGAACTATGAGTTGATCCGAGGTGCAGTTCGTCAAATTTTTCCGAGATTTAAGGATTTTGCATTGCGCCCC
Organism: Rhodothermales bacterium; assembly: GCA_022821385.1. GTDB lineage: Bacteria > Bacteroidota > Rhodothermia > Rhodothermales > Bin80 > Bin80. Next base: position 943 of record JAJEDR010000056.1, read on the forward strand.
AATCCACTCAGTCCGAATACGATCCGCCTTGAATGGCAGGAGCTCGGCTCGGATTACCGATTCGGGCCACACCAGCTTTCTGACGGAACACTACGGTTCATGGGTTTAGCAACGCTTCTACTGCAACCAAATTTGCCTTCTGCAATTCTGATTGATGAACCAGAGTTAGGGTTGCACCCAAGCGCTTTGATCGTGCTGGCTGGATTAGTGCGTAGCGCCTCAAGTCGCACGCAGCTCATTCTAACAACGCAGTCCGTATCCTTCCTCAATGAGTTTGAGCCTGAAGATATTATCACCGTCGAACATAGAGATTCGACTGCCGAACCGGTGAGCGACTTTCGTGACGGACTTGGAAAATCGGTATTTAGGAAGCACGATGGTGAATCCTTGGGAGAATGGTTGGAAGCATACTCCCTTGGTGAACTTTGGGAGATGAATGTCCTTGGAGGGCGACCATGATTCGTGTAAATGTCGTGGTCGAGGGGCAAACCGAAGAGGGCTTTGTTAAACGGGTGCTTTGTCCGTATCTGTCCGAAAAGAATATCGTATTGACTCCTCGAGTTGTCCTTCTTAAGCGCTCCAAAAGATCAGTGGCACGGGGCGGAATACGCAACTATGCACAGCCAAAACGGGACATCCAGCAATGGATGAAGGAGGACAAATCAGCGTATTGTACAACAATGTTTGACGTCTATGCTCTTCCGACAGATTTTCCGGGTATGAGTGATATTCCCCCTAGATCTACACCCCACCAGCGAGTCCTGCATTTGGAACAAGCATTTAGCGCAGACCTAGGCAATCCGCGTGGGTTTATCCCGCATCTACAACTACACGAGTTTGAAGCGATACTCTTCAGCGACATCAATATCCTTGATGATGCACTGAGTACTTTCACGTCAGTGAGCAAGCATAATGAGTTGCTTCAGATAATGAGTAACTTTGAGAATCCAGAATTAATCGACGACGATCCTACAACGGCTCCATCTAAAAGACTATACCATTTGTATCCAGCCTATGACAAGCGATTCTTCGGGGAGTTGGTTGCGGAATCGATTGGGATGGACCGCATCCGGGCTGTGTGTCCTCACTTTAACAGTTGGATAGAGCGGCTCGAAGGTTTAGATCCGATTGTATGAGTAGTGCCCCGCACTCATGCGCCAGAGTGCTTCGGTGCTTCTCAGAACGTACCCGAATACCAAGTATCGGTTATTTCAGCAGCATCAGATAATTTGCGATATCACAGTGCTCTGATGTTACTCAGAAAAGTTAGTCGTAGGCTCTCAATAGGTGCTCATGGATCTATCCGCCAACCCAGCACATGGTCTGAATATCCGCCGATTTGCGCTTCCTCGGGAAGCCTGACCAGTTTCACAGATGCCTCTGAGGCCAACTGACCATCGGGCAAATAAATCATACAGTGGGCTTGTCCGTAACGATCACTCAAATACTCACGCTTGGCGATTATATGTAGTGGTTCCTCAGTCGGAACCGGATGCCGGTACTTCATATCCAGTCGCACGGACATCATAAAGGCATGCATATCCTCAACCAGGGAGATGCGCCCCGCAATCTCATCCAGAATAGATGCCTGAATACCTCCATGCACGATGCCTGGATAACCCTGAAACAACTTAGGAACCGTGTAACGTGACTCGACAACATCGTCCCCGTTGTCGTAGAAAGTCATGTAGAGCCCACGCGGATTGTTTCGTCCACACACGAAACAGTTATCGCTGTTCGGTTGCTTATTCACACTCAGACCGCCTTAACCTCGGTTACCAAATCTGTTACTGAATCTTTTGCATCTCCAAAGAGCATCCGTGTGTTCGGCTCAAAGAAGAGCAGATTCTGTACGCCTGAGTATCCTGGGCGCATGCTCCGCTTGAGGAAGATCACTGTCTTGGCCTGATCTACGTCCAGGATCGGCATCCCGTAGATTGGGCTGGTCTGATCGTGGCGTGCGGCTGGATTGACGACATCATTGGCCCCAACCACGAGTGCAACATCTGTAGATTCAAATTCATGGTTGATATCATCCATCTCAAATAGCAAATCATAGGGCACATTCGCTTCGGCCAGAAGCACGTTCATATGCCCCGGCATCCGGCCAGCTACGGGATGAATAGCGTATTTGACCTCTACACCGTGTTCCTGTAGCAAGTCAGCCAGTTCGCGTACCTGATGTTGTGCCTGCGCAACCGCCAATCCATAACCCGGCACAATAATCACCTTGCGAGCATAACTGAGCAAAATTGCCGTGTCATCCGGGGTAGTGGACGTAATCGTACGTCCGTCCTCCAACTGTTTCGCACCATCACTTGAATCATCTGAATCACCACCAAACCCTCCAACCAGTACATGCCACAACCTGCGATTCATTGCTACACACATGACTCTGGTCAGCATTATCCCCGAAGCACCAACGAGTGCACCACTGATAATCAGAACTGTGTTGGATAGTACAAAACCAGTTGCTGCCGCGGCCAGCCCAGACAATGCATTAAGGAAAGCTACAATAACCGGCATATCTGCACCGCCAATCGGGAGAACCAGCAGTATCCCCAGGATCAACGACAAACCACCAAGGATCATGATCAACGAGACCATATCCCCGCCCAGGAAGATCCAGACTATAGAACCCACAGCGGCGGCTGTACATGTGGCCAGAACAATATATCGGCCGGTGAACTGAATGGGGTTTCCAGTCATCTTCCCGCTGAGCTTCAGGAATGCGATAAAACTGCCAGAAAAGGTGATCATGCCCACGAGAATACTCAAATATGCACCGGTATTATCGCGTGGATCCCCAAATCCAATCTGCTGCTCCACCATCCGGGCTATCTCCGCTCCAGCTACCAGTGCTGAGGCCAGCCCGCCAAAACCATTGAAGGCGGCTACTAACTCCGGCATACCGGTCATTTTCACACGTTTCGCCATGACCGCCCCCAGGAAACCACCCACCACTAGGCCGCCAATCATCTCTGCGGGAGTCAGGATTTGTTGATCCAACAGCGTTGCCACAATGGCTAAGAGCATCCCGATCGCTGCGAGACGGTTACCCCTCCGCGCAGTAACGGGAGACTGCAACTTTTTTAAACCCCGAATAAAGAGTATTGCAGCTATGAGGTAGGCCCCGGCAGTGAATCCTGAGCTAAACATCCTGAGGTTTCTTTTTGAACATTTCCAGCATTCGATCAGTGACCATGAATCCCCCCACTACATTGATGGTTGCGGCGATCAGAGCTATTACGCCGATCCACTTCGCCCACACTCCCCCTACCATCCCCGCCGAGACCAGCGCACCAATAATGGTAATCCCACTTATTGCATTGGACCCCGACATTAGGGGAGTATGCAGGGTCTGCGGCACCTTGCTTAGCACCTCACGTCCAATAAACATGGACAGTATGAAAAACGTCGTATATGGAAGCATCGCTTTTAACGGTCAATCAGATTGCGGACTCGCTCATGCACTACCTGCCCCTCGTGACAGACACAAGCAGCCTTGAAAATCTCGTCCTCAAAATTCGTCTCAAAAACCCCATCCTTCACAAACTCACCTATCATCGCTGATATCGTCCGGGCATACAGAAAGCTGGCATCTGCCGGCACGGTGGACGGAAGGTTGGTATACCCAATAATCTGCACGCCATGCTGTGTTGTGACGCGGTCCGGCTCGGTTAGTACGCAATTCCCTCCAGTAGCCGCGGCCAGGTCAACAACGATACTCCCAGGCTTCATGGCTTTTATGGCCGCTTCACTCACTAGAGTTGGCGCCCTGCGTCCTGGAATCAACGCTGTGGTAATGACTACGTCCGACTTGGCCAGATGGGGCACAAGCAGTTCTACCTGCTGCTCAGCCTTCGCGGCCATCAATGCCTTCGCGTAGCCACCCTCATCCTGCATATCTTCCGTTTCCAGATCCAGTTCAACGAACTGTGCCCCGAGGCTCTTGACCTCCTCCCTGGCGGCCTCACGAATATCGTAGCCCCATACACGAGCACCTAGCCTGCGGGCTGTAGCGATTGCCTGCAACCCTGCCACACCCGCCCCTAAGATCGTCACGTTGGCTGGACGGACTGTTCCGGCTGCTGTTGTAAGCAGGGGGAAAAATCTCGGAAGTCGATTAGCGGCAATGAGCGTGGCTTTGTACCCGGCCAATGATGCCATTGCGCTCAGTGCATCCATCTTTTGTGCCCGTGATATCCTGGGTACCAACTCCATCGCAAGAGCAGTTACCCCTTGATCGGCTAAACGGGCAATCCGTGCAGGTTCATCAAGCGGTTGCATAAAGCCGACCACTACAGCCCCCGAAGCTAATCGGGCAATCTCCTCATCGGAAGGCGGAGCAACCAACGCCAGTATGTCAGATTCCCATGCTTCCGTTTCCTGGACAATCCGGGCCCCAGCCTCGCGAAAAGCATCATCACTAATACCGGCCTCTCGGCCTGCATTCGACTCTATCAGAACCTCAAGACCCTTCTTGGATAACGCTGAAACGACGGGGGGCACGAGTGCCACGCGACGTTCGCCTGATATTGAAGCTTGAACCGTCCCTAGTGTCATAGATCAGAAATTTTCAAAACCCAATATACCAATGATTGGCGCTAGTCCCGACTTTTGTGGCAGTTGGCTAGCCATTTCGTCGTTCAAATTCTTTCATAAAGTCAACCAGCACCTCTACCGATTCGAGAGAGCAGGCATTGTATATGGATGCGCGCATACCTCCCACTGACCGGTGCCCCTTGAGAGCAACCAGTCCGTGTCCGGCCGCCTGATCAACAAATGTCGCTTCCAGTTCCTCCTTGGCCAAACGGAATGTTACATTCATGAGAGACCTAGACTCTGTCTCGGCAGTACCTCTGTAGAACTCACTGTTATCAATCGCGCCGTACAAAAGATCGGCTTTTCTTCGATTCATGGCCTGAATCCCGGGAATGCCTCCTGCGCCTTCCAGCCAACGAAGCACTTTTTCCACGATATAGATTGCAAATACCGGCGGAGTATTAAAGCATTTTGCCGCATGCGTACCATAATCCAGCATTGTCGGCAGGCTCGTGTTACGCTTTTCGAGGAAATCGTTTCTAACTAAAACGACCGTAACTCCGGCAGGCCCGATGTTCTTTTGAGCTCCGGCATAAATCAGTCCATAACGCTCCAGCTCAATGGGGCGGCTAAGGAAGTCGCTCGACGCGTCACAGACCAACGGGCAACTTACGTTCGGAGTGTAATGAAATTGCGTCCCGTAGACCGTGTTATTGGACGTGAAGTGAATATAGGCATCCTGGGGGTCGAGATCCCAGTGAGCTGGATCGGGGACATAGTTGAATGCAGCATCCGCACTTGAAGCTACTACTCGTCCGTTGCCAATCCGTAGAGCTTCCGCATGCGCTTTTTTTGCCCAAGTTCCAGTCACCAGATAACCCGCCTGCCCTCCTGGGGGAAGAAAGTTTAACGCTACCTGATGGAATTGCATTGACGCACCACCTCCCAAGAACAAGATATGCCAGTCGGCCGTGAGGCCTAAGAGATTACGTATTCGCTCACGGGCCGAGGCTTCAATCTGCATATAGGCCGGCGATCTATGAGATATTTCCATCACTGACGCGCCGGTCTCCCGATACACAGGCAACTCATCACGCACATCCTCAAGAACCGGCAAAGGTAACGCACCAGGGCCGGCTGAAAAATTATGCAACCGCCCGATTCTATGTGACATCATTGGGTTTAGATTTTGATTTGAGAAACCGCCAATACATCCTGTATGCTTTCAAGTAGACTGGGGAGTTCTGCTGGGGGAGTACCCACTAGACGGATTCTGGCAACAGCAGCGTGCCTGGACCCGGTAAAAACTTGGTTCTCCATCTCCTGTACATTAAGGTTGCATTTTCGCACGACATCCAGAACCTTGGCGAGTACACCAACCTTGTCCAAATGTCGAACAGTCAGCAGATGTGTCGCAGAAGATTGCACCGCAATATTTATGCAGTTTGGTACAACGCTGCTACTCGCATATATATTGATGACACGCACGGCTTCGGCTCCTGTAGCCTCCTGTGCCTGCATCGTTGATGCCCCAATATGGTGTGTGAGGTAGACCGATTGATGGTTGCGAAGACTGGTTTCAAGTGCGCCTTTCTTATAGGAGGGTTCTCCTGCAAATACATCCAGCCCTGCCCGAATTCCTTTGTTATCCAGAGCAGCAAGTAACGCGTTTTCGTCAACTACACTGCCGCGTGTCGTATTGATAAAGAAAGCCCCGGGTTTCATAGCCGAAAAAAAGTCCGTATCAGCAAGGTGGTACGTCTGCGGTGTTGCCGCTACATGTAAAGACACGATATCTGCCTGTGAAGCTACTTCAATTGGACTATCCGCATACGTAACATCAAGCGCTATTGCATCTTCGGGAGTGAGCGAGCGACTCCAAGCGATGACTCTAAGCCCTATACCCTGCGCCATTTCAGCGACCAGTCGTCCAATTTGCCCCATGCCAACGATCCCCAGTACCCGACCTTTTAGCCCTCGGGCTTTGGCATACTTGCCTTTCTCCCATTGACCCGAACGAGCATCCGAGACATTATCTGCAATCTGCCGATCCAGCGAAACCATGAGCCCGATGGTTAATTCTGCAACTGCGCTGGAATTCTTGCCGGGACAATTGGCGACAAATATACCGCGCTCAGAAGCTGCTTCCACATCTATTGAATCATAGCCGGCTCCTGCCCGCACAATCAACTCCAGGGATGGCGCAGACTCCAGCATCTTCCTTGTTACGTTGGTTGAGCGCACTACCAAAGCCTCGGTCGAATGCGTCGTCAAAGCCTCTTGCAACTCGTCATTCGAACAAATCTTAATAACAACTTTATGCCCGGATTCCCGCAAAGCTTCGATACTGCTTTCAGGCAGTTTATCGGCAATAAGGATGCGCATAATATCTCAGAATTGATGTATCAGAAGCCCACTCCGAAGTTTGGGCTCAAACCAGGTCGATTTGGGCGGCATAAGCTCACCCGCATCCGACACATCCAGAAGCTGGTCCATGCTGGTTTCAAACATTGAAAAAGCAACCGTTCCGGGCGTTTGGTCGACATGGTTCACGAGTCCCTCGACACCCCGGCTTCCCCCTACAAAGGTGATCTTCGGATCTGTGCGTTGGTCGATTATTCCCAGGAATGGTTCCAGAATGAATTCCCCCAAACGGGCAACATCCAGACTATCCGCCACACCAGAACGTCTGGATGGGGGTAATTTAATTGTATGCCATGCTCCATCTGCATAGAGGGAGACCTCTTCCCGTGTGGTCGGCACCTCTTTCCCACTCGCTTTTTCAAGCACCCCCAGGGCATCAATCTGCTCAATCAACGCGCCCACATCAGGTACACGAACCACCCGATTGTATGGCATAATATACATATCGCTCACAGGGAAACAGACGGCGGGGAAATAATCACTGTCCGGCAATCTCTGGTCAGACCATGCCTGCCATGCAGCCTCACAACGGTGGTGGCCATCACCTATATACAGTGACCCAATGCCCGCGAAAGCTTCCACGACAGGTTTGTTGTCAGGGAATTTCCAAATTGTATGCTGGATTCCATCCTCCGCTGTAAAATCAAATAAAGGCGCTCCCGCTCTGGCTTCCTCCATCAAGCTTGTAACGGAGGCATCGTCCCTGAACATTAAGATTACCGGCTCCGCATGTGCCTGTTGCGCGAGAATATGCTTGGTTCGGTCCGCCACTTTTGGGGGACGCGTATTTTCGTGCTTCAAAATGGCCCCCCTCTTGTACTCCTCAACCGAAACCAGACCATATACACCAACTTGCTCATGCGCTCCCATCCGAAGTCTATACAGATACAGCTCTGGGGTAGCCTCTTGGCAACTGTAATCACTCATCGCAAAATGGCGCAGATTCTCCGCCCCTTTGCTGTACACAGCACTATCGTGCTCGTCTATGCCTGGGCTTAGGTCAATTTCCGGGCGGATAACGTGAAGAAAACTATGCGGACGCCCCTTTGCCAGCGCACGCGCTTCGCTTGCACTGATTACATCGTAGGGTACGGAAGCTACTCGCTCAGCCACGTCGGGACGAGGTCTGAGTGCGGCAAAAGCTTTGATTCGGGCCATTGAAGAAAAAGAGACTATTTCCAGAGGTTTCAATGATCATGCAGGCATGCCCATGCCTTGGTTTGGGCAGCACGCTAATTGAACAAACAGGACGGCAAGCTGTGCCAACTATGCCGCGCACCTGAAACCTTTCCATTTCTTTGCTGTACGAAGTTCTGCTATCGCGGGGTGGAGCAGTGGTAGCTCATCGGGCTCAAATTGCCACCTTCGTTTGCTGGGGCACGCTACCCCAACAAATTGATGACGGAGGTGGTATTGGGCTGCGCGCGAATGGAAACTGGCGCGTGAATTTCTGTCAAATTCGGGGAAGCCTGTTGCGTGGTAATCCCGAGCCAAGCCCTTTATTGGGAAGGTGTAGAGACTTAACGGCAGGCCCCTAACGGTTCGGCCGAGGGTGAAGAGAAAGTCCAGACCACAAACGATCCTATTCGTAGGGTCAGCAGCGAAAGCCGTAGTGGTAAGCATAACCCGAAGGTCGCGGGTTCGAATCCCGCCCCCGCTACGACTGAAGCCGACATCCCTTGGGAGGTGTCGGCTTTTTTATGGGGTTTTCGAACGGACACGATTCCTGCTCGTCCACGACGTCCGCCCTTTCTAGTTCATTTATTTTTGTCCCCAGCGCAGACACGTAGTAGTCAATCCTACTTCAGCAGAGTCATCGTACGCGAGTGGACGAGCCGCCCCTCTGACTCCATGCGATAAAAGTACACGCCGCTGGCGTACGTGCTGGCGTCCCAGTTTAGCTGGTAGACTCCAGGCGCATAGGCCTGGTCGGTTAGAACGGACACCTTTCGCCCGACTGCATCAAAGACGGTTAGCCGTACCTGTACTTTCTTGGGTACGCTGAATTGAATGGTCGTAAGCGCATTAAAGGGGTTCGGGTAGTTCTGCGAAAGGCTAAACGCTGATGGCAACTCGGCAGACTCCGCGACCGTTCCTACGGCGACTTCGCCAAGCGGCACCGTCCATACACCTCGACCATGTGTGCCGACAATGATCTCATCATCCCTTATCTTCATCTGCCAGACAGACACGGCCGGCAGACCATTGTCTGCATAGTTCCACTCTCTGCCATAGTTGCGGGACTCAAAAATGCCAATCTCAGTGCCTGCCCAAAGGACATTGGTTGCCTGTGGCATAACAACTAGGTCAAACACCGCTACATCGGGAAATCCATTGATACTTTCGTCCGATGTGGAAAAGCCTGAAAGATCAGTCCACGTCTGCCCTAGATCCTTGGTTTCCAGAATTTTGGGATGGCCGTAGCGCGAAAAAAGCGCATAGGCGGTGCCTCGCTCAGTGGGGTGCGTCGCTAGCCCGGATACGTAGGTCTCCGGTGGTCGGTTCATAACGGGGAAGGCCGTCGCTTCAAACGATTCGCCTCTGTCCCTGGAGACGTGCAGCTTGTTGAGCAGCATGGTTTCACTTGGGCTAGCAATCAGGCCACATCCCGCCCAAACCACATTCGGGTCAGTAATTGAGACTCTGACCCTGCAGCCAGACCAAAGCTGCCAAGCCTCTGTAATGGAGGTCAACGCCCATGTCTGTCCAAAGTCTCTGGAATACCACACGCCGGCATTCCCGACAGTATACACCTCGTCAGGAGCCTTGTCTGAACTCGCAATTTGAGTTAAAAATTGCCCTTGGTCCCCTGCCACGCTGAGTGACGCTTCCCAGGTTGTGCCGCCATCAACTGTTCTACCTATCGAAATGAATTGTGCCGATGCCAGAATCTTGTCAGGATCGGTAGCATGCCATACTGTCTCAAAACCGTCGCCAACGCCGTCTTTTATCCACCTCGATGTGTTATCTGGATTATCGAGGGATCTCCACGTTCCATTATCCTGGGCGCCAGCGATGTAGGCAGGACTCCCCGGTTTCTTAGCTACCCCATAGACTTGCATGGTGTTGTAAGCCGAACCTGCGGCATCCAGCTCTATGAAACTCAGACCGTTGTCCATAGACAATGCTACGCCACCGTCGTTGGCATCCAGAATCCAGAACTCATTCAGGGCCTCATTGGTAGGGATGGGCACAATACTGTGGTGATCAACATGAGCAGCGCGGCCAGCATCAATTTGTCGGGGCTGCAAGTCGAAGTCTCGGCGCGGATTCTCAGCAAGTTCGAACGAGACGGAAATAGTCTGGCTGGGCAGGCTGTTTGCGTCCCATGTAACGGTAGGATCAGCTGCAAGGACCGGGTGCAGCATGTATAGCATTCCATTCACCAGGCCGCCATTCTGGCCGATACTGTCGTGTGGTCCCGCAGCGTCGTAATCGTACTTGTGAATGAACATGTACTCCATGCTCGTCTCATTGCGCGGAGTCAGATAATGCGTGTCGTGACGGATCAGGTTGAATTCGCCATCATCGGCCTGGTCGCGGAAGGAAACCATCAGTTGGCGATTGTTCTTTGTATCCCATACCTGAAAAGGCACGTCTACATAGTCAGCATACATATATTCGGAGAAGGGGATAGCCACGCCCCCATTTCGAAATATGCCACCGGTTTCTTCGACCCAGAAGCGGTGGGCCAATTGCGTGCCCTGACCCCAACGAATCTCAATATCAGGATGGTCCGTTCGCGACACGTCCACGGCAGCCGGAACTTGTGGATATATCCTTTCCTCAAGTCTGTAGAATAGGCCGGTCTCGTAAATGGGTTTGAGCGTTAGCCAAGAATCGGAACCACCATAATCGAATTCACTAACCGCAACTAAGGCGTTGTTGCCTACAATTCGGTTTTGCCACAATTCTATCCCGCCAACAAACACAGTATCAGGCTTAAATGGATGCACTGCTAGTGTATTATTGAACCAGCCTTGGGGCCCGAACCAGTTCACACTGGAATGGCTAACGGTTCGCACCCAATTCAAGCCACCGTCCTCACTACGGTATAAATCAGACAGAAACCTGAAATTTCCTTGGGTGCTCCAGCCGTGAACAGCGGCATATGCGATATTCGGCTTCAATGGCGAGTACGCCAATTCAATCCTATAGAAATCCGAAGCCCAGTCTACTGATGCGGGCGCCCACGTCAAGCCAGCGTCGATAGAATAGAGAATGCCGTGCCCACCGACACTTGCTATCTGTTTGTTGAAGTTACCCGGCTGTGTGCGTAAGTCGTGAACAGGTTCTCTGTCTGATTCGCTCCTGAAGGCCGCAGTCCATGTAGCACCGCCATCGCCCGTTCCGAAAATACCCTCATTGGTGGCGGCCACCACCACGTCAGGGTTTGCGGGATCGACAGCCAACCGGTTTACGTATCGAAAATCGGTGTTGCTGGCTGTCGCAGCCAGGTGATGCCATGTTGTGCCTCTGTCCTCCGATTTGAATATGCCATCACCAGCTACTTGGGAGATAGGAAAGGAAAACCCTTCACCGGTGCCCATATAGATTACGTTGGGGTCACTCTCAGCCATCGCCAGACTGCCAACCGCCAAGTTCGGTAGATCATCCGTTAGCGGTTGCCATGTGATCCCGCGATCTTCGGTCTTCCACAGACCGCCAGACACGGAGCCCGCCCACCATGTGTTTAGTGGATCGTCTGGGTCAACCAGTAAAGCACGGGTTCGACCGCCAACATTTCCCGGGCCTCGCTCGACCCAGTTGAGTTTGGGTTGGGAAGTCTTGGCTGCTACCAATGCTTTCCTGAACTCCTTGATGCGATAGCCCATCGGGTACTCATTCGTGCCATTCTTCGACGCCCTGATGTCATGGTGGTACTGAATGAACAAGTCCGGGTGGCCATACATGCCCGCCATTGGCAGGGCCGTCAACGGATCCAATTGAGAAGGTCGTTCTGGGATGTCAGGCCAGAGTGCAACCGCAAGCGACACAAGCACGATGCCCGCGAGTGCAACAGAATTGACCTTGATAGTACTCGATGCCCGACAATTAACGAATAACTGAATTCCTCGCATATTCCGATGAATCCAACGTAAGCACCCAGTGAGGCATCAATATACGTGACCGGAACTTGCAATACCTCTATTGTTGGAAAGTCGATAGCCGGGGAACATAGACGTACTTTTGTTGGCCGTGCTGTATATCCGCCGCAAATGTCCACGTCTCTGGAAGATTGTGCTTGATTGTTAGCAAGAAAAGCAAGTCTATGGTATTAAGGGGATTCGGGGCGGGCTACTTCGAGGTAAACAAAAGACAAATTTGCCAATGCGGTGAAGAGCAAAGTTCGTAGCGGTTTTTTTGAAGAAAGAATCCCCGGCGCAGTGGTTGCCTCGCAGGACAATTATGGTCTGGTTAGATTGTCGCTCACACTACTCTGATCCGGCACGCGCGGAATTTTCGATATTCGCATTGAAGTTGTTGAATAACGACCAAGGACCGGAACAGCAACAAACTAAAGCCCTACAATCAAGACCAACCAGCGCCAAGGGCAATATGCGGAAATGTGTCCCGTGATTTCTAAGATGTAAAAGTCAGCCGGCGGCAGTCACACTTGCGGTCCTACCGGGCTCCAAATGAAATGAATTCCGGCAGAATCCTTTGCACCGAATGTTCTTATGTGCTTACAGATCTGTGACGCTCCATGATATTCGAAACCAGCGTCACAACCCACTGAACACAATAGGCAATCAGAGACACCACCACGGCCATTCTGGCAAACAACCCGATTTCCCATAAAAACAGTGTTGGCCACGGATCGGTCACCGCTCCTGGAAGCAATGAATATGAATAAATACTAACGAGCAGGTTAACAACAAACGAAAGTCCCGCAATCAAGAGCAACCAGTGCCTGGGACGGAATGCAGATACGTCTTTCATGAATTCCAAGATGCAAAAAGTTGGGTCTACCTTTAAACTGACGGTTCTACCGCGCTCCATCTGAAATGGATCGCGGTAGAACCTTTTCAGTCGTGCTTGACGACTAAACTAAATTCCAAGTATGGTTCGCTACAGCTGAGCAGATACTGTAATGAACTGAATGTTGTCAAAGTAATCGGTCGGAACCAAAGAGTAGTCCACGGTCAGCGCGGTCCCGGCAAAATCCAGCTGCAACCCGCCACCAAAGGCGTAACCCTTGTAGAAGGTCTCGTTTTTCTGGCGACTATACTCGTAACCACCACGCACATAGAGCAGGTTCCTGAACCCAAGCTCAAGAGCGCCGCTGAATTGATCATCCTCAAAACTGTTTGACCGGAAATTACCCAGCAGTGTCGCTGATGCGCCTGCAAACATCTCGCGCTCATAGGCGACCCCAAAATTGAGCAGTGTCGGATACTGAACGCCTTCAGATTCAAGTTGAACAGTATTGACACTGGCATCAGTGGGTTGATCAGGTAGCCGCACGCGGCGTCCTAGGCCCGTACCGGAGTACTGGAGCTCATTGCCAACATTCTTCAGAGCAACGCCCAAGCGCAGGCCAGTTTCACCGACCACATAAGTCATGCCCGCGTCAAATACGATGCCGTTGGCTGTCAAATCATCAATCGTGTGGTTGACAATTTTGAGTGTTGCACCCGCCGCGATGCGGTCCGTAAGCGTCCGTGCGAAGGTTAACCCCACATTGATAAAGGATACCCGGAAAACAGCATCCGACTTTTCGGGGTTGAGTTCGGTTTGGCGTTGGATGTCTCCCATATCCCATGCCGATATCGTCAGGGCCAGATTATTATCCCCAAACCGCTGTGCTAACCCGAAGTAGTTTACTCCAATGTCTGCAACATACTGAAGTCGACTGAAGAGTGCAGATGTACTTTGGTTGTTTGTTAGCCCGGACGGGTTTGCATAGAGCGCCTCAAGACCGTTCATCTGGGAAAGAACACTCGTGGTAGCACCTCCGAGTGCACTATAGCGTGCGGTAAGCGGCACTAACAACTCTGCTGCACCGTTCGTACCTGCCCGGTTCGTGTTAGGTTTGTCAATACCGCCACCAAGCTCGCCAGTGCCCTGGGCGAATACGGTATTACCGCTCATGAGCACCAATCCAGCTATCGCCAGGATTCCAGCACTCAGTTGAAAGAAACGTCGATAAGTTTTCATGTTTCGCTAATGTTTTCTGTGCTATTGATGTTGCCACACAGGCCGGCGGACATTTCAGGCCGCCGGCCAAATGCGAGCCTAGTACACGTTCAGCTGAATGCGTTTTTTGACCACGGCGAATTTGATGGTATGCGATCCCACCCCGGGGACCTCAACATGTATCAGATACATCCCACTCGCTATGGGCAAATTCTGATCCGTCGTCAAATTCCATGGAATGGTAGCCACACCCGGTGATTGCTTATTGATCGTCTTGACAAGCGTACCGTTGAGCGTAAACACACGAATGGTCGCTACGTCGGGCAGGTTCGTGAATCGTACCTCGTCAGTAAGCTGACTCACTTCATAGGAAGATGACCCCTTATACGGGTTCGGTACAATCCCAATATCCTCCAGGCGAAGTTGCTTGCTTGCCAGATCAAACTCTGTCGCAGCATAACCCTCGGTGGAGAACGTATGCACATCCCCAGGCTGGTTAGGCTTCGAGGTGACGATCCTGAGTACTGTACCCAGCTCAGGCATGTCTGGCGTGTATGGAGGGGCGGTACCAACATTCCATCCTACGAGCACCAATCTGGCAATGATTTCATGCCCTACTCCAATTTCTCCCGCAAAAAATCTGTCATGACCAACCTCGCCGGGGGTCAGATCCGCAGGTGGATACCAGTAGACCCAATCCGTAAAGGGATCATTCGCTGCACTTGAAGCAACATGATCACTACCGATATCAAACACATCGTGCGCCGTTCCCCCTCCACAGGTGTTTGTGTCACAAATAATCGGGACCAGACGCACATCATCACTGGCATCATTCGGCGTGGCAATGCCGGTATCCCATAGCTCAATTGGAATCTCCATCAACGTGCCACCACCAAATGCACGAAGACCCAAACAGTCGGTCGGTTCAAGGACTCCATTGATCCCATTTGCGCAGCGCTCAGTGAAGCGCATCTCATAATCCCTAATCCCGATGTAGGGAGAGTTACCTCCGTTACGCGTGCTGCGCGCGAAGAAAGATGCATACGCCTGCTGAGCACCGCCCGCATGGGTCATCCAAATTGATCCATTCGTTTGCTGCCTTGATCGGTCAAGCCCTACGCCTTGAGCATTAGGAAAATTATTCCACGTTATTGCGCCATAAGCAGGCGGATCTACCGGTCCGCCAGCGTTCGCTGTAATCTGAAAATCCTTGAAACCCGGACTTGGACCGCGAATCGTCCACAGCAACCCGTCAAGTACCATAACGTTATCGCGCTGCGGAGCCGCATAATCAATAGATCTGCCGTCAAACAACACAACGTCGTCTCGCTTGACACTGTAGGTAATCACGTGCGCATCGATATCGCCAACTTTCTGAATTGCCTCTACCGCACTGATCGGATCTACCACATTTCCGTCTTCCTCCACAGGAGCAGAAGCAGAATTCAAAGCCTTGCCCGGAACCTCATGCTCAAAGAACTCAACCGAGTAAGTACCTTCCTTGACACCGGCCGGGTTGATAATGTCTGCGGTCACAAAGCCATCGCCAATTCCCTCCTTGTTCGCAACAAAGTCAGCAGAACTGAAGTCCTCAGCTGCGGCAATAGCAGCAGGCGCAATTTCCAGCGTTGATCTGGTCGGCGTGACCGACACGCGTGTAACGGGTCCCCGGGCAATCTTACGTCCAGGGTTATCGTAGTTCTGCGCGTAGGCCTGAACACCAAAGTGATAGGTGGTGTAATTAGTTAAACCTGCGGCCGTATGGAAATTCTGAACCCCGCGGTCCGTCCCGTTCGCCACAACAGTCTGCTCCTCCTGGATCAATCCATCTACAATTAACTGGCCACCATCAATGACGCGTGTCACGCCATTAATCACGTCATACACCGCCACGGTTACCCCCACTTGATCCAGAGCACTGGAATACTGGATTACCTCATACCCCTCGAATTCGACTACATTATTATCATCCGGTGCAAATGGATCCTCAACCCGATAAGATTCGAGGAAATTATTCGACTGAGGGGTGTTGGTCCACTCCAGAATTGCACCTCCATCTACAGCGGTAACCGTCACCTGGGGAGGAGCAGGCGGCGCCGGAATCTGAAAATCAATGTCGTATGCCGCCTGCGCAAGTGCACTTGCCCCTTTCATCTTCTGGACCGAATCAAAATTGTCTACGCCCTGTGCCCAGACTAATCCATAAACGATCTGCTGAAAATCTCCCGGATTGATCGTGAACGGCCCCGTTCCCATAACAAAGCGCCGGTCTGCCGCCTCGATGTTTGTCCCTGCGCCGTCTGAATTGCACTCAGACCAATACTGACAGGTATCATCGCTGGCTCCAGGATCGCCCGGGAACATGTATGCGGTGCAGTCTTCCGAGAAATCTCGGCCATTCCCCCCCTCCGTAATACACTTGCCATCCTTCCACCGTCCACGCATATAGTTATAGTGGTCCAAGGCAGTACTGGGGTCTTCTGTGACACCGCCACCATTGTTATAGAAGGTGAAAGAGGTCATTTCAAGGTTCTTGAAATCCTGCACCCACTCCGTGCTCACCTTGGCCGAATCACCAGGCGATGGCACGATCGGTCCCTGGAAAAAGTCATAGCCAGCCGCCGGTGCAGGAGAACCATAACCATCACTTCCCTCATCTTCGTTGTCAGAATTCCATACATAGCCGACACCCAATGTCGTATCGGAACCTACCCAGTCATCCTGGAAGTTCCCCAGATCGGGGTCGGAGAAAATTGCCATGTGCACATCGGTGAATGGCTGATTCCCTTTGTAGTAAAGATCGTACTTGTAGAACGTGGCGTTACCAATATCACCTGCGGTTCTAAATGCAAATGCCGTAACGTGTACCTCCAGACCAATCGGCGGCGAAGATGCTCCGTTATGCTCATTCCCGCGGTCGTTCATGACCCACCAGATCGACTGATCGCCGAGAATCGCCGGCCGCTCTCCGCCGGCCAGGTCAATCACACGGCTTACCCGTTGCGCAAGAGGCTGATTCAAGACGAAGATCGTTTCTCCGGCCTCATCAACCTCTCCATCTCCGTCATCATCCACCCCGTTGCCGGGAGGAGCATAGGTGGGAGCCCCCAAGCCCGTGGGCCAATCACGTAAATCCGGAGTAGTTACCCCCGTACCTTCGTAATCCTGAATATCATCAATGCTCACCTTGTAGAGTCGATCGAATTCTGAACAGTCAGCCGGAGGAGCACCATTGTCATCCAACGGACCGGCCCAGAAATGATAGGCACCGTAGCGCGCGGCTGCTACTCGCAACTGTCCACCTACATTACCGCCAATCCAAATACCGCCGGTGAAGATAGCCTGCGCTCCCCCACCCTTCGGTACATTGTAGACGTGCGGACTCCCACGCCAGAACAGATTGCCATTGTTAAAAATACGAGCCCGGACATTGTTGATGTCCAGGTAGGACTCACCTAGCGCTACAGTGCACGTTCCAACCTGTGCACGCGCCTCGAGTACTGAACCAAGTCCCAGTACTACCAGCAAGACCAGTGATAGTAAGTATTTGCGTTTGCTCATTTTTGTCGTCTTTATTTGGATGAGAGTAGCAACCTGGGGCCCTCGCAGGCCCCAGGTTTATCCACCTAATTGTCTGCTAAAAGTCGAAGCGAACACCGAGCCGGGTCAAACGCGGCAATCCTACGCTACCCAACGCCCTGTTCCTGAACCTATAGAGTGTCTCTGACACGGGCTGTGCAGAATCAATGAACTGGACTCCACCAGCCGTGGACAGGAATCCATCGTCATCCGGCAAGCCTGAGTACCTGTACACATTCTGAACATTGACCGTGTTCAGGACATTCTGCATCCACAGAAATGCTGTGATCGTCCCCTTGGAACTGAGTGGGAAACGCCGCTGAATCCTAAGATCAATCCGGTTAGTCCACGGCATCCGGTCTTCATTGATACCTCCACGTGGGAGTGGAGCACGACTGGCATTCACAGGAAGGGGGTATTGGACCCCAGTATATGGGAAGCCACTACCCGCTGTAAAGAGTACGTTGAATCCAAAGTTCTGCAGAAGCTTCGTGCCCACAAGTGTTGGACCCTCTCCCTCACCCAGACTGTAATCAAGCGTAACATTAATCTTGTGACGCTGGTCAAAACTGAGTGGACTGATGAAGTTTGGCGGGGTCTCGTCGATCCATACAATGGCACTGGTTGTTCCTGATCCAGATCCCGTTCCCTGTGCAAAGGACAACGTGTAGTTTGCCCGCATTGCTACACCCTGGGTTCTCCGAAGATCATAATCAAACTCAAGCCCTTTAACGGTACCAAAATCAACATTCTCAAAGCGTGAATATGTCGCCGGGCTTGCACCGCGGATGTCACGGATCTGTATGAGGTTATTGATCTGATGGAAAAAGCCACTGATCGTGAGTGCCTGACGGGCTCCCAGACGCTGCCGGAATCCCAATTCGTATTTCGTCGTGTTTTCTGGAAGCAGACTATTATTTGCACTACAAGCCGTGGCCGCCCGACAACCCAGTAAAGCAGGACCCGCAGAGGGTCGCTTGGAAACAACACCGTAGCTGGCAAAGAACAGTGCCCTGTCTGTGATGGGGAAACTCACCCCGATCCTCGGCATGAATGTGACCTGGGGCTCGTAGTCTTCAAACATATCCTCCGTGACCTGCGATCCCGTGTATCTCACAAGGCCATTCAACAGAATATCGCCAGCACCGGCCGGATTACCATTGCTATCAAAGAAATTCCCGTCAAAATCGCGGTAACCTACGATATCACTGCCGCTGAAGTATACCGCATACTCTGACCCTATTCCTGAGGGCAGACCTACCCCCAAATCTCCGGCCCGCTCAATCGGACGACGCGCATATTTATCCCGCAGAACCGGAAGGTTCCTATCCCATACATCCACGCGCAGTCCCATATTCAGGACGATATCCCTAAACTCAATCTTGTTCTGGACGAATGCTCCATAGTAGATCGGTTTGTACGGAGCCTGGTAGTAATGCTCTTCTGGCTTGTCCTTACTGGTGTCCAGATACCCCGAAAAGTTCTGAGAGCTGTGTTGCCGAGTACCCAACAAGTTATAGCCGGTCCCACCCATGGCCCTTCTGAGGATGTTGACAGGCAACTCAGAAAAGCTCGTATAGCCGGAAGTATTCAGGTCTGGATCATCCGATGCAATATTTTCAGGATTGCCATCTGCGTAAATCCGGGCCAAATACTCCGGACTGATTCCCCAGCTCCGTCCCACACTGGTCTCATATTCGGCACCAAACTCCAGCTGGTTCAAGCCTATCTGGGCGGTCGCCGAAGCAGCTACTCTGTATGTGTGGCCATTACTCTTGCCAAAACCAAGCCGCGAACCACCAACGGCGCCAACCAAGCCCGCCGTGGTTTCACCCGAGATACGAAGTCCATCATCGTATCTGCGAACATACGTCGGTACCTGAACCGTTTCCTCCGTGTCATCACTCGGATCATCAGGAGTCCCGTGATCATCAATGCGGGTTTCCTCAACATACGTCAGGTTCCTGTATCCCGCGAGCGTTAAGTGAACCGGATGGTCTATGTCTGCATACTGCCAGACTGCCTCGGGTGTACGCTCAAACCGTGGATCATAGCTCTCATTGAAGTAACTCCTCCAGCTGCCCTGTATCTGATAGAAGGTTGAGCCCGATAGGTGCTGCGTCCAGGTTGCGACGGCTGAGTACTGATGGTTATCATACCGCTGAACGGTCTGAGGAGAAAAAATCTCCCGCCACACGGAAGAACTCTCTCCCGTGAAATTGCGGTACGTACCACCTAGCCTCAGTCGCCCGTTTTCAAAGACATTCCAGGTTACATTCCCATTGAAGCTGTAATTAGCGTTTGACCGCATCGGCTTCTTATAGCTGTACGTGAAATCAGAAGCAGTCAACTGCTCCGCTCGAGCAACAGGGTTAAGCGCTACTGTGCTGCCTTCTGCCACTGGAATTACCGTGCCGTCATCAAAGGTCAAACCACCCCCACTTAGGTCAGGATTTCCGTTGATATCAACCATTAGCCTTGCGCCATCTGCCAAGGTTATCGGAATTCCCACGATGGACTCATTACCGTCAGCATCCGTTACGGTGAGTCCGGCCGGTGCACCCCAAAGATCATCTAGTTGTGCCTGCGTAAGCCGAGGGGTCTGGATATTCCGTGGATCACGGTCCGCCCAACCACTGAATTCGCCGGCAAAGAAGAAATTGAGCTTGTTCTCAATGATCGGACCGCCGATCGTTGCGGAAGCCAAGTTGTAACCGTACGAATCAAACTGTGTAGATGATAATGCTTCCAACGAGCCGAAGTAGTTCGGCCTCCCCGATTTGGTTGTAATGTTGATGATACCACTCATAGCATCCCCGTACCGTGCACTAATGCTGCCAATCAACATTTCCTGCTGCTCCACCGCTCCCTGAGGTACACCGTATCCACTCTTGACACCATCCACATAATAGGTGACTTCTCCGCCACGCCCACCACGGATATTCAGTGTCCCCGAACCCTCCTTGCTAACAACTCCAGCCTGAAGTTTGGCTACCTCGGCAGCCCCCCGTACAGGGAGCGTCTCGATTTCCTCAGCATTCAGGGTCTTCGGAACACCAACTGCGTCCCTCTGAATTAGTGGCTTTTCGTATTGAACCACTATCTCCTCAAGTTCGAGACCCGGCGCGAGCTCAAAATCCAACTCACGTGTGTAGTCAGGGTTAACTTCTACGCCAACCTGCGTTGAAGTCTGGAAACCGACGAACTGCGCCTGTATACTGTAGGTACCCGCAGGGACGCCAATGATAAGGTAATTTCCATCAACGTCCGCGGCGGCACCCAGGGTAGTGCCTACCACGAACACCGACGCACCGGGCAGTGTCTCCCCTGTCTCCGCATCAGTTACCTGCCCCACAATCTTACCCGTGGTCTGGGCGAGCACTGCCACAGGCAGCGCCAGAGCGATGAGTGTGAGTAAACTCAATTTACGTAGCATATTGGACCTCTGCTGTTTGTGATTTATGTTCATGAGTTAATGTGCCTGCGTTGGGCACATAACTGGTTTGACGACCGAATTCCTCATAACCGCGCAGGACACACGAACCGGCGTCCCGCGGAACGGAAAGGAAGCGTCATGAAATGAGTAGCGGTAGCCGTTCCAGATTTCGTAATTGGTCTAGTTAGTTGGTTGTTCGGTCAAGCTCCGTGCACAGCACATGAGGGCAAGATACGACATAATTCAATTCTTATGCATACCCAATAGCAGCCTAGGCCAATACTGGAGCTTCATCAATATAAGCACTGTGTTTTTAATATGCCAACACGTCCAGCCCTTCAGGAAGCTGTAGGAATTGCATTAAATATACGCTCCAGCAATTCATTCCGTCCTGTATAACCGAGCGCAGAAGTTACAATGATTGGCAATTCCATTCCATAGGCAGTCAGATCCTTTCGTACCCGCTGGATACTTCTGGTAATCCCATTCCCGGACAACTTGTCCGCTTTTGTGAGCACCAAAAGGCTCTGCACCTGATTTTCGCACAAAAGCAGCATGATCTCCTTGTCCAGACTTGTAGGCGGATGCCGACTGTCTATAAGGTGAAGGACAAGGCTTAATGTAGTCCGACCAGTCAGGTAAGCCCCAATTCTCTTCTGCCACTGTGCTCTTTTCTTTTTGCTGACCTTTGCGTAACCGTACCCCGGAATGTCCACAAAGTATATTTCTTCGTTAACACAATAGAAATTGAATGTCTGGGTCTTGCCCGGCTTTGAACTAATTCGCGCAAGTGCATTTCTTCTGGCCAGCATATTGAGCAATGCGCTCTTGCCCACATTGGAGCGTCCGACGAAAGCAATTTCCGGAAATTTTTCATCCGGCATCTGATCCATACTTTCGGCACTCTTCACAAAACTGATGCCCCGAATATTCATCGGACTGTCAGGAGTCAAACTCCCGCACTTTGAACGGCCTGACCTATCTGCGCGGGATTACGAACCACGTGGGCACCTGCATCTTCCAGTGCCGTAAACTTGTCCTCCGCGGTGCCCTTTCCCCCGGCAATGATGGCACCTGCGTGCCCCATACGACGCCCAGGTGGCGCCGTTGCCCCGGCAATAAAGGCAATAACCGGCTTGGTCATGTGAGCTTTAATGTATGCGGCCGCATCCTCTTCATCTGTCCCCCCGATTTCTCCGATGAGGACAACCGCAGCGGTTTCTGGATCATTCTCGAAAAGCTGCAGCGCATCCGTAAAACGGGTACCAATCACCGGATCACCCCCAATCCCTACCGCCGTAGTTTGGCCATAACCCTGGCGTGTAAGCTGATCAACTGCTTCATAGGTCAATGTGCCCGACCGGGAAATAACTCCCACAGGACCTTCCGCAAAGATCATAGCTGGCATAATGCCGACCTTGGCTTGACCAGGTGTCAGTGCACCTGGGCAGTTGGGGCCAACCAGACGGGTCCCCTTGGATTCCACGTAGTGGAAGGCTTCTACCATATCCTGCACAGGTATACCCTCAGTGATGCATATGATCAATCCGATCCCGGCTCCTGCCGCCTCCATTATGGCGTCTTTGGCAAAGGCAGGCGGAACAAAAATGACCGAGGTGTTCGCACCCTCGCATTCCACGGCTTCAGCAACCGTGTTGAACACCGGACGATCAAGATGTAGTTGACCGCCTTTACCGGGCGTAACCCCACCAATCACCGTGGTACCAAATTCGATCATCTGTTCTGCATGAAATGACCCCTCTTTGCCCGTGAACCCCTGTACTACTAACCTTGTATTCCTGTCAATCAGTATGCTCATTTATTTTTTGGCTTGACTCGTTATTCGTTTTTTGGACCAATGATGCGTGTACCTGATACGCATTCCCATTGACCTCATGATATGTGTCTTGCCCCGCTTCAATATTTCTCTCACCAATCAGCCCATAAACAAGAAATAAAATGCAGACACACAAGAATATTGATAACAACAGGATGTGTAGCTTATCTCGTGCTCTGCTCATAATCCCTACTGAATCAGATCCATGTCTTTGTACCGATAAAACACACCGTCACTGTAGTGAAAAACTAACAATTCATCCTCAGAAATAAATTCAAATGCCTCCACCCACCTCAGCGGATCCTCCTGATGATCCAGCAAAGTATACGCGTTCAAAATATTCAGCGATTCCACGTCTACCTCCAAAAGTCTATTCACACGCAATCCAACTTCAGGATAGCCTTCGACCGGTAGTAGATAAAGCCTGGAGTTGAGTGTGGTCATATAACTAATAACAGACACGGTGCGTCGTCCACCGTTTGCTTGTGAGTAAGACTCCTCTGCGTAGTCAAGCCGTTCCCGAAAATAGGGCGTGTCAGATAAATCCGAAGATTGGATTAATTCACCGTCAAGCGAATATTTTTCAATAACTGGTACACATAAGCCCACTGCCAGTAAATATTTATTGTTGATCAAGGTAATGCGCCGCCCGCTCAGTCTACGATTCAACGTTTCGGAGTACGATGTCGTAAGTAACTCCCCAAAAGTCTTGATGACCGTGCCCGAAGAGTCAAATTTTGTTATTGAATATGGATCCACCGGAAATGAGCTGGCAATGTATACATCACCCTGATCATTTACCGATATCCCCTGGTTCAAGACAACCGATTTTGGATCGACTGAAAAAGATCTTACGTAATCCCCCTCGAGCGAAAATACGTGGACGCTCTTAGCTCCGGCTTGCAAACCGTAAACCCTATTACCTTCAGCATACAAATTATGCGCCGCTTCCGAAAATTCCCCTGGTCCCTCACCACTGTGGCCAAATGTCCGGATGACACTTAACTCATCATCCAACGCAAAAATATGACCATAACCCTGTCCGCTTAGATACAGCACATCCCCAGATTTATGCATGGCCCAGACATGCTCCATAAACTGATCCTCGTCTACGGCTTCCACAAAGTTGTTCGCGACAAGAGTACTCTCCTGTAACACCCCATCCTCCGAAGAGCACCCTATCAATCCGAGCATGCTGGCCGATGAGTACGCCAGTAGCACGAACACACGGACTCGTATGCAATTGTGGACCATGGCTTTACTCGGTTGTCTCTTCGCTCGTCAAACTGCTTTTATGTTGTCGTTAAACACCCTGACACGCATTCTCCGTTGACTCCATAATGGTCTTCCCTACGCCCAGGAGCTTCTGCTCGCTGAGCGGCGGTCCTAAAAGCTGCACACCAACAGGAAGTTCCTCAGATGTTATTCCTACGGGGACGGACAAGCCCGGCACACCCGCCAAATTCGCAGTCACTGTGTACACGTCACTTAAGTACATCTGCAGTGGATCCTGTCCCCACTCACCGATACGTGCCCCTGCTGAGGGGGTGACGGGGGTCAAGAGCATGTCTACATGCTCCCATGCTTCATTAAAATCCTGCCGGATCAACGAACGGACGCGCTGCCCCTTGCCGTAATAGGCATCGTAGTACCCTGCCGAAAGCGCATACGTACCGAGCATTATCCGCCTTTTTACCTCAAACCCAAACCCACGACTCCGCGTTCTGGTATACATGCTGTCTAGCGAGGCCTCTTTATCCACCAACCGCAGTCCATATTTCACCCCATCGTAGCGGGACAGATTGCTGGATGCTTCTGCTGCTGCAAGGATGTAGTAGGCCGCCACACCGTAAGCCGTATGGGGCATGGACATCGGTATAAGTTTCGCCCCCATAGACTCCAGGTTGTCGGCTGTCCTTTCGATGAGCTGTCGGATTTCACTGTTGAGCCCTTGACCGTAGTACTCTCTAGGAAGACCGACGCGCAAACCGGAAACATCCCCCTCTTGTAGGTCATGATTGTAGTTGACCGTGTTATCAATACAGGTTGCGTCATTAGGATCATTCCCGGCCATCTGGGACAGAATAAGCAGAGCCACCTCTGCATCACGAGTAAGCGGTCCGATACAGTCAAACGAAGATGCATACGCAACCAATCCAAAGCGGCTTACCAACCCATACGTTGGTTTAAGCCCAAGAATGCCACAAAAAGCTGCCGGTTGACGAACAGACCCGCCTGTATCGGTGCCAAGTGCAGCGTGACACATGCCCGCTGCAACTGCGGCCGCAGATCCCCCAGATGAGCCCCCGGGGACATATGCCTTATTGCTGGGATTCAGTGTGGGCCCCTCCGAAGAGGACTCAGTCGTTGAACCCATGGCAAACTCGTCGCAGTTGGTTCGCCCAATGAGCAAGGCGCCTGCTGCGCGCAGGCGTTTCACCGAGGTTGCTTCAAATGGTGGGTAATATCCCCGGAGTATTCTCGATGCACACGTAACCGGCCAGTCCAACGTGCTCAATACATTTTTAACACCAAGCACCAGTCCGGCCAATGGCAACTCCGAGCCCTGGGCTAAGGCGTCATCAATAGCCTCCGCCGAACGATGCACAGACGCGGCATCTACGTACGTGAACGCGTTGAGCACTGGATTTTTTGCCTGAATTACGTCCAAAGCCAACTGCGCAATTTCTGCACAACTTGTCTGTCCTCCAAGTAAAGCACGCCTGCAATCAGCAAAGAACGGCAAAGCCATCAGCATTCAGTGGCCGTGCCTGGGCCAAAGAGGGCTATTTGGAAGGAGGGGTAGGATCGGTCGACTGCGAAGGTTCCTGCGATGACGGTGGCGACGCGTAGTTCTGCGTCTGTTGCGATGCAGGTGGACGATATGCAGGTGGACGGTCTTCCAGCGTGAGTTCACGACTGATCTCACTCGTGGCAGACTTGAATTCCCGAATGCCTTTGCCTAGCCCGCGCGCTATCTCCGGTATGCGCTTGGCTCCGAATACCATTAGAACCAGGAACAGTATAATTGCTATTTCCCATGGTCCTAGTCCAAACAACAGTACCATTTTACTCTCAGGTTTAAGTTGACACCACAACGGATGGTCTATACATTTGCACTTCTCTCGGGTTCCCACAGATCTGACCCAAGCGAAAATACAGAGCCAACTGACCGCAAATACGCGGGACATGCTCAGATGTCATGCACGAACACTGACGCCCGTCTATAAGAACAATGTACGACAGGAAGAGATACAAAATGCATGAACATGACAGTGTCCTGATTTTGTCAGCATAACTTCCTGCGTTTTGCAAGGACCTATACCCTGTAACCGTAACGACCACAAGATCAGTTTATAACCCAAATTCCACTTGTCTTTGGAACCATCCTTGGAACTCAGCTATTGAAGTGGCGCTGCACTGCTTAGGTTGCGCGGCGGATAGTACAGGCCGAACAGAGCTGTACACGGTGTCCGGCATTGGCGCAACTGCGCGACGAGAAGCGTTGGATTAGTCATTTCCTATAGCCTCGTGAAATTGAACCGGATATTTACGTGCGACAGGGTTACAGCCTGCGCTGTTATTCCCCAACTCGTGTGCACACGTCAAAGCATGCGCTGTGCTGTGATCTCTGGACCAGCACCCAACCTCTGGGACTGGGCCGTATCATGACACGCACCATTTCGCGCACGGATAGCTTCGCAGGAAGAGCTCATCTTCCTGCGGACAAGTCCATCGCCCATCGTGCTGCGCTTTTTGCCGCCATTGCAGACGGACCTTCCATCCTACATAACTTCCCGTCCAGCGCAGATCCGCA
Source organism: Rhodothermales bacterium (assembly GCA_022821385.1). GTDB lineage: Bacteria > Bacteroidota > Rhodothermia > Rhodothermales > Bin80 > Bin80. The sequence goes on from JAJEDR010000056.1 coordinate 27,721, forward strand.
ATCTACGCTCTCCTGTCTGCGACAGTTGGGCGTTCCAACCGAGACATCTGGTGATAACTCAGTGATCATTCACGGGGTTGGGCGGACCGGGTTTAGCGCGCCCGATGCTCCGCTTGACTGTGGCAATTCTGGAACAACTATGCGCTTGCTGTCCGGGGTACTGGCCGGACAGCCATTCAGCAGTGAACTTACCGGAGATGCATCACTGAGCAGCCGCCCCATGCAACGCATTGCCCGACCTCTCCGATCTATGGGAGCGACTATATCCCTCACAAACGGACACGCACCAATTAGGGTACAACCCTGTGATGACCTGACCGGCATTCATTATAAGCTGCCCGTACCGTCTGCACAGGTAAAGTCCTGCGTATTACTTGCAGGTCTGTGGGCCAAGGGACAGACGATTGTATATGAAACGGTTCGCTCACGTGACCACACGGAGCGTATGTTGAACCTCACGATACGCTCCTTTGACGACGGGCGTACGATACATTCCGATTCATCACATACAGTCCCTCACGGTACGTTCACGCTCCCCGGTGATTTTTCCGCAGCCGCATTTATTCTGGTAGCTGCTTCCATTGCGGGGACTGCTCCTGTCCACATGTCAGGTGTTGGACTCAACCCAAGTCGAACTGGTCTACTTGCTGTACTGAGACGGATGGGGGCGAACATTCAAATCAGCAATAAACGAACATCAGGCGTAGAACCTGTGGGGGATCTGTCGGTGCGCAGGTATCCGTTGCACGGAGTCACCGTCAGAGGAGAGGAAATCCCTAATGTGATCGACGAAATCCCTGTAATCGCCGTGGCTGGTGCCTTTGCGAATGGAGTGACCATCATACGCGATGCGACTGAGCTCCGGTACAAAGAATGTGACCGTATTAAGGCAACGGTGACCAACCTTCGGGCACTGGGAGCCAAAGTGGAGGAATTTGAAGACGGATTGGCAGTCACCGGGCAGGTGCCGCTGCAAGGTACCAGAGTTTCAAGCTATGACGACCATCGCATTGCAATGGCCATGGGCGTGGCGGCTCTGGGAGTGCATGGCACTACAACCATTGAGGACGCTGACGCTGCCGCAGTGTCGTTCCCGGAATTCTGGGATACCATAGCCGCACTGCAGGCGTAGTTCAACCGAAGCAGGACGCGGTAAAACCGTGGCTGCCAACGGGACGATCCCTATCTCGTATCTCACGCCTGAACGGGATGAAATCCTCGTCGGCGCCTGCAGAAAAGAACCGTTCAATTTTGCGGCTATCGTGTGCGGTTGGCTTCTTGCCTCGCTCGAAGCTGCGACGGGCTGCGACGCAGTGAGAATTATTTGAATTCATGTCAAACGGAGAAAATGATTCCGTTTGCGACACCAATAACCGTTCAGTTGGACGTGTTGGGTTTCAAGGCACAAAATGAATCCCATTGTAAATCAGCACTAAGAGAGCAGCGCACACCTAGTTCAATTGGATGGCACGAATGTGGCCGGTGATGTGTATTATGGACAAATTGGCTGTAGATAGACGTAAGATGGATACGCATAAGGTTGAAACGATAATTCCTGCAAATCCATACACAAGGACGGAAATGAACACCTCTGGAGTCAAGTACTTAGGCAAAGTCTATACACCGAAGTGGATTGTGGATCATATGTTGCAAACCCTGTTTAATCAGTCCCTTGAGCAGATTAAGGTATGTGATCCCGCATGTGGAGAGGGAGACTTCCTCACCCCGATCGTTGAAGAAATTTGCAGGCGATTAGAAGGGGCGACAGCACATGAGCAGGCGGGGCTTCGCGCTACCTTGGAGCACATCACAGGATATGATGTCGACGACGCAGCTGTAAGGAATTGTCGTCATAAACTCACGAAAATTGTGAACCAGATGCTGGGGTGGTCGTGGGATGATTCACGGTGGTGTATTCACCACGCAGATGCGTTGGACGCATGGAGGCGAGATCAGGGTACATTTGACTGGGTGATCGGAAATCCGCCTTATGTACGAATTCAGCACCTTGAAGTGGAGCGGAGGAAGAAAATTAAAAGCGGCGGCTGGAAATATTTTCGCGGAGCCAGTGATTTATATATTGTCTTCTTTGAGCTAGGCCTCCACCTGCTCAAAGATCAGGGAGAACTCATGTACATCTCCCCGAGTGGGTGGCTCCGTAATGATGCAGGGATGACTCTGCGCGAGGACCTAGAGTTGAATCATGGAATCCACGCCCTCTACGACTTCGGGGATCATCAGGTATTCCCCGGCGTGAGCACCTACACATGTATCTCGCATATCTGTAAGGGAACCCCGGGTGAGAAAACAACGGTGTTCCGATACATCGGGGAGCGCTTTATTGGTTCATACAGGCTGGTGCAGTCGAACTCAGGCTGGGCGGTGGTAGACCGTGCTTCCTTGCTGCCAAAACCAGCAACTGTAACAAAACTGCGTGACATTGCGGATATTCATGTAGGGATTCAGACACTGGCCGATAAGGTCTTCATCCTGGAGGTAGTGGAGCAGAATGAGGAGTTCGTGGTGGTCCGGGTAGATGGTAAGCGTTTTCCCCTTGAGAACAAGGCAGTTCGCCGCATCCTAAAAGCCTCCGTCATGAAGCATGGGCGGGATAAGATTGAGCGGGTAGTGATCTATCCATATGATCGCAAGGGAAGGCTCCTTCCCGAAGGAACATTCAAGAACCGGTTCCCAATGGCCTATTCGTGGCTGCTTGACAATAAAGCGCGTCTTCTTGCTCGCGATAAAGGTACCTTCAGTCCCAAAAAATGGTTTGGCTTTGGAAGAGAGGTTGGCATACGGAGTGCGCTGGGAGACAAGATTCTCACCTCGGGCATGAATCCGTCCCCGAACTTCCAGGTATGCGAAGACCCGGACGCTCTCTTTTATTCTGGATATTGCATAAAACCTCGACTCAACATTGATCTGGGCGTACTTGCGAGAGAATTAAACAGCCCCGCAATGGCAGCACATGTACAGGCGTTTGCACAACCGTTCCGAGGAGGATGGTATAGCTACGCGAAGCGTTACATTCAGGACTTCCCGGTGTCGCCCAATCTGGTTCGCGTGTGACATGTATGGTACACGAAAAGAACGATTCCTGAAGGCTGTGCAGAGGTCCTACGCCCGCTTTGTAGACACGAGTCCCCGCTCAAACGAAAAAATCAAGGTCCTCCATGGATGGGTTATTAAAGAACTTCGTGCAGTACTGGGCGAACGGTACACCATCAAGGGACTTACCGAGGCGGGCGGAAAAGAGCAACGTGTGGACGGAAAATACTATCAGAAACAGGTTGATGTGGCAATTTCCAGAGAAGATAATACGCTCGGGGTAGTGAGCATTAAGTTTGTCATGTCGAACTATCAACAGAACAAGAACAATTACTTTGAACAGCAACTTGGTGAAACTGCCAACCTGCGGAGGGGAAACATTGTATACGGCTACATCATGTTGATTCCACAACCCACACCGTACTTGAAACGGGGTGGAGAGGTGAAGAAGTACGAGGATGTGGACGATCGTACCATTGACTTATACATGCGCCTGGGGGAGGATCATGGACAGCCCCATGTTCCCGATGTGCAGTGCATAGCACTGTTCCTCTTAACTGAACATAAAGGAGAGATCCGCCGACAATGTACCAGAGAAGACTTACCAGATTTGTCACCGGCAAACTTTGAAAATCTGGTTGGGCGTCTCAGCATTGATCATTTCTTCGAGAGCATGGAGTCCCTGATCAAGAGCAAGTATATCCAAACCAGAGGGTCTCCAGCTCACAGCTCTCATTTCCCCATATGACGCTCTGTTATAGATCATGGATCTGACTAATAAGGACAGATTTCCCTGGTTTGACCCCGCCGACCTTCCACTAATGAAGAATTTCCGGACAAGTACAAAGTGAGGCTCGTACCAAAGGGCGAATTCCCTTTCCGCAGCGCATGTGGCGTCACGTCTGTGCAAATATCCCGAATTACTGGGAAACGCCATGCTCCAAGAGAGCCAGTAGATGTGGGGGCATCTAGTTCCCATCCCAAAATTTGGAAAACAGACGTCCAAGTATGTTACTTCCTGGAAAAACCTATTGTCTCGTCCAATTGGCAATAGTAAAGATCATGAATGAACCATTTTGACGTATCAACATGTCTCAAATGTGTAATGTTGGGATTATGGCGTAAATCCAAACGTTCTGAATCCTGAACATCTTATTAACCAAGCGTATTAACGAGTCCAGTCGTTCTCCAGCAAGACATCAGCAAGTTCCATGGCGAGGTCCGAAACGACATCAGTGATCTCCACAAAGGCCAAAAGATGATAACAAATTCCATGGACAGGCTTGACAGCCGCGTCTTACGTATGAAAGTCCTGCTACCGTCCACACCTTGGAGTCATAACAAGGGACCAGTCAGGCGTTGAGCAAACCTCTTGGTCGTCCAGATCTGGTGCACACTGAAAATTTGTCCAAATCGTATTTGATTCAAATCAAACGCTTCCCCCGGTCGGAAGCAGTGCGGTCAAGCGGGGCCAACGGACGGTAGCTTCTACCCCACACGAAATTAACCGGACGTAAAGGGATTTCTACCCTTTCAAACCAGTGTTCGGGGTTGACTGCCAAGTATTTCTGGACCACGCGGCCAAGCGTCTGACGGTCACAAACCGCGATCGCCGATTAGAGCTGAAAGCATCGCATCGTTCGTTGGAAAGGTGCGCATATGACGGGTCAAAGCCTGCATAGCTTCCATTGGTCGACGACTGTTGAGTACCTGAAACAGTCGATTGTGCTTTTGCATCGATTGTCCCAAAAGCAACTCCTCATTGCGTGTTCCTGATTTTCGGAGATTAATCGCAGGCCAAACGCGCCGATGCGCCATTTGCCGATCCAGTACTATCTCTGCGTTGCCTGTACCTTTGAACTCCTCAAAGATTACATCATCCATCCGGCTTCCGGTCTCAATCAAGGCTGTGGCGATGAGCGTGAGCGAACCACCATCCTCAATATTACGTGCGCTTCCGAACAGGCGTCGAGGAATCCGCATCGCCCCAGAATCCAGGCCCCCTGACATCGTTCGTCCCGACCCCTCTCCCCAAAGATTGAATGTTCGTCCAAGACGTGTCAGCGAATCCAGTAGGAGAACGACATCATCTCCCAGTTCTACCAAACGTTTAGCATATTCAAATGCCAAAACCGACACACGCACATGATTGAACTCTTCTTCATCACTGGAGCTGGCAAATACTGTGGCTTTTGTGCTACGCCGAAAGTCTGTTACCTCTTCGGGACGCTCATCTACCAGAAGTGCAACCAAATGAATATCGGGATGATTTTGTGTCAGTGACGCGGCAATTTCCTTGAGAATAATGGTTTTCCCCGTACGAGGTGGGGCCACAATCAATGCCCGCTGTCCCTTGCCGATCGGACATGCCAGATCCACAACCCGCATCGTTATATCATTAGGGCCTTTGACCAGGTTCAGTTTTGTGTCTGGGTAAACGATCTGCCCCTTCTCAAACTCAATCAGGTTTGCCCACGCCGTGGGGCGTTTGCCCATTACAGTTACCAAGCGGGACACCTGCAGATCTCCTCTCCTACCCGGCCGCGCATACCCTTCTAGCACCACCCCATCACGTAACCTGTAGCGGCTTATAAACGAAGGCGGGCAGAACGGATCGCTCTTGCTCTTTGGCATACCTGACTTCAATGCCCGCACGAAACCGAACTTGCGGTCTCCTATGATCTCGAGCATTCCCTTGAACGGCTTCTCAGGTCGCTTGGCTTTTGGAGCCATCAATCGTATGTTTCAGAATTGCTGGCCTTACCAGCGATATATGTTTGGAATAAAGTACCTGTGCCTAGACATCGGGCACACAAGAGGGATGAACTTCAGACGCAATGCTACTGCGCAGAACACCTTAGGAAACTACACACAATGCACCCGTATCCCGGATAACGCTTATGTCCTTTTCACGGGTCACAGGAAGCTCCAATGAGAGCACCCCGCCGCGCGGTTTCACCAATCCCGGACATAGTGTACAACCCTTCCCAGTCCGCACCACGCACCGCACGAGGCAATCCGTACGACACCCGCTCTAACATCCGAAACCTGCCACAGTTCCAATATAGGCGCCCGTGTACAACTCTTATACCTATTGGTCCGACAAGATAACAATGGATATGCTCAAATATGAAAAGGTCCTTTGGAATCAGGGCCTGACATATGTTGGCGGAATCGACGAGGTTGGTCGAGGCGCGCTGGCGGGCCCGGTGATAGCCGCGGCCGTCATATTACCTCCCGCTATTGTAGTTGACGGAGTTTTCGACAGCAAGAAGCTCGGAAAACGTGCACGCGAGAATGCCCTGGCCAATATTTGCGAAATCGCCATAGACATCGGAATTGGTCACGCAACCCCCGAAGAGATCGCGGAATTCAATATTGTTGGAGCATCATTGCTCGCCATGCAACGTGCGATTGACTTAATGGATTGTCCGCCACAGGCACTCCTTGTTGATGGCAATCGCCATATTCCGAGCGCTGGCTGCCCACAATTTGCGCTTGTTAAGGGGGATCAACGCAGTCAGACTATTGCGGCAGCCTCTATAGTCGCCAAAGTAACCCGTGATCATCTCATGTACCAGCTCCATCTAGACAACCCTGATTACGGCTGGGCTACTAATGTTGGCTACCCCACTTCTAAACATTACCGTGCACTCCGTGAAATCGGTCCCAGCACGCATCATCGACGTTCATTCCGACTCCTATAAGCTTCCCAGCACTTCTCTGCCGCAACCTCGGGGGATACACCATCCACATTAATTGTCTGGTGTGCTTGCCGGTACATTGGCTCCCGTTCTTCAAGAAGACAGCGAATCCGGTCCTCCATTTGAGCAACGTCCAAAGGCCTGCCTTCCTGATCCTGTAATAAAGGACGTTCTGTCCTGTCAGCCCGGAGTCTGCGCACCAGTTCCGGTATGCCTACACGGAGATACAGAACCTCGGCTTTCTTCAGAGACCAGGCCCGGTTTTCCGGGTCTATGAACGTCCCGCCTCCCAGTGCACAAACGATACCATTCGGCAGTGATTGTAGGGCTGTGGACTCCACCCTCCGAAAAGCTTTTTCGCCCCGCTCAGAGAAGATTTCCGCTATTGAGCATCCCGCTATGTCGGCGATACGATCATCCAGATCAATGAATTCAACGGCAAGCCGGGCGGCCAGTAATTCTCCCGTTACACTTTTACCGCATCCCATGAAACCTGTGAGAAAAATTCTGGACATAACGTCTGCCTGGATGCGGGACGATTGTGTGGAACGCTAACGTGGATGATAAGGAATTACGACGGAATCAGGTTTTGGTTGGTTTAGCGGAAATGGTGTGCTTCGACAGGATTTGGGCCGTATGCGTCCTGGCTTGCCGCTGAATACCTAATCAGGGGGTATTCCGGGGAAATTACGCTGCATTTCGAGGATTCGGCCATGTTGGGCGTAATCCCCCGAACTTTCCATCAGAGACGTTATTCTGTTCCCATTCCGTATCCGTTGTTCTTGAACCGATCGAATTGCAGTATAATCTCTGCACAAGTTTCTCGTCGTAAGTGCATTCCGACCTGTGACCCGGTTCAACCGGAATCCGCGCGCTGCTCCAATCCTCTCTGAACCTCTGCCCTGGTCTCAAATTCACGCCCAAGTCTTGTCACAGACTCGAAATTACCTTCGCCCGACACTCTTTCGTAAATACCTCGGCAGAAAAACCTGACACAATTTCCAAATACAAATGTACTCTAGGGAACATAGGATTCACGAACGGTCGCATCTTCTCAGTTCTGATTCAGAGAAGATATCTGTGCATGATCCCAGAGCGGTGCATAAATCGCACGGTTCGTAATACCTATTCTGTCCTATCTCTTAGTACCATCTACGTGAGAACTGACTTTTCATGTCCAGATATGCATTACTGCTGGAGTATGACGGTTCAGAGTTTAACGGCTGGCAACGACAAAGTACGGGCCCAACTATACAGGCAACCGTTGAAAACGCTCTCCAAACCTTCACTCGTCAAAAGTACCTGCAGGTTACCGGCTCTGGTCGCACAGATGCGGGCGTACATGCAAGGGGGCAAGTGGCGCATTTTGAATGCGAAACCCTTCCCGATCATGCATTTCAACGCTTGGTAAAATCACTCAACGGGCTCTTACCCCCCACTGTTGCAGTACGTGCTGCAGCACCAGTACATGAGAACTTTCATGCACGATATGACGCAAGGTTGAGAAGATATCACTACTATGTTTCGACCGAACCGCAGGCCCTCGAACGCAATCGTCGATTAGCGATTTACTCCTCGCCAGATTTTGAGCGAATGAATCACGCATGCGCTCTTCTTATCGGAAACCAACATTTTGGAGCGTTCTGCCGTACACGCAGCGCAACCGTTAACCGTATCTGCAGCATCGTGCGGGCGCAATGGGAGCCGGAAATACGTTCCGGCTGCTGGCGATTTGTGGTGGAGGCAGACCGGTTCTTGCATGGTATGGTACGTGCACTGGTGGGCACGCTACTGGAAATCGGGCGCGGCAAACGACCTGTTCAGGATATGAAGCGTATCCTGGCAACACAGGATCGGCGTGAGTCCGGCGTAGCTGCACCTGCATATGGCCTCGTGCTTGAACATGTGGTATATGATATCCCGATCTTTGGAGGCAGCGACTGATTCATGCGACACTGGTGGCTTATCGTATTGGGGCTCGTGGCGTGTGAACGTCCATTCGTTGAAACCATCCGGCCGGAACTCGTAGTCCTGGAGCCCGATCTTTCCGAAGTGCAGACTATTCCTGTGATTCAGCTACGCGTGCAGTCTGCTCACTTTCGGGCGGTAGGAGGCGTTTTGCTGAATGGCGTACCAATGGATCCCGCTCCCCCAGGACCTGCTTTCTGGCAAATATCCGTCGGCTTGCGGCTTGGTCTTAACACACTAGTACTTGAGGCAACAGATGTGGAGAATGTCTCCCGGGTAGATACTGCTTATGCTGTTTATCTGCCTCACCGCATTTCGTTAAATGCACCTTCGTTGCCCGAAGGACGAGGAGGACACTCTATCGTCCGCCTCCGCGATGGAGACCTGATGGTTACCGGAGGGGCCAGCACGCAAGGAGGGGCCGCGCGAGGGGAATCATTCCTGTTAGCTTCCAACTCCGGGATTTTTGGTCTCATGCAGGAACGCCTGTTAACTCCGAGAACCGGTCACACCTCTACGGTTCTCCCGAATGGTCAGGTGTTGATTGTCGGGGGAAGCAGGGTTGACTCACCCACTAATGTCGGAGAATTGATCGAATCCGTAGAAATCTTTGACCCTGACGCATCCAGGCGCGGCTTCCGGGAGATACCTGTCAGCGGGCAACCGATCCGCCGCGTGTACCATGCTGCTGTACTGCGCCAGTCTGGCAATGAATTATTTCTCGATCTTATCGGAGGTAATGGCGATACACGCTATGGCAGCAGTCCCTTCTTTGGTGTGCGACAGGATCTGCGCACCTTCAGGATTGAGCCCGATGAGCTTATCGCTTTAAATACAAACTCCTCCGCTCCATTTATTGACGAGCCCGTAGCCGGATATACTGTAACCCGAACGCAACCTAACTCGTATCTCTTATTAGGAAGCCGATTCATAAATAACTCTGCCATCAACGGAAACCTACGCATTGATTATCCGGGAGGCACCGGGTTGTTTATATCGGGTCTGCCGGAGTTTTTGCTGCCTCGCACTGCGCATGCAACGGCATCGGTTCTCAGCGGCGTATACACGACCTTTGGTGGACATCAAAGCACCTCCTCGGATGTGCTAACTCAAATGGAGGTATTTAATGAACAAGCGAATCAATTTTTTGCAATGCGACCTTCACAGGCTATGGTGGGTCGCTATCGTCATACCGCCACTCCTTCGGGATTGCGGTCCGTACTGTTGGTCGGGGGGTTTGCCCGAAATGGAACAGCCATCACGGCCTCAGAGTATTTTGTAGTTTCTACTGAGTAGCCTCGATAATTTTCAGGACAAATGCGTCTGGACTTGCTTCTTCGTTGGATCGTGATCGCGATTGTAATTGTCGCAGTGGTCGTATTGCTGGATGTTATACTCGGGCTGGTGGTAGGATTGGCCAGGGCTGCAATGCCAATCCTGATCATTCTCTTTCTGGTAGGTGTAGTTGTGCGGATCATTGGCGGTAGGCGCTCTCTGTAGAGGGCATGACATTGTCACAATTGCTTGAGCCAGATCGTCGCTTTATGAAGTCTGCCCTTCGGCAGGCTGAGCAGGCAAGAGACAAGGGAGAAGTACCTGTCGGGGCCGTAGTCGTTAGAGATCAGCAGATTGTGGGTCGAGGCCACAACCTGGTTGAATCCTTGCGTGATCCGACCGCACATGCCGAAATGATTGCGATCACTGCGGCGTGTGAAACACTTCAATCCAAAGTTCTGAAAGCGTGTACGCTGTATGTCACACTGGAGCCGTGCCCCATGTGTGCAGGCGCAATCGTACTTGCTCGTTTGGATCGCCTGTGCTATGGAGCTATGGATGCGAAGGCAGGTGCTGCCTCCTCCCTGTATAATATCCCGCAGGATGAACGCTTAAACCACCAAGTGGAAGTAGTCAGTGGTGTGGAAGCGGAACAAGCCGAACATCTACTCCGGGATTTTTTTCAGCAACTCAGAAGAGCTTCTTCATGAGCGACCATACCGCAACAGACTGCACATCATCTAGATAGACCGGATATGCAGGATATTGTAATTATCGGGGCCGGCCCGGTGGGCCTAGCTTGCGGAATTCAGGCTGCAAAGCATGACCTGAATGCCGTCATCATAGAAAAAGGGACGATTGTCAACTCACTAGTCGGCTATCCTACGCACATGGAGTTCTTCTCCACGGCCGAACTCCTAGAGATTGGTGGACATCCGTTTCCCACGCTAAATACCAAACCTACGCGCCCCGAAGCACTTCAATACTATCGTCGGGTCGTAGCCAGGGAAGCCTTGAATCTGCAGCTTTATGAGCACGTACAGCGCGTGGAAGGTGCTGATAATGATTTCAAGGTTATCACGACCAAAGGAACGTATCTATGTCGCAAGGTAATTGTCGCGACCGGGTTTTTTGATATCCCCAACGCCCTGGGAGTCCCTGGTGAGAACCTCCCGAAGGTCACACACTACTACCGAGAACCTTATGCCTACGCCGAACAACATGTGGCCGTCATCGGAGCCAAGAATTCAGCTGCAAAAGCTGCTCTGGAATGCTATCATTTTGGGGCTAAGGTCTCTCTGATTCATCGTGGAGATGCTCTTTCTGAAAAGATCAAGTACTGGATTAAGCCGGACATTGAGAACCGCATCAAGGAAGGAAGCATTACTGCGTGCTTCAACACACGGGTAACTGCGATTGAGCCCGGCCACCTACTCCTAGAAGGACCGGCGGGGCCCTCTAAATTGAAAAATGATTTTGTGATTGCCATGACCGGCTATCGCCCAGATTTTGCCTTCCTGGAAACACTGGGTATTGACATAAAGGATGATGCGTCCTGCACTCCTGTTCACCATGCCGAGACCTTTGAAACCAACCGTCAAGGCCTGTATCTGGCCGGCACTGTATGCGGCGGACTTCACACAAGCCGCTGGTTTATTGAGAATGGACGCTTCCATGCTGCGCAAATCATTCGTCATATCAAGACAGGTACAGTCGAGCCTCTACAGCTTCAGGAACGCTACTGGAAAACTGCCGAATAGGCAAACTTCCAAGACTGCATCCTGCGAGAAGGTAGCCATTTGCTCCTGAAACCCGATGAACTGCAGACCGACGCTACCTATCCACCACTGCTGGTACCTCCCCCTACCTGCCCTCTTTGCGCAAGTGCTCCCAGTTAGGGGACTTGTTGCATGCCCCGCTTGAGACTGAACCACTTAAAGACGCATAGATCAACCCGCCGAGGACATTCTTGGAAACGCAATCGACCCACAGGTTCTGATCGCGTGTTTTATTGGCTTTATAGAGCTTGTTTCTTGCCAAGAACATCACCTTTGCAATTCTCAATACTTTTGCGGCATTCCTCCACACGAACGAGATCAGACATGTATGGTTCTGACTATATCATAGCGGAAGCGGAACTCCCCAGAAACAGAATGTCTTATGAGTTAATAATTAAAAACCAATATTTCCCATTATATCACAGAGAAAGAACATAATTAACGGTGAAAATACTCGAAGTGTTATTATCTTTGTACGCAAAGTTTCCTGTCCATGATGACCTGCTGGCTGTGCAATATTCACAGGGCGAGTGCTTTGAGCCTATTCGCCCGAAGCACTCGTGGTCGTCAAGGCTGGAAACCGTATTGTAAATCCCACGGGGTCCTATTTGTGATCTGGCCCCGGTTCTAGATTTTGGAGTTTTGCAGGAGATTCAAACTCTTCCATAATCCTTACCGATTGCCAAAGACACGCAGCAAAACTCAATATTTGTGGAGATTGACAAGGAGGGATTCTGGCTATTCTACTTGCAAATACTCTCACTCATACTATGCTAACTCGGCTGCCGAACCAATATGAACAGTCCTCTCTGCAAGCATTCGCCCATAACATATCGAATACAATCTGGGATTCTCACTGTTGATTCGCACCAATAGCCTACAATGCACATACCTGCAGCAATTCCATGCCTCCGTTAATGAATTTTATGGGTCAAACATTCCAATGGATACGGCCCCGAATTGGAATCATTCTACTCCTAGCGCTGTGGACCATTCCAGCAGGGTGGACTACGCATTCAATTCCGGAAAAAACGGGAATAGTACCTGAATCAGGCCCACATCTAGACCCCGTTGCTCTCACGATCCCCGAATGTTGGCAACCCAATAGTGCAATTGCGCAACCTATTAGCATCGTGGGGGAAGCAACTACTAGGTCCCATATTAAATGTTATGTGCATGGGCAGTCGCCTATTTCAGTGCCAATCCCTGAAACAACCTCCTCGGACAATAACCCGCCTAATGGTAGAACTAACGCCAACTTCGGCTTTGATTTTAATCCCTCAGCAGACAGAAAAACCGAAACACGTTCTTTCATCATTTACACCGATATAGATATACTTTTCGAAAACGCCGGTGCTACTACAATTACAGTCACGGCTGAGGTCGATGGAGTTTCCCCCTTCAATACAGCTACCACGCTCCCGATAACTGTCACCGGGTCCGGGGTGGCCTCAGCTGTAGATTTTGCTTCTGTCCCAAATTTCAATATCGTTGTTCCGGGTGGTGCCACAAGTGGCTCGGCAACCTTCACACTCACACCGGAAAATGATCTCGTAGACGAAACGGATGAAACCATCACTGTAGCCAGCACAAGCGCACTAGTAAACGGAACGGATGAGATTTCACTGAGAGATGACGATGCTCCGCCAACCGGTATCAGCCTTGATGCTACGCCAAATGTCGCCCAAGAGAACGAAGGAGCTCAAATTATCACGGTCACCGCTACCGTTGATGGGCGAACAACCTATTCCACGGCACAATCTATCCCAATCACCGTCACAGGCACGCTCACAGCCGGTGCAGTTGATTTTATACCTGTGCCAGATTTCAGTATTGAGATACCGGCTGAAAGCAGTTCCGGCAGCACAACCTTTACACTGACACCTGAAGATGATTCGGTGGCTGAAACAGACGAGACCATCACCATAGCCAGCTCAAATGCAGCCGTAACAAACACAATCACCTTCCTTCTCCGCGATGATGATGGAGCGCCAAGGGGAATCAATATTCTTACCAACACAAGTGCAGTTTATGAGGACCTTGGTGCACAGGATGTCATAGTCACTCTAGAAGTTTCCGGCTCCACAACCTATCCAACAGATCAAACAGTACCACTTACTGTCACGGGCACAGGTGCCACCGGCGTGGTTGGGTTTGATCCCGTTGCGAACTTCAACATTGTACTCCCTGCACAGGCATTGACCGCAAGCTCAACGCTTACAATCACGCCTGTAAACAATTTAGTTGATGAGGCGAATGAAACGATTACTTTGGCCAGTTCTTCTCCAGAAGTAACCGGACCAGCAACCATCAATCTTATAGATGATGACCCGACTCCCTCAATTACACTGAACGCTGCACCGTCAACTATCAGTGAAGCCGATGGTGCCACCCAGGTCACGATTACTGCAGGCTGGAATGGTCAGGTAGTCTTTCCGATTGACCACCTGATCCCGCTATCCATTACTGGATCAGGCTCGGATGCTGCCGTAGACTTTACATCGGTCACAAACCTCGATCTCCACGTAGCTGCTGGAGCGAGTGGTGGAACTGCAACATTTACCCTCACGCCTATTGATGACTCAGAAGAAGAAGTAGATGAAGTCATCACCATATCCAGTACAAGTACACTCGTAAGTGCACCGGCAACCATCACCCTGACCGATGATGATGCCACACCCAGTATTCGTCTTTCCGCGACACCAGGTTCCGTTCGCGAAGGTGATGGACCCACAGCAATAACCGTGACCGCTACGGTGGATGGTGCTACCACAATCGGCGCCTCGCTGATTCTACCCATAAATGTCAGCGGGTCGGACGTGCCTGAAGCCGCTGACTTTGCGCCGGTCGCAGATTTCAATCTCACTATTGATGCGGGCAATTCTACCGGTTCAGCTGCTTTCATACTCACCCCCGAGAACGACACCGAAAATGAACTCAACGAATTAATTACAATAGCCAGTACCAGCGCACTTGTGACTAATCATACGACCATCACTCTGATTGACGATGATGCCGCCCAAGTGGCGCTTTCCGTGACTCCAGCAACCATCCACGAAAATCGTGGAACGCAAACCGTCTCTGTAACCGGTACACTCGATGGCGTCCGGGCATTCCCGACAGACCGCGTAGTCACACTATCGATCAGCGCAAGCGGCAACCCCGATGCCGTGGACTTTGAACCTGTTGCTGACGTTGATCTGGCTTTTCAGTCCGGCTCCTTTACAGCCACCGAGGTGTTTGATTTGACGCCAATTGATGATCTGGAATTCGAATCAGACGAAACGATCACCGTAGCCGGTTCCGATGCTATCGTCACCGGCCCGGCATTTATAACCTTGTTAAATGATGATATAGAACCGGAAGGCATCGTTCTGGAGGCTTCACCGAGCGTCATCAATGAGGATGCCGGCCTGACCAAGGTAACGGTTACTGCCAATGTACAGGGGCTTACGCGCTACTCCACTGACCAGGAGATTGTTCTGGCTATAACCGATGATGGTGATCCGACTTCGGTAGCGTACACATCTGTTAACGAAATCACACTGACAATTCCGGCAGGCGCAGCATCTGGATATGCTGAATTCGATGTCACACCCGAAAACAACAACCTCTACCAGTCCGATGGAACCGTCACGATCGGCAGCTCCAATGCCCTTGTATTGAACACAACTGACCTTACACTTGCGAACGACGATGCAGCGCCAACGGGGATCGTCCTGTCAGCCCAGCCTACCTCAATCTCCGAGGACGCCGGTCCAACCCGGGTAACGATTACCGCCAATGTACAAGGGGACACGCGCTACTCCACAGACCAAAGGATTGTCCTAGACATAACCGATGACGGTGATCCGACTTCGGTAGCGTACACATCTGTCAGCGAAATCATACTGACTATTCCGGCAGGCGCAGCATCTGGAAATGCTGATTTCGAAATCACACCCGACAACAACAATGTTCACCAGCCAAATGGAGCCGTAACGATCAGCAGTTCCAACACCCTCGTATTGAATACAACTGACCTCACACTCGAGAACGACGATGCCGCGCCGACGGGGATCGTCCTGTCAGCCCAGCCCACATCAATCTCGGAGGACGCCGGTCCAACCACGATAACTGTCACTGCTGCTGTACAAGGAGAGACAACTTACGCCACTGAACAAACCATAACCGTAACAGCGAGCAGTTCTGGACAGGTATATGCGGTCGATTTTGCCGCAGTCCCGGATTTTGTAATCACAATCCCGGCCGAATCCACCAGTGCCAGCACCATCATTGAGCTTGTCCCCGAAAATGATCAGGAAGACGAACAGGACGAAACCATCACTTTAAGTAGCACGAATTCCCTCGTTATACAGGGAAGCAGTATTACGATTGTGGATGACGATCAGGCACCCACGGGTATAGCCGTATCAGTCAACCCCGATGTAGTTGCTGAAAATTCTGGACCCACTGAGGTGACGGTAACTATTACTGTAACTGGAGGCACACGGTACGCAGAAGAAAAAGCGTTAACCTTGAGCGTTGCCGGCTCTGGCCTGCCCGGAGCAGTAGGCTTTGCACCAATTTCCCCGATCATGCTGTCGCTCCCCCCTGGGGAAGACGTGCTCTCAACAACTTTTTCGCTGGAACCTGTAGACAATCTGCTAGATGAGCCCGATGAGATCTTGACGATAGCTGTTGCTGGAGATGATGTTGGGGCCGAGGCGCAGCTTTCCCTTACGGACGATGATCCTGAGCCGGCTGGATTTGCCTTGACCGTGACTCCCGAAATTGTCGTAGAGGGGGACGGCCCGACTAATGTCAGTGTGACCGCTACTGTTATGGGGATCTCGCGGTATTCAGCCATGCAAACTCTTGACATCTCCGTCACTGATGCAATTGCCGGAGCGGTTGGCTATGAGAATATTCCCGACTTTACCATTGAAGTCGCTCCCGGTACAGATTCGGGCACTAACACCTTCATACTAACCCCGAAAGAGAATACCGTCAGGGAAACTGATGCAACAATTACGATAACTGCCCTGCATATGGGCAAAACTATCAACGTAAGGCTTTTGCTTCGGGATGACGATCAGGCAACTGTGCGGGCGTCTGATGTAAATGCTGCTCTGCTACCTGAGGCAACCAGAGCCATGATTGCCAGCGCAGTAGGGGCAGTCAGTAATCGTATTGACGGGTTCAGGAATACCCACTCAGCATCTTCGGGGAATTTTTCGAGTACGCTGTCCGGTTTGATGATGAGATTCCGTGACGGTACACCCTACACGGGATCTGTAGCCGCGTCTACCTGGACTTCCCGACTTAGTAATACCTCGCTGTCCGCGAGCTTGAATGGACGCATCACGGTTTGGGGGCATGCAGATTATCGTGCGCTATCCGGCAACAACGCCGACTACCCCCTTGGCTATGACGGAGATGTCAGCGGTTTTCATGCTGGTGCTGATATGACCCTTGGCCGGTTTCTTGTCGGAATTTCTGCATCACAGTTTGATGGTGATCTGGATTACGAATACAGTGGCAGCACAGGCCAGGTAAACCTTAGCGCGCCTGTAAAAGGGCTGTATCAGATCGACGCACGTACACTCAGTCCCTATGTGAACTGGTCCTGGAGCGCGAATTCTGGAATATGGACCATGGCCAGTTTTGGCGCAGGCGACGTAGAACTTTCTGATCCAGACATGGCTCCTGAACGGTCTGAGACTTCTTTGCAGGCCTTCGCTGCGGGGGTTGATTTGCGATTGATTACGGCTCAAAGCGGCTTTTCTCTTACGGTAAAGGGAGCCGCGTGGACAGGACAAATGGATCTGGATGAAAATACAAGTCGCATAAGTGGGTTGGCCGTAAATGTCCGTCGCATCCAGATGTCATTTGAGGGAGCATACCGCATCGGACTTGCATCAAAGGGGATGTTTCAACCCTTCATTGAAGCTGGCATGCGAGGCGATGGAGGGGACGGACAAACAGGGTTAGGCGTGGAACTGGGAGGAGGTGCACGCCTCGCTTTGCCCTCCGCAGGACTTCGATTTACAGGACAAGGGCGTGCACTTGTCGCCCATAAAGGCAATATCGACGAATGGGGATTTGGTGGTATGCTGAGTTATTCCCACGGTGATCATACCGGGCCGACGCTGGAATTGGGATCATATACGGGTCATACGCTTGGTGGTACTCAAAAAATCTGGAACGATGCCGCATGGTTCGCTGAACATACTCGGGGGCGTGCCAAGACAAGGTTGCAGTCGTTGCTGGGCTATGGATTTGAAGTGAGCACCGGAACTGTCATGCCTTATACCGGAATAGAACTGGAGCGTGGTGTTAATACACGAATGGGAGCAGAGTATCGCTTTGGAGATCGATTGAGTGTTCGGCTGGAAGCTTCCAACCGCATAGCATCACATACACACAACTTATCCCCCGTCGTACACGGATCAATCACGCTGCGTTAACGTGACCTGGGCGGGGCACCCTCGTTAGCTGAATATTGCACCGCGTCTGATTGCGGATTTAATGTTCAACTGCGTAACACGCCGGGATAGCCGACGGTTTCCTTGGCCGATTTATCCGTGCTTCCGCCTTCAGCGAGTCCACAGACGTTTGTTTTGATACCGATGGAGAAGCCCATATCCTTTTGGGTGAATCCATATTGATCCAAGATGATTGGGAGGCGGGCTTATGCACCGAAACCGCTACGGTCACTTTCTGCTGAGGGAGTTAACTGCCCTTGCTAATGAACCAATGGACGCCCATGTCTTTCGGTAATACCGCAATTCGTGTAGAGTGATTGATTTCCGTCTACACCATATTGACGCATTTCATGGAAACAGTTCGAGATTCCGCGGTACATCACAGCTTATTGACCTCGTTGCGGCGGATGCTGGGGTTATGGAATAGGATGCAGCTGCTTGTAACCAAGCAACGTATTTTACATGGAACCCCAGCCGCCGAACCTTGTCCAATTACGCTTCACACGGTATCTCATTGTGATGGCTGAATCACATCATCTCAGACCGTCCGCCCCTCTCACCGCTGCTCGTGATCGAGGGCCCTCCCGGTATTTTCACGGCCGAATACGGAGCCAGCGCAATTTCAAGGAACTGTTGCACCGTGCGACTCAGGCGGGGAATGGAACGACATTCCTAATTCAGGGACCTCCTGGTGTGGGGAAGACTGCCCTGGTTTATGAATGCAAACGTCACGCTTTAGAAGGTGGCTGGGATGTAGCCTCTGTTAACCCTCCGACTCTTTGGGATCCAAACGAAATGCTGTACGCTCTTGGGCGAGGGAGCAGACTGAGACTGACGGGGGGGTCTGGGAAAGTTGGCGTAGATGCAGTTGTGAAAATCGAGGCGGGATTGGATTTTTCAGTAAACCAGGAAACCCGTACGGTACTGCAAGTGCTTAGGGGTGGGAAGAAGCCCCTACTCCTCGCCTTGGACGAAGCTCAAGCACTGGGCAAGCCAAATATTCCGCCATCTGATCAGGTGGGCGTTGTGAACAGTGTCCTTAACAACATCCACAATGGGGACTTGGATAGACCTGTCATTCTTTTGGCAGCGGGTTTAGGGACGACCTTGAAGTCCTTCGGGAGACTTGGAATTTCGAGGTTTGCAGCGCACTGTGTTGTGGAATTAGGGGCATTGAGTAAGGAGGATGAGCGTGCGGTGATCCGGGATTGGATCAAAAAGGAGGGTAGAGCCAAAGGAGATCCAACAGGATGGATTGATGCGATCTCGCGGGAAACGCATGGATGGCCCCAGCATATCCAAACCTATGCGGACATCGCTGCAGAGCAGCTAAAGGCAGATGGCGGAATTATGACTCCAGAGGGGTTGCGCGTTGTACTGGAAGCGGGACGGGAATATCGTCAGGTGTATTACAAGCAACGAGTAGATGACTTTCGTGTAGATCAGCTCCGCAGTTTGGCAAGAACCATTGCGGCTGTCCCCCAGGGAGAGCCTACTGAGTATAGAGATATAGTGTCTTCTCTGGCACGGGACTATGGCGATGATGGGGCGGAAACTTTATTCAAGAGCTTGGAAGAGCAAGGGTTGCTAGCGCGGAGTGGGATGGGGTATGCTGTCCCCATTCCCTCGATGCATGCATGGCTGAGGGACGAGTATGTCCGAGAGAAGATTGAATTCCCTCGCGACCCGCAGAAGGGACAAAGCAGTCACGAGCAGAGTTCCGGGTTGGAACATTAACTTCGGTGCGCCCCGACCCAACTCTTATTCGATGGTCGCGGTGGAAAGGGCTCATACAGGCGAAATACCGAATGTTTTTTGCAACGTCAAGGTGCAAAATAGAGCTTAATTATGAACCGTTATCGTACTTGACGGACGTTACCTCCAATATTTCGGGGGAGGCCTTTATTCCTTCCAAGTGGCCGTATGGAAATTATCCGGGAACCTCGAAAATCTCGGCTACATCGCCCAAGTAAGGGTCGAAATGTTAGTTTTGGGCACAACATCAAGGACGTATACTGCCCTTGCGATCCAAGCGTTACGCCGAATACGCATTGACTATACGGAACGTTACCACAAACCCACCTCCCGCCATGCCATTCCCTACTTCACCAATCACCGAATCTGTCTTGCCACGGATTCGATGATAGGATTAAACCAAAATTCCCGCAGTGTACGGCTGTCGGCACCTAACTACATGCCCAGACTCCCTCTCACTGCGTCCATCACATCCTCATCAATCTCTAAATAGCCCTGTTCACGGGCATAACTCTCGACATTCCGCTTGACCATAGGCCGGATATAGTGGGGAATTGCTTCAATGCGAGCCAGTGCCTCTGCCGTCCAGACAGGCTTTTTCGGTTCAGACTCCGCAGCCCCAATTGCGTCGTTGACCATCCCCGTGAAAGGACATTTACCACCTGTACCTGAGGGAGGTCCCTCTGGCGACTCCTCCTGGACCGATGCAAGATTTGATCGAAGGGTTTCCATGGGCTCCTCCGGTGTGGTTCGCCCGCCGATCCTTACACCCAGTGAGCGAACCATCTGGGTCTCGGCCCTGTTGGTCAACATCGCTGTCTGCACTGAACAGGTCGGACACTCATACACGATGGACATTGAGCCGTCAAATGGACCATGCGTAGACTTTAATGCCATTGGCTGGTCACAGGGAACACACAAAAATTTCACTTTGATTGATTTTTAAGCCAGAAATGTACTCGTTGGGCTACATCCAGGATCGCATTGGCGGCCGGATGCCCCGCATGCACCTCAATGTAAGATCTGCCCGTCTCCAAAAAATCGGCAAGCGTAACATTGAACGGAATAGCGCCCAAATAGGGGACACCATGCCGCTCAGCCAGTTCCTCCACCGCCTCGGTCCCGATAAACATCTGCTCTTTACATCTACACTCCGAACAAATCATCGTACTCATGTTCTCAACCACACCGGCAATCCGCACATTCGCAACATTCAATGCCATCAAAATAGAACGGGAAACAACCGTCATCGCCGTCTGTGATGCCGTAGAAACAACAATTGCACCCGTCAGATCCGGTAACAGGTCCGCCAAATTCTGAAGCCGTTCGGCACCAGGGGGCAAATCTATCAGCAACACATCCAGATCACCCCAATCGGTGTCTGAAAGCAATTCCCGAAGTGCACTCATCTCAACCATTGAACGCCAAGTATAGGCGCCCTGCTGGGATGATGCTTCCCACACGAGCGGGGTTTCGTCCTCCGGCAAAAACATATCCATGGACATGACCGGCACACCGTACGCGTTACGGGCAGCGATCATTGCACCATTTTTCGGTGACGGCTTATGGTCTCTTACTCCCATCATACGCGCCATGCAGGGCCCATTCAAATCTGCATCCAATACGCCCGTACGCACCCCCAACCTAGTCAGCCCATCCGCCAGACAGGCAGTCACAGTACTTTTTCCAACCCCTCCTTTTCCACTCATCACCGCGAAAATACTCCCGATCCGCGCCAGACGCTCCTTTAGCCGATCGTGCTGCTGGGCAACTTGTCCCAAGACATCAGATCCTCCATCGGACGCTATATCGTGGTAGGTTTTCAGTTATCCGAGCCAGCTTGCGCTTGTTCCTGGATCATTTCCTCCATCAGCTTTATCCCTTCCTTTATCCCTTCCTCGGTGATTGCAAGCGTGATCAGGTTCGTCTTCGAGGCACGTGCAACCGCTTCTACACGTTCCTTGGTGCGTGTACGCATGAAGCCCTCCGGAACCCGGCTCAGCCGCGCACGGGCATTTCTTGCCCACAAAAACTCTCCATCTTGTAACAAGTCCTCTGCGGCCTTCCTGGTTGGGGCTTCACGTGAGCCATCAGCATACTCACCAACCGTCTTCAAATGTCCTCCAGGTGTGAGGTTCTGCAGTTCTTCGGCATTACCGGTCAACACCGCACGCACCATACCCAGCGTGATCGTGGGTACGCGCTGTACGCGTGCCCGTTTTTCAATCTGTGCCTTGGCCCGGCGCATCTGGTAGCCGTCAGGAACAGAACGAAGTTCTTTTAGTGCTTCCTTGGTCCATTGCAGGCGGACATCATCAAAGGTTTGTTGCTCCTGTGAACCACCCTCCAGTTTGGCCAACTGCGTGATCGCATCCTTGTCCAGCTTCTGGAATGCCTCCGCAGGGCTGCCACAAACGGCGCATCGCACGGGGTCAAAGTCACGCGCTGAATATCCACACTGACTGCAAATCCATGTTACAGAATCTCTGTTTGCGATTTCCTTGGCCGCGGTATCCTCTGCAATTATGCCCATCTTGATCATGGACGAGCGCGGCAGGATATTACCCATAGCCTGTTCAACTATCTTTCGGGTGATCACGGAATGTCCACGCTCCATGGCCCACCGATGAATTGTTGTGCGTGCGATGCCACGAGCGAAGTCGGGAGCAGTATTCAGGAGGCGTGTGGCAGGCTCCGTCCATAACATGGATTCCTCTGCGCTCACGTCTACAGGTGGCACATACCGCTTACTGGATAGCAAGATATTACATGGCGCTTGGCGGAGAAGATTCTCCGTGTTGCTCCCGATGTCCATATCCTCATCACTGTGCACCCCGATACGTCCCAGAACCAGCAGCCACGGCTCTTCACGCCTGACGTACTGCAGCATCTTCTCGAATGCCTTGCCGTCAAGCAAAGTGATCTTTAGATCTACCTCAGCTTCATCCGCAATTCGTCTGGCAATATCCAGATGTGACTGATATATCTTGGCAAGTCCGGTGTCAATAACCTCTTCGTGCAACTGCTCCTGCTCCTTGAACCTGAAGACCTTTGATGCTTTTTCCGTCAGCACGTTAACAATGCTGTTGAACATTGCATAATGCAGGTAGGGATCATATACCGACACCGCTTCAACCTGGCGCCCCGTTTTCTGACCAAGCTCAAGCGCAGTGCGCAGGCCCGCAAAAGACTCTGGACTGCCGTCAATTCCCACGACAATATTGCCCTCGGGCTTTCCGTCAACGCTGATCGTTCCCGGATCAAGATTCTTGATCACCAAAGTGTCTGTGCGTACCCGACGGGTGACACGCTCACATACACTCCCTATGGTACTGTCCTTAACAGCCCCCAAACCCAGCGCACCCATGATAACGAGGTCATAGTCACTCTCGTCAATGTCCTGAGCAATCACCTTCCAGTTCTTGCCGTCATACATTTTCGGTTCAAACGGCACACCAGCGGCTTTACAACGCTCTTCTGCCACAACCAGGTAAGAATCACTGATGAGCTCGAGTCCCATTGTGATCAACGTGTCGTGAATCTTGCGCTGCTTCTCCATCGCTTCCTCAATCAGGTATTCTTCTGGAAGCGTGTATTCCATTTGTTTGAAACGATAATCATGCATACGTGCCGCGTACGCATGACTCGCTACAACCGTCGAATCAAATTGTCCAGCAAGGGATACCGCCATATCAATGGCACTGAGCGAATGCTCAGAATTGTCAACCGGTACGAAAATCTTCTTGTACATGAGCATTAACGCGTAAACCGCGCATCAATAGACATAAGGAATTCGATCACGCACATAACGAAGTCTATCAATCACATAATCCATTTCCGGGCGGTCACTGATAGCGGCCACGTTCAATAACGCGGCGTCAAGAAAAGCTCCACACGAACCTCTCTCTTCTTCATCTGCCTTCTCTACACAGGCAATGAACCGCCTGAGTTCAAACCGTGTTTTGACCAATTGGTTACGTGTATCCGAGGAAGGATCCGCAACTGCAATGTGTCGGGAAAGTCGCCTGACCTCCAATCCGAGGATTGGAGGAACCATCTGACGAAACTGCTGCCAGGGTAAATATTGAATCTCGTTTTCAACCATTGGCCGTCCGCGCAACGGTTGAGACAGGCTCTTCTCTCATTTCGGGAATCGGCTGAATAGCATCAACCTCACAAAAGGCCAAGCACTCCATAAAATCTGTACACTCGGGCTCAATCACGTAGATCGGATCGTCAACCCTTATAGCCTCAATTGGGCACATGTCTACACAATCACCACATGCCGTACACTCCTGCGTAATGTAGAATGGCATATTCTAAACGAGGTGTATTGGTTTTCTGGAAAAGGCGGGCGCTGTACCAAATGCCTTGGACCGCTGCATACCACTGAGTGCGCCATTCATAACCTCAGTGGTGATACTTGAAACGCCTTTGTTGCGAGCGTACGCTTCGACGCCTTTCCGCGTCTTGTTACGAATGAACGAAATAGGAATCCGCCCAAGACGCTCCTGGGCGGCCTGATCCCAATGCAGTACCGCCTCCGGCAAAGCTGCGCCCGTGGGCTGATAGGCGCAGCCGGGGTCTTCTGCCAAATAATCCCCCGTGGCAGCGAAGGCCCGACACCGACAACCGCCGCATAGATCTTTGAACTCACATGCACCACAGCGCCCCTTCAGGTTTGCCGTTTCCCTAAGTTCTGCAAAAACGGCGGAACTGTCCCAGATTGTCGTGAAAGACTCCTCCAGCACACTTCCAGCCACAACATCCATATAGGGACAGGGCGTAACATTTCCCTCCGGTGTAATTCTGCAGTATTCTGTTGCTGCCATGCATCCACCGCTTTCGAGCCCCCCGCGCCCCATAGCGTAGGCAATCTGCTTGAATTGGGGTGCACACTTGCTGCGTACCAACATGGGGCGATAGTCCTCCTGCAGATCGACCAGTCGCGTCAGCATGGCTTCCGTCGCCGCAGCCGAGAGATCAGTCATCCCTTGTCCCCGTCCGGTCTGCACCAGAAAATACAGATTGAACGACCATGCCCCATGATCCCGCGCAAAATCCAGAAGTGCGGAAATCTCGTCGTAGTTCTCTTCCATGACCGTTGTTTGCACGAGCACTTCCAGCCCCTCTTCCCGACAGATTTCCAATGCGCGTACTGAGTGCTGCCAGGCATTACGTCCACCCCTGAATGCGTTGTGACGATCAGGATCAGCGGAATCTATACTGATCCCGACTCCTTTGACGCCACACTCAACCATCTTGCGGGCAACAGCACGCGTCACAAGCACGCCGTTGGTACCCATCACGACCCACATGCCCATTCCGCTCGCGGTCTCCGCAAGATGGTAGATATCTTTCCGCAGGAGTGGTTCTCCCCCCGTCAATATCAGCATTTCAGTGCCGAGAGTCCGCATTTCACCAAGCAATGCTAGGCACTCATCGGTGGTCAGCTCCCGATCAGCGGCGCGTCCGGCAGACAAGTAGCAATGTGGGCACTGTAAATTGCATTTCTTGGTCAGATTCCACGATACGAGCGACGGTATGTACGTCCTCCTGTCCACTGCTTAAGCGGTTTTCCTGCGACGCGCCCGTAAATTCACCAGGGCCACAATCAACAGCTCTGCCCCCAACACAATCAGGAACCACTTTGCCATGGGGAGCACCGCAGATTGCGTCTCCATTGGTTGCAGATACAGATGGTACCACGCCGAAATCCCACGCTTGTTGCCTCGCTCCCCGTTAAACCCGTCCCATACAGTAAAAGAAATCGGGACAAACGTCGCTTCCGACATCGTCAACTCTCCCCGGCTACGAGGACCCTTGAACTGGACGGTCCAAACCCCATCTTCGTAGCTAGCAGATCTTTCCAGGGCGATCCCGTTATCAGCGATCCGCCCCGACCCCTGCCCCGTTAACACCGCAGCTGAATCCGTAGCAAGATCCGTGTACCAGATACTCATCGGAAACCTGCTGTCTCCAAACATGAAGTACGGGCGTTCCAGTCCCTCTGGCGTACGGGACGGCAGGAGTGCTGCCACTGCATCCGACCACCCATCCATTAGCGTATCCGGCTGTGCCGGATCAAACATTGGCACCTCAATCCCCGGGTTATTCATGCCTTCGGTTTCTGCGGTCATATCGTGCCACTGCAGCTGGATTGCGATCTCTGATTCGTTGTAAACCGCCTTAACACTTATGCCATTGACGCCGGGATAGAAAGCACGCCCAGGCTCAATTATCTGGCCTACGATCGGAAAATACGTTTCAGGTGCTGCTTCAAAAAGACTATCGCCCAACACGAGTTCACCCGACCGCCCCTGCACCGTAACCGTCGTACCATAGTCCGGGGTATCTCTCGACAGCGACCATACATAATCCACTAAAGCCCACCGATCCTCCTCGTCAATCGTTTGCTCATACGAAGGCATCGGCGTCCCATTCAGACCAGTCATGAAGGTCCGATATATATCCTCACGTGTAGCACTGGCTCTGAATGTCCAGCGCTTGGTCATGTCTGCCGCTCGAATAGGGTATCCCCAGTCATCCACGAGTTCTGGGGCGCTCTCGCCATTTCCGCGGCCGTTCTCGCCATGACAGTCGGCACATTGATTGGCTTCAAATACCTCTCGCCCACGTGCCAAGTGGTCCGGGTCTGCTGAATATGAGGGCGCACGCGGGATCTCTACCACCGTAGGATTGCCGTACGGCCCATCAAAAGCAGACTCAAATGTCTTGAGGTAATAGGCTAGGTTGGTGATTTCCGTCTCTGACAGGATCCCTTCCCAGGCAGGCATACTCGTATACGGCATCCCGAGGCGAATACTCCGCTTGATATCTTCTGTGGTGGGAAGTTCGCCGCTCGCTGTGGAACGGAACTTATAGTTGCCCGAAGTAAAATCTCTCGGCGTGGGGCGCAGGTAGGGCGTCGCCACGGCACTAGCATCTCCCTCATAGCCATGGCAGTGCGCACACTTGATATCGTAGACTTCCTTGCCCTCAGCGCGTTGCGCCTCAGTGCCAAGATCGTTCTCCTGTTGTGCAACCGCAGGGTTAGCGATGTACACCAGCAATAAAGTCAGCAAAATTCGCATCCTCGTCATCGGTTAATGCGGCATGCCCTGCGCCCGTGGTTCGAATCCGGTGAACTCATATAGAAATATGATCACATCCCAAATCTCTTCTTCCGTAAGAAAATCTTCCCATGCCGGCATTGCGCTTGACCATGGCGTTGATTCCGACGGTAGTCCCGGAGCTCCTTTTGCAATTCGCCAGAACAGATAGGACTCCTGGAGCATTGCGATAGTCGTTGCATCATTGAAGTTTGCCGGAAGCGGGTCATACCCATGCGCAAACATCCCGGCCCCCTCCATATTATCCCCGTGACAGTAGAAACAGTTCTCAAAGTAAATCCGCCGTCCATTAGCAACATGCTCTGCAAAGGCTGCTTCATCCGTATGCTGGAGCTCACGGATGGGGTTATTGGCGGTTGTCAGATTAATCGAGGTGCCCTGAAAGGTTATTGAGGACGGGGGTGGCGGGTGTATCGTGCGACCACTGGAAGGTGGCTGCGGCGCCTCGTTCATACTGGCAAAGATCCAGGCAGCCACTGCTCCTGGAATCACTAACATAACAATCAGCAATGCAACCCTATACTGACGGGTCACCATGAAGCGTACGATAGATTCCTTGGCCTGCTTCAGCTCTTCATTATCCGCCGACAGATACGCAACCAGCGCAATCGTGATGATCGCCATGAACAGCACGATAATTGAATTCGGCAGCGGCGGATTAATGCCGTACGAGAAAGCGGCCCACAGCGCAGCCCACCATATCCCCATCCAGGCTAGACGATTAAGCTTGACCCAGCGTGTCACCACGAACTGGATCAGAACCATCGCTGCTGCTATCGCAAGAAGCATAAAAAGATTCATGGACAAACAATATCAATTCAGTAAGCCTAAAGCGAAGCTAGATAATCTACCAGGGCCTGCAGTTCCGAAGCAGATACCTGTTCATGAAAACCGGTGGCATCAAGCATGGCGGTCATTACCCCGGCAACAAAGCCCTCAGTTACTGTTGCATCTGGGTCCACAATAGCTTCGTAGATTTCCGCCTTGGACATGCGTCCACCCAAGCCTTGAAGCGTTGGTCCAGCAGCCGCTGTACCATCAAGGGTATGACAGGTATTACACAGGTACGCCGCGAACAGTGTTTCTGCATCCCGATTCCCCCCTACCGCCGCCGGAGCAACGTCCTGTGATGCAGGCGCTTGGCCCTGCCATTCAAGTTGCGTATCCATCGTAACCGTCGGTGTTCCGCCAAGAGATTGCAGGTAGGCAATCACGGTGAGTATCTCCTGATCTGTAAGTGCAATCGGCGGACGGGCAACGTTGGGCATTCCGGCCACATAACCTTCCAGAACGTACGCGTTCGGATCATACATGGACTCTGCCAGATAGTAAACATCACTTTGCCCCGCAACACGTTCTCCAGCTATAGCACCAATACCGGCCAGATCCGGGAAACGCAACCCGGTTCCATGGTCGCCCATTGTGTGGCACGTCAGGCAGGTCCCTTTGCCGGCCACAATTTCCTCACCAATGGGAATCATCTCCTCTGTAGTAAGATTGGCGCCAATCTCTATATCCTCAGGCGGCTCTGTTCGCTTCTGTGGTACCCACAAACTGACGTACCAATAGAAAACGCTGACCACAATGGTGAATCCAAATATTTTCAGGGCCTGTTTCACTGGACTGCCTACCGGTCTGTTGGTTTATTAAGAATCTATAGGTGCGGATGCTTCCGCTTTACTCCATCGAGAACCCGATTTGGGTTCCCAATCCTTTCGACCGGAAAGTCCGGCCAGGAAGAAAACAATCGCGATCAACAGGAAGAAAACAATAACAATCGCGCTCACAACACCCCCAGCATAACCCAGTGTGGGGGTAAACGCATCTACGGAGGTGTCGCGTACTACACCATACACATGCCAATGCTGACGCATACCAGCACGAACATAGCCCATGAGGCCCATCAGCCAGGTAAACGTGATCGCCAGGAAGAAAAGGGCATACTGCGATCGAGCCGAAATTTTTCCCCACACGATTTCCCCGCGGGACTTTGCATTCTTGAACAGGAAAATATCAATGACCGTCACAGATATCATCGCAAACAATACAGACATCACCTGTGGCTGACTCAGTCCAATACGCGTTTGGGCATCCACAAAGTACCCGTAAACACCCAGAAATACGACGTAGATCACCACTGCAGCAAATATGCCGAATTGAACCCAGTTCCCGGTCTTGGCCCACGAAACGGTCGCCTCCTTGTTCGCACGCCGATAGAGCAGGAAGCTGACATAGGTTGTGAGTATGAGCAGGTTAACCGCGGTATTCTTCGCGCTCATCACACCCAGAACATTCAGTATAGGATGATGTGAACCTCCCATTGCGCGGGCCTCTTCCACCGTCGCAACAAGCGAATGCGGGGTTGCCCACACGATAAAACAAAGCGTAATGATGCCCAGAAGGTATTTGATAAACCCTCGGAAGCGTTCTGCCCCCGGTATCCGGGCCATGCTTAGCCACAGATAGTAGTTGGCCGCCAGGAACAGGTTACCAATCAGTACCGCCTGCACGATAAACAACCACGAGAACGTACCTCCCATCAACGTGATTCCAAGGCTCTGGTCGTACGCGTAAATCTCAACCCCCAACCAGTAACCCGCAAACGGGAGGGGCAGCAATGCACAAATGGCCACAAAAATACCTATGTACCCCATCCAGTCGTAATGAGCCCGGGCCTCCAGTGTTTTCGCGCCCAAAAATTTGAAGGCGCCGTAAGCTGCCCCGATAGCTCCCCCAAAAGCCACATTGGCAATAATCCGGTGGATGTTGATGGGCATCCAGATGTAATTGTTGATTGCCTCCCAGATATTGGTCAGGTTGCCCATCTCGTCAATTCCATTGGGCGTGTTCATGAACGTCAACCAGGCATTGGCAATGAACATGATCGCCGTGCCCACGATGTTGAGCATCACCCCTAGGAACAAGTGCAGGCGGGGGGAGAGTTTCCCCCAGCCGTAGTAATACGCGTAGAGGAAAAACGCTTCAAGAAAGAACAGCAGGACATACGGTAAAAAGGTCCAACTGAATATCTTGACCAGATATTGGGTAAGCGCTGGATAAAAGACGATCAGCCCGAAGGTAAGCAGCGCACCCAGGGTTGCCGTGAATGAGAACGACACCGAAAGCAACTTCGTGAAATCGTAGGCCAGTTGGTCATAGCGCCGGTCCCCCGTCTTGTAGCCGATGAACTCAATGACGAGCGCAAAAATGGGAACTGCTAACACAAACGCTGCAAACATCAAATGCAACTCGGCGACCGCCCACATAAGCACACGGCTGCTTATGAAAGGCAGCGCCCTGTACTCGGGATCGGCCTCCTGGGGGGCAGCCCAGGCTGACTCAGAACACAGAGCCACTAACACCAATACGAGGATTCCCAGAGGAATCCTCAGCATCCACGATCTTCGATCAATTGTCAGCATTACAGTTATCAGACAGACAGCGCAGCAGGTGAGTCATAGGCAAACAAACAGGAACAGGAAAATAAGCAATGATCTTCAAGTTGCGCCTCTCAAGATGATCAGATTAGGTATTTTTGGGCTTGCGTGGCCCAAATTAGTTATTTTCAACCGTAAGGTAAAAAATTTTCAGTATGCTCCAAAAATTTGACGCGTGGCTTGACGAATATCGTGAAATTGCCTTTGACCTGATCCGTATCTATCTGGGCATCGGCCTGTTTGCACGAGGGATTCTTTTTTTGTTTGACGCATCAACGCTCGTGGCGCTTCTACCAGAAGGCGCACCGGCGTGGCTTTCCGAAAGCTGGGTGCATCTCTTCGTAGCCGGGTTTCACATGGTAGGCGGACTGCTGATCACAGCCGGATTCTGGACACGCATCGCCGCCCTCTCCCAGATTCCCATTCTTTTTGGAGCAGTGTTTTTGAGTCTGGGAAGTTTGTTTTCGGCAAACCAGTCGCTGGAACTGTCCTCGCTAGTGCTCTTCATGTTGCTCCTGGTCGTGATCTGTGGATCGGGGAACTGGAGCCTTGATCGACTGATCGGGAATTCCCCGAACGATTTACGGCAACTGCTGGCCAAACTGTATCGCTTCCGTGCACACGCCTTTGATCTTCTGCGTATGTACCTGGGGCTCGGCCTGCTTATCCGGGGCATGCTATTCATTGCGGATGCAAACAGCTTCATGGACCTCATCGGCGCGAATTCATCGGCTATGCTACGGTCTAGCGTTCTGCTGCACTATGTTGCACTGTCGCACTTGCTGGGCGGTTTCATGCTGCTGACCGGACTGCTTTCACGCGTTGGTGCACTGATCCAGATTCCCGTCCTCGTGGGGGCAGTGTTTGTTGAAGAGATGGCCGGGGGGCTGACCGCGGGTACACAGGGCTTTGAGATCGCCATGCTGACCCTGTTCCTGCTGATCCTGATCTTCCTCTACGGATCGGGCCAGATCTCCAGCGATCACTATTTCTTCAAGCGAACCAGCGGACCTACGCCAACGCGCACCACCGTGACCGGGCAGGCGGCGGAGATCCTTAGTCAGGATGTACCAAAGGATCGTGAATTCGCAAACCCAGTCGACATTCTTGCAGTCCCGGAGGCATTGACCTCCGAAGAATCCATCAAGGAAATCATCTCAAACCCCTATATCGTGTCCCAGGCTCGATACAGTTTCTGGGGCTGGGCCTTGTTCCTGATGGATGTGACCCCGCAGCCAAAAGAGATTGTGTTCCGAGATGTCCACAGTGGACAGATTCTGCGTCGCAGCAAGGACCCCAGCGTCATCCAACAATTCAGATACCGATAACCCCTGCGCTGCGGAGATACTGATCTTCTTTTCTTCGCATGGTTCGTACACCTTCGGAGGTATCGTCCTCATACCCCAGCAGATGGAGCATGCCGTGCACGATGTACCGGCAGACCTCTTCGGTATAGGTGGCCGAATAGGCGTTACAGTGGATTTGCGCAAAATCCAGGCTCACATAGATTTCGCCATCTAATGCCGCTTCATCACTGAGAGAAAAACTCAAGACATCCGTATCATAATCTGCCTTCTTCCAGGACCTGTTCAGCTCACGCAACTGTTCAGCACTCATGAGGGTGATTTCCAGTTGCCGGAGGCATTGACCTTCCCCCTCGGCCACTTGAGCTACCAGATGCTCTATGAGATTCGGATCAAAATCAAGCTTTTGGTGCGCAACAGTGACTGATAATTCACCTTCCGGCGCGTCTGTGGTCAGGTCTGGCCAGTGATCAGGCGGGGTTTTCATCCTCATCATCAAACGTGAACCCTTCCAGGGCCCCCTCAGCCATCAGGAAAGAAATCACACTGTTTGAAATCTGCCGGGGCATTTTGGTGTAATCCATATCCAGCAGACGTCGGTCATAATTCGCATAAAGCTGACACCAGGCTGTGGCCTGCACAATGAGTGCGTTTACGACATTGTCCCCCTTCGCATAGAAGATTACTTCCTGGAACTCCTCCTCGGCTACTAGACCTGTGCACCCGACCAGATGAAGCTGTCCACTTACCGTTTCGGCAGTCACAATGTGGCCGGAAATTTCCCCCTTGAGCTCTCCCGGAAATTCAACATCTATTGAGATCTCCAGGTTGATGGTCTGGCCAAGCTCTTCGTTCGTGACCTCGTAGCGTACAACGTGGTCCTGTCGTTTGGGCACTGTACCCAGTGCACGACCGATCCGTTCAAAGTCGTGTTCGTGAAACTGAAACGCCATTTTTGATACTAGCTGATCTGATCCTCAAGCTACTGAATTTCGTCTTGAACTCCCGAGTCCTGTCCGGCGGAATCCTGTGTTGATATCCCTACTACATTCCCGGAGCTGTCAAAAATTGTTCCTTCTGGCAGCCCCATCATCAATGCACGCATTTGATCAGCGGTAATGTTTGCCTCCTCCCCGAAATCTTCACGAATATTATTCTCAAATGCCGCGGCCCCCTCGTAATCCTCCGCCTGTACGTACGCTCTTCGTATTGCATCCACCAAGGCATAGTTCATCTGTTCCATTCTCTGCGAGATATTAGGTAATCTCAGCCTGTGTCTGACGAGGGGTTCGGCAAATTGAAGGATTTGCAAGGCCTTGGTGTAATCACGCGCCTGCTCATAAACCTGTGAAATGTACATGAAAGAAGCAAAGTCTCCCGGGATCGTCGTAAACGGTATTTTTTCCAACAATCCGTCCATGAGGGCAACGCCTTCCTCCACTTGACCATCCTCTATCAACGCGATAGCCGTCTGCGCAAAAATATTCCTGTAGTTGTCCACCATATTCCGAATATTCGCGTCATAGTAAACCTTGGGGTTATTCAGGTTCCTGAACCTGAACGTCTTTAGCCGCTCTGGGGTTACTCCAAGTTCGACCCGCCCCTGAGAATCCTCGTGGCGTATCGGAACGACACGTAAAGCCTTGCCTTCCAGCTGGAAATAATTCTGCAAATCCAGACGACCATCGGGTGCCACGGTTACAGCAAAGTACACTGGACGTTTCCATCCATCGGCAGCTGCTCCAGCAACTATATTTAGGGCAGCCCAGTCTGCCCCATATATGAGATGCGTTGTCTCACCAGTCTGCGGATCCGTACTAAGTGGCCGACCACGCAGTGTCCAGGTCATTGAGCTGTCGATCATGCCCCGGTCAGCCTGGCCGATGAATACTTCTGATTCCTCGGAAAAGAGCGCTGTATCAACAGGTAACTGAAATGTTCTTGGCTCCCATAAACTGGCACTTAGACCATCTATATCTCTATCAGACATTCTTATGGGTAACGGAGATGATTCCCGCGAATGCTGATTCTTGAGTTGCCGCACGTACCACGGTGTATTCAACAGAGAGAGGTTTGCAACGCGTACATCCCTTCGAACACCTTCGACTTCCTGCGCATACCAGAGAGGAAAGGTGTCGTTATCACCATTCGTGAACAGGATCCCGTCCGCCGCGACGCTCATTAGCATATTATGCGCGTAGTCGGGTGCAATGTAACGACCAGATCGATCGTGGTCGTCAAAATTTTCCATGGTCATCCAACCCGGAACGGCCAGAAATACTATCGCAGCAACAACCCACGTTAGATTGCGGAACACATCGCCTATTGCATCCCGCACGAGCCGGAGAAACCCGCTAGCTCCAATTCCAATCCACAGACTGAAAGCAAAAAAGCTCGCGACATACGAATAATCCCGCTCCCGGGGCTGCATCGGTGTCTGATTGAGATAGAGGATTATCCCCACACCGGTGACCAAAAACAGGATCAGCACACTGAACGCCCGCCGCCAGTCCCTGCGGAAGTGATAAAGCATTCCAAAGAGACCCAGCAGCAATGGCAGTGCAAAGTATCTGTTGCGACTTGCTTTTTCGCTGGGAGTCTGCTGGAATGTTTCGTTTGGCCCATCAATGAAAGTGATTCCCGTTATCTGCCGCGCCCCTTCAACATCACTCTCCCGTCCAGAGAAATTCCATAGAAAATAACGCAGGTACATATGCCCCAACTGATACCTCCAGAAGAATTCCATGTCGGAGTTGTAGCGCCGATAGACATTTACATGCTGCGGCGAAGGTGAATATCGTCGGGGAAACAGCTTTTCGTTGTTTTCATCGAAACCACCGGTCGC
Source organism: Rhodothermales bacterium (assembly GCA_022821385.1). Lineage (GTDB taxonomy): Bacteria > Bacteroidota > Rhodothermia > Rhodothermales > Bin80 > Bin80. The sequence continues at coordinate 62,438 of JAJEDR010000056.1, forward strand.
GTTATTGAAGCTGGGTCCACTTAAAATGGGCGTTTCGCCGTACTGCTCACGCTCCAGATAGGATACGATTGCTTCCGGGGTTTCGGGGTCATTTTCGTCAATGGGCGGATCAGCTGCGCTGCGAATAAAGATGACTGCGTAGCTAGAGTACCCAATCAGCACCATAAGCAGACATACCGCAACAAGGTTCGCAGTCTGTAGTTGCCGTTTATGCGTCATCCATACAGCTGCAACAACTCCAAGAGCCACCAACAGCAACACGATCAATGGTTGTCCGGTTTCTCCGGCAAGCCCCGGCAGTTTTTGTACGATCCCCGGGTAAATGACAAGAAATGCAACGGACGCTACTACGAGCGTTAGAAGAATAGCCTGCCAGCGCTTTCTCGACTTCCAGTCAGGCTGTCCCTGAACATCCCATTCCTTGCGATCGTACTCGACAAAAAAGAAGATCAGTGCAATAAAAAAGAGTGCTAGTAAACTCAAAAGGTGCACACCGATGGCCAATCCAAACAAATAGGCGACCAGTACAAGTATCCGGTTGGCCCCTAATCCCAGGCGATCACGCGTATTGGCAAGTTCTTCCCGCGCGAGATCGCTCCATTTCATGATCAGCCACACCACGAGTGCGGTAAAAAGCATAGACATCGCATACACCTCCGCCTCCACTGCATTGAACCAGAATGAATCCGTAACTGCAAACGTGCAGGCCCCAACCACGCCCCCGAACCGCTGAACAAAAGTAGCCGAGACAGGACCGCTATTCCCCCCACGCGTGTTCGGGGTGAACTCCCGGAGCAATCGAACAATGATCCAATACGTTAACAGTATCGTGAATGCACTGGAAAACACCGAAACCAGATTGACCGACAGCGCAACCAAGTCTGAGGGAACAAACATGGAAAAAAGCCGCCCGACCAACATATAGAAGGGAGCCCCCGGGGGATGTGATACCTGCAGTCCATGTGCAATCGCAATAAACTCTCCTGCGTCCCAAAAACTCGCTGTGGGGGCAACAGTCAGAAGGTACAGCACCAGCGCATACGCAAATACTCCAATAGATACAAATAGGCCTGCACCCTGAGATTTCATATTATAACTGACATGGATGAACGTAAAAACGGAACCAGTGTAACTACGGACTGGAACGCGTGTTGCCGGATCGAGGGTTAAAAACAGGTTGCTCGCAGTCTACGGCCTGGATTTCCGGCTTTGCCATGCTATGAATGCGCAGCCCAAGGATCCTTTAATGACCAGCTCTGCACCAGTAAGTTTGGATTAATACCATGAATATAGTCCCCAATATTATTCATCGTATGGTCCTGCGTCAACTTCCCGGTCCATTGCTGGGTTGGTTGGGTATGCTGCTTTTTTTGCTGTTAATGCAGTTTCTCATCAAGTTTCTGCCGGAACTGACCGGGCGTGACTTACCAATTGGAATCGTACTGGAACTCATCGCCTACAACCTGGCCTATATGGTGGTCTTGTCCGTACCGATGGCGGCACTATTGACTTCCCTAATGGTCTTCGGGTCACTGGCAGAATCTCGCACGTGGGTGGTGATCCGCAATTGTGGTATTACGCTGTGGGGGCTGACGTGGCCGGTATTTGCTGCCGCCATCTTCCTCACCTGGGGCATGGTCTACTTTAACAACGTGTTGCTGCCGGAATCAAACTTCAGAGCACGCAATATGTGGGAAACGATCCGCACTGCCCGACCAGGATTCAGCTTAGAGCCCGGTGTATTCTACCAAGAAATTGATGACTACAGCATTCTGGTTGGCGAGCGGAATGGCAACCTCCTTCAGGACATTCTTATCTACGACTACACGCAAGGGGGCGTCAATGGCGCAACCATCCGGGCAAACAGGGGGGAACTGGTTCCACTTGGGAACGCGGTCAACCTCATTCTGAACGATGGCGAAATGCACCGACTCACTCGCCGATCCGATGCACAAGGGACTGAACGATATGAAAAACTTGCCTTTGAGCGCCTACAGCTGCGTCTAGATCTCAGTGAGCTTGGGTTTCAGGTGCGTGATCCGTCCACCGGATATCGGTCGGATCGCTCCACTCCAATGGACCGCATGCTCAGCATCGTGGATTCACTCGAGATCCGACTGTCAGAACAAGAAGCTGAGTTACGCGGCAGTATGCCGATGCCGCCCCCTGAACAAGAACCTGACGTTATGTCTACGGATGTTTCTCCCAGGAGCTCCTTGGAATGGCTTCGCAGTGAATCATTCTCCGCTTCAACTTCCGGTGCTAACCCAACAGAAGCAACAACAATGGCGCCTCGCGCCATCCTGGACGGTTTAACCGAAGATCAAATGAAGCGCACTTACCAGCGTGCACGTGATTACGGCCGGGATGCCCGAAGCTCTATTGGCGGTAAAGGCAGAAACCTGGAGCGTACAGCTTCGGCCATCAACCGCTATAAGGTCGAAATTCACAAGAAGTATTCGATTTCCGTCGCATGCTTCATTTTCGTCCTTATTGGCATACCACTTGGATTGAGTATCCGCCGGGGTGGTCTTGGAACTGCCGGAATGGTAGCAGTTGGCATTTTTCTCTTTTATTGGGTCACGCTGGTTCAGGGAGAAAAATTGGCAGACCGGGGGCTGCTCAGCCCCTGGATAGGCATGTGGTGCGCAAACATCATCATTGGCTTTGTCGGGATTTGGCTCTTCGTAAGGGTTTCGCTTGACATGCGTGCCCGACCACGCTATACCGGTAAATTCTTGTCAAGATATCTCACTGCAAAAGCGGAGTAGATCGCTGTGTGCGTTGTTAAGAACGGCTGTATATCATTGATTTGCCCCCTAAGCCAATAACGACTTGCTCTCTGCCTCTTTGAAATTTCCGTCTGACAATTTGCCGTCTCCATGAATGCATCCGCGCGTATACACACGTACGACTCTTGGAGAAGGTTATCCCTATATTTATCACAAGATGCTGCACTAGGGAATCGATTTCATGTGCCGCTTAGTGCACCTCTCGGACCCTACAGAAAGAACCTCGCAAATCGCCATTTCCAATTAGCAACCACCGGCACAAGCTGTCCTAACACTGCCAACGGACTGCGCTCGCACTGCAAGCGAAACCTAAACAAGAATTCCGGCTATCAGTAGCCATGGTAGACATAATTGGATACCGACCACTTTATGCATCTACATAAGCCAACGCAAACTGGCAAAGAGTGACGCCAATACTCCCAGGGTTGCAAAGGCCGGATTGATCAAGTTTGCTCGAAGGGGCGGCCCGTAGATTCGCGGCATCAGCAAGTAGAAGACCATTGCCACGATGCCTATGGCCAACAGACCGAGTCCTAGATCGCTCAAAAGGCCCAGAACCTCGGAGCCCGAAGCGTCGAAATCCATCTGACCTGTTCCTCGGGCGAAGGGGATGAGCAACGTTGGAACATAGATGAGCATCCAGCCGAGCCCTATCGCACCGATCAGCCGCACCGAACGGCGTCCCCGTTCGGGCTGGAGACTGATCCGTGAGACACCGTAAAGAGAGAGTTGGGCCGCAAACGTAGTGGCGAACGGTATAAGCAACCATCCCTCCTGGGCGATAGAATGAACAAATAGCCAGAGGAGTGCACCGCCGGCAATTGAGAGCATAGTGTATACAGTGTGGGAGCGTCGCTCGCTTGAGCGCGGCCACGCCAGCGTATGGATCACAAAAAAGACGAACGGAGCTATGAGCCACTGCCAGCCGCCCAGTGCAAAGGCCGCGTAGCCGAAAAGCGCACAACCAATGAGTGCACTGTCATCAAGCTTGCTGCGATACCGCCAAGCCAATGCAAACGCACCAAAGATGATGGCAGCCAACAGGCGGAAGAGGAGCAGCTGGGCGTCCTGATCGAGGTAGAGACGCAGAAATGCATGCGCACCTAGGGGAATGAAAAAATTGTCCAACCCGCGCCATGCCACAAGCTCAAGCATCATGACGAGGAGCGCAAGGATCGTCGCGATGAGAACGGCCTCCGCACGACCCGTGTCGGTCAAGAGTAGAAGCGGAAGGTGAGCGCTAAAAAATGCCACGAGGAAGAATGCCAATGACCCCTCAATGCTCTTGTAGCCATCCGAGGTCTTGTATTGCGTTTGCCCGTAGCGAATACCCACCAGAGCTGCAACTGCATCAGCCAGCGCCAGCGTAAGGATCGGAACGACGTAGAGCAACCACTCGCCTTGGCTGACTATGAAGAGCAGCGTGACCGAAATCGGGTAGTAAATCTCGCCGAGGCTGTCCCGGCCTACGCCGCCCAGAACGGTTCCAATGCCGCTGCGCAAGTTGCGGATTGACCGCGTTACCAACAAGGCCGTACACGCGAGTACGGCCAGCACGACCATCGGCCATGCCTGATCAAATACCCACGGTAGCGGAAGAACGACCAACCCCATGCCGACATGGACCCCCTTGCGGAGAACCTCAGGATGAAAACGACTCCTCTTCTCCACTGCCTTGAGACCAACCAAAAGCACAGCGAGCGCAGCCAGCACGGCCGCCATGGCAAGGAGGTTTGATACGAGTGTCATCTATGCACGACAGTTCAATCAGGAGCTGAGCCATCTGCACGGCGGCCCGCTCCTGCTGTGACTGTTTCGACAACAAAACGGCTGTAGAAGAACGCCTTGTCTTGGAGATGAAGCCTCTCGGCAAGCTCCGTGTGCGAATTAAGGGTATGGGACAACTCCGGTGGACGACTGCGAGGCACCAGCATGTTCCAGTACGCGAATCGCGCCCCGTCGCGCGAGCGTGCGGCTAGTTTTGAGAGCAGCTCATGAAAATTCTCGTCGGACATGTATTCGAAAATGTCGCTAAGGTTGTAGCAGTCGACTCGAAGTTCAGGCTCGGACGCGAGAAGTTCCTCAATCGACATACAATGCCATTCCAGCCGGTCCAGATTCTCCCGGATGACGTCGAAATTCTCTCTCCTTAATGCATGCGGAAGAGCCGTGGTGTGACGGCCGGTGAGTATCCACTGGAGGTAGGGGTTGGCCGCGGGGTCGAGTTCGGTAAGAGCGTGCTTTGCGCGCGCAAGGATCCGTTCCGAAACCGAACCCTCGACATAGCGGAAAAAGGCCGGATCCCGTCCCATCCTACCCATTACGAAGCGAGAAAAGAAAAGTCGAAAAAGGAATTCCCAGCGCCGGTTGGCCCAGTGCCGATCGTAGAAGCGACGGCGTTCCTCTGCAGTGCCTCCGGCCAGAAGTCGCTCGACTCGTTGCCGGGAATGGATCCAAGGCAGTATCTTGTTACGAAAGGCCGCGAAGTACTCCTCGAACTTGCCGGCGGAGCCGATGCCGGCTCGGACGAGCTGCGGGCGAGCGTCCCAAAAGGCCCGGGCTTCGGCTTTGAGAACACCGCGGCACCGTAGATAAAGTGCTTCCCGATCGTCGCATTCCCGCGAACCGATCAATTGAAGAAGCTGGTCGTGGTTAAGCACCCGATAGGCCGCGACTCGCAACTCGAGGCATGCCAATTGGGCTGGATTCATATCGACAGCTATCACACGGGCCGGACTACGTGAAAGTAGTGAGAGTGAGTTTTCCCCCGCCGAAGCAATAGAAAGGCAGACATCCCCTTCTTTGACGCCAAGTGCTTCCAAGAGGATATCGGCGTCCTCCCAGCACTGTGCATAGCGAATGAACGAGAAGTCGGCGCGGGCTGCTGCTTCAGTACTCATGCGTCGGCCTCCTTCCTCGATTGTGTAGAATGCTTGCTGTCATCCGAATCAGGCTCGGATTCAGGCCCGGCATCCAGGCGCACCGTGCCATGTGCGCCATCCATCTCCACCCAACTGCCACTTTTGATCCGGGTGGTAACACCAGGGATGGAGACGATAGCGGGGATCCCCATTTCCCGTGCCACGATTGCCGAATGCGAAAGCAAGCTGCCGCGCTCAACCAATATTCCGGCAGCGGCCGGGAAGAGCATGATCCATCCAGGATCGGTACGCTCCGCTACCAGGATCTCTCCCTGTTGCAGCTCGGCCCCTCGTGGATCACGAATTACGCGCGCCCGGCCCTTCACGATACCGGGACAGCAACCAATGCCGCGAAGTGCATCCGTCCCTTGGGCTTCGTTGTCTTCGGCCCGACTCGCTGCGTTCTCAGCGTAGCTATTGGCAATGTAGGGGGCTCCAAAGGTTTCGAACCGGTCGGCTGGAGTTTCGAGTTTGGCGTAGCGCTCGAAGGCGCGACGGCGAATGCCTGCGAGACCACGAAGATCCTGGCATGTGACGGCTCCCTCGGTGTAAGACAAGATTTCATCGATGTCCAGGTAGAAGATGTCACGTGGATCATCAAGGACGCCCTCGGCAAGGAATCTGCGCCCGATCTCGAGGAAGATTCTGCGTACGCGACCAAAAAGACGGGTGCGCTCAAACCTCAGATTCTCACGATCACGCACGCGCCTCCGGGCATTGCGAAGTACCCAAGCGAAGATAGTACGCCGCAGAATGCGCCTGCCCAAGGCACGACGAACCCTCTCCTCGGCGCGCCTCCGCACGTCCGAAGAGATACCGCTCTCGAACGCTTGACCGCGTGCAAGCCTGGCGGCGGCGTGACCGATTGAGCGCAGCAAGGGCTCAGGGTCATCAAACAACGTCGTGGACTCAAGTTTGAGCTCATCGAGACAGCGGTCACCGAAAACATTGAGGTAATCGTCGTAGAGCCGCGCCAACTCGTTGTGGTCGCGCAAGGACCGGATGGCCGCCGTCGTTGCACCGTGGCAGAGCACATCAATCAACTCGTCGCGTCGCGCCGCGAGTGTGGCCATCTCGACGATGCGCCTCGCGGGCTCGGCACTGATCATGCCTCCTTGATCGCACACCAAGTCGTTTTGCAGGGAATCGTGTTCGTCCTTCTCGCCGGGACACCACCCGGACGTCAGACGACCGAGCACACCGAAAAAAATCATGGCAAAGAAGTCGTTGATCAACGGCGCATCCCAGCGCGTAAGCAGTGTCGACTCAAGCGCGCGGTAGTCGGCTGCGAGTTGATCAAGACGCCTTGCATCAAGGGGCGGGTCCGGCGGAGCGAGCGCACGGTTTAGGCGGTCATAAAACCTTTCAATCATGTGTGGTAGCCGGACTTGGTTGACTACCATTCCAGCCATGGTGTACATCATTCGAAGCAGGTCAAGTAGGCGCGCCGACCGGGAGGCGTTGGATTGCGTAGCCGTGATCTCGTCTGGAAGGCCCTCGCGGACGCCCATCATCTGCTCCATGAAGCGGCGATTGAATGTATAGCCCGGCAGCATCGCGATTACGCGATACCAGTTAAGGAGGTTGTAATAGACGCGACCGCGGATCAGCCCAAGCATTCGCTGAAATGTTAGATCGTTGGCTGCAATTCTAGCCTTGGAAACACCCAGAAGACGACAGAATTCGCGGTACACACCCTCGTAGGCATGCAGCGCAAAACTGAAGGTCAGTGGCGTGGTGATTCCGTTGTAGCTCTCTACGATGTTTGAATTGTCCCAGATGGCACGAACGCCGTCGGGATCCGGAGTGGCTACCAGAGAGGTGATCGGCCGCGATTGCAGCAGGAATAGATCCCCATCGTACATTGCCCACTCAATATCTTGGGGTCGTCCGAAGTGCCGCTCTGCGCGGCGCGCTAGCTCCGCAACCCGCATGGCCTGCTCATCAGTGAGCGACGGTTCGGAGGCCGCAGGCTCCAGGATTTCCTGCGTGGCAACGCCGAGGGGACTGTCAGGGGCCGGCCGATGTGCGAGTTGCTTGGCCACAATATTGCGCTCAAGGATCGTTCCGTCAAAATGGACCCGCCAAGTATCAGCATCGGCATCCCCACCAACCAGCGCCGTACCTAGGCCGCGTAGCGCGGAAACAACCGCAACGGAGCGACGTCCGGTAACCGGGTCAGCGCTGAAGGCGACCCCAGAGACCTCGCTGTCCACCATCGCCTGCACCAATACTGCTGGAGCCTGTGGTAGACCTGACAAGTCATTCTCGCGCCGGTAGGCCAGAACGCGTTCGCTGAACCCAGACCTCCAAACATCGACTACGCGAGTCGGCAGATACTCGCGGGTCACGGACAGAAAGCTGTCGAACTGACCGGCAAATGAGTGCTCCACTCCGTCCTCCTGAATTCCAGACGAGCGCACCGCGACGAAACGACTGTCGCTGCTCAGTGCTGCGAAATGCCCCTCTACTTCCTCCATGACCTTGGACGCCGGTAGGACCTCGGCAAAGAACGCGCGAATGCTTTCCTGATTCTCCGCTTCGAGCAGGGTCCGGCGCTGAACCGGCGAAAGACTGGCTTCAAAGGCATTCGGCGCAATGACAAACCACACCGGAATCTTCAAGCCGGTGCGGGAGAGTGAGGCTAGAGCTGCTGCCTTGCCCCCCATCCGGCCAACATCAACCCCACTCAGTTCTGAAAGCACAAAGTTCATATCAATTCTCTCAAGAATAGCGGAGCCGGTCCCAAACTCAGGTAAAGCACAAGCGTCCAAACTCCAGACCAATTTTCGATCCACTTGCCTGCCTGCGGAGTTTGGCGACGCAGAAAGCTCAATCCTGTGAACACCGCAACGCCGAAAGTCATGCTGAGGACAATCGCCAGTGGCAGGAAGAAATCAATCCGGTGTGCGGCTATGCAGGCGCAAGCGAGCGTGAGCCCCATTACCAACCACCATGCACCCAGCGCCCGCTTCCGACCCCACACGGCAGAATACGTGGGTACGCCCTGCTCCTCATCTTGCGGACTGCGAATCTTACGACCGATTTCGATCACCATGCCATTGAATAGGCTGGCCAGCAGAAACCAGAAGAGCCCGGATGGAGGATAGCCCTGATAGGCCAGCCAGTCGGTGCTCGTCGCATAAAGATCGACGAGCGGCATGATGGCCATGTGTGAAATCATGTACGTAAGGGGTTTGCCGCGCAGCCATTTCTCCACGAAGAACTCCTTGCTCATCAGCGCTTGGTATGTCCAGGTTACAAGAAGCAAGACCAGAAGCCGTGCGTCCAACCAAAGGGCTAAGCCGACCTGAACAATGGCGCCCAGTACGAAGAGGCTGCCTAACTCGCGCAAGCTCACCAGACCTCGCGGTACTGGACGGTACGGCCGATATAGCGCGTCCTCTTCTTCATCCTTGAACTCGTCTGCGATTCGTAGCTGGAGAAAGAAGATCAGGCAGGAACCGAACGCAACTACCACGGACAAGAGACTGGGCCATCCAGCAGTCGATCGCAGCATCCAAGCGAAGGCGACGGCACTAAAACTGAAGGCAAGGATCAGCGGCCCGTGCTGCACGAGCGGGAAACGCTCCTTCTGGTACACCCACCAGCGCAAAATCCCCTTGCTGCGGGCGGTGCTTGAGACCTTTTCTCCGCCAGTCATCGCGCCAGCGTTTGGTGCGCCCTCGTGAAACCATGCGACGACAACGCGGCACTGATTGATAGCTCGCCTGCCAGCACCAGAGCCGCGCATACCTCGGCAAAAGCCGCCGAATTTCCCGGACCGGCCAGCTTGAGAATATCCATACAGGCATTCTGACTCGGCAGGCCTGTCCCGCCTCCAACCGTGCCCAAGATGAGATTGGGAAGCATGATCGAAGCATACAGGCCGCCTTCTTCAGCAGACTCAAAACGGGTCACACCCACAGCAGATTCGGCTACGCAGGCAGCATCCTGGCCGCAGGCAATGAAGAGGGCCGCCATTCCGTTGGCATAATGCCCCTGTATCCCAATGTTGCCACTCATGACACCGCCGATTGTCGCAGCGCGGTAGAAGTCCAGCATTCGGCGGGCATTTGTCTTCAGATGTCCTTCGAGGATTTCCCGCGTAAGCGTAACCTCTGCCGTAACCTTTTTTCCACGAACGTTCTGAAAGGACAGATGGGATGCCTTCTTGTCTCCCGAATGATTGCCTTCGACAAACCAGTAGGCGGGCTGAACCGGAGTCTGATCCAGAATGAAGCGGCAAACCGCATCAGTCGCAATCGTGACCATATTCTGTCCTGAAGCATCGCCGGTAACAAATTCGAAAATCAGGTAGATGTGGTTGCCCTCAACATTAAAGCGGGTACGGATGAGCAGACCATGACGTGTGGTGGACGCGGCTATTTCCCTGAACGTCTCCACATGCTCGCTGGCCCACATGATGAACTTACCGACCTCGATCAGATTGTTGAATGCGAAGACGGGAGCACGAGTGACGCCCTCCCAAATTGCAGCTGCAGTACAGCCACCAGCCTGAGTGATGGCCTGCGCCCCCCGCGTGTAGGACGCTACGAGAGCGGCTTCCGTCGTGGCAAGGGGCACATAGTAGTCTTCTTGCGCGAATAGCCCCCGAACTCGCAACGGTCCTGCAAGCCCAATCGGAATCTTCGCAGTACCGATAAAGTTCTCGATGTTCTTGCTGTACGAACTCATCTGTTGACGCGTCATGGCATCAAATAGCTGTTGCCTCACCGATGCGTCTACATCTAGCATTTGCCAGCGTTGATCAACTGCCTCGGAAGAAATTGTCCCGGGCGCATCGCCTCGGGATACGCTTGGTGGGATGCCTTCCAATGAAGGCATCAGATCCTGCTCGATTTCCTGAGGGGAGCGTTCGGCGAGCAGGCGCTTGAAATAGCCCTGCACGCCCCGGAGATCAGCTGACATGGCGTTTGAGTTCTTTTTCGAGTGATGAGTAGTCTATTTTTGCGTTGTGACGGCGATCAACCGGTATTCGCGGCAGTCGCACCACCCTGTCGAGATGTGCCCAGGATAGCGCCTCTAACACGCGTCGCTCCGCGTCCGCTGGAGCTCGCGGACCCAGCTGTACAGCAAGCAGGCGCTCGCCGCTGAGTCTAGCAAGGGCGCTACGCTCGATCCAGTCCAAATTGCTTGCTGCACATTCCGCGGCGAAGGGATAGATCGTGCCACGCGTGTCCTGAATGACGGCGCCAGCGCGCCCTAGAAGCCATAGCCGACCTTCGGCGTCCATATAGCCAGCGTCACCGGTACGATGCCAAACCTCGCTTCCAACGCGGAACTTGGTTTCCTCGTCACCAACTCCGTTCAGGTAGCCGGTAAGAACATGGGGACCGCAAACAATGATTTCGCCCGGGTGCTCCGGAGGGAGTATTAAATCAGCGAACTCTTGCGCACTCGTGGCCGGCAGGGGCTCTCCCCATCGGTTGTCCGCAATACGAAGGTCAATTTGATGCACAGGCCTTCCGACCAGAAGCCCCTTTCCAGCATACATTGCGGCCAGATCGCTGGCACTCGCATCGTCCCAGTCAAGATGTGATATGGGCTCTGCCTCTGTGGACCCATAGACCACAATAACTCGACCCTGTGGCATCGCCGCGCGAAGTTCATGCAACAGACGGGGAAAGACAGGAGCGCCGCCAGTATAAAGTTTTTCGAGCATGCCAAGGCGTACCCTTCCTTTCTCGCTTTCTTTCCCTGCAGCTTCACGGGCCCCCTCAAGCAACCTGTCGTACAGCGCCGGAGAGCCAACGGTCCGAGTAATGCCGTGGTGCTCGAGTTGCTGAAGAACCGGGCCAGGCTCTATGAAGCCGGGTCGCCGGAGGTCGCATTGCGGAATTATTGAAGTGACGCCTGAGGCCATATTGGCTAGTACAAAGATCGGCAGGGTAGCGAGATCGACTTCACGGGGTTCCAGGTCGATGGACTCTGCCAAAACAGAATGCTGAGCCCGCAAAAATCCATGACTGCGGACTGTCGCCTTAGGCTGTCCGGTGCTCCCGCTTGTGAATGTGAGTAGAGCTTCGTGCGACGAATTGCAAGTAGCGATCGAGTCCCGGGGGCTCAGATGTTTGAGTGTGGACCAGCGAACTGCGTTAGGGGCCCAACCTGCAGTTACGAAGTGGTGCTTGACTTGACGTAAACCTTTACAGATAAAACGTAATATATGCGCCCGCGCCGGACCTAGGAAAGCCTTCGGACGAGCAATCTCGCAACACTGTTCAATATGTCTCCGTCCTGCAGACGGATCAAGCACAGTGGCCACCAGCCCAAGACGGAAGATGCCCAGGAGTGCAACGTAGAGCTCAATGGACATCGGCTGAAAAAGAAGCACTCGATCACCCTTAGTCAACCCTGACATGCGAAACAACGCCGCAGCCCTGGCCGACCGTTCGGCAATCTGGGCAAAACTGAGCGTGCGGGTCCCTCTTCCAGCCCCTTCAACAATAGCCGGTCGGTCAGGGTATCTTGCGGCCTGCTCAATCAAGATATGACAGATATTCACAGTCGCTCACGTTAAACGACAAATAACAGTTTCATTGCAGGTTCACACACGACAACATTAGCCACCCTGTACTGGACTAAGGCTAATCAGCCTTAGACGCCCCTAATTTAACCAATCGGTATGATGTTTCCGCAGTGTGGGCTAATAGTTTGTGGCTTTGGTTGGTTTGGTGTCGTTTTTCGTGGGATTTCGGGGAGATTTTGATCAAATTTACCTGCTCATGTACATGCCAAGATCCCCAACCTCAACTCAAACCACACTTGGCTTACCCGGAAGTTAAAATGCGCAAACAGAATTAAAACGATGGTTGTAATGGTCACAGCACGGCTACAGGGGTTTCTCGTACAGCGTGTAGCGACGGATAGTAGTCCCGTAGTGGCTCGAAATACGCCGTGACCAGTTGGTCTCCTGCATAAGCGCATGAATGGCGCGTACGAATCCGAGGCCACGTGCCGCCCGTTGACATTCATCCATTAGCATTCCACCGATTCCGTGTCCGCCGTATTCTGGATGCACAGCCATAGACTTTACAATTGCCGTGCGTGTAGGCTCGCCCCTCCCCGATTCCAACAGGTCCGGGATCGCGAAGATGAAGCCTATAAGTTGCTCGCCGTGGTCCGCGAGAAGTACCATTTCGGGCAAAAGATATTCGCGGATTGGAGCGTACGTAGCCAGAAACTTCTCAAATGAAATGGGGCTGTAAAGTAGATTGCGCGTAAATGCGACTAGAGATAGCTCATGGATGGCCGCGAGTTCGTCCTCGAAACGCGCCAATTCGAACGTCCGTAAGGTGATGCCGTTGCGCTCAAGCTCGGTTCGCCGCTTGTCGGAGCGGGAATCAACTCGGCTAAGGTCGGCATTGAGCGCCGAGGTATAGGTCGCCATGGGCACGAATCCGGCGTCACTGAAATGCCCCGGCCACTCGTCTGGATTGTCCGGCTCCAAAAAGAATGCCGGTTCGGTCCCGCGGTCGGTCAGCAGCCTGTAGCGGTGCCATGTGGACCCGTCCATCGGACCAATGACCCGTTTACGTCCCTCAACCCGATGTCGGTGCGAGGCGTGCTCTAACAGTTCCTTTCCGGCATCGGCGTTGGCTGCTGCATAGTGACCAACAAGACCGTCCGATGTCGACGCTCCACTAGCATCGCACCTTTCCCACAGCGAACAACGGGCGACTAGCGCACCAGTCGTGTCGTGGAGTGCCAAGTGGCACATTGGATTGGTAGACTGGAAGCTCTCAGGGTTCAACAACTCCACCGACCCATCCCGCAAGGACATCAGATCTTCTATGCGCTTGACAATGGTAAGTGAATTCATAGCTCCTACGGCTCTCAGACTTTGCCCAACCTCACCGCAAATGAAACTGGCTCTTCCTGCTGTATATATTAACTGGTCTTCCCACTCTGTACTATACAGACGGCCCCCGTACCGGGCTAATCCGTGTTAGGTTCCCCTGATCATGCTATTTCGGTATGACCATTCCGCGGTTTTGAGTTGAAACCTCTTGGATCCAGTGTGCTAATGCCCGAAATATCGTCCCAAGCCGGGAAAATGGAGGATGATATAATTCACTCCGAATCGCAGCGGTTTCTTAGCGCTCATGTTGGACAAGCACACCATCTACGACGTAAGTGGGCTTAATGACTGAGCGTTATTCGGACCAAAGGCACAACTCCGGATCACGAACTTGGCGGGATCTTGGTAATATTCTAGTTCCTGCTCGGTATCTGCAGATGGCACGGAGTGACTCATCACCGTGGAGGATCGCCATATTGCCAAGACATTGACGTATCCCCGAAAAATTGGGGAAACATTTGCCGCTCAAATGGAACTGCCTTATGATCCCTCAACCTTCCTCACACGGGCTGCATTACGATCCCGGGGCTGGCCTGTATCAGCCCCCAGTTGGATAGGCCCGCCATCGAACAACTCACTATGACCTCTGAGCAGGTTTTCCCGTACATAACAGCCGGATCTGACTAGCGCCAGCCGCTAACATTAACCAATCATTTGACTCGAAACGGTACCGCAAATGGCCGAACAGTCCTTGAAAACGTACGTGGGACTCACCCCAGGCTTGGACCGAATGGACCCCTCATCGGATGGCCACCTCTTGACCAACCTACCCAAATATTCGTTCGGGAATCGTTCCACTGAAAGTGTGTACAATTGATCATACGTGCGGGTAATTGGTTGGAGGCTAGCCGCGCATTTTTGCTAAATCTCTACGGCCGCCAGTACAATCATAGGAACCATCTGACCACTTAATGCTCTACTTGGTACCCACTCCCATCGGCAATTTGGCTGACGTTACATTCCGTGCGATAGAGGTGCTGGGGACCGTAGATCTTGTGGCCTGCGAAGATACCCGACGTTCCGCTATCCTTTTAACGCACTACGGTATCGACACGCCAACGATCAGCTACCATGATCATAACGAGCGCCAACGCGCACCGCAGTTGATAGAACGAATGGAGGCGGGACAACAGGTGGCTCTGATCAGTGACGCGGGTTCGCCTGGACTGAGCGATCCCGGGTTTTATCTAGTCCGCCTATGCTGGGAGAAAAACATCCCCGTGCAGGCACTACCCGGGTCCACTGCACTGATTCCTGCGCTCACTGCAAGTGGACTGCCTTCTGAATGTTTTGTGTTTGAGGGATTTCTGCCCCATAAAAAAGGCCGCAATAAGCGCTTGGAAGCAATTCGTGCAGAGACGCGCACAATTGTACTCTACGAGAGTCCACACCGGCTCATCCGAACACTGAATGACCTGGTAAATACTCTGGGACCCGAACGTACCGGGGCAGTTGCCCGGGAGTTAACCAAAAAATTTGAAGAAATCCATCGAACGAGTCTGCAAAGACTACTTGAATATTTTCGTAGCAAGACTACAATCAAAGGGGAATTCGTGATTATCATTGCACCCCCTGCCTTTAACTGAACCGTACATGTCTACCACTTACGTCACACCATTCACATTTAGTGACTTTGCCACGAACTGCTATGTCTGCCATAGTGACGGGGAAGCTGTCATTGTGGATGCCAGCTGTTCGACTGACAAAGAAACCTCGGAAATTGTCAACTATGTCAACGCAAACAATCTTAGCGTGCGGCATCTGTTACTCACGCATGCACACATTGACCATATCCTGGGGTGCAACACTTTGGCGAAGCAGTTCGGCCTTGCATGGCAAGCCCACCGAGATACCTCCATCTGGCTTACTGGGGCACCAGCTCAGGCATTACTGTACGGCATACGAATGATGCAGCCCCCCAAAGTCGGTAACTGGCTAAATGAAGGGGATATTGTACAATTTGGGAGTGCCCAATGGCGGATCCTGCACACTCCCGGGCACGCGCCTGGCTCGATCTGTTTTGTGGATGAGGCCAACGATTTTGTCATCGCCGGTGATGTGCTTTTTAGTCAATCCATCGGACGAACAGACTTGCCAGGCGGAAATATGGGAACCCTCATGGCATCCATTTTCCAGAAACTGCTCACGCTGCCAAACAACACGCTAGTCTATTCCGGCCACGGCCCGTCTACCACAATCGGTGCTGAGCGCAGGGACAATCCATTTCTGGTGTAGTGGCCTACAGTAGGTTCTCCTCGAGTGTGTCATCAATCATGACCCTCACCTCCTGATCTGTCGGCCGGCTGTCCAATCCCATAATGGAGTTATATACCAGTTCTCCCATGTGCTCGCATTTGGCATAGCGGTCATCTCCATGGAACTCACACAGGCTTTCTGCCAATTGGCGAACATGGTCTGAATTGGCAATTTTGTCTTTCCGCATCACTTCAAGGAGCGCATGCACACGCCCATCACTGACACTGACACGATGGGCCATCAATGCCCGTTCCTCTCTGCGATACTGCGCCACCACCGTCGGGGCCAGTACTTCTTGGACCGCTTTCATCAAGGGTGCATTGGCCTTGTAGGCCTGTGGGCGATAAACTTCAATATTCCGGTGGTGGCTCTGCTGATCAAAATCAATAGCTCGAAACCGATAGTGATGCTTCTCAAAATCCCGCGTAATGTTAACCACAAAATTACCCGTATGCATATCGCCAAGCAGCTGTAACAGACAGCGCGTATCGAATTTGACAAACTGCTTGGCCAATCGCACGAGGTCGAAGCGGCTCTCTGGCATGTCATTCGCAAGGAATACATCCCCTGGAACCCCCACGATATGCTCTTCTATAGTAGTGTCACCCCGAACAAAGTAGTGGATTCGGCTAGGTGAGAGAAGGTGCTCCAGTTCCAGGCCGTAAATGCGGTTCGCATCGGTTTTCTTAACGTAATAGTAGTCGCAGTTCTCGTTGAGAGCGTTAACCATCCTCACCCTGTATGGCATAGTGTTCCCGTACACGCACAGATCAACCCGATCTACATACAGATGCTGTACGATTGAAAGATCCCCGTGGGCTTTCAAATCGGCATAGGTTAATACGAGGTCATCATTGATTTCCCGTTGCTCACTTGGAGGATAAAACACGCTCATCCATAGCGTATCCTTGCCATCCTCACCATATAACGGCACTCCTTCTACATATCGGCTGAGATCCTGATAACGAACCCCCCTTGTCTGAAGCCGGCCATAACGCTTCAGATACCCTCCGAGATCTTTGTTGACCGGGTAAAATGCCTTCTTTCGGCTTACCAGATGCCGATCAAGATGCGCCACATTTGAACCAGTGTTCTCCATGAAATCAAAGCTTTGTTTCCGGTAGGAACTCGGTCAGCCCATCCTGAACACCCTGTATATCGTAAGGAATGAAATGTTGAGTATCCTTTGGTGTCTTGGGGTTAAGAGTTACGAAGAAGTTAAGGCTAAGAATTTAGATTTAGCCAGACCTCTCCGATCTTCTCCCAGCGCTAGACAAAACGGTACTTTCTTTTTCATCATGTTACGTGGATAACTCCCCGGGAAAAACCAATTGTCTCCTGTGCTTTGCGCGCTCGGGCAGAGCACAGCGTGAAAGGCGCATAGAGTGCTATCATTTGTAGCCTGTCAGTTTACTGGACATACCAACCAGTTGAATAGCCTTAAAATTATCTCTTGTTTGGTGACCCTCACTAGATTGTTTTTGTCTGTCATCTATTTTGATTGCGGTCGTGACGGGGGCAAACCTCCTTTCGTATCCCTCGTCCAGAATTGAACAATTGAAGTAATCGATTCCCAGCCTTCGGTCTTCGCCGTGAGAACTGTGAATATGGCCGAAAAATACTGCCTTCAGCCTTGGGAGATTCTGACATCGAAGATACAAATCTTTGCTGCCAAGGTAGTCAGTGGGGCGAACGTACTTTGGCAATACGGGGCCGACCGTATCCATAATTGAATATGGAGGACCATGGCTCACGAGCACGTCAATCGTGGCGGGAATGTTGTCCGTGTACATGGACATGTCATAACCCTGAAAAAACCATCTCCCAAACGGAGGGGTATGAGGCAAGCCCCAAAACCTTATTCGGGTTCCTTTGCTGGCTATGATGGCTGCTCCACTGTTCATTAAAAGGTGGCCACCTGCCCTTACTATTTCTGACTGGCAGTTCTCCGGCATGAATTCACAAATCTGGTCATGATTGCCCGGAACTACCATGATTGCCCTGAACTGGTCCCTAACGACGGCCAGTTCTCGCAAAAACTTTCGCCATGACCGCCTGTGGCTGTCATAGATCACGGACTTGGTTAGGTGGTCTGTTCTGCCAGTAGTGAAATCTCCACAGTGAATGAGAATGTCACTTTCGTAATCCCTTAGCAGGTCTGGCAAAGCGACTTGTCCGTGCGTGTCACTGATTGCAGTAATTGTAAGTTCAGCCATACTAGAAGTGATTTGTATAATGCTTCAAGGCGTAAACTTCAAGCCGTACTCCCAGCTGCGCAACTTCCACGGAAGACGACGCGAGTTAGGTCGGCGTGCACGCAGGTTCTGGCTCTACCAACTCGGCCGCAGACCTGATCAGGCTATTCGGCTTCAATACCCCGCTCTATAGCTGGTTTTACCTTTAATTTTTATGGACAAAGACGCAAGCCGCCGCAGACGAAGAAACTGCAGGTCCAAAGTTTTGAAGCTTCTGTAACTTCTCTCGACGGTTTTCACTCCTTGGGTCTTCCTACTGAATCGTTCTGCCATAACGTTGGATTGTTCCTGGCAAGTGCATTGCACACCCCTTTGAGACGGCATTCAAGCATCTCGGCCATTTCCACAACCTCCTTGACAACTGCCCCATTACGCCCTACCAAGCCTCCCCACTTGCTCAACATTGTCCGAACGAACCGAACAACCTACGTACTTTACACGACCAACAGGATATACGGAAACAACGCCGCCTTGAGCTGTTGCTCATGGAGCAAAATTGTGTTGAATGGGTTCTTGCGGTATGACCGGTAACCAGCCATTTTCACCGGCAGCGGGCGCTGGCACATCCAGCGAACCTCTGAAGGTATCGGTGATCATCGTTAACTATAACGTGAGGGACCTCCTTCGCCAGGCCCTCCGTAGCGTCAAACTATCACTGGCCGACATTCCTGCCGAAATAATTGTGATTGACAATAATTCGGTAGATGGATCAGTCGGTATGTTGCGTGAGGAGTTTCCAGAAGTCTTGATCATTGCCAACCGCTCGAACGTTGGATTTTCTGCGGCTAACAATCAGGGGATACGCATGGCAGGCGGGGAATATCTGTTCATCCTGAACCCGGACACAATTGTTGAGGAAGACACGATAAGCGTGCTTACGAATTTCATGGACTCCCATCCAGATGCCGGAGCTATGGGATGCCGTATCCTTAACCCCGATGGGACCTTTGCTTTAGAGAGTCGCCGATCATTCCCTACCCCCGAAATTGCATTCTACCGCATGATCGGACTTAGTCGAATATTTCCGCGAAGCAAAACTTTTGGCCGCTATAACCTCACATTCCTGCCTCAGGATGAAGTGGCAAAGGTTGACGCGTTGAGCGGTTCGTGCATGTTTGTGCGAAGTACTGCGCTCATGGGATCGACAAATAACGAAACAGGCCCGGGCGGCGCTGGACTGTTTGATGAAAAATTCTTCATGTATGGCGAAGACCTGGATCTGTGCTATCGCATCCAGAAAGCCGGCTGGGCAATCTACTACACACCGGAAACCCAGATCATTCACTACAAGGGTGAGAGTACAAAAAAGGGAGACCTCAGGTACGTACGTCTCTTCCACGGCGCGATGGCACGCTTTGCCAGAAAGCATTTGAGCGAAGATTATCCCAAAGCTTTCCTATGGGTTTTGCATCTGGCCGTCGTTGTGCGCGGGTTGATAACGGCATTCGGAAACACGCTGCGCCATAGAGCTGTGCGTGACTGGGTGTTATGTGTTGGTGTGGTGGCTGCACTGGGATTGTTTCGGTCCGTCCAGGCCGGAACACAATTCATGTCACTCTTTTATTGGGGCCTGTCTCCTCTGTTCGCTCTGATTACGACTGGTGTGATAGCTGCCTCAGGAGGCTACCGGGCACGTAAGCCATATCTTGGACTTGTATTTCTGGGACTGGTGACAGCAGTCACCGCGCTGGCTGCACTATCATTCTTTGTAAAACAGATAGCATTCTCCCGTGCGGTTGTGATAGCCTGCCTGCCTGCCTGTATGCTGGTTCTGTCTGCGGTACGCCTGATTCCCAGAACCCGCCAGCGCCTGCACCGCCGTACGCTCATCGCAGGAAATCTTTCCGATGCTGATTTTCAAGCTGTGCAGCAGATGCCACAGTACACTCTGGTAGGGATTGCAACACATAACGGTACGCGTAACGAGTCATCTACTCTGCCCCATTTTGGTGATTATGATCAGTTGCGTGACATTGTACGCGTACATGATATTGAGTCCATAATTTTTGCTTCCGCGAGTCTGACGAACAAGAAAATTTTTGCCCTTATGCAGCAGCTTGCCGGCCTCCCCGTTCAAACGCATATCGTTGATGCGGGACAGGACCACATGATCGGCAAAACGTCGATTGAAAAACTGGGCAAACCACCCCTTCTCGAGGCCGAAGAGGTGATCGGAGCCTTGCGCTCACATACTGCGCGCCGGGTGTCCGACATAATGGCTGCTTTGGCCGGAGCAATCATTCACCCGATTGTTTGGCTTGCTGCCAGGATGGCCGGCCCGCGCTCCCGATGGATGCGAAGGAGCGAACGCATCAGACAGTGGCGTGCGGTTCTGCGAGGACAGCTCCCGCTAATAGGATTCCACGAGGGAAGCGAGTTTGTCCCTCCTGCCGAATGGCAACTGCAACCCGCAGTATTTGCAGTCAGCGAAATGCTCGGACCAAATATCAGACGTCCGACTGAGGAGATTGAACAGGCATACTGGTACTACGTACGGAATCAGTCCGCCTTACTGGACTGGTTCATCGCCATACGCGCCCTGCGTGCACCGGCTTAGGAACAGTCCCCCCTCGCACTTGTTGATTCCGCCCACTCCAGAGTCAAGGATGCATAATAAATCCAATAAATTTCTACTGGACTTCGAGAAACCGATCGTTGAGCTTGAGCAAAAGCTTGACGAGATGCGGACCATCGAAACGAGCGAGGCTGATCTCTCTCACGAAATTAACGCACTCGCAAAGCGTATCCAGGAGCTGCGCACTTCCGTCTACGGCAACCTGACCCGCTGGCAGCGTGTACAGATTGCCAGACATCCCCTGAGACCGTATACCAATGATTACATTTCTGCGCTCACGGAAGGGTTTACGGAATTGCACGGGGACCGATGCTTTGGTGATGATCCGGCAATTGTAAGCGGCTTCGCCACGCTGCGCGGCGAGCAATTCGACTATCAGGATCACACCATACTTGTAGTCGGACACCAGAAGGGGCGTGACACCAAAACACGCCGCTATCGCCGCTTCGGTATGCCCAATCCGGAAGGATACCGGAAAGCACGGCGACATATGCAACTTGCCGAAAAGTTTGGCAAACCCATTGTCTGCCTGTTGGATACACCCGGCGCCTACCCTGGTATGGATGCAGAAGAGCGTGGACAGGCAGAAGCTATTGCCCGCAATCTTTTTGTCATGGCGCGCCTTGAAGTCCCGATTGTCATTGTCGTTATCGGAGAAGGGGCTTCAGGTGGCGCACTAGGCATTGGAGTTGGTGATCGTATGCTTATGCTGGAAAACGCCTGGTATTCGGTGATCTCCCCGGAAAGCTGCTCATCCATTTTATGGAGGTCCTGGGATTATAAGGAAGAGGCTGCACGTGCTCTAAAGCTCACCGCACCTGACCTGGTTGACGTAGGTATTGTTGATCAAATTGTGAAAGAACCGCTGGGCGGTGCACACTCCGATCCAGAAACGACGTACAAATATGTTGGCCAGGCCATTTGCGAGGCGCTGCAGGAACTGAAAACACTGCCCACGGAAGACCTGTTGAATCAACGCCTCAAGCGGTTCGACCAAATTGGCAAGTTTAACGTGGCGACATAGTGCCTTCATGCTTGCCCGTGAACAATTCCCCGGCTATTTGTCACCAAAAAGCCTGACATGCATTCTCGAGATTGCTTTGGCGGAAGATGTCGGCGAGGGTGATATCACCTCAAACGCATTAATACCAGAACACTATCAAGGCAGGGGAACTCTGGTCATGCGGGAGAATGGCGTACTTGCCGGTCTAGTGCCAGCCCAACACACCTTCACGCTGGTTGATCCGACGGTAAAGTGTAGCTGGGTTTTCGAAGATGGTAAACGCGTACAGGCAGAGTCGGTAATCGGTACGGTCACAGGTCCCCTACGGTCTATACTTACGGCTGAACGCCTCGCTTTGAACCTCCTGCAGCGAATGAGCGGGATTGCCACGGCAACCGCAACCATGATAGAAAGCATGCAGGGTAGCAAGTCCCTTGTTCGTGACACGCGTAAAACAGCCCCTGGATTACGACTCCTGGACAAATGGGCGGTCATGCTGGGCGGAGGAACCAATCATCGCATAGGCCTATACGACCGAATACTGATCAAGGACAACCATATTGAGGCCGTTGGAGGCCTTGCAGCATCTGTGCGCCGCGCCGCAAAGAAACTGCCCCATTACCTGATTGACGTAGAAGCGCGTACGCTGGCGGAGGTTGAGGAAGCCATCACAGTTGCCGAACTGATTGACGTGCTCCTTCTTGATAATATGACGGTCCTAAAAGATGATGGTACAATAGACTGCTCACGGTTAAAGCAGGCCGTAGATTATATTGACGGCCGCATAAAGACCGAGGCAACAGGTGGCATTACGCTCAAGACAGCTCCAGTCATTGCAACAACGGGCGTGGACTATCTCTCCTGCGGTGCACTCACACACTCAGTTCGTGCGATAGACATTGCGCTCAATGTGTCCTAAGACTGGAGAATTGTCCAAATATTGCCCGAACAAATGGCTCTAGACGCATAAACCACATGTCACTTTTACGAGGGTTGATATGGCATGCACACCATACCATGTGTACTTTCGGCCTGGTACAGGAACTTCGCACCGCGGACAAATACAAAAAATGACAACCCCGAGTGATACCACACGCGTCAACGAGAAGCGATTTCTGGAAGATTTCTCACGGCTTACGCGGGATGGAGCTACGCCGGAAGGCGGGCTAAACAGACCCGCATTGAGTGATGCACATTTAGCTGCACGGGAAACGTTCCGCAATATGATCCGGGAACGGGGCTTTTTGATTCGTGAAGACACTGCAGGCAACCTTTCCGCGTGCCATGCGCTCTCCGAGACAAGAAAACCCGTGCTGTTGTTGGGATCGCATCTTGACTCCGTAGCGAATGGTGGACGATTTGACGGTACACTGGGTATTGCAGCCGCATTCGAAGCGTTGCAGGTCTTGCGTGATTATGAAGTGGATTCACAGATCGCTGTTGAGGTCATCGACTTCACAGACGAGGAGGGGACATGGGTTTCACTTCTTGGAAGCCGCGCCATGTCAGGACAACTGACCCAAAAGGATTTGACCAACCCAAGAGGAGATCCAGAAGCTTTTCGACGGGCATTACAAAGGGCCGGACTGTCAATCGGCGGCCTTTTGGATGCTACCCGACCTCCGGACAGACTGCAAGCCTACTTAGAACTACATATAGAACAAGGCACACGCCTTGAGCGCAGCGGGACTGATATCGGTGTAGTGACCGGCATGGTCGGCATTCACATGTACCTAGTTACGTTCCTGGGACAAAGCAATCATGCTGGCACAACGCCCATGAACAAACGCCGCGATGCGGCGCTCGGTGCGGCCGAGTTCTGCCTCATGGTCCAGAAAACAGTAATGGACGATTACCCCGATTGCGTTGCCACGGTGGGGCGTATGGACTTCTCACCCGGTGCATTCAACATTGTGGCTAACCGCGTTACCGTATTCATGGAACTGCGCAGCGAGGATGCTACACGTGCAGGTGCACTGGAACAGGCCCTGCGGGAAACCTCCCTGAACACATCTGTAAAGTTTGGCCTGAAGGTTGATTTCCAGCACCTTGAATCCGTTGCTGAACGCAAGATGGCGCCTACCATTGTTGAGCAATTTGAATCATCGGTCGACCTGCTCGGACTGTCCAGCAGGCGTCTGCCCTCACTGGCCGGACATGACGCCCAGTCAATGGCAACCCTTTGTCCAGCCGGCCTGATATTCGTTCCCTCCGCGGGGGGATTCAGTCACTCGTTCCGTGAGTATACACCGTGGGAAGCCTGTGTCAAAGGCGCAAATGTACTGCTGCACACGGCAATGCAGCTTCTCAAGCCACCGGAATAAACCCTGTTCCCCCTCGTTAGGTACAACATCTCTGGATACAGGTAACTACCATGCTGCAGGAGCAGAGCCGATTCTACCAACAACTGCTGTTCTTCATGGATATGCTGCTCGTTGGCTGTGCCTGGATTGCAGCGTACTACCTCCGGTTCGAGGTTCTCGTCACCTGGCCCGTTCCCCTTCCCGAGTGGCATCCATTGAGTCGGTATCTGACATTTTTGCCATGGATTCTGATTTCTGCCGCACTCACTTTCTGGGCTTCAGGCCTCTATGTGCCGAATCGCGCGCAGCGTTGGACCACACTGATACGAAGTGTGGCTAAATCTGTCGGACTGGCACTAATCATCACGTTGGCGTTCCTTTCATTCTATCGCGACTTCAACGTTTCGCGACTGACCATTTTACTATTTGCCGCACTGGCCCCCATCTCTATGGTGACACTGCGGCTTTCCATATATTTTTTCGTACGGAGCGCACGGCGACGCGGGCGACACCTGCGACGCGTTCTTATTGTCGGAGCCGGAACTGCCGGAAGACGACTCGCCAGGTCCTTTGAGCTTTATCCGTGGATGGGGTTCCAGGTGATTGGCTTTCTGGATGATCACAAAACCGACGAACCGGACGTTTTGGGGAAAGTGGATGATGTACTGCCGCTGCTGGATGCGGCGGAAAACCCAATCCATTACGTTTATATCGCCCTGCCCCTGCATGCAGTTGGTAAGATCGAAACACTCCTCAGCTCACTCTCTACACGCCTCGTGCATGTTTGCCTGGTTCCGGACCTCCTGCAACATGATATCATCAACAGCCGCATCACCGACGTAGATGGCCTCCCTGTGCTGCATATCATTGATGAAGCACCTATAGACTTTCGGAGGTTTGTCAAAAGATGCCTGGATGTTGTGTTTTCTTTGCTGGTGTTGATTATTCTTTCGCCGCTCCTGCTCATAATTGCCGCGTTGGTGCGTCTCTCTTCAAAGGGGCCCGTGCTTTACAAACAGGAACGTATGGGGCTCAACGGGTTGTGCTTCAATATGCTGAAGTTTCGCTCCATGCCAGTAACTGCCGAAAAAGAGTCCGGTGCGGTCTGGGCCAAAAAAGGTGAAAATCGGGCAACCCCAATTGGTCGTCTTCTCCGACGGACTTCCCTTGATGAACTGCCTCAGTTCATCAACGTGCTGACAGGAGACATGTCCGTCGTTGGCCCGAGACCTGAAAGACCCGTGTTTATTGAGGATTTCAAGAACCGTATTCCACGCTATATGCTGCGACACAAAATGAAGGCAGGGATCACCGGCTGGGCACAAGTCAATGGGTGGCGTGGAAATACCTCCCTGGAAAAACGCATTCAACATGATCTCTACTATATTCAGAACTGGTCCCTGTACCTGGATATAAAAATCATGATCATGACCGTCTGGAAGGGATTTGTTAATCGTAACGCATACTGATTCGGCACCTTGATTCAGCTACAGGGCATTGATGTTGCACTTGGGGGAAACCAGATACTTGAGGGGCTGACCTGGACCCTTAAGGATGGTAAGCGCATTGGCTTGATCGGCCCCAATGGCGCAGGAAAAACAACACTTCTTCGCGTGATCGGAGGATACCTTGATCCCGATGACGGCCATGTAGCCCGTTCTGGCTCCGTTGGTTACCTAGCTCAGGATGTACAGGAAGTAACCTCCAGGCGATCGGTGATCGAAGAGACATTAACCGCCTTTGAGGCCATTGAGGCACTGCAGGATCGT
Organism: Rhodothermales bacterium; assembly: GCA_022821385.1. Lineage (GTDB taxonomy): Bacteria > Bacteroidota > Rhodothermia > Rhodothermales > Bin80 > Bin80. The sequence goes on from JAJEDR010000056.1 coordinate 88,197, forward strand.
GAAGAGTCGCTCACCCAGGCACTAGATCTCCCCGGGACAAACCAGACAAAAATTCTGCGGGAGCTGGAAGCCATCCACGAACGTTTGGCGATCCAGGAGGCACATTCCGCACAGGCGCGCGCAGAGACGGTTCTGGAGGGGTTAGGGTTTTCGACCGATGACCTGACACGACCCGTAGACACCCTCTCTGGAGGTTATCGAATGCGGGTATCACTGGCACGCATCTTGCTCCAGAGGCCAGATGTGTTGCTTCTCGATGAACCCACCAATCATCTTGATATCCTCAGTATAGACTGGCTGGAACAATACCTGAGCAGTTATGCCGGCACAGTTGTTCTGGTGTCACACGACCGGTACTTCCTCAACAGGATGATCAATACTGTCGCACACCTGTATCGCGGCCGCATTACAGAATATGCCGGGAACTATGATTACTTCCTAGTTGAACGGGAAAAACGACGGTCTCTTGAGCAGGCCGCCTACGAAAATCAGCAACGCGAAATCCTCCAGGCCGAGCGCTTCATCGCACGCTTCCGGTACAAAGCATCAAAAGCACGTCAGGTCCAGAGCCGGATAAAGCATCTCGAGAAACTTGAGCGTCTGCTGCCACCCGACTCACCAGATGCTCAGATTCGAATTCGGTTCCCATCGCCAAACCGGTCTGGGCGTACAGTCCTTTCTGTAAGCGAATTCTCGAAAACTTACGCAGGTACAGAAGAGCCGGATGTGTGTGTATTTGACAAAGCTGGACCTCTCGAGATCACTCGTGGACAAAAAATTGCACTTATCGGCAAGAACGGTGCAGGTAAATCAACCCTGGCACGCATTCTTTTCGGAAGCGAGGCCATTGAAGGATCACGCAAAAAGGGACATAACGTGGAAACCCGGTTCTTTGCCCAGCATCAGGCAGATTCTCTGATCGCAACCGACACAGTACTTGAATCGCTTGACCGGGAAGCCGTTGGGCGCGAAGAGGTTTACTTACGCACACTTCTCGGGGCGTTTCTGTTTACTGGTGACGATGTATTCAAGCCGGTTCAGGCCCTTTCCGGGGGTGAAAAGAGCCGTCTCGCACTCGCCAGAACACTCGTCAACCCAGCCAACTTTCTGATTCTGGATGAGCCGACCAACCATCTTGACATCCAGTCCATCAAGGTGCTGATTGAAGCGCTTCGACAGTACAGTGGAACCTTCGTAATAGTGAGTCACGATCGGCATTTTCTTGACCATGTAACCAACGTGATCTGGCACATTGGCGATAAAGGGGTGCGCGCATACGAGGGTACTTATTCGGAGTATCAATGGGCGCTTACTCACGGATCCCTCAGCCGAATTGGGCAAGAGCGCCCGGCTGCGAAAAAGTCGGTCCGCAAGAACCGCACCCGATCCGGTGGGCCCAAAACCAAGGAAGAAAAACGGCGCGAGGCCGAGGCTCGTAATCGTGCATACCGTGACGCACAGATGAATGGACAGACTGCTACAGATGAGCTGACCCCTCATCAAAAACAGTGGCTGTGTGATGAAGCTGAATCGGCGATTGCAGAAGCTGAGTCGCGTAAGCGTACGGCGGAAATAGCGCTAGCGGATCCAAATGTTTACTCAAATCCGGTACATGCAAAAGAGGCGAGCGCAAACTACGCATCTATTCAAAAAGAGTTGGACAATCTGTATGCACGCTGGGAGGCACTGGTGGAATCGTTGGGAGATCACTTACGTGAGTAGCGAATCGGTGCAATGAGGTATTACACACAGAAATATCTTCTGAAACTCGGAGCAATACTTATTGGGGGATTGGGCTGCACATTCTGTGTGCAGGCCCAAATCACACGATTGCCTCACGCGGACACAACCAGTGGAAACTATTTCGGAACTTCTGTAGCGCTGGACGGACCCCGCGCGATCGTTGGGGCAAGTGGAGAGGCATCCTGTGGAGTAGGTGCCGGAGCGGCCTATATCTTTGAGTTGGTGGATTCTACCGGTTACTGGCATGAAAAAGCACGACTCATCCCTTCGGATTGTGAGGAGGGCCTTGCTTTTGGTAGAAAAGTTGCGCTTGATGGCAATGTGGCCCTTGTAGCGGGCAGTCAGGAATATTTCGCTAACGAGCGTTCAAATGCAGTCTATGTGTTTGAACGGGACGATACGGGCAACTGGATCCAGACCGGGCGGCTCACGAGTACCGGCCATAACCGGGAGGGACCAGCAGGTGCCGCCGTTGCCGTGCATAACGATCGAATACTCATTACAACCGCAGGTGATGCAACACTCGGTAATCAACTTCACGGCACCGCCTACATCTACGAAAAGGTCGATAGCTCTTGGTCACTGAAGCATAAAATAACTGGCAGCGACGATGTATCGGCCGGAATTTTTGGCGGTAATGCTGTACTCCACTCAAACCGATTGGCGGTCGCAGGCAGTGCCTACTTTAATCGGCGTGCAGGCTCAGTCTATCTATTCGAATATGACCGGAGTGGCGCTTGGTCAGAGGTTGCTAGGCTGGGAGGAATTGAAGGTTTTTTCATCTCGCTGGACCTGCACGGCGATGAGCTGCTGGTTGGGCAGACCGGGGCTGGACAGAATGAGTCCGGGCAGGCAACTTTATTTGCACGCGATTCAACCGGAGCCTGGGTGAAGACTGCTATACTGGAACCCCCCTCACCCTACCGGAAAGGGGCTTTCGGTACAGAAGTGGCACTGCATGGAGACCGGGCTCTAGTCGTTGGCTACGACGAGCAACTCCGTCTGAATTTCAATGTCGATCGCGTGGTATACATATTCGCCCGCAGTAATGGACAGTGGCACTACCAAGGAATCATAGACATTGGAGAAGCTGCCTTCGGTAACTCCATTGATCTTTACAATCAGACCGCTCTGGTTGGTGCGTCAGGCAGCACAGATGCGGGAGCAGTTTACGTTATTCAGATCCGGTGAACACGCTCCTGGAAATTCTTGAAGAGCGACTACTGGAAAGTGTCGCTGTGCTTACGGGCATCCTGTGCGTCTGGTTTAATGTTCGCCAAAACATCTGGACCTGGCCGGTTGCCATCATCAGCAGTCTGCTTTTTGCCGTTGTGTTCTTTGAGGACCATCTCTACACAACCATGCTCCTCCAGGGACTCTTCATTGGCATATCTATCTATGGATGGCGAACCTGGCTAACCGGTGGGCCCGAAGGCGGAACATTGCTGGTCACCCGACTCCGTCCCGTAGTTGGCTTGATACTTCTTGCATTGACTGTGACGGGAACCGCAGGATTTACTCTGCTGCTCAAATACCTGATAGGATCGCCCTACCCGTTAACAGAAGGCCTGACAACCACACTCAGCGTTATTGCCAGCTGGATGGCTGCCCGCAAAATTCTCGAGGGCTGGCTCGTCTGGATTGTTACTGATGCGATCTATGTTGGTCTCTTTATCGCCACTGAACTCTATCTAACTCTCCTCCTATACGTCCTCTACCTCGGTCTGGCCACCACAGGGTATATAGCCTGGCGAACCTCCTATCTGAGCAACACCATTCTGCGCGAGGCTACCTGAGTACCCGCACGTAACTTATAGAGGTAGGTCCCACTTGGAAGCCCAACAGCATCAAATTGAGCAGAGTACTGTCCAGGCGGCTGCGTACGGTCCACCAGTGTCTGTATCCGTCGCCCCGTTAAATCGAAAACATCCAGTTTAACCCTTGACTGCACGCCAATGCGGTACTCAATAGTCGTCGCTGGATTGAATGGATTGGGGTAGTTCTGATGTAATGCAATAGAGTTAGGGATTTCAGCCGCAGGCTCAGCACCAGTATATATTGGATTTGATGGATTGGCAATAATGTCAAGCGGATCAAATGATTCACCCAAGACCTGTGCACTTGCAGGGCCTGTGAAACCAAACCAGTGTTGCAGCACCGTTGAATAAACGGCACGAAAATCAATTCCATATTTAAGGTTGCCATGAGCATCCAGATCACGAAGCGACGGCGCATCGCCCAGGATCCCGCCTTTAGCCCCCGGACCAAACAGGAACAACGGCGCTGCGGTACCGTGGTCGGTCCCGTCCGAGCCGTTCTCGTTAACCCGCCTGCCGAATTCTGAAAAAGTCATGACCAGTACTTCCTTGTTGAGTTCTCCCAGGTCATTCAGAAAAGCATTGACCGTCTCTGCCATAGCGTTGAGCAGCGTTGCGTGACGTCCGTAAACGCTACCTTGCGAGCCGTGCGTATCGAATCCACCCAGGCCAACATGATACACCCGCGCCCCAAGCCTACCTTTGATGAGACGGGCGACTATGGAAAGCCTCTCAGTAAGGTATGCTGGTACAACCCGCGGATACGACACAGCGTTGCCCGCCCTCGCAGCAGCTTCCTGGACGGCCCGGCCGTATGTGAAGGTGTCATTGGCAATACGGCGCACGAAAGCAACCTCGTTGCCATAAGCATTATCAGGAGCAGACTTTTCGTCAAACAACCGACCTGTCCGCACGAGCCTCCGAAATACATCTACATTGGCCATGGTCATCCCCATGCCATACTCCTGTCCATCAAACAGGCGCGAGGAAATCCCGCCTACTTGCACGGCCAGAGGGTACTCACGTGGTTTTGTTTCAAAGTCGGGGTGACTGAACTCCAGCTTTCGCCCCACCCATCCGGATGCATCATGCCCGACCGATGCCGTGGCAGACATCCAGTTGTCGGTACCCTGAAAATGCGATAAGCTTGAATTCTTGTACCCGACTCCCTGGATAATGGCCATCTGTCCATCGTCGTAGCGCCCGCGCAATGATTTCAGCGCGGGATGCAGTCCCAGCGTATCCGTCAATGGCAGCGCTACCGTCTTGGGGATAGAGAGCGTCGGACGTGCACGATAATAATAGCCATCCTCTACTGGAATAATTGTATTCAGGCCGTCATTTCCACCCCCAAGCTGCAGCAGTACCAGTATCCGCTCGGAATCATGACGATGAAGCATATCCAGCTCGGGGGATCTTGCCAATGCATTGACAGTCGTGGAACCCAGCACTATCGAGGAGCCGATGGCCTGTCCCAGACTGGTCAGGAAATTCCTTCGTGACCACAGACTGTGCTCATCCGTATGTGCACAACCGTGCTCCAGGCAGCTTCCAAATCGCTCGCTTACTCCGTACTCCATGATTCCTAGTTGAGCTGATACTCCGGTAATCCGGCTATCCACCTGATGTATTCCATTGTCTGGTACGCAATCCCCTGCCGGTTAAGGCTCCAACTGTACCACGGAAAACCGCGAAGAAAAATGCGCGTCAGATCCAGAACATAACCCGGGCCATTCTGTATTTCGTCTGGAATTGGATGGGTGATCAAGTCGCCGGCGAATTCCGGTGGTGCATCAATAGAGATGTCCTCAAGCGGTACAGCCAAAAGGTGTTCAGCGATTGCCACCGGAACTTTAAATACTGCCAAATCATCATTTTCATCTACGAGTTCCCGGGCAAGTTTAACGCCATTCAGTCTGAATATCCCGAACTGGGTGGACTGTAACAGTCGACTGAGCTGTGACCATCGTTCAGGTAACGAAGAGGTCGAGATCCAGCTCCGGTACCCGGGCCAACCGGCAACGCTGGGCGGATCAAATATATTCTGAGACAGACGCTCCATCCCGTAACGAATACTATTTAATCCAGACCGTGGGGGAACACCTTGCCCGAAAGTCCGCAAAATGCCTACAAACATTGCGGCCGGACTCTTAAGCTGTGCCCCGATCACTTCTTCTGAATAAAAGTGACGGCTTGAGAACAAGGCTTCCAGCACCGGGGCGATTTCAAAGTTGTTGTCCAGAAAACACTGGGCAAGCTGCTCGACGACGGCCTCGTGCGGCGCCACAAAAACAAATTCCCTGTACAGCTTGCGTGCCATGAAGTCTGCAATCTGGGGCGCACGTTCCTCAAAAAGCACCAGATGCGCTCCCCCAAAGTCAAACCGCTCGGTTCTGCCGAAGATGGTCTTCTTTGTGGCATCCCGCAAACTCTGCGTTAAATGCGCCCTGAAATACCTATAGTCCACTTGATAGCCTGTCAGTGCACGCGACAGCTCTACTATGTCCTCCTGCGTGTAGTTAGGATTGCCATGTTTGTCGAACTGCCCCATAGTGAAGAGTTCAACGAGTTCCCTTGCATAATTTTCGTTGGGGCTCTGACGTGTACTGAGTCTTCCATCGAGGTAGATCAACATCGCGGGATCAATACCGACAGCAACCACGAAGTCCCTGAAATTTCCAAGTGCGTATTTGCGGAGTGTAGTGAGGTGCTTGTGGGCCAGAATAGCGTAGAAATACGTATCGCGTTCTGTTGCAAAGTGATCGTGCCAAAAAAGCGTCATTCGGTCACGTAAACCATTTTCGACCATCTGCTTGAGCCAGACAGCGGAGAGTTCCTCAGCCCAGCCGAACTGTTTATCGAAATAAGCCTGTTTGACAGTTTCTGATTCCCCCCACGGAGGCCAGTCTTGATGCCACGAAGGAGGAGCAGGCATTGGGCTTTGAATTCCCTCCTGCACGATTTGATGTACTGCCTCGGGAGCTAATCGCCCGACAACTGCTTCTATCTGTGCAGTACTACCGCCAAATGCGATCCTTCGAAACAGATGCGCAGCCTCTCGACGTGTCAGAGGCTGATCATAGGGATCCAAACCTGCGCTCGTCTGCACCGGGGCTGAAAATACTTCACTTGCGGAGGGCTTTTGTCCGCGCTCCTTGAAGTAATGCCGGAATTTGCGAGGAACTTCAAAAAGAGGATCTGACACGACAATTACGGTTACTAACCAACAGGCAAGTTAATACAACTTAACGAAACTACCTCGCCCCCATCAGGCTAACAACCGCCAACGGTAAACGGCCTCCACTCCCACCCCCGTTCCGGTAATGTTAATCCGACAAATCCTGAGAAGCGAATCAGTCAGTCGTACTACCCTGTACTAGAACACAAACGTGTAGGATAACCGGAGATCCCGACCGGGCAATGGTACTAGCCCCTTCACAAACGACGTATGCTCCCTCGCCAGAACATCCGTCAAGTTTATGCCTTGGATGGAGATACTCTGCACTGTGGAGCCCACAACCACGCGGTATCTCGCGGTGGCATTGACCATGGTATAGCCGTGGGTTTCCTCTTCTCCCGGAAAAACCAGTTCCTGATCGGCCACATGTTTTATGGAAAAGTCAACCCCAAAATTGCCGGCAGCATACCGTAGCCCTGCTCCTACACGCAAGGGGGGCATGCGAGGCAGGTCCTCTTCATTATCAACCAACCGCCCTCTCACATAATCACCCCACAACCGCAACACCAAGTGTGATGTTGGCCCGTGTAGCAATTCAAATCTTGTATCAACTTCCATCCCGGAAATCCTGGCCTTGGCCTGATTCATCTGGTAAATCGGATTACCTTCTTCTACCCGTTCTGTCGGTGCAAGATATATGAAGTTGTTCGCTTGATTTGTGTATGCACTGATCGTTGCTGTCAAAGGATCTCTCTGGATATGGCTGGCAATTGTCAGTCCGTTGGTCGTCTCGACCTCTAGGTCTTCATTGCCTATCTCCACGGCACGTATTGCAGTGTGCAACCCCTGAGCGTACAATTCCGTCACATCTGGCATCTTTGCCGCATGAGCCCAACTAAGCGAGAATCTGACATTCTCGTTTCTTTCGTAGTTCACCCCTCCACTCAAACTTAGGGCCGAGAAGGATTTTTTTGTCATCCCGGATTCCCTTGGATCATGTGACTGCCACTGCATTCGACTGGAAAACTCAAATCTTAATGCATCAAGATTTATGCGTTCAAGCGCAAATACGCTGATACCGGTGGACAGCGCATCTGGCAGAAAAGCTTCACTCCCCTCAATCGTCAGTTCACTGTTCGCTATCTGTATGCCGGCCACCCCTATCATATTACTGGCAAGTACATGATCCACTTCCAATCGACCCTCCAACTGATCCTTGCCCAAAATAGTACTGAACCCCTCCTCATCCCCCTCTTCGAGATGTTCCAGTTCAGCAGTTTCGTAGTCAGTGAGCGCGGCTCTAAAGCGAATTCCCCGAAGTACTTCGTTGGAGAAACGGTACGCACCCTCAAGATCATATGTTCTGGAAGTCATTTCCGCAGTAACTTCTTCGACACCTTCTTCTTCCTCATGATCCTCGTCAATCTCCTCCTCTTCGTCCTCGTCGTGAGCATGTCCAGGTATACCATGATTATTGTTATGCACCGTCACGGCACTACCAATATACCCGCGTCGACCAATCCAGGATAAGCCAAACGACCCCCTTGTCAATGAACTCCCGGAGTTCTCAATACTTGTTAAATGCACCTCAGCATGTTCCTCTTCTTCTGGGTCGGGGGTTTCTTCCTCATGATCTTCATCTTCAAGGAGCTCTTCTCCATGATCCTCTTCCTGCATGTATTCCGGAGTGGTGATATCGCCACTTTCGCGTACCAGAGCACGGGCACGCCAAACGAAATTCCCGAACGCTCCAGAAATATTTCCGCCCCCACCCCTCTCATCAGCTACTGATCCAAGCCTGCCCATTACGGTTCCTTCAACGAAGCCTTCCGGCCGCTCATTTGGAACCCGACCATCAATAATGTTTATGACTCCACCAGTTGCATTGCTTCCGTACAGCAGCGCGCTTGGTCCGCGAATGATCTCAATCCGCCCAGCATCAAAAGCATCAATATTCATCGCATGATCTGCACCCTGATCACTAAGATCACCCGTCTCTACACCCTGCTGAAGGATTTTCACTCTGCTACCTCCAACTCCACCAATAATCGGCCGACTGATTGCCGGACCAAAATATGTCGATGAAATTCCCGGCATCTCCTTCAAAGATTCCCCCAGGCTTAGCGCACTTGATTCAATAAGATCCCGACCTACCAGAACCCCTATCGGATTAACCAGTTCGGAGCGAGCGAGGGCCACCGGACTTGTAGAAACAACAATCTCTTCCAGGTGGACATCACGTAAGACCTGAATATTTGCCTCCGTCGTTTCTCCCGCTACAACTGTGACAGCCATTGAATTCCGCCCCCAACGCAGACTCGTAACACGCAGAAGTACCGAACCGGAAGGCACCTCTTCAAACACGTATCGTCCAGATTCATCAACTTGCTGAACGTAGTTCAAACCGACTAGGCTAACCGTTGCATCTACTGCTGCGGTGCCCTCGGTAACGTACACGGTGCCTTCAATACGGCCCCAGTCCTGCGCATCCGCAGACTGAAAGAACGCCAATGCGATCATAGCTCCAAAAGTCAACTTTAACACTCCTTTCATTGAAAAACCTCTGTCTTGTGCTGAATGCTGAGTAGTGCTTCTGAAAACCACAGATCGTTACCCTGACCGGGGCTTCACTGTTCAGAAAACGTGAGAGAATATACAACATTTTTTATACTCAATTCCCAATCTGCAGAAAAACAGGATGGTTTTGACCCTTTTGTTCGTTTCTGATGCAGGAGTCTATTGAAAAAGTCCAAAACGGGGAGCTTTTGGGCCGAAGAAAAAGGGATGGTCCGAGGCCATTAAATTTGCCGTCAGCGGGATTTTTTCCGAGATAGAGAGAGAAGAGGGTTCGCTCCCCAAGCGGGACAAATCATCGCCTCCTGTGTTCGGCATGGTGAAGATTGAGCGCTTTTGCCTCCCCCCTTAAATCGGTTTTTCGCTCTAACACGATCTGGACAGGTGGTACCCTATACAACATGCGTGGTATGAACAGTGCTGCAGTTGGGCTGATCTAGCTAACTTGCTTGCTTGACCCGCCATTCAACAGTGAGGCCGAAGAGTAGATCTCCAACAGGAGCTGCGCGATCAACTCTCCGTTCATCACCTTGTTGAACTCTACATAAAAAGAACGCCTTAAAGTGGCTGCAACCATAAAAGGCTGACCAAAACTCATCTGGACGGTATAGGGTTTGAAATGACGAGCCATACGACTAAGCTGCAAACTCAGATCACACAAGTCCAACAAAATTCCATAGTTTTGTGCAACAGTATCATATTGATATTGAACGGCTTGATGCGATCGAAAAGCCTCATTCTAACCGATGGCGTGTGCTCATGGCCGCCACGAGGGATAGTGATAGAACCTATCTCACCTTCGTGGCGATCCGGCTGCTGGAGGTAAAGCCATTGCTGAAGTCTACGGGATTCATTTTCTTACATTGTGATCCGACCATGAGTCATTACTTGAAACTGGTCATGGATGCCATAATACTTGGGCAGGGAAATTTTCGCAATGAAATCACCTGACAGCGTCATTCCGGTTTGGCTAAAGGAATTCAGCATGCTTCCAGAACGTGGGCAATACTACAGATACAATTTTGTTCTTGCAGGTTCAGGAACAGAATTCGTCCATTCATAACAATGACGGAATCTGAGCGGTTAGCTTAATTCCCGTTTGTTGACACCACAAACCAACGTTATTTTAACGACAGCGCCCAAATTTGGAGTTCTCCGAGTATGGTCTCCGTGCCAACCTGTTCTATGAGCAACTAGGGTTCACAAATCCACGCCCATTTGGATGGTATTTTAGCAAAGAACGCCTTATAGAAAAATTCGAGAAAGGTGATTTTGTGACAAAAAATGGAAAGCTACACCGCCGAATAAAATGAGCGTGATTGCAGAGGGAAGCAGTCTGATAATTTTTGGATGGATATTCCAATTCCACTGGAAAATGAATGTAAAGGTTATCCGACCCAACAACCATTAGCTGTGCTTTGTTGCTCTATTGTGGCATCCACCAGCAAGTGTAACCCTGTACTTGATCCTTTTTGTTGATACGCAACGACTTGTGTGGCAGTAGATGCCATTAATCGCAACTGTCTTGAAACGAACTCATGAAACCATACTTTCTGGCGCTATGGGCATTGATGCTCTTGCTTTCTCTGACGGGCTGTGCGACGCCGCGAGACACCGCTTGGCCGGTTTCACGCCCTCTCGGTGGCACTCTCCCCGCCTACCAACCGCCAGTATTGCCCACGACCACAGACATCCTCCATCCAGATCCGGCCCTTTCCAATCTGCTCACCCTTCGTGAAGCACTGGTGCTGGCCTTGTTGCGCAACCCGGATCTGCGCGCCTTTGGCTGGGAAGTCCGCGCTCGCGAAGCGCGCACACTCCAGACCGGATTGCCGCCCAATCCCGAGATAGTGACCGACCTGGAGAACTTCGCCGGATCTGGAACGCACCACGGATTCAATGCGACCGAAGCTACGATCGGGTTGAGTCAACTAATCGAACTCGGCGGCGACCGCCGCCGCCGCCAGCGCGTGGCCGCCTTCGAACGCGATCTGGCCGGCTGGGACTACGAGACGATCCGACTCGACGTGCTCACTAAGACGGCGCAAGCCTTCACTGGCGTACTTGCGGCCCAGGAGCGCCTGACCCTAGCCGACAGCCTGCTCGCTCAAGCGCAGCAGTTTTATGGGAGCGTTTTGGCACGCGTGGAGGCCGGCAAGGTGTCGGCTCTCGAAGAGCGTCGTGCACAGGTCGTCCTTTCGACGACCCGGCTTACCCACGAACGTGCCACTTGGGATTTGGCTGCGAAGCGCACTCGGTTGGCAGCCGCATGGGGCAGCAGCGCCCCGATGTTTGAGCGGGCTGCTGGCGACCTGGCTGCTGTCGAGGCGGTGCCGCCCGCTGAGCGACTTAGCGATTTCATCGAACGTAATCCAGACGTGGCCCGTTGGCGTGACGAGATGGCCCTGCGCCGGGCAGGCGTAGCTTTGGAGAGGGCACACAGCATTCCGGATCCTATTCTCACCGTCGGAACTCGGCAAATCCGAGAGCTCGGCGAGACGGCGCTGGCAGCGGGGATCTCGATTCCCTTGCCCCTCTTCGACCGCAATCAAGGCACTGTCCGTGAGGCCAAGTATCGCCTCCGCCAAGGGGAAGAGGCGCAGAAGGCCGCGCAGGTAAAGGCCCGCCGGATGCTCGCTGAAGTGTACGGGCAACTAGCGAGCGCATACACCGAGGTCACCACCCTGCACCGGGATGTCTTGCCTGCCGCACAAGAGACTTTTACGGCTACAGAAGAAGGCTATTTGGAGGGTAAGTTCGACCTGCTCATGTTCCTTGATGCACAGCGCACGCTTTTCGAGACGACCAGCCAGTACATTGACGCGCTGGCGGTCTACCACATAGCTCGCGCCGAGGTCGAACGGCTCATCGGTACCCCCCTTTCTGACATTTAATCTGATAGACTCTTATGAACAGACTACATAGATATGCAAGCGTGCAGCGAGCCGCCATTTTCTCTGGGCTGCTGCTCTTCACTGCCATGATATTCACCGCTTGCGGCTCCAGTGACTCCCCGCCAGCAAACAACACCGAACTTGCTGATGAAGGACATGAAGAGGACGAGTTCGTTCGCCTCACCGCCGACGAACTGAAAGAATTCGAGATTGACGTTGGAATGGCGGTTCCCGGCACGCTCAGCGTCGCCGTGATGTTTCCCGGCGAGGTCAAGATAAATCAGGACCGCTTTGCCCACATCGTGCCGCGCATCGCTGGCTTCGTGCACTCGACCAATAAGTCGGTCGGCGATGTGGTCCGTGCCGGCGAGGTGCTGGCCGTCCTCGACAGCCGCGACCTAGCCGATATCAAAGCCGAATACTTGGCCAGACTGGAGCGATTGGAACTGGCCGAGGCCACGTTTGAGCGCGAATCAACTCTCTATCAGAAGAAAATCTCCTCTGAGCAGGAGTACCTCGAGGCGAGACAGGCGCTGGCCGAGGCGCACATCGCTTTGCGCTCTTCCCGGCAGAAGCTACTGGCACTTGGCTTTTCCGAGGCCTACATCGAAGTCCTGCCTGAGCAGGGGGAGCACGCACTGGTGCATTACGAGTTGATGGCGTCGCTATCGGGCGTGGTCATCGAGAAGCACATCAGTCAGGGTGAGGCGCTAAGTGCCGACGCCGAAGCCTTCGCCATCGCCGACCTGCGTACGGTGTGGGTGGACCTGAATGTATTCCAGAAGGACCTGGATCTCGTCCGCGAAGGACAACAAGTGGACATCGTCACGACCAGTAGGCAGCTTCGCGGGCGCGGCACGATCAGGTATGTCCGTCCCATTGTCGGTGAGGAGACCCGCACTGCCATTGCCCGCATCGTGCTTGACAACGAAGACGGTCGCTGGAAACCTGGACTCTTCGTAAGCGGCTCCATCGCTGTCGATAACATAGAAGTGCCCCTCATTGTGCCCCAGTCGGCACTCATCACGATGGACGGCCAGGCCGTCGTTTTCGTTCAGACCGACGAAGGATTTGCTCCGCAGCCAGTCACGGTAGGCCGGGAGAATGAAACGCAGGCCGAGGTTATAGAGGGCCTTGAGCCGGGCGCACTCTACGTCGTCCGGGGCGGCTTTGCCCTCAAGGCCGAACTCGAAAAAGGTGAAATCGGCGAAGGTCACAGCCACTAGAGTACGGTCGTATTGCAATGAACAGACTCATCGATTTTTTCCTGGGCAGCCGGCTGCTCATCCTTGCGCTGGCCATTCTCGTAATTGGGGCCGGTTGGTTCAGCTACCAGAGACTCCCCGTAGACGCTTTTCCCGACGTGTCGCCTTCGCTCGTGCAGATTTTCACGGTCACCGAAGGGCTGGCACCTGAAGAGATCGAGCAGTATGTGACCTACCCCATTGAGACTACTATGAACGGACTGCCAAACCTCAAGCAGATCCGCTCGGTGTCCAACTTCGGACTCTCGGTGGTCAACGTCTACTTCGAGGACGGCACCGATATCTACTTCGCGCGCCAAATCGTGGGCGAGCGGCTCCAGGAAGCACGGGATGCAATCCCCGAGGGCTTCGGCGAGCCAGAGATGGGGCCGATCTCGACGGGCATGGGGCTAGTGCTTTTCTACTACCTCGACGACACTACCGGACAGCACTCGCTGGAAGAATTGCGGACGATGCAGGACTGGATCGTCAAGTTTAATCTTCAGACGGTTCCAGGAGTGACTGAGGTGCTCGGCATTGGCGGCCACGAGAGACAGTTCCATGTCGTGGTTGATCCGGGTGCACTGCTTCAATATGGTGTGACCGTCACAGAGGTACTCGAAACCATCGAGGCTAATAACCTCAACGTCGGCGCACAGTTCATCGAGCAAAACAACGAAGAGTTCATCGTGCGCTCAGTCGGACTGGCCACGGGGACATATGACCTGGAGAACATCGTCGTAAAGACTTTCGACGGCACACCGGTCTACCTCGGTGATCTAGCCAGCATCGAGATTGGCAGGGCGATCCGGCGGGGTGTACAAACACACAACGGCATGGAAGAGGTTGTCTCTGGCATGGTCATCAAGCTCTTCGGTACGAATGCCTCGACCGTCATCGAAAATGTAGAGGAGAAGGTTCGCACGATCAACGAAATATTGCCGGAGGGGGTACAGATTGTGCCTTATTACGAGCAGAAGACGCTCGTCGAGGCAGCGGTCTCGACCGTGACCAGCGCACTCTGGCAGGGCATCTTGCTTGTGGTGCTGGTGCTCTTCGCCTTTCTGGGCAGCGTCCGGCCGAGCGTGGTTGTAGCTCTCGCCATCCCGTTCTCGGTACTGTTTGCGGCAATCTGGATGAATCAGTTCGGCATTTCGGCTAATCTGATGTCGCTAGGAGGATTAGCAATCGCCATCGGTATGATGGTCGACGGCACTATCGTAATGGTGGAGAACGTAGACCGGATGCTGCGTAAAGCCACGCCGGGGGAACCCCGTGTGCGCGTGGTGGCGCGAGCCTGCGCGGAGGTGGCGCGCCCCGTCGTCTTCGCAATCTCAATCATCGTCGTAGTTTTCCTACCACTCTTCACACTGCAAGGCGTCGAGGGCAAGACCTTCCGCCCGCTAGCCTACACCGTGGCCCTTGCGATGCTTGGCTCCCTGTTCTTTGCACTTTTTGTCGCTCCAGTGCTCTCAAGCCTGCTCATGCGTCGCCAGCGGCGACGCAGCGGAGTCAACGCAGCCAAGCCTGGGCTGTCTGACCGTGTTTTGGCGTGGCTGATGGAGACCTATCGTCCCATCGTCGTCTTTTTCGTGCGGAAGCGCCGCCGGGCCATAGCGCTGGCCGGGGGGTTGCTCGTCATCGGAATGGTAATCTTTCCTTTCCTCGGCTCGGAGTTCACGCCGACCCTGCAAGAAGGCACACTGGTGCTGCGCCTGACGATGGCCCCGTCGATCTCCCTTCGTGAGAGTACCGAGACCACGCTGCGCGCAGAGCGGCGGCTGATGCGGGTTCCAGAGATAAGGAGCGTTGTCAGCCGCATCGGGCGAGGCGAGGTGGGTGCACACACCGACCCTATCAATAGCGCCGAGATGTATCTGGGCCTTGTCCCTGAAAACGAATGGCGTTTCCACAGTCAGGAAAGGCTGCTGGAGGCCATCCGCGAAGAGATTGGCGAGATCCCTGGCGTTTTGACCAACTTCACGCAACCCATCCAGATGACCGTCGATGAACTGCTCGAAGGCGTCCGGGCTGAACTGGCGATCAAACTTTTCGGCGACGACCTTGAACAACTCAAGCATAAGGCGGACGAGATCGCGACCGCAGTGCGACGCGTGCGTGGGGCCGCTGACGTACAGGCCGACCAGATCACTGGCATGCCCCAACTGCGCATCAATGTAGACCGGGCCGCCATCGCCCGATACGGTGTCAATGTCGCCGAAGTGCAACGGACGATCCAGACGGCCGTCGGTGGCACGACGGCCGGGCAGATCTTTGAAGGTATCCGCCGTTTCGACATCTATGTGCGTTTCTCGCCGGAATCGCGTTCAACGCCCGGTGCGATCGAGAGCATCCTGATTCCGGCTCCAGACGGTGCCCTCGTGCCGCTGGGCGACCTGGCCAGTGTGGATGAAATTGTCGGACCGCGTCAGATCACGCGGGAAAACAACCAGCGTTTCATCACGATCCAACTCAACGTCGAGGATCGCGACATCGGCTCGTTCGTCGAGGAAGCGCAGCGCGTCATTGAGCGGCAAGTAGATCTGCCGACTGGCTACTTCACGACTTGGGGTGGGCAGTTTCGCTTGCAGCAAGAGGCCAACCGCCGACTCCTGCTCGTTGTGCCGATCACACTCTTGATCATCTTCCTCTTGCTCTACAGCAGCTTCAACTCGCTGGGGAACGCCACGCTGATCGTGCTCAACATTCCGCTGGCGCTCGTCGGCGGTATCGTGGCCCTTTTCATCACTGGGCAGAACCTGTCGGTTCCGGCGTCAGTGGGCTTCATCGCACTCTTCGGCATCGCCTTGGAGAACGGGATGGTGCTCATGACCTATCTCAACCAGCTTATACGCGACGGGGTGCCGCTGGATAAGGCATCGGTCGAGGGAGCTCTCTTGCGTCTGAGGCCAGTGCTGATGACGGCTCTGACGACAGCGTTAGGGCTGATCCCCCTGCTGTTTTCGACCGGCACAGGCTCGGAGGTGCAGCGCCCGCTGGCGACAGTCGTCGTGGGCGGCCTGGTCACTTCGACGATCCTGACGCTGCTGGTACTGCCGTCGCTGTACAAGTGGTTTGCCGTCAAACACCGTCCTCAAACGCCGCAGCCAATTTCATAATCTGGTTGAGACCAGAGGCTCTTTCGTGACAGAATCTGGCGGATATCGCCTATGTCGAGTCACGGATTCAGGCAAGGAACGCCAGGTTCGGACTGCGTCCGAGCCCAATAGGTATCATGAACCGATCTGGATTCTGCGGGGCTTTCGAGGCATTGGGTTGATTACGGCCATGCATTTGATCTGTGAAATCGGTGACTTTCGGCGGTTCGAAAAACCGACCGCCCTAATGGCCTATCTAGGACTGGTTTCCTCTCAGCGTTCATCGGGCAACACCATGCGGTCTGGTTTCATCACGAAGACCAGAAGTGTCCATGCACGGAGCGCTTTGATGACTGCAGCCTGGATGTACATACCCCGTCCCCGGATCAGCGTAGCCCATCGTGAACGGCAGAAACATAGCAATGCCCAAACCGTGGCCATTAGCCAGCGGGCACGAAAGCGATTACACAAACGATACCAAGCGCTCACCAAACGGAAGCCGCCCCCAGTTGCCGTCGTTGCACTTGCACGCGAACTGGTCGGCTTTCTAAGGGAGGCCATGCAGTCCGCTGTTCAGACAGCATGAACCATCAATACGACAGAATAGCCGCAGGGAAGGATTCCCGAGCAAGGATGGAGAGCCCATGTTTTCCCTTTTCGGTAGCGGTAATCGCGAGCCCGAGTAACAAGATCATGGCAGCTCCGACGAATTCAAATATTGAGCATTTTGGCCTGTAGCCTAGCATGCGGACACCAGATTGATAAACCGTCGCAATTGCTCAAGGGGCCCTCTCCGTGGCTATCTGTCCTATATTGTGACAAAATGTAATCCAAAACAATACCCATCGTCCGTAATTGGAACCTGCTATACTACACCAATGTGTTATAATCACAACGCAGTTATTTAATCAGAGATTCCTTTATTTTGTTTAGGTATCTTTCCCGTGGACGCGCCGGATGCTTGGCATCGGTTGGCTAGTCCTAGTTGATATATTGACACAGAGCAGGACCCGCGATACGTTTATCTTTGTATTTTCCTTATACTTCCTGAATGTCGAAGAATCAAAGCAGTCACAGTCACGATCATGGCGGGCATGATCACAGTCACGACCATGGCGGACATGATCACAGCCACGATCATGGCGAGCATGATCACAGTCATGACCATGGCGGGCACGACCACAGTCATGACCATGGCGGGCACGACCACAGTCACGAACATGGCGGGCATGATCACAGTCACGACCACAGCCATGATGGAGGATTAGGGGGGCACACGCATGACCTGCGGGGTGCGAGCAAGCGACACCTGAAGTACGCCCTATTCCTCATAACAGGTTACATGTTTGTCGAAGTGGTCGGGGGCATCATTTCTGGAAGCTTAGCCCTTATCGCGGACGCGGGGCACATGCTTACCGATGCTGCGTCTATTGGCCTTGCGCTGGTAGCCATGTATTACGCCGAGCGCACGGCCACGGCCAAACACACGTACGGCTTTCAGAGGTTTGAGATATTGGCGGCTTTGGCAAATGCGCTCACACTCTGGCTTATTGTAGCGGGGATCTTGTACCAAGCTTATCA
>JAJEDR010000028.1 GCA_022821385.1 Rhodothermales bacterium
TGCTCGATCGGGGCTATCCGATGCGCTCAGCTTTGCGTTCTCCGGTGGTCTAGTGATGGGATTATGTGTTGTTGGCCTAGGTATTCTGGGGCTCGCTGGCCTGTTTTTGGCATACAGCGGATTAACTGACTGGTCAACGATCAAGGTTATTGATGTTATTTCCGGGTTTTCCCTAGGAGCTTCCTCTATAGCCCTTTTTGCACGAGTAGGTGGCGGGATATACACAAAGGCTGCTGATGTAGGGGCTGATCTGGCTGGAAAGGTTTACGAAGGAATCCCCGAGGACGATGCACGAAACCCTGCGACCATTGCTGATAACGTCGGAGATAATGTTGGAGATGTTGCAGGCATGGGAGCGGATCTCTTTGAAAGCTATGTCGGCTCAATTATCGGCGCGATGGTGCTAGGTACGGGTTTCCTTACGGTATTTGAGGGTTCGGGAGCGGCGTTAGGTGATTTGAGCGCGGTGGTCCTGCCTCTGGTGTTGGGGGCCGTGGGGATCCTGGTTTCTGTGTTGGGATCCTTTCTCGTCCGAGTGAAGGAAGGCGGCAACCCTCAGAAAGGACTGAACCTCGGTGAATTTGGTGCGAGTGCAGTTATGGCAGTACTCGCTTTTTTTGTGATCACCTGGATGTTGCCTACTGAATGGGTGGCCACTACAAGTATTGTAGGGGAAAAAGTCTACACATCGGTGGGCGTGTTTTGGGCAATGCTCATCGGATTGGCATCCGGAGTGCTTATTGGTCTAGCGACTGAGTATTTCACATCAACGGCTACGCTACCAACATTCCTAATAGCAAAGCAAAGTGTTACCGGGGCAGCAACCAATATTATTTCGGGTCTGGGAGCCGGCATGTATTCAACTGGAGTGCCTGCATTAGTGATTGCCTTGGCAATTGTCGGGGCATTCAGTACCGCCGGTCTTTACGGGATAGCCATTGCAGCAGTAGGTATGCTTTCGGTTACCGGAATCCAGTTGGCGGTTGATGCATATGGTCCAATCAGCGACAATGCGGGTGGCATCGCGGAAATGGCACATTTGCCGGCAGAGGTCCGGGAACGAACCGATAAACTGGACGCGGTTGGTAATACGACGGCGGCCATAGGCAAAGGTTTTGCCATTGGCTCGGCGGCGCTGACTGCTCTGGCATTGTTTGCCGCATTTATGCAGCAGGCCGGGCTTGAAACGATCAATGTCGCTCAACCCAACATTCTTGCAGGTCTTTTAATTGGGGCCACACTGCCTTACGTGTTCAGTGCCATGGCTATGGGTGCAGTAGGACGTGCATCGGCCGATATGATTACGGAGGTCGGAAGACAGTTTAGGGAGATCCCGGGATTGCGCGAAGGAACTGCCACAGCAGAGTATGCCAAATGTGTTGATATCTCAACTGCAGCGGCAATCCGGGAAATGATTGCTCCCGGTCTGTTGGCGATTCTGGTGCCGGTGATTGTTGGATTCATCAGCCCGGATATGCTAGGAGGCCTACTTGTTGGCGTAACCGTTTCGGGTGTTTTGTTTGCCATATTTCAATCGAACGCGGGAGGGGCGTGGGATAATGCCAAGAAGCGCATTGAAGGAGGGATCAGTATTGATGGAGTAGCATTAGGGAAAGGGACAGAGGCACACAAGGCCTCCGTCGTTGGCGATACGGTGGGGGATCCATTCAAGGACACTTCCGGGCCGAGCCTAAATATTTTGATTAAGTTGATCGCAGTGGTTGCGCTAGTCATTGCGCCGCTTCTGTAAGGTCAACTATTGGTCCACCGCCTTGCAAGTTTGCCATGCACCCCGGAAAAGGACGGTCTTTCCGTTCTATCCAATATCAGTTGCTCCAAGTGCTGGCAGCGTCGGAGGGTCGTATTTTTGCGTAACTTGAACCCGCGTCACGACATACTTGGCAGCGTAAAAGTTTTATAGAATCTCCAATTTCGCTCCTATGAAATCACCCCTACTCCTTCTTGTAAGCCTTCTTTTAGCAAACGTATGTTGGGCACAATACAGCCTTTCTGGCACTGTAACGACCGTTGATACCGATGAGATGCTACCCGGAGCTTCTGTGATCATAGAAGGTTTTTCGCTTGGCACGACCACGGATTTAGACGGACAGTTCCTACTCTCCGACCTCTCGCCAGGTACGTACACCGTCACCGTCTCTTTCGTGGGCTATGAAGATGAGTCGCAGGTTGTGACTGTGCGAAGTACAGATGTCGTATTGAACTTTGAAATAGAGGCCACCAGTGTAGCTCTGGAAGGCATGGAGGTATTTGCTTCCAGAGCCTTGGAGCAGCGGACGCCAGTTGCCTTCACAACTCTAGGAAGGGCGCGATTGCAGCGCGATCTCGGTTCTCGTGATGTGCCACTCGTGCTGAATAGCACGCCCTCTGTTTACAGTACAGTACAAGGAGGAGGCGCAGGGGATGCACGTGTAAATGTACGCGGATTCAATCAGCGTAACGTTGCAATTATGATCAACGGCGTCCCGGTAAATGACATGGAGAATGGTTGGCTTTACTGGTCAAATTGGGATGGACTGGAGGAAGTGACAAACTCTATTCAGCTCCAGCGTGGGTTGTCAGTTGTCACTTTGCCAACGCCGTCAATTGGGGGTACGATGAATATTCTCACCGATCCGGCGCGCAATATGCGGCAAATGCTGCTCAAACAGGAGTTCGGCAACGATGGACTGCGTAAATCGACCTTAATGCTATCTTCGGGGCTCATAGATGGCAAAGTTGCCGTGACCGTTTCTGGAATACGCAAAACAGGACAGGGATATGTGGATGGGACCTGGACCGACATGTGGTCCTACTATGCTGCAGTTGGTTGGAACGCGAGCAGTAGACACCGCCTCGACTTTTTCGCGATTGGTTCTCCCCAACGCCATGGGCAGAATTTATTCCGCCAGAATATTGCTGCTTACGACCACGATTATGCCAGAAAAGTCTTTGAGCGGGATGGATTAGACGCGGCGACGATAAGCGAGATTCTGCAGGCTTATCCAGAAAGAGGGAGGCGCTGGAATCAAAATATTGGTGCTGTTTCAGAGACCTATACAAGGGATCAGCATAATGGCTTTGGGCCTGTGAGACGCAAGAATAGCGGATATATTGACGAATTCGAAAATTTCTTTCATAAGCCCATTTTGAGCTTAAGTCATTTTGGACAACTGACGGAAAAGTCCCTGCTTTCGACCATCGTGTATTATTCGGGTGGGAAGGGGGGCGGATCAAGCCGACATGGCAATCTGATTTTGGATCACAGCGGTCCCTCCCCGGTTCCCAATTATGATGCCACCATTGAGGCCAATAAGAAAGATGGGCTGTCTCGCGGTATAATTCGAAACCGCCATAATGTACAGTGGACGCTGGGGGCGATTTCCAAGTTGACCCATCAAGTCAACGATCGTATTGAGCTTGAAGCTGGACTCGACTGGCGCAGTGCTGAAATCCAGCATTTCAGTACTGTGAGAGATCTGTTGGGGGGGCGTGGATACTTGCGATTCGACAACGATTTCTGGGGTTCAGGCGGGCGCGCTTTGCAATTGGGGGAACGGTTTGACTATAACGATCTCGTGACTATAAACTGGATCGGCGGATTCATGCAAGGACGGTATGAAGCAGGTCCGTTGAGCAGTTTTGGTGTAGTTGGTTATTCTAGAATCAAGTATACCTTTGAGGATTTCTTTACCGATGATGGCCATGGAAGACCTTTCACTGCTTCGCCGGCCGCTATCAGTGGTTACCAGGTCAAGGGAGGGGCAAACTATCGCCTGAACGAGGTTTTTTCCGTTTATGCAAGTATCGGTCGTATTTCAAAGGTTCCTGTTTTTGATGGGGTCATTGACGCCATCTCCGGTAGTATTAACCCGGATCCTCAGAATGAATCCTTCATCGGAGTCGAAAGCGGTGTGAATTATCGATCTTTGGACAGGAGGGTCACGGCAAAACTGAATCTCTATCATACGACGTGGAATGATCGTACTGTGACACGCAATCTGGTGGAGCAGAGCGGCAATGATGCATTGGTCAACATAAGGGGACTGAATGCACTACATAGGGGAGTTGAGGGAGAGCTTGCCTGGCAACCGGTAGATTTTATGCGTTTCGATGGGGCTTTCTCTGTTGGAGACTGGAAATACACGGACGATGTTTCTGGCACATACACCCTTGACCGTTCCAATCCAGACAGCCAGGAGCAGGTATCGCTCCCCCTCAGTGGGGTTAAGGTGGGGGATGCGCCGCAGACGCAACTCGCCTATGCTATAACGGCATTTCCCAGGTCCGGAATGCATGTTGTGCTGACTGGACGATCCTATGCCAAACATTTTGCGGATTTTGATCCTGCCGGGTATAGCGAACGAAACAGTGCGGTTTGGGAGGCCCCCGGATATACCGTTTTCGATCTAAAGGCGGGCTATGATTTTGATAGAGGCCGTTTTGGTGTCCGTTTGTTTTTGCATGTATTCAACTTAGCGAACGCATTCTATGTGCAGGATGCTGTAAATAATTCACGTTTTCACGCTTACATCCCGAACGGTGCGAATATGGGGAGGGCAGATGATGCGGAAGTATTTCTCGGTTTACCCCGGACGTTCAATCTTGGTACGCGCGTGACCTTCCGATGAAGAACAACTTCCATTGTTAATTCCGTGTCGGCCATCTCCAATGCAAGTTATGTACGGGGATGTCTTGACATAAATGTCCGACTGAAAGCACGTGTTTTCGACTAGACGATGAATCAGGACTGCCACTTTTGTACTGAATTGGAGAAGTCAATGCCAGGAATGATAAATTCAGGGCCGTATGACATTGGAGGCTAGTTGCGGAATTGTAGCATTGTTTGCATGTTCACTAACCTGGAATGCGGAGAACAGGTGTGGAAATGTCAATGTTGGTTGCTTTACTGGTAACCGTCTCGCAATGTGAGCTCATTTGGACGATCTCCCGGCGCGGTTGACTTTTACATCATGCACAATCTAGTGAAACTGATAACAGACCTGGTGGATTGTATACCTGAGTAACCACATTATTTGTCGTTATATTCAGCACTGGGGGGTGCTTTACAGGAACATGATGATGAGGTAGCGTATGATTTCTACGTGATTCTCCCAGTGTCTCCGGGATGGGAGTTGCGCAGCGGAGGTTTTGGAGTAATCATCCTCGTGATCCGTGAAGTGAATGTAGCGTTACTGTACACAATACCAAAATTTTCCATTTAATGGCGAAGGTTGAAGTGCGAATGCCCAAGATGGGCGAGAGCATTACCGAAGGATCGGTGATTGTCTGGCATAAGCAAGTAGGTGATCCAGTCGAACTGGATGAGACCTTGCTGGAAATAGGAACCGATAAGGTAGATACGGATGTTCCTGCTCCGGCGGGCGGAGTAGTTACGGAAATTTTCACCCAGGAGGGTGAGACCGTGCCGGTTGGACATCTGATTGCTATGATTGCCACCGAGTGTGAGGATTCAAATGGGGCAACACAGGATGTTGCGGTTTCTGAACCAGCGGAAGCTCCGAAGTCATCGGGACCGGAATCATCCGTAGCGCCTGCAGCAGACACACCTGTAGTTATGCCGAAGATGGGCGAGAGTATTACCGAAGGGACGGTGATTGTCTGGCATAAGCAAGTAGGAGATCCGGTTGAATTGGATGAGACCCTGTTGGAAATAGGAACAGACAAGGTAGACACGGATGTGCCGGCCCCTGCTGCGGGGATTCTTCGAGAAATTCTGGTACCAGAAGGTGAGACAGTTGATGTAGGTACCACGATAGCATTGATAGGTGCGGAAGGGACCATGCCCGCGCAGGATACAGAATCATTGC
Source organism: Rhodothermales bacterium (assembly GCA_022821385.1). GTDB lineage: Bacteria > Bacteroidota > Rhodothermia > Rhodothermales > Bin80 > Bin80. The sequence continues at coordinate 5,829 of JAJEDR010000028.1, forward strand.
CTGAAACGGCAGAAGGGGCTATTCCATCTTCGTCTGGAACTGCAGAGGAGCCTGCTTCATTGTCCGAGATTGCACCGGCGGGCGAGCCGGAGCAAGTTGATGACGAACGGCATCTTGCGGACGGACGATTCCTGAGTCCACTTGTACGTAGCATCGCACAGGCTGAGAATATATCGAGGGATGAACTGTCCAGGATAAAAGGTTCTGGCCGTGAGGGGCGGCTTACCAAGAGAGACGTAGTAAACTATCTGGAGTCCCGCAAGAGATCAACAGGGCGTACGACAACTCCGGTAAGTCCCCCGCCTATAAGAAAACAGGTTTCCCGCCCGGTACCTGCTGACGGGGACTCGCCGCGGGTAGAGGTAATTCAGATGGGGCGGATGCGTCAGCTCATTGCTGAGCATATGTCACATTCTAAACGTACGTCAGCACATGTAACTTCATTTGCAGAGGTTGATGTGACGCGACTCGTCCGAATAAGAGATGCTAATAAACAGGCTTTTCTTGCACGCGATGGGGTTAAGCTGACCTATACGCCCTTTCTCGTATATGCAGCGGTGGAAGCATTGCGTGAGTTTCCCATTTTGAACAGCTCAGTAGAGAGAAACCAGATTCTTGTAAAAAAAGACTACCATATTGGTATTGCGGTAGCGATTAAGGATTCTGGGCTGATCGTGCCGGTAATCCGGCATGCCGGGCGGTTGAGTATTGCTGGACTCGCCCATGCAGCCAGTGATTTAGCACATCGTGCACGTTCATCTGAGTTACTCCCTGATGATTTACAGGGTGGAACCTTCACCTTGACAAATGTAGGTTCACTGGGATCCCTGATGGGTACGCCAATTATCCTGCAGCCCCAGGTAGCCATTCTTGCCACCGGCTCCATCAAGAAACGTCCAATTGTGGTTGAGCATCCTGAACATGGCGACACGATTGCGATCCGCCACATGATGGTTTTATCGTTGTCCTACGATCATCGTGTAATTGATGGCGCTATGGGGATAGCTTTCCTCCGTCGGTACACGGAGGTACTTGAAAACCTGGATCCAGAGATGGAGCTATAGGTTCGCTTGCGGAAAAATCACAGGTTTCTCTGGGGCATGCCGTCTGAAAATCGTGACCGGGCCGAAATTTTGACTACGGATGCGATTTCTGCGCGGGTAGAACATTTTCTAAGCAGCCTGTCTCCTGAAAAATCTCTAGCTACACGAAAGACGTATGGTCGGGCTCTCGGAGTCTTTATGTTATGGGTAGATGAGCAGGGCGGTAAAGTTCAGCTCTCCAAGGAAAGTCTGCAGGATTATCTACTGTATTTGCGTCGGGTACGGAAAGTCAAGGATCGTACGGTCCAGACTTATTTGACTGCGGTACGACAATTTTTCGCTTTTCTTTCCGAAAAGGGTTTACTGCAAAAAGATCCGTCAAAGGGACTTAAGGTGAAGGTAGGTGCATCTGCGGGGAGTCGGGCAATATTGACAATGGACGAGGTTGAGCGCCTGCTGCAGGTAACGGAATCCTCCGATCTCATTGACCTGCGTGATCGGGCCATACTGTGCTGCATGCTTATAGAGGGTCTCTCCGAGGGGGAGGTTGTACGGTGTAACTATAAAGACTTGGAGCACACGTTAATGGGCGAAGAGCTGGTTGTCCGTGGCAGAGGGGGGCGCTTACGTGTGCCGCTGGATTCGCGAACATACAAGAGTATTCTAGCCTACCTGTCCAGCCGGATTGGATATATTAGACCCACCGGTCCGCTCTTTGTATCACACGGTCCACGCGGACAAAACGAGCGTCTGAAAGTTCGTTCAGTAAGGGCTCGAATGCGTGTGTTGCTTGATAAAGCCGGGATCAAGCGCCTGGATGTTTCCCCACAAAGTCTGACGCATACCTCCATTTATCTGTTGATTCGGAGCGGCGTCTCGAGGGCAGCGATGCGACAACGCACACGTCCCTGGAGACTCTTTCACCGCATCAACGATCTAAAAGCTCGGGGGCTTATTGACGCCTCCTATTGAACTTCCTGGCCATGGTGAACTGGTGCAATCCGGCAAATGACCAAGAGCTGTAGGCATAGTCAACTTGAAAGCCCCGTACGCGGAGTCCGAATCCGACACCAGTTCCAGCCAAATCCAGCCGGCGGTCAGATTTTAGGTTGCGTTTGCGGTGGCTGTAGCCCAAGCGAAGATGAAACGCGGGTATGGCCTCGAACTGGAGGCTGAAGATCGCATGACGAAACCCGTCGTCCACAGCTGTGATCTGGTAAACATTCTGCAGGTTGTGGAGCGTTAGACCGAACAGGACTGGAATATACTTGAGGCGTTTGGACACGGCTATGCGAATATCCATTGGAAGTTCGTCACGTGTAGGACCAAGGCTTGAAAGGGTTATTCCCGTGTTTGTTACCGCTGCTGAAGCAACAAATCCCTGGTCGGGGAGATGGTAGGCAGCGCCTACATCTACAGCAGCAGCTATTGCATTGAATTGTCCTACAGAAGCATATATCATATGTATACTTGCCCCGTAACGCAGTCCAGACTGCCAGGACCGTGACAGACCAGCGGAGAGTGCGATATTACTTGATGAGAACGTGCCATTGCGTTCTCCATAGATATCTGCTCTTGTAATGCTACCCCAGTGAAAAAAACGTACCCCCACTGCACCTGTGCCAATTGGGCCGAGGTTTTGAGTATAGGTAAGTGCGCCGGCCTGGAGGTCGCTCAGGTGATTCAGCCAGGATATGGAAAGATTTCCATCCAGATCTTCGCCCAGAAGTGCCGGATTGTAGAACAGGACATTTCCCTGGTTTGAGGTGATGCTGAGTGATGTACCTCCCAGGGCGGCTGCCTGGGCAGAAGGTTCAAGCCGAAGAAAATCGAAGCTTGAGAGTGTTTGGCCCTGTACGGTGGTTATCCCGCACAGCAATGCAAGTGCGGATAACCAGAAAACATTGGTGCGGGCAACCACACCAGAGGGGTTGGCCATCAGTTTCAGATTCGCATTCTTAAGAGTGTGTACTATGCTAGGGGCAGTCACGAGCAAAATCCGTTTCGCAAATTGACCGACCATATGACTAAAATAGCGAGCGCATCGGCGGAGTGAGGGAGGATAAACTGAATAACCGGATTTGTTCCAAACAAAACGACAAAAAATCGGATGCTATATAGCAACCACTAGAAGACTACGTGCATTCGAAAAGGTCATGATGTATCCAGCGAGTTTCAGGATTCAGCGGTTCCAAGTTCCATGAAGTTGGTATACACATTTGGTAGCCTACATACGTGTCTATTGCAAATATTAATGTGTCTCACAGGTAAGAAGGTATTCAAGGATGCATCGAAAGGATGTCTACTGATTGACTCCAAAAGACAGTTCACAGGGTACCGGATTTGAGTGCAATGGGAACGGATTCGGTGCACAAGCGTGTCAGCAGTCCACCGCCCGAGTGGAATGCATTTCGTGAATCTCCTCCTCATTTCGTTAGTGCAGGAAGCATCTGAGAACTAGCCAAGCTAGTGCCGTAGCAATATGTTGAAGATCATCAATCAATTTTTCGGTGATAAGAACCAGCGTGAGATTGACCGCAAGTATCAACCTGTGGTAGATAAGATCCATGAAGCCACTTCTGCGATTAGAGCATTATCGGATGATGATCTGCGTGGCCAAACACCGCTGTATCGTGAACAGATCCGAGATGCAGTAGGCGAAATAGAAGCCCGGCAGCAGGAGATCCATGATGCGCTTCGATTGGGACATACACAGGGGGCTGACGAAGAATATCTTACGCTTAATGATCGCCAGGACTACTTTGAAGAACTGGATGAATTAGAGGAGGAATGGCTGGAGGTGGCAGAAGAGACGCTTGACGAGATTCTCCCAAAAGCCTTTGCAGTCGTAAAAGAGGTTTGTCGAAGATTGTCTGAAAGGGGTTCATTGAGGGTGCGAGCCACCGATCATGATCGAGCCATTCAGGCGCGTCGTGCTTACCCCAAAATACAGGGATCATACGCAATCTGGTCGAATACGTGGGAAGCGGGCGGTGCGCAAATCCATTGGGAAATGGTTCCGTACGATGTGCAATTACTCGGAGGGGTGGTGCTTCATCGCGGAAACATTGCCGAGATGAAAACGGGAGAAGGCAAGACGCTTGTCGCAGTTGCACCGGTCTACTTGAACGCACTCCTTGGCCGCGGTGTACACCTGATCACTGTGAACCCTTATCTGGCACAGCGGGATGCCGAGTGGATGGGGCCTATCTTCGAGTTCCTAGGGCTAACGGTGGATGTTATTGATGGATATGATGCACACTCAAGTGGTCGTCGCAATGCCTATCGTGCAGATGTCACTTACGGGACGAACAATGAGTTTGGATTTGATTACCTGCGGGACAACTCCTTTGTGATTGACCCCGACCAGCTTGTGCAGCGAGGGCATCACTTTGCAATCGTGGATGAGGTAGACTCAGTGCTTGTGGACGAAGCCCGGACCCCTCTGATAATCAGCGGTCCAGTTCCGCAGGCTAACAAAAGCCGGTTTGATGAGCTCAAACCAGCTGTTGAACGATTGGTGCAGGCACAGAAGCGAATCGTTGCCGGGTGCGTGGCAAAAGCGGAAAAATTTCTCAAGGAACGCGATCAGGCATTTGAACGAGGCGATGAGAAACAAGCGAAGGAGGTAGAAGGGAGTGCAGGATTGGAGCTCCTGCGAGCCTCGCGTGGTTTCCCACGAAACAAGCGGCTTATGAAGCTCCTGCAGGAACCTGGGGTTGAACAATTGCGGCGCAAAACAGAGTATTTCTATCTCCAGGACAATGCAAAGAATATGCCTATCGTCGATGGGGCGTTACATTATGCACTCGACGAGAAGCAGCACGCCCTGGAACCTACGGATCAGGGCCGTGAATTTGTTGCACGGGCGGCGGGTGAGGAGGTAGACCTATTCGTGCTTCCCGACGTAGGGGAGGAGACCGCGCGCTTGAAGCGGGACTATGAGGACCGGAAGGATCAACTATATGATTCACTCAGAGAGCGTGAAGACATCTCTGAGGAGAAGCGGGACCACAAGTTGCAGAACGACTTACGTGTTCTAAAAAATGCACTTGATGAGCAAACACGTAAGCTATATTCAACTTACTCGAATCGTGCGGAGCGATTGCATGCAATTGAACAGCTTTTAAAAGCTTACACGCTGTATGAGCGGGATACGGAGTACATAGTGCAGGATGGTAAGGTGCAGATTGTCGACACGCATACTGGGCGTGTACTCTCTGGTCGCCGTTATTCAGATGGACTGCATCAGGCCATTGAAGCTAAAGAGGGCGTGAAAGTACAGGCCGCGACACAGACGTATGCCACAGTAACGCTGCAGAATTACTTCCGTATGTATAGCAAGTTGGCTGGCATGACCGGTACAGCAGAGACCGAAGCAGAAGAATTCCACAAGATATATAAGATGGATGTGGTGGCGGTGCCGACCAATAAGCCTATCGCAAGGCAGGATCTGGAGGATCTTGTTTTCAGAACAAGACGGGAAAAGTACAGCGCGGTCATTGACAAGATTGAGGAATATCACGATAAAGGCCAACCTGTGCTCGTGGGAACTACTTCGGTGGAGGTATCTGAAACATTGAGCCGAATGTTGAGACGTGCTGGCATTCGACATAACGTGCTCAATGCCAAGCGTGATCGTGCAAAGCAGGAATCTCTGATTGTAGCGGAGGCTGGCCAGCGAAGTGCGGTCACAATTGCTACGAATATGGCCGGGCGCGGCACAGACATTAAGCTGGGCCGAGGAATCCCCAAACTGGGCGGCTTAGCCATTATCGGGACGGAGCGGCATGAAAGTCGGCGAATCGATTTGCAGCTCAGAGGTCGTTCTGGGCGACAGGGTGATCCTGGAGAGAGTCAGTTTTATATCTCACTTGAAGACGATCTAATGCGTCTCTTTGGTCCCGACCGGGTAGCGGGCGTCATGGATCGGCTTAAACTTGAGACTGGAGCTGTAATCACACATCCCTGGGTAACGAAGAGTATTGAGCGCGCGCAGAAAAAGGTTGAGCAAAACAACTTTGCCATACGTAAGCGGCAGCTTGAGTACGACGACGTATTGAATGCGCAGCGTGCCGTGATATACGACCGTCGTACGCATGCGCTGAAAGGAGAGCGTTTCCGAGGAGAAATTCTAAGCATGCTGCAGAAGCTTATACAGCAACTGGTGCAGCGCCATCACGGCGAGGGAGAGATGGATGAGCTACGAGAGGAATTTCGTAGACTCCTATCATTTGACTATCAGATTGATCGTAAACTATTCTTTGATCTGGGTGACGATGGGGTAGCAGAGGACGCCTACAATAAGGCGGTTGCGTACTATGAACGTAAGCGTCTTGCATTGGCCGAACCGTTCTTCAACAGCATGAAGACGGTCCAGGAAAGTGAGGTAGAGAATAAGCCTGAGCGCGCATTTATCGACTTTTCCGATGGGCATCGTAGGCTGCGTACGGTTGTTAGCATCGAGGATGTCGTTCAATCAAAGGGGCAGGAGATTAACGATAGTCTTGAGCGAACTGCAATGCTATCGCTGATTGATGAGCATTGGACAGAACATTTGCGCTCTCTGGATGAGGTGAAAGAAGGAATTGGACTGCGGGCGTATGGTCAGCGGGATCCACTTGTAGAGTACAAGATGGAGGCGTTCAGGCTATTTTCGGAGATCATTGACCAGATTGGTGAAGATGTCGTGACCTTTGTCTTCAGGGCAGGTCCGCTGGTTGAGCGCAGGGGCAATGGTAGTGTAGGGCAGCGTAGCCGAATGGATCGTAGCCGTGCAAAAGCCAGACATCAATCGGCCGCCGCTTCTTTCGGCGTGGTCGGATCCACAAACGGTGGAGCCAAGCGGGACCCTAGTGCCAAACGGAAACCTGTTCTGGTTGGTGAGCATGTGGGAAGGAATTCTTCATGCCCATGTGGCAGTGGCAAGAAGTACAAGCATTGTCACGGACGTACCTGATCGGGCAGAGAATCTGATGCTGCGTACCCTCTACATACGGGATTACGCTATCATTGATGAACTTGAGGTTGATTTTGAAAATGGCCTCAATATCCTGACAGGTGAAACCGGTGCAGGTAAGTCCATTATGATTGGGGCACTCAAGTTGATGCTGGGTGAGCGTGCCTCTGGTCAGATGGTCCGTGCAGGCGCAAAAAAAGCAATCGTTGAAGGGGTTTTTGATAAGGTATCCTCACCGGAGCTCGATCAATTTCTCGAAGAGTCCGAGATAGAGTTGCAGCCCGTACTGATCTTGAGACGGGAAATCACAAAGACACATAGCCGCGGTTATATCAATGATTCGCCTGCAACGCTAACCTTGATGCGCAAAGTTGCGGCGCAAATGATTGACTTGCATGGACAACATGAGCATCAGTCCCTACTCAGGATTGATACTCATCTGGCATTACTGGACGGCTTTGGTGGGCTCGCGGGCCTGCGCTCAGCATACGAGGATGCCTACGGCTGCGTAGGTGATCTGACAAAACAGCGTGAGGAGTTGTTATCCAATCAGGATAGCCTGGAGGATTTGCGGGAGCGATTGGCATACGAGATAGATGAGATTGATGCAGTCTCACCAAAGGAGGATGAAGAAGAGGAACTCAGGAAAGAAATGCATCGGTTGGCACATGCGGAACGTCTCAGGGGCTCGACAGCCTCCCTGTATTCAATGCTCTATGCCAGCGACGATTCCACCAGTGATCAGTTGTCTATCGCATACCGTGAACTGAGTGACCTTGCACGGATTGATCAGACGCTGAAAGCTGCCTGCGAGGAGATAAATCAGGCGAACATTTCGGTGTCAGAAATTGCAGCGACGCTGCAGAATTACAGTGAGAGCATAGAGTCAGATCCGGCCAGACTTGAAGATGTACACGAGCGTCTGGGGGCGCTGGATACATTGAAGCGCAAGTATGGAGGCACCATACAGGCCGTAATGGCTTATCGGGAGCAGATTGCAGATGAATATGCAACTGTGGTCGACTACGACGACGCCCGCAAAACAATTGAGCAATCGCTTGAGGAAGCTCAACACACACTTTCAGAGACAGCGCTACTGTTGTCGGCCAAGCGTCAAGAGGTAGCCGAACAGGTCGGAGACTCAATTTCGGGGGAGCTTGCGAGCCTTGGGATGACGTCCGGGCGTTTCAATGTTCGTATTGATAGGCATGAGGAACCTACAGGCTGGATTACGCTGAAAACTGCGAGCCAGCAAAGGGTACGGTATAAGGCGTACCGTCATGGGATGGACGATGTGGAGTTCCTGATTACAACGAATGTTGGAGAAGCGCTGAGGCCGCTCGTGCGTGTGGCTTCAGGAGGGGAAATCAGCCGCATTATGCTGGCAATCAAGCGTGTTTTAGCTGAGGCTGAGCAGCTATCCATATTGGTGTTTGACGAAATAGATATTGGAATCAGCGGTTCCATAGCACGGAAGGTGGGCAATAGCATGGCGGATTTAGCGCGTCATCACCAGATTATAGCGATCACGCATCTGCCGCAAATCGCGGCACTGGCACAGGCGCACTATGTAGTGGAAAAACAAGTCGTGAAAGGACGGGCAACTACGCAAATCCGGCGTCTGGGGCATGAGGAATCTCTGGAACATGTGGCTATGTTGATTACCGGAGCAGAGGTTACCGACGCGATGCGTCAGAGTGCAAAAGAACTCATGGAAATTAAAAATGAATCTTGAATCTATATGCGCACAACTGCAGAAGATATCCCCCGTTTAGTGCGTGCATACTACACAGAATCACCACGCGGAGCAGTTACTTTTGGCACCTCGGGTCATCGGGGATCCTCCTTGAATGGCTCCTTCAACGAGGCTCACATCCTGGCAGTGTGTCAGGCGGTCAGCGAACTACGTGCGGCGACAGGGCCGCTCGTCATGGGAAAGGATACGCATGCATTATCCGAACCTGCCTGTGCGACGGCAATGGAGGTATTTGCAGCTAATGGGGTGCCTGTAATTCTAGGTAAGGGATACGCTCCCACACCGGTAGTCTCGCATGCGGTTCTGCGGTGGAATCGGGGCCGCACAGTGGGTTTGGCGGATGCTGTGATTATTACACCCTCGCATAATCCTCCAGAAGATGGAGGATTCAAGTATAATCCCCCGTCCGGGGGGCCGGCTCCGGGGAATCTTACGGCTTTGATCCAGGAGAGAGCGCGAGCACTCATGGCGTCTGGGTTGAGCGGAGTAAAAAGAGTGTCTTTACAGAAGGCATACCGTGCTTCTACTACCATAGTAAAGGACCTGATGACTCCGTATGTAACTGATCTTGCTGCCGTATTGGATATGGAAATAATAAAGGGTGCAGGAGTACAGATTGGGGTAGATCCAATGGGTGGAGCTGCGGTGCACTACTGGGAGCCGATTGCCGAGCAATATGACTTGCCCATAAGCGTAGTTAATGATCGGGTTGATCCGGCTTTCGAGTTTATGCCGCTGGACCATGATGGTAAAGTGCGTATGGATTGTTCTTCCAAGTACGCAATGCGCCGTTTGGTTGATCTTAAAGACCGCTTTGATATTGCCTTTGGTAATGATCCAGACGTGGATAGACACGGGATTGTCACTAAAAGCAGTGGCCTGTTAAATCCTAATCATTATCTGGCGGTGGCAGGCAAATATCTGTTTGAGCACCGTTCAGGTTGGCCAAAGGGCGCCAGTTTTGCCAAGACGCTTGTATCAAGCTCTATGATCGACCGAGTTGCTAGGGATCTGGGGAGAGATCTTTTTGAAGTCCCCGTTGGGTTTAAGTGGTTTGTGGATGGTTTACTTGATGGAACGTGCGGCTTTGCGGGCGAAGAGAGTGCTGGAGCGTCATTCTTGCGTCGGGATGGAACTGTCTGGACTACAGATAAGGATGGAATCATACCGGCACTTTTGTCTGCGGAGATTCTTGCCCGTACAGGGCATGATCCGGGGGAACACTATCAATTCCTGACAGAGCGCTTTGGAAAGCCGGCTTATCGGCGGGTTGATGCTCCTGCCACACCTGCTCAAAAGACTGCACTTTCTAAGTTGTCGTCCACAAGTGTAACGGCAGAAATGCTTGCAGGTGAGACCATAGAGGCCAAGCTAACACGGGCACCCGGCAATGATGCTCCGATAGGTGGGCTTAAGGTGATGACGGAAAACGGCTGGTTCGCTGCAAGGCCATCGGGAACGGAAGATATCTACAAGATTTATGCCGAGAGCTTTCTGGGAGAGTCGCATTTGGTTCAGATCCTGGAGGAGGCTCAATCCATTGTTGATAATGCACTCTTGATCAGTGAGCCGCATGAATGAGCCTATACGTTTCGGGACGGATGGCTGGCGTGCAGTGATCGCGCGCGAGTTTACATTCGCCAATTTAGACCGGCTCGCCCGTGCAACCGCCAAATGGCTAAAGCAATCCGGCAGGAATACGCCAACCTTGATTGTAGGTCATGATACGCGATTCCTAGGTCGGCCATTTGCTGAGCACGTTGCAAAGACTCTCGCAGATGAGGGAGCAGCAGTAATCCTTGCAGGCGGTATTACACCTACTCCGGCCATAAGCTGGGCAACAAAGATGCGCGGGGCCGATGCTGGTGTGGTAATTACGGCCAGTCACAATCCTCCGGAGTACAGCGGATACAAGATCAAAGCACATTTTGGGGGATCCGCCACCACAGACATGACTGCCGCGGTTGAGGCAGCAGTTGAACCTTATTCTCCAAATCACCAAATGCGTGGTGGAGGCAAGGTATACGAAGAGGATATTGCAGCCCAGTATGTGGAATTCCTAGGAACCCGGTTTGATTTTTCGTCTATCCGCTTGGGTATCGTTCATGACCCTATGTATGGGGCAGGGCAGGGAATATTGTCGACACTGTTAGGAAATGATTGTGTGACAGAGATTCATGGTACTATCAATCCCAGTTTTGGCGGCACACCACCAGAGCCGATTGAACGTAACCTTCAAGATCTTATGCGTTGTGTGGTGCAGGAAGGGGCTGCGGTTGGCATTGCGCATGACGGAGATGCAGATCGGATTGGTGTTGTGGATGAACTGGGTTGTACAGTTACTTCTCATATGGTGATGGCACTGTTGGCGGCGCATTTGCACAAGTACCGCGGTATGAATGGTGCGATTGTTCGCACTTTTGCAACTTCAGCAATTCTAGAGAAAATGGGGGGCGCTTGGGGAATCCCGGTAGAGACGTATCCGATTGGTTTCAAGTACGTGACTCCGCGCTTTCTAGAGACAAGTGTTCTTGTTGGGGGAGAGGAATCAGGTGGTATCGCTGTGGCAGGACATATTCCAGAGCGTGACGGTATCTACGTAGGGCTCGTACTTCTGGAAATGCTTATGCAACGCGGGAAGCCGCTCACAGCTCTTGTTCAGGAGTTGTTTGACGAATTTGGACCACACGCCTATTATCGTGCAGATGTGCATGCCGAGCAGCAGCCGGAGATAATTAAAACCCTGCGTCGCACTGGTGGTTTAGATGAAATTGCGGGCCGAAAAGTCCACTCAATGGATACGCTTGATGGGTTCAAGCATCTAATGAAGGATGCCTGGCTGTTAGTGCGTCCATCGGGAACTGAGCCCATACTTCGAATCTATGCGGAGGCTCCTACGCGTAGTGAAGCGGAAGAATTGGTATATGACACTCAAGTTAAGCTTGGACTGAAGCATTGATTGAGTTGTCAGGAATTGGTGATTGCCCGGTAATGAGGCATTTGGTGAACTCATTATACGGACCTCAACGCCACAATCAGTGCCCGTGATACAGATGAGTCGTATAGCAGGAGAGACATACGGGTGGCTTACAGATCAATACATAATCGCCTATCTAACCTTGCCAGGCCAATACAGAGCACCGAATGCTTCGTCCATTTGATAAACCGAAACCTGTCGAAAATTGATGAGTTTCTCCGGCCCCGTAGTGGTTAATCATCAACTTATAGATCAATGAGCAAAACAGCCAGCTGTCCTGTGCAAGGCGGGACCCACATTCATACGAGAAGTTATTCCAATATAGACTGGTGGCCAAACCAGTTAAATCTGAAGATTCTTGCCCAGAACTCTCCTCAACTCAATCCCTTTGGAGAAGATTTTAATTACGCCAAAGAATTTGAAAAATTGGACCTGGATGAGCTGAAAAGCGATATTTACGCCCTGATGACCAAGTCACAAGATTGGTGGCCCGCAGACTACGGACACTATGGTCCCCTATTCATTCGGATGGCTTGGCATAGTGCAGGTACCTATCGTGTGGGAGATGGGCGTGGAGGCGCATCGGCGGGTACGCTCCGTTTTGCTCCTCTCAACAGTTGGCCAGACAATGCAAACCTCGACAAAGCACGGCGTTTGCTCTGGCCGATAAAACAAAAGTATGGACGTAGAATTTCGTGGGCCGACCTCATGGTATTAACGGGAAACTGCGCTTTGGAATCCATGGGACTCAAGACTTACGGCTTTGCTGGAGGACGCGAAGATGTCTGGGAACCCGAGGAAGACATTTACTGGGGACCGGAGACTACTTGGCTAGGCGATGAACGATATACCGGTGACCGCGACCTGGAACACCCGTTGGGTGCAGTTCAGATGGGACTCATATACGTGAATCCCCAGGGACCGAACGGTACCCCAGATCCTTTGGCAGCCGCCAGAGATATACGTGAGACCTTTGCCCGTATGGCTATGAATGACGAAGAAACGGTTGCCCTCATTGCAGGTGGACATACTTTCGGAAAGGCACACGGAGCCGCGCCAGATAGCGAGTATGTTGGTCCTGAACCGGAAGGTGCCCCTATTGAAGAGCAGGGCCTGGGCTGGAAGAACAGACTAGGAGACGGTAAGGGAGTTCACACGATAACGAGTGGACTTGAAGGTGCTTGGACTACAGAACCTGCAAAATGGGACAGCAATTTTTTTGAAAATTTGTTCGGATACGAATGGAAGCAGGTTGAGAGCCCCGGTGGAGCAAAACAGTGGACCCCGACTGAAACATCTGCAAACGGAACAGTACCTGACGCACACGATACGTCCAGAAGGCATGCGCCGATGATGTTGACGACGGATCTCGCGTTGCGAGAAGATCCAGTCTATGCTTCAATATCGAAAAGATTTCATGCCAACCCTGACGAGTTTGCTGATGCTTTCGCACGGGCATGGTTCAAGCTTACGCATCGGGACATGGGACCAGTCAGTCGCTACCTGGGACCACTGGTTCCCGATGAGCCGTTGCTATGGCAGGATCCGGTACCGGAGGTCGACGATGAATTGATTGATCATCATGATATTGACTCCCTGAAGCACCGCATATTGGCATCCGGGCTTTCGATTGCGGAGTTGGTTAGGACAGCTTGGGCTTCGGCAGCCACATTTCGGGGTACAGACAAACGCGGCGGAGCTAATGGCGGCCGCATTTGCCTGCAGCCACAAAAGGACTGGGACGTCAATAATCCATCCGAGCTCCAGAAAACGCTCCATGCATTACGGAAGATTCAGTCTGATTTCTGCGCAGAACACGACAAAAAGGTGTCGCTTGCGGACGTGATCGTTTTGGGAGGTTGCTCAGCAATTGAGGAGGCCGCCAGGCGCGCAGGGCTGAAGGTCGAGGTTCCTTTTTCACCCGGCCGAACAGACGCAACGCAGGAAGGGACGGATGTAGATTCGTTCGCTGTGTTGGAACCTGTTGCTGATGGATTTCGCAATTACGTAAAACCGGGGTTACCCCAGTCCGCGGAAAATTTACTGATTGACCGGGCATATATGCTGACGCTGACGGCTGTTGAGATGACAGTATTGATTGGTGGTCTGCGCGTTCTGGGTGCAAACTTTGATGGATCCGAATTGGGCGTGTTTACGGATCGACCCGGATCGCTAACATGCGACTTTTTTGTGAATCTGCTGGATATGAACACCGTATGGACACGCTCAAATACGGCCGAAGAAGTCTTCGAGGGACGGGACTACAAAACGGGGGAACTCAAGTGGACGGGTTCGTCTGTTGATCTGATATTCGGCTCAAATTCGCAACTGCGTGCAATTGCAGAGACCTATGCCTCCAGTGATGCAGATAAGATGTTTGCACAGAAATTTGCGGAGACTTGGACAAAGGTGATGAATCTTGACCGTTTTGATCTTCTGTAGTATGTGATAAGATCGGAGAATTGCTCACTCCGACAACAACAGAAAGCCCGGAGGTAACTCACGCCCCGAGTAGTATCAAGGCCTGACTGGGGTAGCTACCAGGCTGCATGACCTTTCTGGCGGCAAAATGCTGCGGATGGCGTCCAGCGATCCAAAAAATACAGTCCTAGGAAAGGGTTGCGAGATAATTGGGGTACGGAAAAAGTCAGTTTTCCGCGCCTAAGTGTTCTCCGAAGAATGCGACGGTCCGTTCCCAGGCCAGATTGGCCCCCTCTGGGTCGAACCGGGGTGTGGTATCGTTGTGGAATCCGTGTTGAAGACCCTCGTACATATAGGCGGTATAATCTTTTTCATGGACCTTCAAAGCGGCCTCGTACGCAGGCCATCCAGCATTAACACGTGCATCTTGTTCAGCAAAGTGGAGCTGGATGGGGGCTTGGATCTGAGGAACGAGCTCTGCATCCGGCTGCCCACCATAGAACGGCACAGCTGCCCCGAGATCTGGAAGACGCGTAGCCATCATGTTCGAAATCCAACCACCAAAACAGAACCCTACGACCCCAACATTGCCGGTACAACCATCGTGTGCACGCAGGTATTCGTAGCCCGCAATGAAGTCTTCCAGCATCTCGTTACGGTCACGCTGACGCTGTAGTTCGCGCCCCTCGTCATCAGTGCCAGGATAACCGCCAAGTGGGGTCAATGCATCTGGCGCAAGTCCGACGAATCCAGCGAGCGCTACGCGTCGGCAGACGTCCTCAATATGCGGATTAAGTCCGCGGTTTTCGTGAACGACAACTACACCAGGCAACGGCTCAGAAGCACCTTCTGGAATGCACAGTAACCCACGCATAGTCCCTGCTCCGTTGGGGCTGTCGTAGGTCACATACTCTTCGGTCAACCGTGGATCTCCGCTGCGAACCTGCTGCGCCGAAGTATATTTCGGCGATAGAAAGTCGAGCATCACAGCAGCTGTCACAGAACCAACTGCATATTTCGAAGCTTTGTCCAGAAACTGCCGACGGGAAATCTGGCTGTGGACATAGCGGTCAAACAGATCAAAAACTTCGTGCGGGAGGTCTTCCTTGGAGATACGCTTCATGGCTAGGCTTGTTTTTTCCTGTCAGGCAACCTTTGATGCCACGAATCGTTCCCCGCCAACCTAACCTGTACAATGTTCTGCATGCGGTGGGCTCTACTCCTAACCAATTTGCTATTTGTTTTTCCCTTGGTTGCTCAGGATCTGAGCGAGGAGCAAATACTGGCTAACCTTAGGTTCCGAATACCCAATTTGGAGAATGCCGAGGTTATATTGGGAGATATAGAAGACAGCCCTTATGCTAACCTGAAGCAGGGGTCATTCACCATAAATGGTCAACAGACTTTTCAATTTCTGCTCTCAGTAGATCCGCAGCATCTGATTCTCCTTGCCACCGATCCAATTGATGTGAGTCTGTCAGCGGAAGAAATCACGGAACTGCTTATCGAGCAGGAAAGGAGGGAGCAACTGGTTGCTCTCGAGCTCTACGACGCGTTGAACCGATTCTCGGAAGGCAAGCCGGGCAGGGGGCCTGCAGACGCTCCGATCACCGTACATGAATTCAGTGATTTTCAGTGCCCCTATTGTGCGCGGGCAAGTCTAGTCGTAGAAGAGCTGCTCAATAAGTATCCTGGCGAGATTCGCTTTGTTTATCTGCATTTTCCGCTGGATATACATGACTGGGCGAAGCCGGCGGCAGTGGCGGCAGAGTGTGCTGCCAGACAGAGCGAATCTGCTTTCTGGCTTTTGCATGATAATTTTTTCGAATTCCAGGGGAGTATCTCGAAAGAATCCATGGTTGGTGATGCTCGTTCCTGGCTCCAGGGTTCGGAAATTGACCTTGATGCCTGGGAGGTTTGTACTACGGATGAATCGTCTGCGGCGAACCAGGGGGCGACCCTCCAGGTAGATATCGCCACCGCAACGGCGGAGCGTTTTGGTCTCACAGGGACCCCAGGGTTTTTTGTAAACGGTCATCTCCTTAGTGGATCACAGCCGCTGGAGGTTTTTGAAGATTTGATTGCCTCAATCAAGGCGGAGTTGTAGGCAAATGGCCTGTGTTCAGGCAAGCAATCACTATACGAATTGGCCTTAGGATTACCGGCTATCAATCTGAAAGCGCACTGTCCAGGATTGTCGGAGATGCTACGGGGTGCAAATCAGAAGAAGTCAAATTCCAAGTCCGCCGGTTACCTCCAAGGTATGCCCGGTGATATAGCCCGCTAGTGGGGAAGCCATAAGGATTATACCATTGGCGGCTTCGTCCGGGGTACCCGGTCGACCCATAGGGATGGTTGAGAAGGCGGCCTTCCTAACATTCTCGGGGATCCCCAGTGATACCTGTTCTCCGTCTACTGATAGCGTGTGTCCTTCATCCGCAGGGCGTGTCAGACGTGTGTCAATAAACCCGAATGCAACGGCATTGCATCGAATACCAAAGGCGCCCCATTCTCGAGCGATCGTTTTGGTCATGCCAATAACGCCCATTTTTGCCGTGGCGTAATTGATCTGCCCGATGTTGCCGTGTAGACCGGATGTTGAGGACACGTTAACTATACATCGGTGTGGGTGGGGATGACCGGCGGCGATCTCAGCCTTTGCGAGAGGGCGCCATACCTGGGCAAGTGCGCGAACTAGTCGAAAGGGTGCCAGGGTATGTACGTCCTGAATACGGGACCACTGTTTGTCGGTCATCTTATGCAGCATGCCGTCCCAGGTGAACCCGGCGTTGTTCACCAGCACATTGAGTTGGCCGCACCGGTCCATAACCTCTCTGATTAGCAATTCGGGCGAGGCCGAATCAGTCACATCGCCAGGAATGCTCCAAGCAGTATTACCGGCTGAACGAATTGAATGAACAGCTGCTGCACATGCATCTGCGTCTAGATCATTGATGAAGACCTGAGCACCCATATCTGCAAACTGCCGAGCCGCAGCGTATCCGATCCCCTTTGCAGCTCCTGTGATTAGTACGATCTGATCCTTAAACATGAGCTCTGTTATTTGGTCCGTCAGAATAATAAGGTGCAAAAATTTTGTAACAATCAAGTCCAAGCTCTCGTAATGGCAGTCAGCACCTTGCACGGCCTGGGAAGTGCAGATTGCTAGTCGCCATTCACATAATCAACTGCAACTCATGAAAAATTACTTTTTCGTTGCCCTCCTGAGTACGATGTTGTACTTCGTGTCTGTCACCCAGGCCCAGACACTTGATAACAACAGCGTTTCTCAACAAACAGGTGCCACCGATAAATTTACCCCCAATATAAAACCCTCCTTGGCGCTTACAAAGGCAACAGGTAGTATTGAGATTGATGGGAACCTGGACGATGATGGTTGGAGGGATGCAGCGC
Source organism: Rhodothermales bacterium (assembly GCA_022821385.1). Taxonomy (GTDB): domain Bacteria; phylum Bacteroidota; class Rhodothermia; order Rhodothermales; family Bin80; genus Bin80. Next base: position 23,399 of record JAJEDR010000028.1, read on the forward strand.
TCGCACGGAATTTTTCCGAGGTATTTCCGGGAGACCAAACGCGCCCACCCGTAGAGATAAGTGGTATGGTTACATACGACGATGATAACCTCTACGTGGGTATGATTGTCAGAGATGATCCAAGCCTGATTCGGGCTAATCTCAGTGATCGTGATGAGATTTGGCAGGACGACTATGCCGGGATTGTGCTTGATCCCAATCGTGATGGCCAGGGCTTATACTTCATTGCGACGAACCCCTTGGGCATACAAGCCGATACCTATATTACGGCGAACAATGAAGATGACGGGTTTAGCTTACTGTTTCGTTCGGATGCCCAGATCACGGAGGATGGCTATCAGGTAGAGTTGGCCATTCCGTTCAAAAGCCTGCGTTTCCCAAATGTGGATGTCCAGTCCTGGGGGGCAACTTTATGGATTACACGCCCCAGAGAAAGCAGAAGCCAGTACTCTTGGGCGGGCATCAACAGGGATGATCCGTGTATGAGTTGCCAATTGGGAGAATTCAATGGTATTCGTGGAGTAACCTCTGGCCGTAACCTGGAAGTCCTTCCGTCATTAACTGGTGGAGGTACAGGGGCCCTCCGTGAAGCTGCTACACCTGCTTCGGGGTTCAAGAATGAACGCATAACGCTTGAACCATCGCTGAATGTCAAGTACGGCATAACTTCCGAGTTAACCGCAGATGTATCGGTAAACCCCGATTTCAGCCAAATTGAATCTGATCAGGCGCAGATTGATGTGAATTCAACCTTTGCGCTTTTCTTTGATGAGCGTCGACCATTCTTTCAGGAAGGATCAGGTCTTTTCAATACTGAGATTCAAACCGTCTACACCCGTTCTATTAATGATCCAATAGGCGCGGCTAAAATGACGGGGCGTTTCGGTTCCGTAGATGTGGCCTACATCGGTGCACGGGATAATAATTCCCCACTGTTGCTTCCATTTGAGGAAGAAAGCAGGCTGCTTGAAGGCGGACGCAGTGTATCTAATATTCTGCGGGTAAAAAAGAACTTTGGGAACGATGCGTTTGTTGGCGCAATTCTGACAGATCGGAGATTAGATGAAGGTGGATCCGGGTCAACCGTCAGTCTTGACGGGTCTGCAAGATTCCTGCAGAAGTATATGTTTGGTGCACAATTCGTATACAGCAACAATTCTGAACCTGTGAATGAAGAATTGAATGAGGGTCTGGAGGACATCACATTTGGTGCCAAAGAATACACTGCGGCCTTGGATGGCGAATCTTTTAGCGGGTATGCTGCTAAACTTGAACTAGATAGGCAAGCACGGTACTGGATGTTTGAAGTAGGGTATGAAGCCATAAGCCCAACGTTTCGTGCGGATAATGGCTTTGTGCGCCAGAACAATGACCAGACAGCTTACATGTGGCAGGGGGTTACGATTTATCCTGAAAAGGTAATCCCGTTCATAGATCGTATACGGCCGAACCTGGTAATGGGGAGCAGCTGGAATTTTGATGGCCTGCAAAAGAGTTTCTTTTTCCGTCCGGCAGTCTATTTCCAGCTCAAGCGACAGACCAATGTTCAGTTTAACTGGTGGTACAGGCAGGAGCACTTTGCAGGACAGCAGTTCGACGGGATCACCGCGGTCAATCTGCAAGTCAACAGCAATTTCAGCAAGCGTGTGAACCTGGGAGTAGAAACTCGCATAGGTGAATCAATTGCCCGTTTCCTGAGTGATCCAGAGGTTGGCAACAGCTTTGATGTCAGCGCATGGGGGACGTTCCGTCCGACGCAACGGATGTCAGTTCAGCCCCTGTTTTCATATTCACGTCTTTCTGAAAAAGGGAGTGGAGAGGAGTATTTCAGCGGATATATTGCCCGAATGCGTTTGAAGTATCAGTTTAGCCGTTACTTCTTCCTGCGTACGATTGTACAGTACAATGATTTCTCTAAATCTTTGGAGGTTGATCCGCTACTCACATACAAGATTAACGCATTTACTGCCTTACACGTAGGTTCGACCCATGACCTAGATCAGTTCACTCGTACAGAGGGAGTAGCAAAGTATTTCCGTCAGAGTAATCGACAGATATTTTTCAAGGTTCAGTATCTCTTCAGAAAGTAGCATCCCTATCGGTTAAATTGCTCGCTTCGTCGTAAATTGCGTGTCACACTTGTAATAATGACACATGAAGCGATTTACCGATCGTAGAACATTCATCAAAACGGCTTCGGCTGGTGTAGCCGGGGCCACTCTTTTGGGAGCTGCGCGCGGGATGGCCGCGCCGTCGAACCGCTTGGTAGCTGCCGTTATGGGAGTCAACAGCAGGGGTGGGGTACTTGCTACTTCGTTCGCGCGTGCCGAAGGCTGCGAGGTCGCGGTTATCTGTGATGTGGACGAGCGCGCGATTTCCCGGTCAATCAAGGAAGTTTCAGAGGTTGGAACGGGCAGGGTACCAAAAGGGGTTGTTGATCTCCGCGAAGCGCTGGACAACCCTGAAATAGATATTCTCGTGATTGCAGCCCCGGATCATTGGCATGCTCCCGCTGCGATCATGGCCCTGCAGGCCGGTAAACATGTCTATGTAGAAAAGCCGTGTAGCTATAATCCGCAGGAAGGAGAATTACTGGTTCAGGCACAAGCCCGCTATAATCGCGTGGTACAAATGGGCAATCAACAGCGCGCCTCTATGGAGTCCGCGCAAGTGATTGATGCTATTAATGAGGGCATAATAGGGCGGCCATACTACGGACGGGCCTGGTATGCCAATACCCGCGGTCCCATAGGTCGAGGCAAACCCGCACCCGTGCCGGATTGGTTGAATTATGACTTGTGGCAGGGACCAGCTCCTCGGGTACCCTACATGGATAATCGAATTCATTACAACTGGCACTGGTTCTGGCATTGGGGGACCGGAGAGATTTGTAACAACGGAACCCACGAAATTGATATGTGCCGTTGGGCACTTGGCGTTGATTATCCTACCAAGGTTACATCGGCCGGCGGCAGGTACCGTTACGACGATGATTGGGAGTTCTATGACACGCAGATTGCATCCTTTGAATTTGAAGGTAACAAGACCATCACTTGGGATGGCCGCAGCTGTAATGGCCGCGTTGTTGAGGGGCGAGGACGCGGTGCGTCAATTCACGGTGATCACGGAACCGTTGTTATCGATCGAAATGGCTACATAGTTTATGACCAGGATAATCGAGAGATATGGAGACGTTCACGGGCTACCGGAGAGGCAACCTTGGATATTCGGGGTGGGGGAGGTTTAACAGATCGGCATATTGCAAATATGCTGCGCGTGATCAGGGATGACGTTCCACAGAACTCGCCCATTGACGAGGGGCATAAGAGCACACTGCTTTGTCATCTTGGTAACATTGCCCAAGAAACCGGACGAACATTGCACTGTGATCCAAGCAATGGTCATATACTGGGGGACGATGACGCGATGAAAATGTGGGGGCGTGATTACGAGCCGGGCTGGGAGGTCAAGGTATAACAGAATAGATGAATCGGCGTGATTTTATTCGAACCGGAAGTACTGCTGCCGCCGGGGGGCTGCTTGTGCGACCCGGAGTACGAGAGCACCAGCGCATGAAGGTTGCGCTTGTAGGGACAGGTATACGTGGTAGCACCATGTGGGG
>JAJEDR010000037.1 GCA_022821385.1 Rhodothermales bacterium
CTCCAGTGATTATCGCGAAGCACAACTGCGTAGCCGACGTGTTGACCTGGCCTCATATGTGGATGATCCGGCATTCCACTGGGCCTGGACCAGCGAGCGGGATTTCCAACGGTATAGAGATCTTCGGGGAGATGCTGAATCCTGGGGGCAGCGACGGGGCAGTTTTATTGCCGCACTCGTGGCCAACCGTTTGATTGCTTCCTTATCCGCCTTGCTTACCGCACGACGTGAGCGTGAAAGCGCACTGCACATAGGAGTTACCCCCGGACCAACCCTCAAGCTTGCGCTTGCACTCTGACTAATGTGTACGGCCCGTGCTCTCCTGGCAGCTGCACTGCAGGAATTGGGTAGGACTAGAATCTCAAATCGAATTCTGTAAGTGCCCGCACTGGCAATGGCCTCGGCGTACGCAAGCCCAATTCCGTTCTCGCTGTGTACGGGTGTCCCTTGGCGGAGAAACCCTCACTGGGCGAGCCATGCGCTAAACCGCTCGTTCATTTCGTCCTGGTGGTCAACCCACCAAACTGAGTTGTAACGCAGGACACGCTGCATATTGGCGGGACTCGCCGGCATGTGTGGTTCCATGTCTACGCCAGCCACCACATGAGTGGTCACCAATGGCATCCCGGACTTCCGTACGGGAGAATACGAGATCCGCCTACCGATCCGCGACAAAGATTCGGCGCTGGTTGCAAAGACAACATACTCCAAGGCCGCCTTGAGGCGCGGGGTGCCTCGAACAATTCCGATCTGTCCCACATCAAGCATCTGTCCGTCCCATACAATAACGAATGGCTGATCTTCAAGTACCTGTGCGTTGAAGATACGACCGTTGTAAGCTGTGGTCATGATCACTTCCCCGTCGGCCAGCATTTGTGGCGGCTGGGCACCTGCTTCCCACCAGATCACCTCGTCTTTGATTGTTTCGAGTTTCGCAAAAGCACGATCAACCCCCTCGGGGGTATCTAATGTGGCGTACACCTGATCTAGGGGTACCCCGTCTGCGATCAATGCCCATTCAAGATTTACCTGCGGTACTCGCCTCATTCCCCGGCGACCAGGGAAGGTCTCCAAGTCGAAGAAGTCAGCCGTTGTAGTGGGCTTGGGGCCAGGGATTGTCGCCTCACTGTAAGCATACACACTTGACCAGTAAAGATTGCCTACACCACATTCGGTCAGGCTTTCGGCCACAAAATCTTCGATAGCGGGTGTGCCATCGGGGCCAGGCGGTAATATGTCAATGTCTATCGGTTCCAGAAGTCCTTCGTCGCATCCCCGCACTGCGTCGGCGAACTCCAGATCCACTACATCCCAGTGAATATTGCCAATCTCCACTTGTGCGCGGATTTGGGCGAGGCCACCGTTATAGTCCTCCACCCCAACATTGATGCCCATCTCCTCGGCGAAGGGAATATTCACCGCCTCGTTGACAGCTTGTCCATATGAGCCTCCCCAAGACACCGCTGTGATGGAGCGAGGAGCTTCCGTGCCACATCCAGTGGCCAACAGGGTAATCAGAAGCGTGAAAGTGACTGATTTAATAGACATTCAAGGTTTAGTCTTTTGGTTTTGCTGCATTGGTGGCGATTGCACCGCTGATCAGGGAATTTACTGTACAAAAAGTTCTGAAAAATAACGCACTTTATATCCCCGGAACTTAGCGGGAACTTGCCCCTTTACATTCCTACTTGACATTCCCTTACCAAAAGCAGAATCCAACCCTGTGCACATAATTCATCTGTAGCGTTAAAGTCCGTAATTTGCATTGAAGCGCGCAGGGGTCCTTAGCTCAGTTGGTTAGAGCGCTACGTTGACATCGTAGAGGTCGATGGTTCGAATCCATTAGGACCCACTTACAAGGTAAATACCTTGGATTGTCTTTCTTCGAAACAAAAACTCATAACATCATCGCAAAACGCATACAGATACGAATTAACGACGCCATTGAGGCAGATGTAGTCCGCGTAGTGGATCCAGGAGGTAAGCATGGCGTGTACGACCTGCAGGACGCCTTGGATATGGCTGATGAACAGTCCATGGATCTGGTGGAAATTGCACCAAATGCTGATCCTCCAGTCTGCAAGATTATGGACTACGGCAAGTATCTCTACGAAAAGAACAAGAAGGAGCGCGACGCTCGCAAAAAGCAGCATCACACGCAACTCAAAGAAATCCGCTTTCGGCCCCGCACCGATACGCATGACTTCCAGTTCAAAACAAAGCACGCCTACGAATTTCTCTCCGACGGTCACAAGGTGCGTGCTTATGTACAATTCAGAGGGCGAGATATTATCTATAAGGAACAGGGGATGGTTATCCTGGCACGCTTCATTGATGCACTGAAAGATGTTGCCCGACTGGACCAGGAACCGCGAATGGAGGGCCGGCGCATGACCGTAACCCTTGCTCCGCTGAAAACGAAGTGAGGCACGACCCCTTGATGGAACACAATTTATCTTATCGCGGTTAGATTTCGTCTTGATTATTTCGGAACTATGCCGAAGACCAAATCCAACAGCGGGGCCAAAAAACGATTCGTCCGAACCGCATCCGGGCGCCTAAAGCGCGCGCATGCCTTCAAAAGCCATATCCTGACCAAGAAGAGCCGTAAACGCAAACGGGCGCTTGGCAAGACAACGCTCGTCGACAAAAGTGATGAGCCACGCATAAATCGTCTACTGGGTTCCTCCAAGTGATGGATTAGTGATCCCTAAATTCGCCGAAAATTATGCCACGCGCACGCAATAGAGTAGCTTCACGCCAACGACGCAGGAAAGTCCTTGGCATGGCCAAAGGATACTGGGGCAGCCGGAGTAAGGTCTACACCGTAGCTAAACATGCGGTCGAAAAGGGACTCCAGTACTCGTACCGGGACCGCCGCAAACGTAAGCAGCAGTTCCGTCGACTCTGGATTGTGCGAATAAATGCGGCTGCCAGGCTGAATGGTACAACCTATTCCCGTCTAGCCGGCGCCCTGCGCAAAGAGGGGATCGCGCTCAACAGAAAGGTACTTGCCGATTTAGCCATGAATGAGCCTGCAACCTTCACCCGTGTTGTTCAGGAAGCGCACGGTACTTGACGATGACCCACATATCCAGTTCATTCTTTTTTAGCGGCACCTCACTTGGCTAGGGGCCGAATGTAGATTGGTGAGAACATTCCCGCCCCTGCTCGTGCAGGCTTGGCGGGTTTCTTGTTTTTGGTAGCATGGAGACAAATCTGGAATATTTGAAAACAGTCGCTGCAACCTTCACTGAGGAGATTGCGGTGGCGAAACTTGACACACCTGCCAAGTCCGAGGAGTTCCGCATTCGGTTCCTAGGACAGCGACGCGGCGTGATCCCCAAGCTCTTCAAGACTATCCCCCATCTCCCCAAACAGGACCGGCGCAGCGCCGGACTGCTACTTAATGCTCTGCGTAAAGAAGCCCAAACCGTACTGGAGCATGCCATTGAGCAATACCGCGTGAAGTCTACGGACACCTGTGATATTGACCTTACGCTGCCCGGCCGACGCAGCCAATGGGCCGGATCCCGACATCCCATTACGCTTGCCCTGGCCAAGATCACAGATATATTTGAGCACATGGGCTTCGCGATCGCCGAGGGACCCGAAATTGAGGATGACTGGCATAACTTCACCGCCCTGAATTTTCCTGCAGATCACCCCGCCCGTGACATGCAGGATACCCTCTTCATTGAAGAGCCGGGAGAAGGCCGTGCTGGAGCTATGATGCGCACGCACACCTCTCCCGTACAGATTCGAACAATGATGGCCGGGGATCCCCCATTCCGCCTGATCGCACCAGGGCGAGTTTTTCGCAATGAGGCCATCACGTATAAGTCCTACTGTCTGTTTCATCAAGTAGAAGGACTAGTTGTGGATGAAGGCGTAACTATGGCCGACCTTAAACACACGCTTACCGGCTTTGCGCGTGCGTTTTTCGGTGAAGAGGTCAAAATGCGATTCCGCCCCAGTTTCTTTCCGTTCACGGAGCCGAGTGGTGAAGTAGACATCTGGTGGGACTTGCCTGATCATCCAGACGGTGGGCGCTGGATGGAAATCTTAGGCAGCGGTATGGTACATCCTAACGTTCTAGATGCCGTAGGGATTGACTCCGAACGCTATACCGGGTACGCCTTCGGCATGGGCATAGAGCGCCCCGCCATGCTCCGGTACGGTATTGATGATATCCGCATCTTTTACGAAAACGACGTGCGATTTTTAGCGCAGTTTTAATTGCCATGAAGATCTCCTACAACTGGCTGTCCAAGTACGTAGAGCATGAACTGTCCCCGGAGGACCTTGCACATGCTTTAACGATGTCTGGACTTGAGGTCGAGGATATTCTGCATCTCGGTCCACCATTGGATGGCGTCTTCGTCGGACGCGTAGTGTCGGTACGTCCGCACCCAAACGCTGACCGCTTGAAACTTTGCGATGTTGATCTGGGAACGGACGAATTAATCCCCGTCGTTTGTGGTGCTCCCAATGTTGCCGCTGACCAACGGGTACCGGTAGCAACAATCGGGGCTCATCTGGCCATCGGCGAAAAAGTACTCAAGATCAAGAAATCCAAAATACGTGGCCAGGTGTCCATGGGGATGATCTGCGCGGAAGATGAACTTGGACTGTCTGATGACCACAGTGGTATCATGGTCCTATCCGAAAACGCGGTAATTGGCGAACCCTTGTCGGACTATCTGAAAAGAGAGGGACAGGAGGTAAGTGATACGGCACTGGATATTGCCATCACGCCAAACCGGGCGGATGCAACCAGCCATATAGGAGTAGCCCGAGACGTATCCGCCCTGCAAAATGCGCCGCTACTACGTCCCGAAGTTTCCATTCCTCCTGACGGCGGTGAGACGACCCAACATATCAAGGTCGAAATCCAATGCCCCGACTTGTGTCGCCGTTATGTGGCAATGATTGTCACAGATGTAAAGGTCGGTCCTTCCCCGACCTGGCTAAAGCTACGACTGGAAGCCATTGGTCTTCGTTCCATCAACAACGTTGTTGATGCGACCAATTTTGTAATGTATGAATGCGGGCAGCCTCTACATGCATTCGACTATGACCGTATAGCTAAACAACGAATTGTGGTCCGGGAATCTGTTGAGGAAGAGGAATTTACCACACTTGATGGCAAAAACCATACGCTGCCTGAGGGAGTTGTCCTGATTTGTGATGGTGAGCGGCCGGTTGCAATTGGAGGCGTCATGGGTGGCGAAAACTCCGAGGTCGACGAGACCACCTCCAATGTGTTAATTGAAGGGGCCTGGTTCTGCCCGTCCCGAACAAGACGGTCTGCCAGAGCTCTGGGTATAGCAACAGATGCATCTTACAGATTCGAACGGGGTGTTGATACAGCTATTCAGCCTTGGGCCACCACACGTGTAGCCGCACTGATAGCAGAGCTGGGAAATGGATCGGTTACCCCAGGGATCGTGGATGTGCACCCCCGTACTCCGACAGTTAACAGGCTAGATTTACGGCTTACCCGTGTACCCAAAATTCTGGGTATACAAATACCGCGTAAGGATATCCTCCAAATCCTCGCATCGCTGGGATTTGACCCGCACGAAGCAGGTAACACAATCTCGTGCACGGTACCAACCTATCGGCCTGACATTCATTTAGAGATCGACCTGATAGAAGAGATTGCACGCATCTACGGGTTCGACCAAATACTGAAACCGAAGTCTTCACCGCTACCTGCATCTGTTCCGGTCGCGCGCCCCATTGACTTGATTCGCGAGCGTGTTCATGCCTATCTGAATGGTCACGGATTCCGGGAAATCTATACAAACAGCCTGTTGCCCGATGAACAGGCTCTTCAGTTCAGCCAAGCGGTTACCGCAGCGGACTATCCGCCCGTGCGCACCTTGAATGCGGTATCCCGCTCCATGGCAACCTTGAGGCCTTCGCTCCTGCCGGGTATGCTGAATGTTATGCAGCACAATGCTCACCACGGACAACGGACGCTCCGGTTTTATGAGTTCGGGCATGTCTTCCATCTCAGTGAGCATGAAGCAGCCTTTGTAGAGAATTACTCCGAATATGAAGTGCTTCTATTTGGGATTAGCGGCCCCGTACGACCGCAGAGCTGGGATGGCAGCATACCTTTGGCAGACTTCTTTGACATCAAGGGCGATGTAGAGAAGCTGCTGAGTCTATTGAACCTTAATTCTCTTAGAATGGAGCCAAGTGTTGAGCCGACAACGATTACAGCTCATCACATAACACTCTACGCAAACAAGAAGTGGGTAGGAACTATTGCTCGTCTTTCGGACGAGATGCAGGCGGCCCACGACTTGCCTGATCCTGTTTTCTTTGCCACATTTAATTGGACTAGATTAGCGCTGATATGTGAAGAACAGCCACCTACCGTTTATACACCGGTATCACGTTACCCCGTTGTTGAGCGGGATATTGCTATGGTCGTGGATTCGCAGCAGCCTGTGGGCCCCATGCTCAATAAAGTACGCCGGGCCGGTCAGACGCTCCTCAAGAATGTAGACATATTTGATATCTATGAGGGTGAGGGAATTGCACCGGGTAAAAAAAGTGTAGCATTTTCATTGCGTTTCGGCGCAAATCGGACCCTTAGAGACAAAGAGATCGACCACGTAGTTCAAAAAATTGTTACAACTCTTTCTGCACAATTTGAAGCGGAGTTACGTGCTTGAGGGTATTTGACAATGTCAATATGAACCATTACCTTAATTTGAGTTGTTTAAGGCCTGGTTAAGGTTGTTTCTAGCATGATCGTCGAAAATCTACCTCCGGCACAGAAGCCAGACCTTCCCCCAAGCGGCCAAGGGTTTGATATGCAACCGGCCATCGCCCTGCGGGGAGCCAAGTCACTGCGGCGGCTACGTGACCGTGTTGAAGCTGCCGTAAAGGAAATCAAGCGCCTGAGGCAACAGAATCGAAAACTCGCGGAGCAGATTTCAGAACTTGAGGCCGCCTCAAATATCAAGCCTACAAAAGCGGTGCTCACTTTTGATGAAAACGAGCGGGAGCTTCTCGACCGGATCAATAAGTTCATCAGGACTATAGACAATTACTTAGTCTTTGACAAGGAGGATGAGGACTGATCCATGCACCAACCCCTCAAAGTCCGTATTCTTGGCCGTGATTATCCCCTACTGGTGCAATCCAGTGATGTAGAGACCATGGAGGATGTTGCCAGGCGTGTAGATCAGCGCATGCGAGCATTTAAGGAGCAACATCCAGACCAGCCGGATCTTGTAGCTGCTGTGATAACAGCCTTATTCTTGGCCGAAGAACTGGATGGTGCGAGAGAGACTTCTGATGTCTTGGTGGCCGCGCTTGATCGCGAAACAGACCATCTTGATCGCAAATTATCCGAAGTGTTAACGGAGGTTGATCCGATTTCTATCCAAGAATAGGGAACTGCATTGCGGCAGCACTGTACCCTGCCTATCCTCGAGCGTCCGTAGTGGTTTAGGCATGTGAACCGACACTATCAATTAAAGGGGGTTACACTTCCGGCTTGGACATCAGGCCCCAACCTTGATTTAGGTCGTGATCGCGCAGGGGACGATGGAAGGGTCTGAGCAACCCCCAATCTTGTACCTTGGGGTTCACACCCACCGTTGCGGACGCCCGCGGACACCTTTGCAGTTAATTGGAGCTGTCTCTTCTTGAACGGCTACTCACAAAAGCCGTCCACTTCCTCGATTTGGTTTGAACATAAGTCCACACGTAAATATGCTACCAGTTCCAGTATTTCTGGAACCCGAGCTTCCTCCGCACTCCTGCTAAGGAACCCTTCCCTGTCCAAGCGGTAACCCTAGGCCTAGGGAAAAATCATAAAGACATGGACGGTATGCAAGCCGTCCTGTTGTTGGCCGTTGCCATCGTAGCGTTTGGTGCAGGCCTAGTTGTTACTTGGTGGATCGCCACTAGAACTGCCAAAGGCAATCTCAGGAGTGCACGCGAACAAGCATCAGCAATTATAACCCTAGCAGAAGAAGAGTCTGCCGCCTTGAAAGCAGAGACTCTTACGAAAGCTAGAAAAGAGCTTGACCATGATCGTGCTGAATTCAATGCTCAGCGTACCGCCTTGGAAAAGGATCGGGCAGAACTGGAACAGGATAAGCAAAGGTCCAGAGCAAAGAATGATCGTCAACGAAAGAAGCTCAACAACAGGAACCGGCGCCTAACAAAAAGACAAAAACTCTTGGGGAACGCAGCGGAAGCGATTGCGATACTCCAAGCAGAAAGTGAAAAGATCAACAGCCAGGCTGAGACCCTGCGTGCAAGCGCTGATAAGCTAGTGCAGCGGGCTTCTCAGCGTATTGGTGACTTGGATGTCAAGGAGCATAGGCTCAACTCTCTCATCAATGATCGCATTGAGAAACTGGAGGTCATTGCAGGCCTGACCCAGGATCAGGCACGTCAGCACCTTCGAGAGGAGATCGTTGAGAAAGCGCGGGAAGATGCTGCCCTTGAGCTGTTGGAAATACGGGACGAAAAACAGCGCGCCGCCAAACATGAGGCGCAAAAAATCGTCCTCACTACGATGCAACGGCTGGTGAGAGATGAGGTTGAGTCGAACTCGGTATCAGTAGTTCCCGTGCCCTCCGAGGGCATTAAAGGACGCATTATCGGAAGGGAGGGACGAAACCTTCGGGCATTTGAAACCGCTGCACAAGTGGATCTACTGATCGACGATACTCCCGGCGCAGTCGTAATCAGCTCATTTGATCCGTATCGACGCGAAATAGCACGAATAGCTTTAAGCAATCTCATACGAGATGGGCGCATTCATCCTGCGAGTGTCGAGCAATTCGTAAGTAAAGCCCAAAAAGTTGTCGAGGAAGAGATCCAGGAAGTAGGCGAACGTACTGTTCTTGAACTGAGACTGCGCGGAATGAAAAAAGGCCTTACCTCAATCGTCGGGAAAATGAAATACCGGACAAGCTATGGCCAAAGTTTACTCAGCCACAGTATGCAGGTGGCACGACTCTGCTCACTTATGGCCGCAGAAATGGGCCTCGACGCCCGTATGGCCCGGCGGGCAGGCCTATTGCACGACATCGGCAAAGTTCTTCAGGAATCTGATGATCAACCCCATGCACTCGTCGGCATGGAGTACTGCAAACAATACAAAGAACACGAGGAAATTTGCAACGCAGTAGGCTCGCACCACGACGAGATCGAAATGACCACACTGTACGCACCTATCGTACAGATATGCGACGCCATCAGTGGGGCTCGGCCAGGTGCACGCCATATACGCCGCGAAGAGTATCTCGAACGTCTAAGGGATATGGAAGAGATCGCCAAATCATTTGAAGGTGTTGGACTGGCCTATGCGATCCAGGGAGGACGAGAACTCCGTGTAATCGTTCAGCATACAAAAGTGTCCGACAAAAAGACACGCGAACTTGCGGAGAACATATCTTTGCGAATCCAGAACGAACTCACGTACCCCGGGCAGGTAAATGTGACCGTTATACGTGAGGTCCGTGGACAAGCTACCGCTCGATAAGTCCTATACAATTGTGTCTATAACTGTACCGATTGAATGGAACCTTACGAAGCAATTTCGCGGATCCTTGGAACAACTGACGTGAACGCTCGTGGCTGTGCAACTGCGCCAATCCCGGACACCGATGGCAGGTACGGCTGTGAGAGTTATTCCACTGCTGCTGCGATCCTATTCCAAATATCCTGTTTTTGCACGCTCCAGTTGAACACATAACCGCCTAGATCAACATGCAACGACTGGCTATTCTGTTCCTACTCCTTTTAGTAAGCTGCGCACAATACGACACCGACAATACCATGCAACGTGCGCATGCGCTTGCAGAGCAATATCTCATTATTGACGGGCACATCGATGTTCCCTATCGCATGACCCGATATACAGAAGATATCAGCCAGGCAACCATCGGTGGTGATTTTGACTATCCAAGAGCAATCGCAGGTGGGTTGAATGCCCCCTTCATGTCGATTTACATCCCGAGCGCGCGACAGGATATTCCTGGCTCGGCTCAAAGTCTTGCAGATTCACTAATCGACATGGTAGAGGGATTTGTTGCGCATGCACCGGACAAATTTGCCATTGCGACTCGGTCATCTGATTTGGCTGAGCACAAGGCAGAAGGGCTGATTTCGCTGCCTATGGGCTTGGAGAATGGGGCGCCGGTTCACAGCGTGACAGATCTGGAGCATTACTACGCACGGGGTATCCGCTACATCACACTCACGCATGGAAGGGATAATCAGCTGTGCGATTCCTCCTACGATTCAACACGAACATGGAATGGACTCAGCGCGCTTGGGGAAGAGATCGTAGACCATATGAATCGGCTGGGCATGATCATAGATATCTCGCATCTGACCGACAGCACCATCTCCCAAATTCTGCGTCGCAGCAGTGCACCCGTACTTGCTTCACACTCTTCAGCCCGCCATTTTACACCTGGCTGGGAGCGTAATTTGAGTGACGAACTCATCCAGGCAGCGGCTGCCAAGGGCGGGGTGATCATGGTCAGTTACGGCTCTTCGTTCGTTCGTGGTGAATACCAGGAGCCCGGACGCGCGCTGGCTGCTGCAATCGAAACCTATCTGGAAGAAAATAATATCGCTCCTGGCAGTAGAGAGGGTATCCTCTATCGTGAATCACAGCGCAAATCAAATCCGTTGGGCACGTTGGCGGAGCTCGTAGACCACATTGATCATGTTGTCAAACTGGTTGGGATTGATCACGTCGGTATTGGCAGTGATTTCGATGGAGTGACCGCACTGCCGAAAGACCTCGAGGATGTATCAACGTATCCTAACCTGATTGCCGAATTACTGCGTCGCGGATATTCAGACGAAGATATTGGAAAGATTCTCGGAGGCAATGCGCTCAGAGTCTGGCAAGCTGTTGAGGACCACGCCGCCAGCTACACACCACGCATCGCATCCGAAACAAACGCTGACACCTGAGCATCCGCTATACGTACCTGCTCCAAGGTATCTCGGTTGCGAACAGTGACTCCCTGCCCTTCGAGGGTATCGCGATCAATCGTAATGCATAGCGGCGCACCCGCCTCATCCATCCTGCGATAACGCTTACCAATGGATCCTTTTTCGTCGTAGAAAACGTTCCATTCGCGTTTGAGCGTTTCTGTGATGGCCTGGGCACGCTCCGGCATACCATCTCTTCGCAACAACGGAAATACGCCAACCTTTATGGGAGCCACGGATGGTGCAAAGGCCATGACCGTGCGGCTTCGCCCCTCAACAGTGTCTTTGCGGTAGGCTTCACAAAGCAGCATCAAAACCGTGCGATCCAATCCGGCCGAAGTTTCTACCACAAACGGGATGAATCTGCTACCCGACGCCTGATCAAAGATTTGCATCTTTTTTCCAGAGTACTCCTGATGTCTGCGGAGGTCATAGTCCGTCCTGGAGTGGATACCCTCGATCTCCTGCCATCCAATTGGAAACTCATACTGAATATCAACGGCTGCATCAGCATAATGGGCGGGCTTTTCGTGGACATGCCAGCGAAGTTTCGACGCCGGGATACCATTCCGTACATGCCAGTCCCATCTGCGCGAACGCCACAATTCATATGCATCGTGCTGTGTACCTGGTTGTACGAAGTATTGCATTTCCATTTGCTCAAATTCACGCATTCGGAAAATGAACTGGCGTGCAACAATTTCATTGCGAAAAGCTTTGCCGATTTGGGCAATTCCAAATGGAATCTGCACGCGTGAAGTCGCCAACACGTTTTGAAAATTCACGAATATTCCTTGTGCGGTTTCGGGACGCAGATAGATAGAGGCATCTTCGCCTGCAAGCGCTCCCACTTTTGTTTCGAACATCATATTAAACTGACGTACATCAGTCCAGTCGAACGCTCCCGAGTCGGGACCACGAATTACTTCTGATAGAATGAGCGAATGGAGTGCTTTCGGCATATCCTCTGCATTGAGTGCCTCCGTGAATCGTTTTTGCACTGTATCGGCGCGTTCCGTTTCGCCTTTTGATCGCAGACGGTCTATGTGCTGCTCAATAAGTTGATCAGCACGATATCGACGCTTTGATGCTTTGTCATCAATCAATGGGTCATGAAATGCATCAACATGCCCGGACGCTTTCCATACTCTGGGATGCATCAGAATTGCTGCGTCTATGCCTTCGATATTTTTGTTGGCATAGACCATGTCGCGCCACCACTGCTCGCGGACATTTCGCTTCAGTTCCACACCTAAGGGGCCGTAGTCATAGGTGGCTCCCAATCCACCATATATCTCAGAAGACTGAAAAACAAACCCCCTGCGCTTGCAGAGTGCCGTAATCTCATCAAATCTTGTGCTGTTCATTGAATGCAGTTCAAATGCCAAGCGCGTAAACCATTAGCGTTGATCAATGATCAACGCAAACTCTCATCCGCGAAGGACAGCTTAATGGACAATGTATTGGTTAAGGGAAAGACCCAATTATAATGAACTCGCTGTAGGGCACGAGAGTTACCGCAAATGCCAGTTGGTGAGACCCGCGATACGGCGTTGACAGTCCACGCGCGCAAGCAACAACATTGAGGTTCGATGTTACCGATTCAGACCAACGTACCACCCACAGCGTGATCACATTACCTGCCCCCACCAGAACCTCTACACAACTTACAAATTCATGCAACCAATCTCCTCACCGATTCGACATTCCTTCATCATACACGCATCGGCGTGGTGTCAAAGACTTTGAAACTGGTACAAATTCCAATACAAATGTGGGTGCGGTCAATATGTATTCTCGTACGGACACCGAGAATTGGAAGCTTTTTGTGGGTATCCGTTCAGACTTCTAGAACCGTCCGTGTGACGAAACAGCCACGGAGAGTATCTCCCCAAGCAGAGACGGAACGAAAGGTATTCTCAACTCTGGGCTAGTTGGAGATAGCCTCAGTTTGCAGGTCAAGCGGGGGATTCCTCGGATTAAAAAATGAAGACCAGTACGGCAATAATAAGTCCTCCAACTCCCAACATTGTTCCAATCATCCAACGAATAATGCGAGTTTCAGCGGCACTTATTTCTCCAAGCAAAGCACTTATTTCTCCACCTACACCACCTATTCTTTCGCTTAACTTGCCTTCAACCTCGTTTATTCTTTCACTTAACTCCCCACGTATGATATTCATTTGGTTACGCACGAACTCTTTCGTGGCAACGTCGGCATGTTGTTGCTCCACAGCATGCGCGATGACCACAGCGTGTGCTTGGGCCTGTTCCCAATCTACCCCTGCTTCGGAAAGATCACGTGCTATGGATAAGGTGTCTATCATGGCAGGCATCGCTCGCATAAAGTACGTATGGTTGCGATTTGTATTGATTCTCGTTTGTTCAGACTTTTGAAACTGTCATGCTCCTTCCGGGGATTAGGTTCCAAGCAGCCATTCCTCGCAGTGCACAACAGCTACGCGCATGGCAGATTCATTGCCTATCAGAAACTCTCATCACTCCGACGACCCAATGAAAATACGCATATTCTCAACAAACACAGCCTTTTTGAAATCTTGCGCGCACCATATAGTCGAAATACATAAACACCAATCGGGTTCATGACAAACATTTGCTCACCCCCAAAACTGGTTCTAGCTACCCGAAATACTCACAAGGCGGCCGAGCTCAAACTTCTTCTGGCTTCCGCATCCGCTGATGTTATGGATCTGTCTGCCTTTCCAGACGCCCCCTCAGTGGACGAGTCTGCTTCCTCGCTCGAAGAAAACGCAGCTATGAAAGCATTCAGTGCACACGACCACACGGGGCTTTGGGCACTCGGGGACGATACCGGACTATGTATTGATGCCCTCGATGGGCTACCTGGCGTACGCTCCGCTCGCTTTGCCGGCGCAAACACGGATGACAAAACAAATCGAGCCCTGGTGCTTCGGATGCTCGCATTCAAAAAAACCCGCAGTGCCCAGTTTATCACTGTATTGGCATTAGCTTACTCTGACGACCTCAAGTTCTTTCGGGGATGCCTACATGGACATATTGCAACATCTGAGATGTCTACGCAAGGCTTCGGCTACGAATCGATCTTCGTCCCGGAGGGGTACAACATCAGCCTTGCGCAGCTTTCCCGTGAAGAGAAAAATAGGATTAGCCACCGAGGGCGCAGCGCGGCAAAGCTCTTGGACTTTCTTAATGAAATACAGACTCCATGATCGCCTTAGTACAACGCGTCCTCGAAGCTTCTGTAACCGTAGATAACACTACAGTTGATTCTATTGACCGGGGGTTACTGGTGTTTCTGGGAATTCACTCAAACGACACCACAGCAGAAGCGGACTGGCTGGCACGCAAATGTGCTCGCCTTCGCATTTTTGCAGACGGTGCGGGGCAAATGAACTTATCCGTAAAAGATATCAACGGTAAAATCCTGCTTATATCTCAATTCACTCTTTACGGCAATACGAAAAAAGGACACCGCCCTTCGTTTGTCGAAGCAGCCCGCCCCGAAATTGCAGAGCCGCTGTATGAATACTTCAAGGGTAGACTCTCGGATGAGTTGGGACATACTGTAGCCTCTGGTAGCTTCGGTGCATCCATGCAGGTTTCCCTGGTGAACGATGGGCCCGTCACCCTTTGGATTAAGCGTGAACCAAGGACATTGATAAAGATTGGAGGATGAGTTGAGATCGTACAGATAAAACGTAACTCCCAAGCGCATATCTTGAGTGATCGGGTTAGAATTCCATTCTGCCATGAACAGATTCAACTATACAATGTCTGAAAAAACCACAGGCCTGATTCAGAAGTGTCTATTCTGCTGCATGACGAGTAGTTTTCTATTCGTGTCACTCGTGATGGCACAAGGTACCGCCACTTACGACCTCACGTTCACGGCAACTTGGTCTGCCAGCACACATCCTACAGATTTCCCGTCTAACCCTCATTTTTCCGGGATGATTGGAGGTACCCACAACAATGCAGTGTCATTTTGGGATGTAGGGGCGACTGCAAGTGACGGCATCAAGCAAATGGCCGAGCTCGGAGCCAAGGGAATACTTCGAGGTGAAATCAACCAAGCAATAAGCGCATCAAACGCTGATGCTATCTTGGATGGACCAGCAATGAGTTCATCACCCGGTTCTCGAACAATTACTTTCGACATTCGCCCACCCTGGAACCTTGTATCGGTTACATCAATGGTGGCTCCCAGCCCCGATTGGTTTGTCGGTGTGTCAGGGTTGGATTTACTGGATTCAAATGGGGATTGGATTGATTCGCTTGAGGTTGATTTATTTGTCTATGATGCAGGAACTGACAGCGGCCCCACCTATACCTCGCCAAATCAGCCGACTGATCCAAGGGAGGCTATCAGCCGTATAGCAGACGCTCCATTTCTGGTTGATGGATCCGTAAAGCCAGTAGGAACCTTTCGCTTTGAATTGAAAAATGTTGTCGGAGCTACACCAAAAGTAAGTCTGTCGGTAGATCCGAACCCAGTGGATGAGGGAGATTCTGTCACGGTAACCGTGCAACTGTCCGATGCGCTGAGTGCCGATGTAGCGATCCCAGTAACGCTCACATCCGGCACCGCTGAATCCACTGATTATGACAGTACTACTCCTTTAAGCCTGGACATTATCGGTGGCGATACAGAGGCGGAATACGTAATTCAAACCCATAAAGATGACGATGTAGAGGATGAGACCTTCACGGTGGCATTGGATACGACTAACCTACCCTCTGAAGTGAGGGCAGGCAGCCTCACCTCGGAGGAAGTGACCATCAGGGACCTTGATATGCCTGGAGTGAGTCTGTCGATAGATCAGAACCCGGTTGATGAGGGAGAGTCGGTCACCGTGACCGTACAACTGTCCCATACCCTGAGCACCGATGTAACATTTCCCTTAGTGCTCATAGCTGGAACTGCTGAGCCCGATGATTTCGACAGTACCACTCCTGTGAACTTGGACATCAGCAGTGGAAATATGGAGGTAATGCATGTGATTCAAACCCACAAAGATGACGACGTTGAGGATGAGACCTTTACGGTGGAGGTGGATACGACTAATCTGGCCTCCGGGGTAGTTGCCGGTAGTCCGATCTCGGAAGAGGTGACCATCACTGATCTTGATATGCCGGGAATATCAATCCCCACGTCGCTGGAGTTTACGGAGGGAGACACGACATCCCTCAGCGTTGCACTTACGGCGCAACCTTCAGCCGATGTTACAATGACCATCACCGGGCATGAAAACACAGATCTGACTCTGGATAGGAACGTGCTGACGTTTTCAACAAGTAACTGGAACCAGGAACAAACAGTGACCTTGATTGCGGCAGAAGACACTGACCTAGTGAATGACGAGGTAACACTGACGCTCTCAACAGCGGGGGGAGGCTATTTGGCATCTCAAACTGTGACAGTAACGATCACAGACAACATGGGAGTAAGCACCGAGCAAGCAGAAGAGGCCATACCTCTTGCTCTTTGGGGGAATTATCCAAACCCTTTATCGAACACAACGAAAATAGCATTTGATCTGCCTGCACCGGCGCAAGTTTCAGTCACCATCACGGATTTGTTGGGACGGACCGTAAAAACGATGCCCTACAAATCGTATAGCGGAGGCAGGGGGCATACTGTACAGGTCGACGCTGGCAACTTATCCTCAGGAGTGTATTATTACACGCTGGAGATCGTTATGCACGATAAAGTTGTTAGACGGTCGAAAGCAATGTCTGTCGTGCGATAAACGCTTGTGATGAAATGTGGCGAGGATGCAGGTTAGTGGGCCTTACATTAGCAACCACAAGGTGGAACCTCGCATCCCGTAAACATTTTTTTGCCTACTGAAGTCCGACACTTAACTAATTTGAGCTTATAGCCGGTATGTTTGCTTGCCGGATCATCGAATTAAGCGCGGGAACGTCTGTCTCCAATACGGACTGCAATTTTTCCAACTCTGCATCAATACGCATCACAATATTGTCGCGTACCTCTACAGCTTGATCCGTGGGGCGAAAATCTCCAATAGAAGCATTGCCCGCAACAGCGGCTAACTTATTGTTCAACCGGATCGGGAAGTTCAGCGGATCCTGACGGCTTTGATTTTTCGTTTGATAAAGCTCCTCCTCAATCTCCGTAATCTTATTGGTTAGAGCTTTCGCGGAATCCGTGATGGCCGCGTGCTCCTCACCCAAATTGCCAGTTATTCTTTGAATTTGAGTACGTAATTCACGAATATCCTTTATCGCCTCATGGGTCTCGGTGAGCTTATCTCTTATTCCAATCAGAAAATCAAATTGCTCCTGCAAATCGGCTACACTTGCGCTTGAACGGGGATCTTTGCGCAGTTCAAAGGTAACTTCCAGTGAGTCATCGCCAGCGATGAGCCGTGCACGATAGGTTCCGGGAGCCGCCCTGGGACCTCGAACACTGCCCGACCACATGATGAGTCCAGAGAATGACTCAGCATCCTCATAACGGGTGTTCCAGCTGAAAACATTCATCCCTGCCTCTACGTCAATATCTCCGTCTTCTGCGGTAAAGGTCTTGATTGTAGAACCATCAGATTCGAGAATCCTCAGTTTGGTGGTGCTGGAATCCGGTGCCTCTCTGAACCAGTAACGCAGGCTAACACTTCCCCCAGTTCTCCAGGTCGGAGCTGAATCGTACAGCCACATCGACTTGGAAGCCATTGTATCGGACAGTTGGTGCAACGGGGTTACATCGTCCATAACCCAGAACGAGCGCCCCTGTGTAGCCACGATCAGGTCATTCTCTTTCCAGTCTAAGTCCGTGATGGGCACGACGGGCAAATTCTGCTGGAATTGGCTCCAGTTCTCTCCATCATCAAAGGAGATGTACAAGCCTGACTCGGTCCCGGCCCACAGGAGGCCTGGACGCACTGGATCCGGCTGAATGGCACGGGTAAAATGCTGTCCGTCAATACCGTCAACAATCAACTCCCAACCTGCGCCATAATTGGTTGTCTTGTAAATGTATGGTGCGAAGTCGTCAAGCTTATAGCGTGTACCGGCAAAATAGGCCCCTCCCTCCATCGTCGGATGAGCTACCAGGTCATTTATCTGCATCCACTCAGGCATTCCTTCCGGGGTTATGTCCTCCCAGGTGACTCCTCCATCACGGGTAATATGAACAAGTCCGTCATCAGACCCGGCCCAGAGAACCTGTGGATCATGAGGACTCTCAGCAACCGTAAAGATCGTGGCATAGTATTCAACCCCCGTATTGTCCTTCGTAATAGGTCCGCCACTCGGGCCAAGCTTTGTAGAATCTGCACGTGTCAGGTCTGGACTGATCATTTCCCAGGATTGTCCTTCGTCGGTGGTGCGGAAGAGGTGGTTCCCCGCTGCATAAAGCACATTGTAATCGTGCATTGAAAACAGTATGGGGAAATTCCATTGAAATCGGTATTTCATTCCCTCTGCACCATGCCCCATCGGATTGTCGGGGTATACGTTCACGGCTCGACGCTCACCGGTATCGTGATCCACCCGCGTCAAATAGCCTCCGTATGATCCTCCGTAGACAATCTGTGGGTTGTCCGGTTTGGGAGCCAACCAGCCACTCTCACCTCCCGCGGTAGGCTCCCATTCCCGTTCATTCAGACCATTGGAGGTATGCAGTATGCGTACGGTCGAGTTATCCTGCTGTGCACCCAAAATGCGATATGGAAAATGATTGTCCGTCGTAACACGATAGAATTGAGCTGTGGGCTGATTGTAATATGTACTCCAATTGTCCCCGGCGTCAAAGCTTACCTGTGCACCCCCATCGTCGGCGATGATGAGGTGATTGGAATCGTCGGGATCAATCCACAGGTCATGATGATCTCCATGGGGTGTTGAGATACTAGAATAAGTGCTACCTCCGTCCTTGGATCGCCAAAACTGAACGTTAAGGACATAAACCACATCCTCGTTGGCGGTGTCTGCATAAATACGTGTGTAGTACCAGGCACGCTGCCGCAGATTACGATCATCATTTATCTTTCGCCACGTTTCGCCTCCATTATCAGACCTGAACACGCCACCTTCGGCAGCCTCAATGATGACCCATATTCTGTCCGGGTTTACCGGGGAAATAGCAATACCACTGATGCCCAGTGTTCCACTTGGCAAGCCGTTATCCTGCCCGGTAACTTCTGACCATGTGTCCCCTCCATCGGTTGACTTCCATATCCCGCTACCTTCACCGCCACTTTCCAGGCTATATGGCGTCCGGATAACACGCCATGCACTGGCGTACAGAACTCTCGGATTAGTTGGGTCCATCACAAGATCTACAAAGCCAACTTCGTCACTGATAAACAAAATCCTTTCCCAGGACTCCCCGCCATCCATTGACCTGTAAATCCCTCGTTCATCGTTTGGGCCGGACAAGTGACCCATGACGGCAGCGTATACGTGATCTGGATTGCGTGGATGGATACGAATCCGTGGGATCCGATGGCTATCAGAAAGCCCCTTATGCTCCCAGGTACGGCCCGCATCAAGTGACTTGTATATACCATAGCCGTGTGATACATTCCCACGCACGGTCTTTTCTCCACCGCCGACATAAATGACATTGGGGTCCCATGTACTGACTGCAACTGCACCAATGCTTCCCCCAAAGTAGCCATCTGATATATTTTCCCAGGAGGAACCTCCCGTTGTAGATTTCCAGACCCCTCCACCGGTGGCACCGAAATATGCTTTCATGGGCTGCCCCGGAACTCCTGTAACCGTTGCCGAGCGACCGCCTCTATAAGGCCCCACACTGCGAAACTCTAGCGCGCTATAATAAGTGGTGTCATAGGGCTGCGCAGATCCTGCAACAGGCCAAAAAAAGACCAACATTAAAAACCCTAAGACAACCCGAAATGTGTAGTTGAATGACATCTGATGGATACCGCTATGGTGAAACAAAACCTGAGATACGCGCAGATAAATCTACGAGATTAAAGGGGATTATCGGAGTGGCTGAGAATTACCGACGCTAGCCTGAATTTCCAACCACGTTTTTTGCGTCGAGTTGAGTATCCAGGTCAGTGCGGAATTAGACATATTCAATGATGAGGTTTCGATCCTGCATCCAGGAGATCGGGCCTTGGGATCCGAGATAACCCGCAGCCC